>NZ_CATKQA010000033.1:0-658303 GCF_949767575.1 Pseudomonas sp. IT-P2 | reverse complement strand
GCCAGTCGCAGCATTGAAGCCGGTAATGGTCAGCGTACTGCCCAACGGAGTGACGATGGATTGCGGGAAGCCTGCCGCCACACCGTTAGTGACCACGGCGATGCCGCCGATGGTCAGCGTGGTAACGCCGTCCAGCGCGGTGATGGTGAAGGTGCCGCTTTGGGTCAGGGCTGGAGCGTCAGGGCTGCTGCCGTCGCCGAGGTTTTTTTCGTAGATGGTGAGTTCACCGCCATTCACGTCGAGGCCGTTGATGATTACCGGATCGTCGTTGTTGTGGATCTGCAGCACCAGGTTGGCGGTGCTGGTGTCGCCGTCAGCATCGGTGATGGTGTAGGTGAAGGTTTCGGTGCCGTTGCCGCCGCCGTGCAGGGCTTTGAAATCGGCATCGCTGGTATTCAGCGTGTAGGTGTAAGTGCCGTTGGCGTTCAGCACCAAGGTGCCGTAAGTCCCGGTGAAAGTGCCTGCGGTGATCGGGCCAGCGTTTTCGCCGACGGGTACACGGTCGGCGCCCTGCACGTCGTTGGTCAGGACGTTGCCGCTCAGCGTGAGGTTGGTTTCCGACGCGGTGCCGGCGTTGCTGTCGTCCACGCCTTTTGGCAGGTCGTCGACGATGTTCACGTCCAGCGTGGCATTGGCGGTGGTGCCGTTGTCGTCGACCACGGTCACAGCGAACTGCTCGTTCAGCACGTTGGCGCCGTTGGCATTCGGGTGCGCTTCGTTGTCGACCAGGGTGTAGCTGTAGCTGACGACGCCGGTTGCAGCGTTGAACCCGGTGATGGTCAGTGTGCTGCCCAGTGGCGTAGTCACCGATTGTGGGAATCCTGCGGCTACGCCGTTAGTAACCACGGCAATGCCACCGATGGTCAGCGTGGTGACGCCGTCCAGCGCGGTGATGGTGAAGGTGCCGGTCTGGGTCAGGGCTCCCGAATCCGGGGCGCTACCGTCGCCGAGGTTTTTCTCGTAAACGGTGAGTTCACCACCCTCGACGTTCAACCCGTTGATGACCACAGGATCGTCGTTGTTGTGGATCTGCAGCACGAGGTTGGCGGTGCTGGTGTCGCCGTCGGCATCGGTCAGGGTGTAAGTGAACGTCTCGGTGCCATTGCCACCGCCATGCAGATTCTTGAAGTCCGCATCACTGGTATTCAGCGTGTAGGTGTAGGTGCCGTTGGCATTCAGCACCAACGTGCCGTAAGTGCCGATGAAGGTCCCGGGGGTGATCGGGCCGGCGTTTTCGCCGACAGGTACGCGGTCGGCGCCCTGCACGTCGTTGGTCAGGACGTTGCCGGTCAGGGTCAGTTGGGTCTCTGATGCCGTGCCATTGTTGTCATCGAACGCTTTCGGCACGTCGTCGGTGATGTTGACGTCCAGCGTGCCGGTGGCGGTGTCGCCATTGCTGTCGCCGGCGATCACGGTGAATTGCTCGCTGAGGTTGTTCGTCCCGTCGCCGGCTGCGTGAGTTTCGTTGCCGTTGAGGGTGTAGCTGTAACTGACCGTGCCGGTGGCCGGGTTGTAGCCGGTGATGGTCAGGGTGTTGCCCAGTTGCGTGGTGATCGATTGCGGGAAACCGATCGGCACGCCACCGACGATCACATTGATGCCGCCGATGCTCAGGCTGCTCAGACCGTCCGGCGCCGACACCGTGAAGCTGCCGGTCTGGGTCAGCGCGCCAGGGTTGGCGGCGGAACCGTCGGGCAGATTGGCTTCGTTGAGATTCAATTCGCCACCGGCAACAGACAGCCCGGTGAGTGTTACCGGGTTGTTGACTGGCGGTGGTGGTGGGGCGATCGGCGTGGTGTCGTCACCGTTGTCGATCACCGCGTTGTGACGTTCTTCGGGAAACTCGGGAATGCCATTGAAACCGGCGGTGGGGAAACCGATGACCGGATCGACCCGGCCCGCCACTTCGGTCAACAACACGAAACTGTGACCGCCACCCAGCGCGCCCGGCGCGCCACCGGTGGCTCCGGGGCCGGCCGCGGTCGCTTCGGCGGATTGGGTCGGGTCATCGCCGGCGGCAATGGCTTTCTGGATCTGTTCGACGTCGGTCAGTTGCGACTCGCTCGGGGTCACCGCTTCCGGTGCATTGACGTGTGCTGCCTGATCGGCGAGCAACTGGCCGGTCATGGTCAGGCTGCTGTCGCGACCGAGGGTCAGCTCCTGGCCATTTTGCAGATGGACGGCAACCGCCCCCTCCGCCCCGGTGATCAATTGATCCCCTGCAAACAGCCGATCGCCTTCGACCAATGGGCGCCGACTGCCGTCTGCCGATTGAGCGAAAACCTGACCAATGACTTTAGTGACGATCCCGATGAGCGTTGCCATGTGCATTCCTCCGCTGCCGACCACCGTCGGCGCTGGTTCGCGAAGCAGCCCATGGCTCAAGCGGGTTGTCGGGGCGACGCTCGCACCTCGACAGTTCGTTTCGCAGGTTGTGCAGATTCAGAAACTCCAGCGCCATCAGGCACTTGGAATCTCTGTTCACTGCAGCAGGCCCACTAGCGCTACGTAACGGTGGTGAATCACCCGAGTGACAAAAATCTGTCGCTCATCAGCCGCTACGCGTCCCTCCCCTTTAGCAGTACTTCGCCGTATGTCGCAAAGTGAGTGGAACTTTCCTCAAGCCTTTCTGTGCTCCCTAAAGCGCATAAAACAAAGGCTTTCGAGTGGAACAATGTGCTGGATTTGGCGAACCGCATAAGTTTTTTTTGGCATAACCCTTATGAAAATTTTTTCTTAGCTACGCTTCAGGATGTTCTTAGCTCTGTTGTTACAGACATGAAACGCTTTTTACTAAAAATATCGTCAATAAATTGGCGACAGCGAAACACCATCAGGACTCAGGGAGATGCATCCATGCGCGTACTAACCCCCCTCTGCAGCGCGGTTTTGCTGGCCATGGCTTGCACTTCCCAAGCCCAGGCCATGAACCTCACCGAGGCGATTCAGAGTACCATCGCCACCCACCCCGAACTGGCCTCGCGCGTGGATGCGCGCCTGTCGGCTGATGAACAGGTGAAGGTCGCCAAGGGCGGCTTCTATCCGTCGGTGGATCTGAACGCTGCTTACGGGCGCGGCTACAGCGACAACACCAACACCCGGGCCTTCGGTAACCACCACACCGAAATCCTCAATTACACCCAGTCCGAGCTGCGGCTGCGGCAGATGCTGTTCGACGGTTTCAACACCGCCAACGAAGTCGAGCGCACCAAGGGCGTTTCCAACTCGCGCGCCTATTACGCGCAAGGCACCGCCCAGGATCTGGCCCTGCGCACCATCGAGGTCTACCTTGAAGTGCTCAAGCGTCGCGAACTGGTGACCCTGGCCAAGAACAACCTGCAGGCGCACTTGCGGGTCAACGACCAGATTGGCCTGCGCACCGAGCGCGGGGTGGGCAGCACCGCCGACTCCGATCAATCGGTGGCCCGTAAGGCGCTGGCGCAAAACAACCTCGACACCGCCGAAGTCGATCTGGCGGATGCCGAGTCGAACTTCTACAGCGTGGTCGGGCGCATGCCGGATGAGCTGGAAACCCCGGCCTCGACCCGCGGCGAATTGCCCGCCACCTTGCCTGAAGCCCAACAGAGCATGGTCGAGAACAACCCGTACCTGAAATCTGCCCAGGCCGACGTGCAATCGGCCGAGAGCCAGTACGAAGTCGCCAAGTCGCCGTTCTATCCACGCTTCGACGCAGAAGCCGCCGTCGGCGCCAACAACAACGTGCAGGGTGACGAGGGCCACGACAACGAATGGCGGGTCGGCGTGGTGATGAACTACAACCTGTTCCGTGGCGGCAGCGACAAGGCGCGACTGGCCTCCGACGCGCACCAGATCAACCAGGCAATGGACATCCGCAACAACGCCCTGCGCCAGCTCAACGAGAACATTCACCTGGCCTGGAACGCCATGCTCAACGCCAGGAAACAGACCCCGACCGCCCGCGAATACGCCGAAACCACCAAGCGTGTACGCGCCGCGTATCAGGATCAGTTCGGCCTCGGCCAGCGCACCCTGCTGGACGTGCTCGACAGTGAAAACGAGCTGTACAACGCCAACCGTCGCTACACCGAAATCCGCTACACCGAGGAATACTCGATGTACCGCGTGCTGGCGAACATGGGCCAGTTGTTGAGCAAGCAACGGGTGGTGCTGCCGGCCGATGCGATTGCTGCGACCGAGGTGAAAAACGAAGCGCGCTTGCCCGAGCTGAAATAACCACACTGCCGAAGGCTGTGTTTTTGATCGTTCCCACGCTCTGCGTGGGAATGCAGCCCGTGACGCTCCGCGTCACTGGACGCAGAGCGTCCCTAGAGGCATTCCCACGCAGAGCGTGGGAACGATCAGTACGGTTCGACGCTTCGACGTGGGAACGATCAACACAGGGTTGATGTGGATAGCCGAGCCAGTTCAACGGGAGCGATCAATATGACCAGCATGCAACCCGGTAACACCGGGATCGATCCGCGGCTGAGTTTCGATGACCCGTTGCTCGACGGTCTGTTGATCCTCTGCAAACTGCATGGCGCGACGGTCAGTCGCGCCAGCCTGAGCGCCGGGCTGCCCCTGGACAAACAACGCCTGAGCCTGGACCTGCTGCCCCGCGCCGCAGCCCGGGCCGGGTTGCAGGCGCGCTTGCTGCGCCGGGAACTCAAGGACATTTCACCGCTGAACCTGCCGGTGCTGTTGTTGCTGGGCAACGGGCGCACGGCAGTGCTGCGGCGGTTTGCCGAAGATGGCAAGGCGCTGATCCTGCCCAGCGAAGCCGACGGCGGCGAGCAATGGGTCAGCCGTGAAGAACTCACCGAACACTACAGCGGCCAGGCCTTGTTCGCCCGGCCACGGCATGAACTGGAAGACCTGCGCTCGCCGCTGGTGCCACGGGTGCAGGCGTGGTTTCGCGACACCCTGAAGCTGTCGAAATGGCTCTACAGCGACGCGATTCTTGCCAGTTTCCTGATCAACCTGCTGGGCCTGATGGTGCCGCTGTTCGTCATGCAGACCTACGATCGCGTGGTGCCGAACCAGGCCACGTCGACCCTGTGGGTGCTGGCCATCGGGCTGCTGATCGGCACCGGTTTCGAACTGGTGCTGCGGGTGGTGCGCGCGCACCTGCTGGACACTGCCGGCAAGAAGACCGACGTGATCCTTTCCGCGACTTTATTCGAACGCATCACCGGCATGGCGATGAAAGCCCGGCCGGCGACCATCGGCGGCTTCGCCCAGAGCATTCATGATTTTCAGGGCCTGCGCGAATTTCTCACCGCCGTGACCCTGACCAGCCTGATCGACCTGCCCTTCGTGGTGTTGATGCTGGTGGTGATCGGCCTGCTCGGCGGCTGGCTGGTGGTGATTCCACTGCTGGCATTTCCGATCACGATCGTGTTCGCGATGATCATTCAGGCCCGTCTGCGCGACACCGTGCAGAAAAGCCTCAGCCTCGGCGCCGAGCGCCAGGCATTGCTGATCGAAACCCTCGGCGGCCTGGAAACCCTCAAGGCGTGCAGCGCCGAAAGCGAGCGTCAACACAAATGGGAGAGCACCCACGGCGCCCTCACCCGCCTCGACAGCCATGCCCGTAATCTCTCGGCGCTGGCCACCAACGGCACGCTGTTCATCCAGCAGTTTTCGGGGATGGCGACGATTGTGGCCGGGGTTTACAGCATCATCGCCGGCAACCTCAGTGTCGGTGCGCTGGTGGCGACTTACATGCTCGGCAGCCGCGTGCTGGCGCCGCTGGGCCAGATCGCCGGGCTGATCACCCGCTACCAGCAAGCGCAACTGACCATGAAAAGCACCGACGCGCTGATGTCCCTGCCTCAGGAGCGCGACGGCAAACAGCGGCCGCTGGAGCGCACGCAACTGCAAGGTGCGCTGGACGCCAACGCGGTGACCTTCCACTACAACGGCCAGAATGCCCCGGCCCTGAGCAACGTCAGTTTCAGCGTCAGACCCGGCGAACGGATCGGCATCATCGGCCGCAGCGGCTCGGGCAAAAGCACCCTGGCGCGACTGGTGATGGGCTTCTACGAACCGGACGAAGGCCAGTTGCTGCTCGACGGCCTCGACCTGCGGCAACTGGATGTCGCCGACCTGCGCCAGCAGATCGGTTATGTCGCCCACGACCTGCCGCTGCTGGCCGGCAGCCTGCGTGACAACCTGACCCTCGGCGCCCGCTACATCAGCGATTCACGGATGCTCGAAGTGGCCGAACTGACCGGCGTCACCGAGCTTGCACGGCAGCACCCGCAAGGCTTCGACCGGCCGGTGGGCGAGCGCGGGCAACTGCTCTCCGGTGGCCAGCGCCAAGCCGTACTGCTGGCGCGGGCGCTGTTGCTCGACCCACCGATCATGCTGCTCGACGAACCGACCAGCGCCATGGACAACAGCAGCGAAGACGTCTTGCGCCAGAAGCTGCACGGCTGGGTGCAGGGCAAAACCTTGCTGCTGGTCACCCACCGCACTTCAATGCTGAGCCTGGTGGACCGGTTGCTGGTGCTGGACAACGGCCGGATCGTCGCCGACGGTCCGAAAGAAGCGGTCATCGATGCGTTGCGCAAGGGCCGGGTCGGCTCGGCAGCGGTCTAGGAGTTACCCCATGTCTGCTTCCTCCTCCTCAAAACCGCGCGGTTACTTCGACAGCTTCGGTAAAAGCGCCGAAGCCGAATTCATGCCGGAAACCGCCGGTGCTTCGCTGCAGGATTCGCCACGCTGGTCGCGGATCACCGTGTGGCTGGCGGCGGCGCTGCTGATCAGTGCGCTGGTCTGGGCCAAGTTCGCGGTGTTGCAGGAAGTGACCATGGGCGAAGGCAAGGCGATTCCGTCGAGCAAGGTCCAGGTGATCCAGAACCTGGAGGGCGGGATCGTCACCGAGATCTTCGTGCGCGAAGGACAAATGGTCGACAAGGGCGACAAACTGCTGCGCCTGGACGACACGCGGTTTCTGTCGAACAAGGGTGAGAGCGAGGCCGATCGTTATGCCTTGACCGCGCAGGTCGAACGCTTGTCCGCCGAAGCAGAGGGCCGGCCGTTCAAGCTGTCGGACGAAGTGATCGCCAAGGCGCCGCAAGTGGCCGAGGACGAGCGTTCGCTGTATGAACAACGGCAGCGGCGGCTGGCCAGCGAACAGAGAACCCTCAGCGAACAACTGCGGCAGAAGACTCAGGAGCTGGCGGAGTTTCGCTCGAAACAGGGGCAATACAGTTCGAGCCTGGCGCTGGTCAATCAGGAAATGAACATGTCCGAACCGCTGGTCAAGACCGGTGCCGTGTCGCCGGTGGAGATCTTGCGGCTCAAGCGCAGTGCGGTGGAAATCCGCGGTTCCCTGAACGCCACGACCCTGGCCATTCCCCGCGCCGAATCGGCCATCGCCGAGATCCGCAGCAAGATCGACGAATCGGAACAGTCCTTCCGCTCCGAAGCGGCCAAAGAGCTCAACGAGAAACGCACCGACCTGTCGAAAATCACCGCGTCGAGCATCGCCATCGACGACCGCGTCAGCCGCACCACCGTGACTTCGCCGGTGCATGGGGTGATCAAGCAGATGAAGGTCAACACCATCGGCGGCGTGGTGCAGCCGGGCAGTGACATGGTGGAAATCGTGCCGTTGGAAGACAACCTGCTGATCGAAGCCAAGGTCCGCCCTCAGGACGTGGCGTTCCTGCATCCGGGCCAGAAAGCCATGGTCAAGTTCAGCGCCTACGACTACACGATCTACGGCGGGCTCAGCGCCAAGCTTGAGCTGATCGGCGCCGACACCATCACTGATGACAAGGGCAACAGCTTCTACCTGATTCAGGTGCGCACCGACAAAAACCATTTGGGCGGGGATGTGAAACCGTTGCTGATCATTCCGGGGATGGTCGCGACGGTGGACATCATTACCGGGGAGAAAAGCGTGCTGGATTACCTGCTCAAACCGGTGCTGAAAGCCCGGACCGAGGCGATGCGCGAGCGCTAGTGATTGATCGCTCTCACGTTGATCGTTCCCACGCTCTGCGTGGGAATGCATCCAGTGACGCTCTGCGTCACCGTCTCGAAGGGACGCGGAGCGTCCCGGGCGGCATTCCCACGCGGAGCGTGGGAACGATCAGGCGATCAGTATCCGTCCGATCAGCCTCCGTGATTCTTCTGGAAAGTCTCCTCCCCCATCGCCGCAATCTGCCCCTCGATCAGCGCCTCGAACGGTTTAAGCAACGGCTCGAACGAGGCCGGCGCTTCCAGCGTCTGCAACGCCTGAACAATCGCCTCAATCGTCGACAACGCCCCTGGCTCCGGAGCCTTGCGCAGCCGATACCGCGAAACCCCGCCCTGGGCCAACGTCACCCGCGGCAACGCCGCCAGCAACGGATTGAGGTGCAACATCTTGCGCGCCTTGCGCCACGTGCCGTCCGGCACCACCAGCAACAGCGGTTCATCGCAAGCCGCGTAAGCCTGCATCGGCTGCGCATCGTCCGCCGGGAACAACAACCGTGCCCGATACCCCGGCCGATTCAGCAGCGCGGGCAAATCCTCGAATACCTCACCGACGATCAGCTCGGCATTGTTCAACCCAAGCGCCGCCAGCCGCGCGGTGTTGAGCGCGTGATTGACCTCACTCGGGTGCTGCAACAGCAACACCCGGGTGCGGCTGTCGAGGCTGGGGATCAGCGGGCACAGGCAATGGGTTTGTGGGCGCAGGCAGCGCGGGCATTGGGGTCTGGACATTGTCTTATGCCTGATTGAGCTGCGCTTTGAGCAGGTCGCGGAAAGTCTGGATCAGCGGCTCGCGGCTGCGGCCACGGCGCATGATCATGGAAAACGGCGCCTGATAGCCGAAGGTGGCCGGCAGCAGCACCCGCAGGTCGCCCTTGTCGGCCCAGGCCTGGGCGTAGTGCTCCGGCAGGTAACCGATGTAGGCGCCGGACAGCACCAGAATCAGCTGCGCCTCCATACTTTCCACGGTCGCGGCGCTGTGTTTGAAACCGTGGCGCGCCAGTTCGGCCTGGCTCCAGTAACCGCGCCCGACCATGCGTTGCTGGGTGATGACCTGCTCGGGAATCCGCCGTTCGTTGAACAGCGGGTGCCGGTTGCTGCAATACAGCCAGTGCTGCTCGCGATACAGCGGCATGTACACCAGACCGCTCATGCGCGTGGAAAACGCGCCAATGGCCAGATCGAGACGATTGTCCTGCACGCCGAGTTGCAGCTCATACGGGCTCATCACCGACAAATGCAGATGCACCGCCGGGTGTTCCTGGCTGTAGGCGCCGATGGCTTCGGCGAACGGCAAGGCCTTGTCGCTGACCGTGGAGTCGATCACCCCGAGGTTGAGCGTGCCGCGCAACTCGCCCTTGAGCGCCGCGGCGTATTGCTCGAAACCTTCAAGCTCCGCGAGCAGGCGCAGGGTTTCCTGATGGAACAGCTCGCCCTTGCTGGTCAGGCTGAAACCACCGCGCCCGCGATGGCACAGCACCAGACCCAGCGCGGCTTCGAGCTGACTCATGTAGGTGCTGATCGCCGAGGTCGACAGGTTGAGTTCCTGCTGCGCGTTGGCAAACCCCTGATGGCGCACGACGCTGACGAAGATGCGCAAAAGTTTCAGGTCGGGTAAAGCGTTGGCCATGTCTACTCCAAGGATCGTTCCCCATAGATCGTTCCCACGCTCTGCGTGGGAATGCCGCCTTGGACGCTCTGCGTCCGCTTCACGGCTGTGACGCGGAGCGTCACGGGATGCATTCCCACGCCGAGCGTGGGAACGATCAGCGAGAAGTCTATCCATCTCCCTCGCATTAGTTTAGAAATTTCTGAACTAAGTATTTGCCCGTAGCGATTCTTCCGCCTCACTACATTTCGCAGAATCGGCCCACAGCGGTGCCCGTGACCTTGCGAATACGGCGTGCCGACATAAATAAAACAAAGACGATGAGGCCCTACCCGTGGACAAGATTCTTCACCAACCACTGGGCGGCAACGAAATGCCGCGCTTCGGCGGCATCGCCACCATGCTCCGACTCCCCCATGTACCGACCGCTGCCGGTCTGGACGCTGCCTTCGTTGGCGTGCCGCTGGACATCGGTACTTCGCTGCGCCCCGGCACCCGCTTCGGGCCGCGCGACATCCGCACCGAATCGGTGATGATCCGCCCGTACAACATGGCCACCGGCGCTGCGCCGTTCGACTCGCTGTCGGTTGCCGACATCGGTGACGTGGCGATCAACACCTTCAACCTGCTCGACGCCGTGCGCATCATCGAAGAAGCCTACGACAACATCCTCGAGCACAACGTGATCCCGATGACCCTGGGTGGCGACCACACCATCACCCTGCCGATCCTGCGTGCGATCCACAAAAAGCACGGCAAGGTCGGTCTGGTGCACATCGACGCTCACGCTGATGTCAACGATCACATGTTCGGCGAGAAGATCGCCCACGGTACGACCTTCCGTCGTGCGGTCGAAGAAGGTCTTCTGGACTGCGACCGTGTGGTGCAGATCGGTCTGCGGGCGCAGGGTTACACCGCCGACGACTTCAACTGGAGCCGCGATCAGGGCTTCCGCGTCGTTCAGGCCGAAGAGTGCTGGCACAAGTCGCTGGCGCCGCTGATGGCTGAAGTGCGCGAGAAAGTCGGTGGCGGCCCGGTGTACCTGAGCTTCGACATCGACGGCATCGACCCGGCCTGGGCGCCAGGCACCGGCACCCCGGAAATCGGTGGTCTGACGACCATTCAGGCGATTGAAATCGTTCGCGGCTGCCAGGGCCTCGACCTGATCGGCTGCGATCTGGTAGAAGTCTCGCCCGCTTATGACACCACCGGCAACACCTCGCTGCTGGCCGCCAACCTGCTGTACGAAATGCTCTGCGTACTGCCGGGCGTGGTCCACCGCTGAGGGTCGGGTCATGAACGAACGTGATCAGGTTCTGAAAGCGGCCGCCGCTCTGGTGTCCGCCTTCGCCCGCAACGATCGCGAAGCCTACTTCGGCGCGTTCAGCGCCGATGCGAGCTTTGTGTTCTACACCCTCGAACAGCCCTTGCTGTCGCGCGATGCCTATCAGGCGTTGTGGGACAACTGGCGCGCCGAGGATGGCTTCGAGGTGCTGTCCTGCACCTCGAGCAACGCCTTCGTCAGCCTGCAGGGTGACGTGGCGATTTTCATCCATGACGTGGCCACCGAGCTGCGCATGCAAGGGGAGCAACACTTCAGCCAGGAGCGCGAGACGATTGTTTTCAGAAAACAAGCGTCGAGCCTAGAACAACAAGGCCATTGGCTG
The DNA here is from genome assembly GCF_949767575.1 of Pseudomonas sp. IT-P2. NCBI lineage: Bacteria > Pseudomonadati > Pseudomonadota > Gammaproteobacteria > Pseudomonadales > Pseudomonadaceae > Pseudomonas > Pseudomonas sp. IT-P2. Next base: position 647,056 of record NZ_CATKQA010000033.1, on the reverse strand, counting down.
GCCTGCCACGAACATTTGTCCGCAATGCCGGAAGGGCTGCCATCCCCTTAGCCAAACAGGTGACGCCTCACACACGATGAGGCGCGCCTTTATGATCGGAGCAGATCATGAATAACAACAACAACGACCAAAGCCTTACGCAAATTGAAACCCACGGGGTCGAACAGATCCCGGACAACGAACGCACCGCCGGTCCCGTGGACTTGTTCCGCATGATCTTTGGCGGCGCGAATACCTTTGCCACCGCCGTGCTCGGCAGTTTCCCGGTGCTGTTCGGCCTGTCCTTTCAGGCGGGCGTCTGGGCGATTGTCTCGGGCGTGCTGCTCGGCTCGCTGATCCTTGCACCGATGGGCCTGTTCGGCCCGCTCAACGGCACCAACAATGCCGTGTCGTCCGGTGCGCACTTCGGCGTGCACGGGCGGATCGTCGGTTCGTTCCTGTCGCTGCTGACCGCCATCGCCTTCTTCTCGCTCTCGGTGTGGAGTTCGGGGGATGCGCTGATCGGTGGTGCAAAACGCCTGATCGGCCTGCCGGAAACCGACCTGACCCTGGGCCTGGCCTACGGTCTGTTCGCGATTCTGGTGCTGACCGTGTGCATCTACGGCTTCCGCTTCCTGCTGTGGGTGAACAAGGTCGCGGTGTGGAGCGCGAGCCTGCTGTTCCTGCTGGGCATCTTCGCTTTCGCAGGCCCGTTCGATTCGCACTACGCCGGCACCGTCAGCCTCGGCCAGCCGGGCTTCTGGGCCGCGTTCATCGGCGCCGCGCTGGTGGCCATGAGCAACCCGATTTCCTTCGGCGCGTTCCTCGGCGACTGGGCCCGCTACATCCCGCGTGAAACCTCGCGCCAGCGGATCATGGCGGCGGTGGTGCTCTCGCAGATCGCCACCTTCATCCCGTTCCTGTTCGGCCTGACCACCGCGACCATCGTCGCGATTCAGGCGCCGGACTACATCGCGGCCAACAACTACGTCGGCGGTCTGCTGGCGGTGTCGCCGAGCTGGTTCTTCCTGCCGGTGTGCCTGATTGCGGTGATCGGCGGCATGTCCACCGGCACCACCTCGCTGTATGGCACCGGGCTGGACATGTCGAGCGTGTTCCCGCGTCTGCTGTCGCGGGTCAAGGCGACGCTGCTGATCGGCGTGCTGTCGATTGCCTTCATCTTCATCGGGCGCTTTGCGGCGAATCTGGTGCAGAGCGTGTCGACCTTCGCCGTGCTGATCATCACCTGCACCACCCCGTGGATGGTGATCATGATCATCGGCCTGGTGGTGCGTCGCGGCTTCTACTGCCCGGACGACCTGCAAGTGTTCACTCGCGGCGAGCAAGGCGGACGCTACTGGTTCAGCCACGGCTGGAACTGGCGCGGCCTGGGCGCGTGGATCCCGAGCGCGGCGGTCGGCCTGTGCTTCGTCAACCTGCCGGGGCAGTTCGTGGGTCCGCTGGGTGAACTGGCCGGCGGCATCGACATCAGCCTGCTGGTGACCCTCGGTCTGGCCTCGGTGATGTACCTGATGCTGCTGAGCCTGTTCCCGGAGCCGGCGCTGGTCTACGGCCCGAAGGATCCCCGCAGCAAAGGCGCGCATGCGCCGGCTGAAGCGGCGCTGCGTCAGGCTGCCTGATCAACCTTGTGGGAGCGGGCTTGCTCCCACAAGGGCAGCCTCATAGAACCAATTTTGTTTCACCATAAAAAAGACAATCGGAGACACGCCATCATGGCTTTGGATTTATTCGTCGTCCTCATCTACGCCGCCGGCATGCTCTTGCTCGGCTACTTTGGCATGCGCAAGGCCAAGACCAACGAGGACTTCCTGGTCGCCGGGCGTAACCTAGGCCCGAGCCTGTACATGGGCACCATGGCTGCGACCGTTCTCGGCGGCGCGTCCACCGTCGGCACCGTGCGCCTGGGCTACGTGCACGGCATCTCCGGTTTCTGGCTGTGCGCGGCACTGGGTTGCGGCATCGTGGCGCTGAACCTGTTCCTCGCCAAGCCGCTGCTGAAACTGAAGATCTACACCGTTACCCAGGTCCTGGAAAAACGCTATAACCCGATGGCCCGCTCGGCCAGCGCGGCAATCATGCTGGCCTACGCGCTGATGATCGGCGTGACCTCGATCCTCGCCATCGGCACCGTGCTGCAAGTGCTGTTCGGCCTGCCGTTCTGGATCTCGGTACTGCTCGGCGGTGGCGTGGTGGTGATCTACTCGGCCATCGGCGGCATGTGGTCGCTGACCCTGACCGACATCGTCCAGTTCATCATCAAGACCGTCGGCCTGATGTTCATCCTCCTGCCAATCTGCCTGTACCGCGTCGGCGGCTGGGACGAACTGGTGCTGAAACTGCCGGCCACCGCCTTCAGCTTCACCACCATCGGCTGGGACACGATCATCACCTACTTCATGATCTACTTCTTCGGCATCCTGATCGGTCAGGACATCTGGCAACGGGTGTTCACCGTCAAGAACGAAAAAGTGGCTCAGTACGCCGGTAGCTTCGCGGGCATCTACTGCATCCTTTACGGTCTGGCCTGTGCCCTGATCGGCATGGCGGCGCACGTGCTGATCCCGGATCTGGACAACGTCAACAACGCCTTCGCCGCCATCGTCAAACTGTCGCTCCCGGATGGCATCCGTGGCCTGGTGATCGCCGCTGCCCTGGCCGCGATGATGTCCACCGCCAGCGCCGGTCTGCTCGCCGCTGCCACCACCCTGACCGAAGACCTGCTGCCGAAACTGCGTGGCGGCAAACAGTCGAGCCTGGGGGTAAACCGCCTGTTCACCCTGCTGACCGGTGTCGTGGTGCTGGGCATCGCGCTGGTGGTCAACGACGTGATCAGCGCCCTGACCCTCGCGTACAACCTGTTGGTGGGCGGCATGCTGATCCCGCTGATCGGTGCGATCTTCTGGAAACGCGCCACCACCGCCGGCGCCATCGCCAGCATGGGCCTGGGCTTCGCCACCGCCCTGCTGTTCATGTTCAAGGATGGTCTGGATGCCAACACGCCGATCTACTACAGCCTGGCTGTGGGGCTGGTGAGTTTTGTGGTGGTCAGCCTGATGTCCCGTCGCCCAAACGTGGTGGCCAGCGCGATCTAAGCTGAAGCGGTAGCAACAACTTTCTTCGGCGGGTGTGGCGTCGGTTGCCACACCCGTTTTTTTCGTCTCAAGGAAAGTGCTTATGAAGATTGTTTCTCGCGATCAGTGGTTCGAAGTGCAGCACCTTAGCGACGGCATTCGGCTGATTCACGAGCCGTTCATCCGCCCGTTCTATCGCTGCAACCTGTGGCACGTTCAGGGCCGGGACAAGGATCTGTTGCTCGACAGCGGTTCCGGGCTGGTCAGCCTGCGCGAACAACTGCCGTGGCTGACCGAACGGCCGCTGGTGGCGGTGGCCAGTCATTGCCATTTCGACCACATCGCCGGGCATCACGAATTTACCGAACGGCTGGTGCACCCGGCCGAGGCGGACATTCTGGCGGCGCCGGATGGCGAGAACGATCTGAGCCGGGCCTTCGTCGGCGACGACATGTTCGAAGCGCACCCGGATTGCCCGTTGTGCTACGCCGAATATCGGGTCAAGGCGGCGCCGGCCACTGGTTTTGTCGAGGACGGCGATGTGCTGGACCTGGGCAATCGCACGCTGCAGGTGCTGCACACGCCGGGGCATTCACCGGGCGGGATCAGCCTCTACGAAGCGGCCAGCGAAACCCTGTTCAGCGGCGACATCATTTACGACGGGCCGTTGATCGAGGACGCCTACCATTCCAACCTCGACGACTACGCCGCCAGCCTGCGGCGCTTGCAGGGGTTGAAGATCCGCACGGTGCATGGCGGGCACTTCGGCAGTTTTTCCGGAGAGCACCTGCGCGGGATGATTGACGAATGGTTGCGCCGGCACGCTTGAGGCCTGCTGTACTTCAGTCAGATCAACCACAATAAAAATCTGCCATGAGAAGAGCTGCCGTGCGTGCTGCCGTGCACCGCTTCATCCTGCGCCTGCTGGAAAATCGTGAATTCGACGACCACACCAGCCTGGCGCAACTGGGGCTGGAAAAAGCGGATATCGAGGATCTGATCTTCCATCTGGAAGATGAATTCGGACTGACGGCCTTCACCGCCGAAGAGGATCGGATGCTCAAGACTGCGAAAACCGTGAATGACCTGAGCCGGTTTCTGATGGAAATCGGGCGTCACTGAAAACAAAAGATCGCACCCGGCCGCCACTCCATGGAGCGACGGCCGGATGCGATCTTTTGTCGTTTAAATCCTTTGATCCTTCAAAGCGGGGCATTACCGCCGACGTGGCTGACGCCGACGCTGTTCGTCATCGGTGCGAATCGGGACCGGTTGCAGAGGCGGTTCGATCAAGCCGAGGGCAACACCCAAATCGTGCAGCCAGTTTTGAATTTTCTCTTTCATCGTCATGCCCCCTTCAGGGTGGTGCTGAGCGTCCGGAATTCTGAGGCCGCTTCGCACTGATAATAGTCCGAAGTCCTACGCAATGCTCGGCCAAATCCGCAATGATCTGTTACTGAATTGATCCAAATCCCTGACCGTTCGTTCAAGCCGTTTCCCGCACGTCCTCGCCAGCCACGGGATAGAGCGCCTGCTGCTGTTCAATCCACGCGTTGAGGTTGGCACCGACCATGCCCCGGCGCCACATGAGCCATGTTGTCGCACTGGCAAAAGGTTCGGCCAGCGGATGCACCGCCACGCTTTCGCGCCCCGGCAGGCTGGCGAGCATCGACTCCGACATCAGCGCCACACCGCTGCCGGCAATCACGCAGGCGAGCATGCCCTGATAGGACTCGATTTCCATCGCCCGGCCCATCGCCGCCTGGTAGTGGGCGAACCACGCTTCCAGCCGTGCGCGATAGGCGCAGCCATGACGAAAGGTGAACACTGCGCGCCCTTCGACATCCTTGGCGCTGCGCACCGGCGGGTGATCGGCCTCGCTGATCAGCACCAGTCGCTCGTTGCACAACGGCACGCCGTCGATCCCGGCCAGTTGCGGCGGGCCGTCCACCAGCGCGGCGTCGAGGCGCCCGGTGAGCAGGCCTTCGAGCAACTCGCCACTTGGCCCGGACTGCACCTGAAGATTCACTGCCGGATATTGCTTGTGATAGCGCGCCAGCAGCGCCGGCAAATGGATCGCGGCGGTGCTGTACAGCGTACCGAGCACGAAATCCCCCGCCGGCTGCCCGCCCATCACCGCCGCGCAGGCCTGATCGCGCAAGGCGAACAGTTTGCCGGTGTAGTCCAGCAGGACTTTTCCCGCAGGCGACAACTGCAAACGCTGACGCTCACGGACGAACAGTTCGACGCCCAGTTGCTCCTCCAGTTGTTTAAGCCGGGTCGACAGGTTCGACGGCACCCGATGCAAACGTTCGGCGGCGCGGGTGATCGAGCCCTCTTCCGCAACGGCCTGGAAGATCCGCAATTGGCTGAACTCCACAACCTTTCTCCTGAACAGAACAAGTTACTCACTATTATTCAATTTTAAAGAAAGTCAATCAGTCCTAGCCTTACGGTCATTGAACCTCCAACGGAATTCAGACCATGTCACCGCTGATTCGCTTATCCGCCTGTTTCGTTGCCCTGATGATGGCCATGGGCATCGGGCGTTTCGCCCTCACCCCGCAACTGCCGCACCTGCTCAGCGAACGCCAGATCGACCTGACCGCCGCCGGTCTGATTGCGGCGGCCAACTACCTTGGTTACCTGCTCGGTGCGGTGGACGCGATGTTTTCCCGGCGGCCGGATCAGGTACAGCGACGCCTGCACGGTGGCTTGTGGTTGTGTGTGCTGCTGACACTGGCGTCGTTCTGGGCCAACGGTTTCTGGTCGCATCTGTTGCTGCGGTTCGGCACCGGAGTGGCCAGCGCCTGGGTGCTGGTGATGATTACTGCGTTGAGTCAGCCACTGGCTGCGGCGGCGGGTCGCCCACGGTTGGGGGCGCTGGTATTTGCCGGGCCGGGGTTGGGGATTTTTCTGACTGGGCTGTTGGCGCTGTTCTCACATCTGGCGCAGCAGACTTCCGCGACTCTGTGGCTGATCTATGCCGCCGTGGCGCTGGTGATGTTGCTGGGGATCGTGCGGATCCTGCCGCAACCGGGTGTCGGCGTGCCGGCCGCGCCGACTGCGGTCGGTTCGTCAAATCGTGGAATTGGACGTTTGGCGGTGGTGTATGCCTTGTACGGCGTGGGCTACATCATTCCGGCCACGTTTCTGTCGCAAATGGCCAACGCGCAGTTTCACGGGCAGTGGCAGGCGGATCTGTTCTGGCCGTGCTTCGGCCTCGGCGCTGCAATCGGGGTGCTGCTGGTGAGTTTGCGTCGGCACGATCCGGAAACCACCCGGCACTGGTTGATGGCGACGTTGTGGCTGCAGGCCGCCGGGGTGTTCGCTTGTCTGCTGGGCAGTGGCCCTGGTCTGGCGCTGGGCGTGATCCTGTGCGGCACGCCGTTCCTGGCCTGCATGCAACTGGTGATGCAACGCTCCCGGGAACTGGCGCCCCACGCCACCCAGCGCAACGCCGGCCTGCTCACTGCGTGCTTCGCCGTCGGCCAGCTCAGCGGGCCGTTGCTGGCGGCGGTCAGCAGCCATTTCAGCGGCGGCCTGCAACCGGCGCTGGTGATCGCCGGCAGCGGCCTGCTGATTGCCGGCGGTCTGGCGTGCAAATCCGTTACGGCTGGCCGAGGGCTTTGCGCAAACGCCGACGCACCCACTGTTCCGCGCTGACGAAGGTGATGCCGAGTAACACCAGCACGGCACCGACGATGAAGTTCAGGCTGAGTTCTTCGCCGAGCAGCACTACGCCGAAGGTCACGCCGAACAATGGCGTCATGAAGGAAAACACCGCGAGGTTGGCCGCCAGATAACGGCGCAGCAGCCAGAACCAGGTCAGGTAACTGAAGAACGACACCACCAGCCCCTGAAACAACACGCTGCCCACCGCTACGACGGTCAGGCTGACGTGGGTGATCTGGCCGCTGAGCAACGCGATCAGCAGCAGGCCGATGAAGCCGACGATCAGTTGATAGAACAGGGTCAGGGTCACCGGCGCTTCCGACAGACGCGAGGCGCGCACCACCACGGTGGTCGCGCCCCAACTGGCACCGGCCAGCACGCCGAGGGCATCGCCCATCAACATGCGGCGGTCGAGGTTGTCCCACGACACGCCACCGGCAAATGCAATGGCAATCCCGACGAACGCGAGGAAAATCCCCAGCCATTGCACCGGGCGCAGACGCTCGCTCGGCAACAGGAAATGCACACCCAGCGCGGTGAAGATTGGTGCGGTGTAAAGGAACACCGACATGTGCGCCGCCGTGGTCAACTGCAAGCCTTCGGAGATGAACAGGAACTCCAGACCGAACAAGGCACCGGCCAGCAAGCCGCCGCGCCAGGTAGCACCGACCTGATCCCAGCCGCCCTTCCAGCAGATGAGCAGTCCTACCAGCAACGCGGAAATTCCCGACCGCCCCGCCGCCTGCATCACCGGCGCAATGTCGGTCGCCGCCCATTTGATCATCACCTGCTGCACGCCCCAGATCAGGCACAGGCCGATCATCACTTGCAGGGCAAACCCGTCGGCACTGCGCCGACTGGCGCTCACCTCGACACCTCGAACACACACGACATGGCAGTTTTTCCAATGGTCAAACAAAGCCCCGGCTCTTTGTCCGGGGCTAAAAAGGATGGCAGGGATTATCAACCAGTCGGACAGAAATTGCCGCCCGGCAAAGACATGCAATTGCCCTGTTGCGTCATGCCCGCCGTCAGCCTCGGCGAGCGGCCCAAAACCCGACCGTACAGGCCAGCGCCGTGGCAAACGTCCCCCAGGCCCAATCAATCAGCGACACCTGCATCGACCAGCCGCGCAAGGTCGCCCAATTGGTCAGGTCATAGGTGCCATAAGCCACCAGCCCGAGCAGCGCGCCCATCCGCGCGGCGCGTTGCCAGGTCAGCGACGGCAGCACCACAAACACCACACAGCCGAAAACGTACAGGCAATAAAAAACCGCTGCCGGTACCAGCAACGGTTTTTCGAGCATCAGCGAACCGAGCAGCTCACGATAGGTCGGCGCCATCAGCACGCCGAGCCAGAGCCCGTCGAGCAGAAGAAACGTCAGCAGTGTGGCAACGTAGGCAATCAACGCTTTTTTCATCTGCCGATCTCAAGTAAGCCCATGCAACATGGGCCACGCAAGACTCAGGTTAGTTCAATGCGATCGGCATGAATGACGATCTGACCGTTCTTGTACAACGAACCGATGGCCTTCTTGAAATTGCCCTTGCTGACACCGAACAGGCTGCTGATCAGCGCCGGATCGCTCTTGTCGCTGACGGCCAGGGTGCCATCGTTTTCGCGCAACTTGGCGAGGATCTTCGAGTTGAGGCTGCTGGCCGCTTCCTGCCCTACCGGTTGCAGACTCAGGCTGATCTTGCCGTCGGCGCGCACTTCCTTGATGAAACCTTTCTCGCGCATGCCGGAACGCATGAACTTGAAGATTTCATTCTTGTGAATCAGACCCCAGTGCTTGTTGTTGATGATCGCCTTGAAGCCCATGTCGGTGGCTTCGGCGACCAGCAGATCAACTTCCTGCCCAGCGCTATAGTTGGCCGGGGTCTTGTCCAGATAACGATCCAGGCGCGCGGTGGCGGTGATGCGGCGGGTGTGCTTGTCGAGGTAGACATGCACCACGCAGTACTCTCCGGCGGTCATCTGGCGTTTTTCTTCGGAGTAAGGCAGCAGCAGATCCTTCGGCAGGCCCCAATCAAGGAACACGCCGATGCTGTTGACTTCAACAACTTTCAAACTGGCAAATTCACCGACCTGAACTTTTGGTTTTTCAGTGGTGGCAATAAGTTTGTCATCACTGTCCAGATAAATGAAAACATTGAGCCAGTCTTCATCTTCGCTAGGAATATCTTTGGGGATATAACGGTTGGGCAAAAGGATTTCGCCGTCGGCACCGCCGTCCAGATATAAACCGAAGTTAGTGTGTTTAACCACTTGCAAACTGTTGTAACGCCCGACTAAAGCCATTTCCAATACCCTCATTGCGTGGGCGGCATTCTACCCGGTTTTGCCGTGCTGGTTGGCCGTCCGATCGGCCGGCCGCGCGAAAATCTGTGGTAAGCCTTGATTCTCCTGGATTTCGCGTTGGATGGACGCCGCTCGTCAGGCCAGCGTGACGGCTATCACGCGTTCCCGACAGCGCCGAACATCATGGAATCGCCTAAATGTTGTTATTTAAAACAGCAGGTTAGCGGGATATTTCGAATAATTAATCACGAATAATCCACCCGCCCACTGGGTTATTCCGGGGGATATTTACCAAGCAATTGTCAAGTTATTCCTGTACGATGCCTGGCCGAGTTACTTTTCTACAGGTTAATGGCCGCCATGCGTGTAAAAGCATCCTCCAGCAAAGCAAAGCCAGCTCCAGCCGTTGAAACCAGCGAATCGATCAACGATCAGATCGCGGCATTCCTCAAGTCCGGCGGCGAAATCCAGCAAATTGCCAAGGGCGTCAGCGGCCAGACGTTCGGCCCGTCCAAGCAGATCAGCCTGGGCAAGAAGTAACACCCCCGCAGCACACCAGTCCAAAGGCGCTTTGAGCTTCGAAGCGTCTGGACCGGATCCCTCGCAAGACCTCTCTCGCGTTTAATCAAACCTGTAAAACAGCAGAAATCGACGAACGGCCCTCGATGCCGATCATTCGCCGGTATCCTTGCACGCGTCTGGATCAAGCGTTTCAGCAGGCTTTATCGCCCTGCGCTCGCTGCTCAAGGAGTGACGCATGCTCAAATCATCCTGTTTATTGCTTGTAGGCCTGCTGGCGAGCACGGCCGCGCACGCGCAGATTTTCCAGCGTGAACTCGGTGACTTCGACCTCAAGCTCGGCACCACGCCCAGCCGCAGCATGGCCCAGGGGCTGGTCAAACCTTCCGCAGTCGGCTCGTTCCACGGCGGTCTGGATCTGAGCCATGACAGCGGCCTGTATGTTGGCCAGTACGCACCGAGCATGGGCCTCACGCCGGGGAAGAATCTCGAAATCGACTCCTACGTCGGCTTTAAACAACCTTTCGATCAGACCCTCGGTTACGAAGTCGGGATGATCCATTACAGCTATCCCAAGGTCGACACCCTCGACAGCCAGGAACTGTTCGGTGGCCTGACCCTGCTCGGCAGCCGGATCGGCATCGCCCTGAGCAACGATCCGGATAAACAGAACAACACCCTGTTTGCCGACCTGGGCGGCAATCAGCCGTTCGGCATCGGGATCAGCATGAAATACACCACCCATCAGCTCAACACGCCGGTCTCGGTGGACGGGGGTTATGTCAGCAGTTTTACCGATTGGTCGGTGAAACTTTCCCGGCCGTTCATGGGCATCGACCTCGACCTGATCTACAGCAATTCGAGCCTCAGCGGCAGCGATTGCTCGGCCTATTCCGGGCATAACAGTCAGTGCGACGGGCTGGTCACGCTCAAGGCCGAACGCCCGTTCTTTTGATGGGCTGAACTGCCGGGGCCATCCTGTGTTCACATGAGAATCAGACCCTCAAGGCTGGCTTTCGCAAGGACTCGCCCATGTCTAGCTGGTTCAAACGCATCGCGATTCTACTGATCCTGACCCTTGCCCTCGGCGCCTGCAGCCGTGTTGGCCTGGCCTATCGCAATCTTGACGTGATCATTCCGTGGACGCTCAGCGACTACCTGGACATGAACGGCGAGCAGAAGGACTGGTTCAACGAGCGACTCAGGGAACACTTGAACTGGCATTGCACCACGCAATTGCCGGGTTATCTCGATTGGCTGGATCGCCTGCAAACCATGGTCGAGACCAATCAGGTCACCGACGCCGCGCTCCAGGCCCGCACCGCAGAAGCCAAGCAGGCGATCGCCGAAACCGCCCGGGAAATCACCCCGTCGGCGATTGAGTTGCTGCAAGGGCTGGATGATCGGCAAGTCGCTGAAATGAACGACGCCTTTGCCAAGGATCTGCAAAAGCGCCAGCAGGAATACCTCAAGCCACCACTGGCGCAGCAGATTGCCGAACGAGGCGCGCGCATGGACAAGCGTCTCAACGATTGGCTCGGCCCATTGAGCGCCAAACAGGAACAGCGGGTGATGGCTTGGTCGACCGCCCTGGGCGATCAGAACACCCAGTGGATCGCCAACCGCGCCCACTGGCAGAAGCAGTTCAGCGCGGCAGTCGCGCAACGCAAAGATCCTGAATTCCCACAGCGGATCGAGACCCTTCTGGTCAATCGCGAGCGTTTATGGACCCCGGATTACCAAAAGGCCTACGCCAATACCGAGGCGCAAGCCCGTTCGCTGTTCGTCGATCTGATGGCAGAGAGCACGCCGCAGCAAAGACAGCGCCTGTTGAAAAAAATCGAGGGGGTGCGCAAGGACTTCAATGACTTGAAGTGCCTGAAGGCTGCGCAAAAAAGCTGAGATCACTGAAAAACCCGTGTGGGAGCGAGCAAAATCGCTCCCACATTTTTTTGTGCAAAGCCTCAGGCAATCTGCGCCTTGGAGGCCACCTCATCGAATGTCAGCTCATCCAGCGCATCTTCCTGCTCATCGAGCACCTGACGCGGATGATCGTTGCCGGGAATGCTGCTGTCGATCAGGCTCAACAGGCTGGAACCACGCGGGGTCAGGCTGAAGTTGTTGCCGGTACTGCCTTCATCTTCGCCACGGGGCTCGATGTAGCCGCGCTCCAGCAGCAGTTTTTCGTAGTCGCAGGCGAGCGTTTTCAGGTGATCCAGATTCTCGATCGGCTCGCCCGCCGCCGCTTTTTCTGCCGCATAGTCTTCGGCGAATGACCGTGGCGCGAAGCTGTGGCCCGCGCCGTTCTGCACTTCATGCAGCAGGCGCTCAATCAAATCCCAGTTATAAGTCGTCATCCTGATTCAACCTCCGGTGCGCGTGATTTTTTGGCGCGTTCACAGGTTGTGACCGGAGCGCTGCGTCACCGTTCAGGATTATTCGGCGCCCCGACCGACCGGCGGTCTGTCGATTTCCCGGGTGGTTGAACGACTAGTCTGAGACAGACGGTTTCAACCCCCGCAGGAGAAATCATCATGAACGTTGAGAATCATCCGGTGGTGTCGCGCGAAGCATGGCTCGCCGCCCGCAAGCAGCATCTGGCCGATGAAAAGGCCTTCACCAGGGAACGCGACCGCCTCAGCGCCAAACGCCGCGCCCTGCCTTGGGTGAAGGTCGACAAGGATTACCGCTTCATGGGCCCGAACGGCGAATTGAAACTTGCCGACCTGTTCGGCAAACACAGCCAGCTCGTCGTTTACCACTTCATGTTCGCCAAGGGCTGGGAGGAAGGCTGCCCGGGCTGTTCATTCCTCAGCGACCACATCGACGGCGCCAACCAACACCTGGCCCATCACGACATTGCGCTGGTGGCGGTGTCCCACGCACCGTTCGCCGAATTCCAGGCCTTCAAGCGGCGGATGGGCTGGACATTCGACTGGGTGTCGTCGGACGGTTGCGATTTCAACTACGACTTTGGCGTGTGCGCCCGTGCTGAGGATGTCGACGCTGGCAAGGCTACGTACAACTACGAAAAGACCGACAGCGTCGAGGAAGAAATGCCCGGGCTCAGCGTGTTTTATCGCGCCGACAACGGCGACATTTTCCACACTTACTCAACCTATGCCCGCGGCCTCGACCTGTTGGTCGGCGCCTACAACTACCTCGACCTCACGCCCAAGGGCCGCAATGAGGACGAGATCATGGAATGGGTGCGGCACCATGACCGGTATGAGGGAGAAACGAAATCCAGTTGCTGCCATGGAGACTGAGCCCCTAACACACTGAACTTTTCACGGTTGAAAACCCTCAACCGGTTAACCCGCCTTAACCGGAACTGAGGCCTGCCCCCATGAAAACCCTGCTCAAGCTCACCCTCGCCACCACGCTCGCCTGCGCCCTGCCCGTCTGGGCTTGTACGCCGGAAGAAGCCACCACCAAACGCGAGCAACTGGCCAAAGAAGTCGCGAAGCTCACCGAGCAAAACCCGGCCAAGGCCAAGGAGATCAACGCCGAGTTGCAGAAAATGGACCTGGGCACGGCCTCTGCCGATCTGCCGGACAAATGCCAGTTGATCGATCAGCGCTTGAAGGAACTGGGTTCGGCCGAGAAGAAAACCGAGGGATAGCACCCGCGCAGACAACGGCAGGCTTTGGTATCGATCCGGCTGGATCGATACCAAGGCCTGCTTTCTTTTGTCCTTAAATTTGCATTGGTGCATTTTGTTATTTGCACAAATGCATATTCACACCTAGGGTTACCCCGAGCCTGATCGGAACCGGCCATCGGAGATGGCAACCCTTTAGCACCGATCGCTCGGCAATAGCGTTATCCCGCAAACGCGGAACGTTTGTTTTCATTCATGGAGGATTGAAAAATGTTAACCACTGAGACAACGGCATTCACTGGCAACACCCTGCCCGAATGTCTGATCAGCCATCTGCTCGACCCGGAACTGGTCGAGGTCGAGGCAGCTGTTCAACAACGCGCCCTCGCGGCCGCCAGCCTGAACTTCATCATGCAGCAACAGACCCAGACCAACTGGTGCTGGGCCGCCGCTTCCGCCTCGGTCGGCAATTATTACGGCACCGGGTCCTGGACCCAATGCGCCGTTGCCAGTGCCGCGCTGGATCGCAATTGCTGCAATCAACCGGGGCCGTGCAACGTGTACGGCTATCTGGACGTAGCGCTGAAGATCACCCGCAGTTTCAACGGCATGAATTCGGGCTCGCTACAGATGTCGGCCATCCAGAACCAGATCAACATGGGTCGCCCGATCGGCCTGCGCTGTGCCTGGTACGGTGGCGGTGCGCACTTCCTGGCGATCTATGGCACCAACGGCAATTACGTGCTGGTCGCGGACTCGATCTACGGCTATTCGACCCGCGCGCTGAGTGCCTTCCCCGGCTCCTACAACGGCGGCGGTAACTGGACCCACACCTACTTCACGGCGAAAAACCAGGGGGCGGCATCATGAAACTGACTTATCCAAAAGCGCCTTCCAACGGCGTCCAGACCTTGCGTCCGGCCCTGCAGGCCGCGTTGCAGACCCAGGGTTTCGGCGTCAATCGCCAGTTCGCCAGCGCCGCGCCCACCGGGATCAGCCTCAGCGAGGCCTATCGCGGCTACTCGCTCAGTCTGGACGACTTGAGCCAGGGCAAAGGCCTGAAAAACGCCCGAGTCGGCGACTGGCATTACCTGGTGTTTTCTGGCGGGGTATCAATTGCCGATGCGCAATTGGCCGAAGTACGCGGTCACGTCGAGTTCGCCTCGCTGAACCACGGCAACCTGGCGGCCGCCACGGTCGGTGCGCTGAAACTGGCGGAACAATCACCGCAGCTGAAGGGCAAAACCGTTGAGCTGCGGATGCTGTTTGTGTCGTCGCTGCACTTCGTGGCGATCTGGCTGCATGCGGCGGACGAAGACGTGCTGATCCCGATCGAGCCAACGCCAAAAGAGCTGGCACTGACCGGGCTGTACAGCGAGGCTGCCCTGCTCGCACAGCTCAAACCGGCGGCCGATCAGGCCAAGCGGCGTTTTGACGCCGACACCACTGGCCTGCTGGGCAGTTGATAAACCCAGGCAATAAAAAACCCGGACCGTGCCCGGGTTTTTTATTGGTTGCCTGAAACTGCTTATTCAGCCGCTGGTGCTGCCGGCTTGCGGCGTTTCAGCGGGGCCATGCCGTCGCTGCTCACCAGTGCGTCCGGCTTCGGACGGTTGGCGCTCTTGCGCTTGGTCGGGGTCTTGGCGGCAGTTTTCTTCTTGTCGCCCTTGGCGTCGGTCTTTTTCTTCTTCACACCGACGGCCTTGCCCGAGGCCTTGACCTTTTTCGGTCCGCCGTAGGTGCCTTTGACTTCCTTGATGGTACGGCGCTCGAAGCTCTGCTTCAGATAGCGCTCGATGCTCGACATCAGGTTCCAGTCGCCGTGGCAGATCAGCGAGATCGCCAGACCGTCGTTGCCGGCACGGCCGGTACGACCGATGCGGTGCACGTATTCGTCGCCGCTGCGTGGCATGTCGAAGTTGATCACCAGATCCAGGCCGTCAACGTCCAGACCACGGGCCGCCACGTCGGTAGCCACCAGGATTTTCACGCCGCCCTGCTTCAGACGGTCGATCGCCAGTTTGCGATCCTTCTGGTCTTTCTCGCCGTGCAGCACGAACGCCTTGTATTCCTGAGCGACGAGGCGACCGTAGATGCGGTCGGCCATGGCCCGAGTGTTGGTGAAGACGATGGCCTTCTGGTAGGTCTCGTTGGCCAGCAGCCAGTTCACAATCTGTTCTTTGTGCTGGTTGTGGTCGGCGGTGATGATCTGCTGACGGGTGGTGTCGTTCAGTTGGCTGACCGCGTTCAGCTGCAGGTGCTCGGGGTTGTTCAGCACCTTTGCGATCATCTCGCGCAGGCCGGAACCGCCGGTGGTGGCGGAGAACAGCATGGTCTGCTGACGGTTCGGGCATTCGTCGACCAGACGCTGCACGTCTTCGGCAAAACCCATGTCGAGCATGCGGTCGGCTTCGTCGAGCACCAGCACTTCGACTTCTTTCAGGTCGAGGTTGCCGGCGTTCAGTTGCTCGATCATCCGGCCCGGGGTGCCGATCAGGATGTCCGGCACCTTGCGCAGCATGGCGGCCTGGACCTTGAAGTCTTCACCGCCGGTGATCAGGCCGGACTTGATGAAAGTGAACTGCGAAAAGCGCTCGACTTCCTTAAGGGTCTGCTGGGCCAGCTCGCGGGTCGGCAGCAGGATCAGGGTCTTGATGCTGACGCGAACCTTGGCCGGGCCGATCAGGCGGTTGAGGATCGGCAGGACAAAAGCGGCGGTCTTGCCGCTACCGGTTTGCGCCGTCACCCGCAGGTCACGCCCCTGAAGCGCCAGCGGAATGGCCGCGGCTTGCACAGGCGTTGGCTCGACAAATTTCAGCTCGGCCACGGCTTTGAGCAGGCGTTCGTGCAGGGCGAATTGGGAAAACACGGGTGCTACCTCGAAGATATGCAAAAAATCAGCTGCATAGGTTACCGGTTTCGAGCGCTCAGGCCGAGTTTCTTTGTGAAATCCGCCGTAATCAGTGGCTTTTTTGTTGCTCGATTTGTCTCCAACGGTAATACACAGCGTCTTAAATGCTCTAATCGCCCGTCGCGTCTCACAGAAGAATCGTTTCGCTCATGGATTTCAAACAGCTCTGGCTCAACGCCCAAGACCTCTGGGGTGCCCTCGATCAGCACCCGCTCCTGCACGCCGGCCTGGCGCTACTCCTGTTGTTGGTGATCGCGCTGGTGCTCGGACGAGTGGCGCGCTACCTGATCCTGCATGCCAGCCGCATGCTCGGTCGCCAGCCTGCGTTGCACTGGATCAACGACTTTCGCCATAACAAGGTGTTTCAGCGTCTGGCGCAGATGACGCCGTCGCTGGTGATCCAGTTCGGCCTGCACCTGGTGCCGGAACTGAGCAAGACCGCCATGGTGTTCCTCGGCAACGTGGCCCTGGCGTTCACCATTCTGTTCCTGCTGCTGTCGGTCAGCGCCCTGCTCAACGCACTGCTGGACATCTACGCCCGCACCGAACACGCTCGCACCCGCTCGATCAAGGGTTATGTGCAACTGGCGAAAATGGTCCTGTACGTGTTCGGCGCGATCATCATCGTCGCCACCCTGATCGACCGTTCGCCGCTGTTGCTGCTGTCGGGTCTGGGTGCGATGTCGGCGGTGATCCTGTTGGTCTACAAGGACACCCTGCTGTCGTTCGTGGCCAGTGTGCAACTGACCAGCAACGACATGCTGCGGGTCGGCGACTGGATCGAAATGCCGCAGGTCGGCGCCGATGGCGACGTGGTCGACATCACCCTGCACACGGTCAAGGTGCAGAACTTCGACAAGACCATCGTCTCGATCCCGACCTGGCGCCTGATGTCCGAATCGTTCAGAAACTGGCGCGGCATGCAGCAGTCCGGCGGGCGGCGGATCAAGCGCAGCCTGTTCATCGACGCCAGCGGTGTGCGCTTCATCCGCGACGATGAAGAGGAGAAACTCTCCCAGGTGCACCTGCTGACCGCCTACATGGGCCGCAAGAAAGCCGAGCTCAAGGCCTGGAACGAGGCGCAGGGCAATGTCGCGGCGATGTCGGCCAACCGTCGGCGCATGACCAACATCGGTACGTTCCGCGCCTATGCCTTGGCTTACTTGAAGAGCCACCCGGAGATCCAGCCGAACATGACCTGCATGGTCCGCCAGATGCAGACCACCGCCCAGGGCATTCCGCTGGAAATCTACTGCTTCACCACCACCACGGTTTGGGCCGATTACGAGCGGATCCAGGGGGATATTTTCGATTACCTGCTGGCGGTGCTGCCGGAGTTTGGCTTGAGCCTGTATCAGCAGCCGAGTGGTGGGGATTTGCGTTCCGGGATATTGCCGGCAGTCCTTGGCGCGAGCCATATTCCGGAAGCCGAAAAACATCTGATGTAGAGCTTTCTTGAGCTCAACAAAAAAGACGCAACCCAGGTTGCGTCTTTTTTTGTCCCGCCGATTTATCAGGCCTGCCGCTGCGGTGCCTTGTGCACCATGGTGTAGGCGTAATCGACGCCCATGCCGTACGCACCGCTGTGTTCCAGCACCAGGTCCATTACCGCCTGATAAGTGTCTTTGTGCGCCCAATCACGCTGGTACTCGAGCAGCACCTGTTGCCAGGTCACCGGCACCGCACCGGCCTGAATCATCCGCTGTACCGACATGTCGTGGGCTTCTTTGGTGGTGCCGCCGGACGCGTCGGTGACAATGTACACCTCGTAACCTTCGGCCAGGGCTTCCAGGGCCGGGAAGGTCAGGCAGACTTCGGTCCACAGCGCGGCGATGATCAGTTTCTTGCGGCCGGTGGCCTTGACCGCGTCAACCAGCGCCTTGTCTTCCCAGGAGTTCATCGAGGTGCGTTCGATCGGTTTCTGCTCAGGGTGTACCGCCAGCAGTTCCGGCCAGATGTAGCCGCTGAAGCTTTCGGTTTCGACCGAGGTGTAAATGGTCGGTACGTTGAAGATCTTGGCAGCCTTGGCCAGGCCGACGGTGTTGTTCTTCAGGGTCTGGCGGTCGATCGACTGTACGCCGAAAGCCATTTGCGGCTGGTGGTCGATCAGGATCAGGGCGGAGTTGGTTGGGTTCAGCAGTTCACGGATAGACATGGCGCGTTCCTTTTGATGTCGATTCAAAGTTTCGATCAGGTATTGGTGAGTCGAGGCGGCTTGCCGTCTTCGGCGTTGTTGTCTCGGCTTGGATGTCACTTTAGGGGCTAGCCGATAAAGGGACAATTCCCTAAAATCGAGAATCATTGATTCTAAAATAGGGACAATCATGGATCGCATCGAATGCATGCGCGCCTTCGTGGTGACGGTCGGCGAGAACGGCTTCGCAGCCGCCGCCCGGGCCATGGACGTGCCCCGCTCGAAAGTCAGCAAACAGATTCAGGCGCTGGAAGAAGCCATCGGCGTGCAACTGCTGCAACGCACCACCCGCAGCCTGCACCTGACCGAAGCCGGCGCCGAGTATTTCGAAGCGGCGCGGGAAGTGATTGCGGCACTGGACGAGGCCGAACAGCGAGCGCGGGACGGGGTGGGCGAATTGCGCGGGGTGTTGCGGGTCAACGCACCGATGTCGTTCGGCCTGCGACGGCTGGGCAAGCTGATTCCGCTGTTCCACGAGCAGCACCCGAACATCGAGCTGCAACTGGTGCTCAGCGACCAGCAGGTCGATCCCGTGCGCGGCGGGTTCGACGTGACCATCCGCATCGCCAGCCTGCCCGACTCGACCATGATCGCCCGGCAACTGGCGCCTGCCCCACGAATCATGGTCGCCTCCCCCGCTTATCTCGAACGGGCGGGCACGCCGCAGACTCCGCAGGATCTGCGCTCACATCAATGCTTGAACTACGGCTATCTGCAGAGTGGCGTCAGCCTGCAACTGTGCAACGGCAAGGAGACCCAGCGCGTCAACGTCACCGGGCCGTTGCACGCCAACAATGGTGACTTGCTGGCGCAAGCGGCCGAGGCCGGGATGGGCATTGCGCTGCTGCCGGACTTCATCGTCGAAGAGGCGCTGGCGGCCGGGCGGCTGGTGCCGGTGCTGTGCGAATGGCAAGCCCCGGCGATCACCATCAACGCGGTGTATTCGTCAGCGCGGCGGGTGCCGCAGAAGACCCGGGCGTTTATCGAGTTTCTGGTGGGGCAATTGGCGCCGGAGTAGTGCCGGCTTCCTGGGCAAACTCCAGTGGATTCCTGAACATCACATACACAGGTTCCAGGCCCGAATCGGCAGGGAACACCACGACATAGTCATCGTAAGCAAGCGTTGCCGGAGCGGTGAATGTTTCCAGTAATGGCACCGGCGATGATCGAACCGTGCCCAGTCGATAATCAGCAATGGAGGTGGGTGGCCGGAAAACCTCCAGCGTGTCCGGATGGCACCAGCTCACAGTGATGGGTGTGGCTCCATCGGCGGTGAAACGGTAGGTTTGAGAAGACTCATTCCAGATCGCGGAGCGAACTCTTACGCCAGACGCCGTAATTGCAACACTGCTCGGTGCCAGTTCCACCTGAAACAAGGTTTTGATTTCTCTGACGCCCTGCGACAGGGTGCCGACCGGCACGGCATAAGTACCGCTAGTCATTCTGAACGGAACATTGACCCTTCCAAGGGTTGCCGCCAGAGACAACCAGTCCGTTCCTTCAATCGGCAGAAATTCCGCCAGAGGAACGCAAACTCCATAACGGCCAACTTCCGCTCGGCTGCGAAAGTCGAACCGTAGCACTGCCGCATACTGAACTTGATCGGTCCGGGCGTTTGAAGTGATCTGCCAGGTGAACTCTGCCACCGCCGAGCGAATGGCTTTTTGCAGATCGACACGAGGTCCTTCCAATGTTCGTGAAAGTGCGCCATCGACCAGGATTGCCGGGCGTGCATTGACGAAAGCCAGCGGGGCAAACAGCTGCCCTCCGACCTGCGCGGGCCCGAGTTGCTGCTGATCGCGTAGACCAACAAGTTGAGTCTGCGCCGTAGACAACAGCGCTTCGGCCTCAGTTTGAAGCTGTCTGAGACGCGCATTAAGTTGATTCAACTTCGCCCCATAGCCGTCATAAACAGCACTGATCTGCTGCGCAATACCTTGCCACTGTCCTTTTTCCGCCCGAGCGTACGTGACTTCGCGCTGTGCATTGTCTCTTTTGAGTTGCACGCGCAGCTTCCAGAATTGATAGCGTTGCAGGGCAAGGCGGGACTCAAATTCGCTTCCCTCCAGCGCACGTATATCCAGTTCTCGTTGAGCAATGAGCACTTGCGTACTCAGTTGCTGGCGCAAATGGCTGATGCGCAGTTGCAGATCCGCGAGTGCCGCCTGGGCGGCGCGCTCGGAAACGGCCAGATCGGCAATGATTTTTTGCACCTCAGCCTGAGTCTGGGCAATGCGTTGTCGGATTATCTGCGCTTGGTCCAGCGGCGCCCGTGGCCCTTGCGCAGGCGCAACCGCCGCAGAAGCGGCCTGCCCTTTGAACGCAACCCGGCCCTGTTTGCGGTGCCAGTCTTTGACGTAGTAAACGACCGAGCCACTGGAGTTCGGATTGGGATCATCCTCGGGGTGATAGAACAACAGATCGGCCCCTTTGGGATGACCTGAAATCCGGTCGAAATGATTGATCAATCGGTCGTGATCCGCTTTGGGCATATCGACGGCCCAGATCCGCTCGACCAGTGCCAGGAACTCCGGCTCGGTGTAATCGCCGAGGGTTGGTTTGAGTTTCATGGTTTTTAACTTCCTTGTAGGTCCGCATGACACCGGAGGGCATTCAAGCGAATGCCCTCCGTCCTTGGTCACTTGCTTCAAAGTTACTCAGGTTTGAAGCCAGGTTTGTTATTGAGCGCGCGCCACTCTTTCACTTCTTTCAGAATGCCTTCGGGGCTGTCTTCACGTCCTTCCTTGGGGTAGAAGATGACGTCCGAGCGGTCGGGGTGTTCGGTGACAAGCTCGAAATGTGTTACGCGTCTCATCATGTAGCGATCAAACTCGTCACCAGACAGTTCCTCTCCGCCCTCAAAAAGCTCTGTAAGAAACGCTCGGAATTCGGACTCTGTGTAGTCTTCGATACGTGCAGTATTTTTCATTGCATATCCCTTTCCTTATGAAAAATCATTCTGGCTTAAATCCCCGCTTATCGCTGAGCACGATCCATTCTTTCACGACACGCAGAACACCTTCAGGCGAACTTTCCTGCCCCTCTTTCGGGTAAAAAATCACATCCGAGCGATCAGGATGCTGCGTCACCCGCTCGAAGTGTTCTACTCCCTTGATTATAAAAGCGTCGTAATCGTCAGCAGACATATCATCTCTTTCTTCATAAAGAGCGCGCAGAAACTCTAAAAACTCCACCTCGGTGTAGTCTTCAAGATTGTCTTTAAAAATCACAACATATCTCCGGAAAACACCATTCAGACACTTAGTTTTGCTACTTTTCCACCATGGTAAAAACCAACGTTTTGACTTGCATGTCAGCGGTGTATTGAAACACCACCTTTTTACCTGGATAGGTATTTTGATCGAGTAGATAGGATTCCCAACCTCCAGTTTGACCCATTGGCTTGGGCATCTTTATCGGCCCCCGGGTCTCCATAGCCGCTCCGAAAATTGCATGAACATCGGTTTGTGTCATAACCGACTTGAAGGGCGTTGGAAGATCACCTTCGTAAATGACAGTCATAGGCATCGTTTTGACCAAGGTGATAAATACGCTCTCCAGCTTCTTGGACTCGGCGAGAAATGTCAGCTCCACCCCGTTTTCAATCTCAAGATCTTGCAAGTCACACCCCGGATATAGCTCCACCAGAGGCTGTTCATCAAGCAACCCCTGTGTGACTAGAGCGCCAAAAGGAAGCCCTACACCTGCAATAAGCTCACTAATCTTCAAAGAATTCATCAATACCACCCCTGCTCTTTGTGAAGACCATGTAGTTTTTTACGTCCAGCTTCAACTTCCGCCTCAGCAAACCCTGCTTCCAACAATCCAGTTTTTATCGCATCAAAATTCTGATCGACTGAACTCTCGATATTGATCGCATCTTGTCCTTGTTTTGAAGAGGTATTACGCCCCCCCGTAGGTTTCACTAAATTTTCGATGCACATTAAACGGTATGGCAATGCTAGGAGCCCGTTGAAGAAAATTTCGACGCTCACGCGGAGACATATGGGGAAAATTATTCCGCAGGTACAACTCCAATGCCTTCTGCGAAGGAATATGGTCAATATCCAACCCATCCCCCCTGCTTCGCCCACTGAGTTCGTTGTACGGCCCGACCTCCAGCGGCTCAACCGGTGGACCGGCAAACACCAGATCCGGTGAAGGCAGCTCCATATCCCCCGGGAACCCCGGAATACTCGCACCCGCCTGCCCTTCATCGACAGCCGGAAACGTCTCGTTTGCCGGTAGGATCGGGATGAACGGGTTGCCGGGATAAGCCGTGGGTGTCGACGGGGAAATCGGTGTGGTGGTCGGCCCGAGGTGTTCGCTGCCCGGCGGCACCAACGGGGTCCAGGTTCCAATGCCCACTGTAGGAACCGGCCATGGCTGAACGGCGGGTAGAACACCACGTCGTCCGTGGGCACTTTGCGGCGCGACGATGCTGACCCGGTCAAGATTGAACGGGTTTTCGCCGACTGATGCATCGTCCTGAAAACGCAGTTCGAACTCGCGGCGTTCTCCCACCCATGTGCTCTTCGGCGCATAGGGGGCGAAACCTTGCTCGACGCGTTTTTTGTTGACCTTGTCGAATTGGCTGGTCAACGCGGATTGCTCACCGAGTGTTTGCCACAACACTTGGTCAAACGCGCCGAACGACTGAATCTCCCGCCCACGCAACTGGTCGCCGATCTGACTGGGAATGGCTGCACCGGTGCTGCGGCTGGCGGTGTTCCACCAGTCAGCCGTCGCGGGTTGACCGTTACCGGTGACAACGCCCGCGCCCAAGGGTGGCAAGTTGAAGGACAGGTACATCGGCGCCGAACCCGGCACGCAGATAATGCAGTCCTGAATGCGCAGGTCGACGCCCTTCGGCAAGTCCTGAACAACCGGTGGCAGCAGCGCTATCCGGCCCTGACTCGGAACCTCTTTGGTGATGCTCGCATCGGGCGTGAACTGCAGGTGTCGGGGTGGTGAACCGGGGACTTCTGCGGTGTAGTTGCCCGTCAGCGGATCAGGCACCGCATTGATGACCGGCACACTGGGGCTGATCTCGTTACCGGTGGTGACGGCAATGACGGCGGTGCCTTGCGCAACGGCCTCAGGCTTGAGCCGATAAGGCATGTCCACCGACCCGCCGGAATCGGCTATCGAGCGCAGCGTCTGCTCATCAGAAAGCCCCAGCACCTCGGCAGGCACGGCGACAGACTGAAACAATCGTCGTCGCTGCTCCGGCGTCAGTTCTCCATCACCCAGCGTTGGCGAATACACCAACCCGCCGATCAATACCGTGGACGGATGGGGAACCAGCATGGCGAGGGGAAGGTGTTTGACCGCTTGCCGTACACCTGCCTCGATGAGTGCACCCGCTTGCTGGGCGACGAGTGCTCCGGAACGCGTCAACACCATCGCGCCGTGCGTCATCGACGACATCGGAACGGTCAGCGTATTGGCCTGCCGGGTTCGACTGACCCGCGCATCTTCATCGGCCTGTTGCTTGAATCGAACCCGTGCCTCGCGTTGCGCAGCGTATTGGCGCTGAGCCTCCCAAACCGCTTCCCTTGCACGCCAGACCACGGTCTGCTCGGCGTGATGCCTGCCTAGAGCTGCGGACTTTTCCCGCAGGGCATGGATCTGCGAGGTAAGTAATCGCGCCTCATGGGCGGCGGTGTAAGCGCTTTCCCAGGTCCGGTGGCCGTCGTCGAGCGCCTGGCCGAACTGGCCGAGTCGTGTCAGGTAATCGTTGGAAGTTCGAATCAGCGGATCCTGACCATCGAAGGCGCGGGCGGTCGCGTTCTTTGCATCGAGGTCTACGGATTTGCGGGCAATCAGCCCGTCGATTTCATTTTTTTCCTTGGTAATCAGGTAGAGCTGCCAGCGCTCGCTGTAGCGGCTGTCAGGGGCCCTGCGCGCCGCCAAAATCTCCTGATCCAGAAGCGGCGCAAGTTGCCTGGTCCTTTCGGCAAAGCGACGATCGACCTCGGCCCTGATGGCGTCATGTCGCTGAACCAGCCCCGCCAAAAACTGCCTGTGCGCCAGTTGGCGGGCCTGTTCCTGAGCCTGTGCGGCGGCGGCCTGTGCCTGGTTTGCAGCTTCCTGTGCCTGAGCCGCCGCTTGGGCTTGCTCTTGCTGTTGTTTTTGCCGGTGCGCCGCCTTGGCCCGCGCCCGAGCCTTTTGTTTGCTCTTGCTGACCTTGCCGAAGCCGCCCGAAACCCCGCCACCGCCACCAAAACCACCACCCGAGCCGCCACCCGAAGCAGGCGGCCCGGTTCGGATGACGACGCTTCCCGACGTTCCATCGTTGAAATTGTTCTGTGCCATACAGTCACTCCTTGTCTGTAGGGCACAGCGTGTCGATCAAGCGGTAGTCAGGTGCGGTACATAGTTATCGCGGTGGAAATAAGGGGTGGAATGACAATTCAGCCAATGGCCTGCGGTTTGCGAATCCCCAACCGGCTGATCCACACCGCCGCCAGAATCACGCTGCCACCGAGGAACAATCGACCCAACTCTTCATGCTGATTCCAGATCAGCAGGTTCAGCAGCAGGCCCACCGGCACGTGCAGGTTGTTCATCACCGCCAGGGTGCCGCCGTTGACCAGGCACGCGCCTTTGTTCCACCAGTACAAACCGAGTGCGGTGGAGACCAGACCAAGGAACACCAGCACGCCCCATTGCAGCGGTGCTTCGGGCAGGAAATTGGATTTGCCGAACAGCAGGAACGCCGGCAGCGCCACCGCCAGTGCGCCGAGGTAGAAGAAACCAAAGCGCCGGTAGTGCGGCAGATCGCTCGGGTGTTTCGCCACCAGATGCTTGTACAGCACTTGCCCGGCGGCGTAGGTGAAGTTGGCCAGTTGCAGCAGCAAAAAGCCCATGAAGAAATCCGGGTTGATCCGGTCGTAGCGGATCACGGCCGCGCCTGCGACCGCCACCAGTGCGGCGATCAGCGCCCACGGATTGAAGCGTCGGTTGAGTGCGTCTTCGATCAGCGTCACGTGCAATGGCGTGAGGATGGTGAACAGCAGCACTTCCGGCACCGTCAGCACGCGGAAACTCAAGTACAGGCAGACGTAGGTCACGCCGAACTGCAACGCGCCGATCAGCAGCATGCCGCGCATGAACGCCGGTTCCACCGAGCGCCAGCGCGTCAGCGGAATGAACACCAGCCCGGCCAGTACCACACGCACCAGCACCGCGAAGTAGCTGTCGACATGACCGGCCAGGTATTCGCCGATCAGACTGAAGGAAAACGCCTGGATCAGCGTGACAAAAAGTAGATAGCCCATGCTCGCCTCGATTTCGAATGGCGGCGACGATAGCGGTTTTTGCCAGCCATCGCTAAATCCCGGGCAAAAAAAAGCCCGATCTCGCTAAAGCGTTCAATCGGGCTACAGCACTCAGGAGCAACAAGTGCAAAGGGAGGTTCGATGCGCGTAGAGCCTTGAAGGGGTTGCGCCAGGTCACTAGAACAATCGGCGATTATCTGGCGATTAACATATCAGGCGACCTGGGACAGTTTGGCGTTGGCCTGGTTGAGGCCTTTCTCCTGGAAGTCGCCGCCCAGATTCATGCCTTCAGCGTGGATGAAGGTCACGTCGTTAATGCCGATGAAGCCCATCACCTGACGCAGGTACGGTTCCTGATGATCCGCCGGGCCGCCGGCGTAGATCCCGCCGCGAGCGGTCAGCACATAGGCACGCTTGCCGCTGAGCAGGCCTTGCGGGCCGGTTTCGGTGTATTTGAAGGTCACGCCGGCACGCAAGACGTGGTCGAGCCAGGCTTTCAGGGTGCTCGGGATGGCGAAGTTGTACATCGGCGCCGCCATCACCAGCACGTCGGCGGCCAGCAATTCATCGGTCAATTCGTTGGAACGGTCCAGCGAGGCCTGCTCGCTGTCGTTGCGCTGCTCGGCGGATTTCATCCAGCCGCCCAGCAGGTTGATGTCCAGATGCGGTACCGGGTTCACGGCGAGGTCACGCACGGTGATCTGATCGGCCGGATGCGCCGCTTTCCACTGACTGATGAAGGTCTGGGTCAGTTGACGGGAAACCGAGTCTTGCTGGCGGGCGCTGCTTTCGATGATCAGAACGCGGGACATGTTGTGTAGCCTCCATCCGAGAATGTTGTAAGTCGATGGAGTGAAGGTTAAACAGTGTCGTATCGATGAAAAAGCGCAAATAATTGCTGCAAAGCATCGAAAAATTCGTTTAGATGCAAGCCTCAGCCTGTGGAAGCCCGCTCCCACAGGCCCGTGACGCTATTTCGGGGTGCAGCTCAGCTTTATGCGCAGCTTGATGATGGTCCGGGTGAACTTGGCCGTGGCGTTTTTATGCTTGCCCGCCGCCACCTCGATATTGCGCGTGCGCGGCGCTTCCGGGCCGTTGGTGAATACCACCTTGCAGGTCGCGTCGACGTCACCGTAGTTGTTGACCTGGATGGAGCCGATGTCGTTATCGGTGTCGAACGCGTTGTAGTCGATCTTCAGGCCGTTGAGGTCCTTTTCCACATCGATCGGGTACGCGAACGCAGTCAGCGGAAGCAGCGCCAGCAACACACAACAGAATTTTTTCATTCGGCAGTCTCCATGAGGGACCGCCAGCTTAGGACAAGAGGAGCTATTGATGAAAGCGCCCCGCGTGACCCTTGATCAATGGCGAACGTTGCAAGCCGTGGTCGACCACGGCGGATTCGCCCAGGCCGCCGAGGCCCTGCACCGTTCGCAATCGTCGGTGAGTTACACCGTCGCCCGCATGCAGGATCAGCTCGGCGTGCCGCTGTTGCGCATCGACGGCCGCAAGGCCGTGCTGACTGAAGCCGGCGGCGTCCTGCTGCGCCGCTCGCGGCAATTGGTGAAACAGGCCAGCCAGCTGGAAGACCTTGCCCATCACATGGAGCAGGGCTGGGAAGCCGAAGTACGGCTGGTGGTCGACGCCGCCTACCCGAGCGCCCGTATCGTGCGCGCATTGACCGCGTTCATGCCGCAGAGCCGTGGCTGCCGCGTGCGTCTGCGTGAGGAAGTGCTGTCGGGCGTCGAAGAAGTGCTGCTCGAAGGCGTGGCCGATCTGGCCATCACCGGGCTGAGCATTCCCGGTTATCTTGGCGCGGAATTGAGCGATGTCGAATTTGTCGCCGTCGCCCATCCTGATCATGCGCTGCACCGGCTCAACCGCGAGCTGAGCTTTCAGGACCTGGAAACCCAGATGCAAGTGGTCATCCGCGACTCCGGCCGCCAGCAACCTCGGGACGTCGGCTGGCTCGGCGCCGAGCAGCGCTGGACCGTCGGCAGTCTCGCCACGGCTGCGACGTTCGTCAGCAGTGGCCTGGGATTCGCCTGGCTGCCACGCCACATGATCGAGCGGGAACTGAAAGACGGCTCGCTCAAGCTGCTACCGTTGGACAGAGGCGGCAACCGCAACTCCAGCTTCTATCTGTATTCGAACAAGGACAAACCCTTGGGCCCAGCCACGCAAATCCTCATCGAACTGCTGCGCACCTTCGACACCCTGCCGCTGGACGCACCGTTCGCCGCCCCCGAACAAGCCTGACACGGAGTTCACCGATGGCGTATTTCGAGCATGAAGGTTGCAACCTGCACTACGAGGAATATGGCCACGGCGATCCGTTGCTGCTGGTTCACGGTCTGGGCTCCAGCACTCTGGACTGGGAAATGCAGATTCCGGCGCTGGCCGCGCATTACCGGGTGATCGTCCCGGACGTGCGCGGTCACGGCCGCTCCGACAAACCCCGCGAGCGCTACAGCATCGCCGGCTTCAGCGCCGACATCGTCGCCCTGATCGAGCACCTGAAGCTCGGCCCGGTGCACTACGCCGGGCTGTCCATGGGGGGCATGATCGGCTTTCAGCTCGCCGTCGATCAGCCGCGGATGCTCAAGAGCCTGACCATCGTCAACAGCGCGCCCGAGGTCAAGGTGCGTACCCGCGACGATTACTGGCAGTGGTTCAAGCGCTGGAGCCTGATGCGTGTGCTCAGCCTCGCCACCATCGGCAAGGCCCTTGGCGCCAAGCTGTTCCCCAAACCGGAGCAGGCAGATTTGCGTCAGAAGATGGCAGAGCGCTGGGCAAAAAACGACAAACGTGCTTATCTCGCCAGCTTCGATGCGATTGTTGGCTGGGGCGTCCAGGAACGACTTTCCCGGGTCACCTGTCCAACCCTCGTCGTCAGCGCCGACCGGGACTACACCCCCGTTTCGCTGAAAGAAACCTATGTCAGACTGCTGCCCGATGCGCGGCTGGTGGTGATCGCCGATTCGCGCCACGCCACCCCGCTCGATCAGCCCGAACGCTTCAATCAAACGCTGCTGGAGTTCCTCGCCACAGCCGATAATCACCCTCAGGATCACTGACCCATGCTGAAAAAACTCGCCCTCGCCGCCGGCACCGTGCTGTTCGCTGCCAACCTGATGGCTGCCACGCCGGCAAAAGCACCGCACGTGCTGCTGGACACCACCAACGGCCAGATCGAAATCGAGCTGGACCCGGTCAAGGCGCCGATCAGTACCAAGAATTTCCTCGAGTACGTCGACAGCGGCTTTTACAACAACACGATTTTTCACCGCGTGATCCCGGGCTTCATGGCCCAGGGTGGCGGCTTCACCCAGCAGATGCAGCAAAAAGACACCAAGGCCCCGATCAAGAACGAAGCCAGCAACGGTCTGCATAACGTTCGTGGCACCCTGTCGATGGCCCGTACTTCCAACCCGGATTCGGCCACCAGCCAGTTCTTCATCAACGTGGCCGACAACGCCTTCCTCGATCCGGGCCGTGACGCCGGTTACGCGGTGTTCGCCAAAGTGGTCAAGGGCATGGACGTGGTCGACATCATCGTCAACTCCCAGACCACCACCAAACAGGGCATGCAAAACGTGCCGGTCGACCCTGTGATCATCAAGTCGGCCAAGCGCATCGACTAAGCTTTACAGGGCATATCGAGCGGCGCCGATTACCCATCGCGCCGCTCACACTGATAAAAGGAGAGCCCGTGCTCCGGGCGGTTATCTGATGCTCTATCGCCGTTTCGAACAACTGATCGACATATTCCGCGACGCCCCGACGGCGTCTCCGCCGGACCGCGTTCTGCCCTTCTATACCTATTACCTGAAGCAGGTCTGGCCGAGCTTCGTCGCCCTGCTGATCGTCGGCCTGTTCGGCGCCTTGATCGAAGTGGCGCTGTTCAGCTACCTGAGCCGCATCATCGACCTCGCCCAGGGCACGCCGAACGTCGACTTCTTCAAGGTGCACGGCGTCGAACTGGCGTGGATGGCGGTGGTAGCGTTACTGCTGCGCCCGCTGTTCCTGGCGCTGCACGACATGCTGGTGCACCAGACCCTGAGCCCGAGCATGACCAGCATGATTCGCTGGCAGAACCACAGTTACGTGCTCAAGCAGAGCCTGAATTTCTTCCAGAACGACTTCGCCGGGCGCATTGCCCAGCGCATCATGCAGACCGGCAACTCGCTGCGCGATTCCGCCGTGCAGGCGGTGGATGCGTTGTGGCATGTGCTGATCTACGCGATCAGTTCGCTGGTGCTGTTCGCCGAGGCTGACTGGCGCCTGATGATCCCGCTGCTGACATGGATCGCGGCCTACGTCGGCGCACTCTATTACTTCGTGCCTCGGGTCAAGGACCGCTCGGTGGAAGCCTCAGACGCGCGCTCGAAACTGATGGGCCGGATCGTCGACGGCTACACCAACATCGCCACCCTGAAGCTGTTCGCCCACACCAACTTCGAACAGCACTACGCCCGCGAAGCGATCCAGGAACAGACCGAAAAAGCCCAACTGGCCGGCCGCGTGGTCACCAGCATGGACGTGGTCATTACGACCATGAACGGCCTGCTGATCGTCGGCACCACCGCGCTGGCGCTGTGGTTGTGGACGCAATCGCTGATCAGCGTCGGCGCAATCGCCCTGGCCACTGGCCTGGTGATCCGCATCGTCAACATGTCCGGCTGGATCATGTGGGTGGTCACCGGCATTTTCGAAAACATCGGCATGGTCCAGGATGGTCTGCAGACCATCTCGCAACCGGTCAGCGTCACCGACCGGGAGCAGGCCAAACCGCTGGCCGTGGCCCGTGGTGAAGTGCGTTTCGAGCACGTGGATTTTCACTACGGCAAGAAGAAAGGCATCATCGGCGACCTCAACCTGACCATCAAACCCGGCGAGAAAATCGGTCTGATCGGCCCGTCCGGCGCCGGCAAATCGACTTTGGTCAACCTGCTGCTGCGCCTGTACGACGTCGAGGGCGGGCGGATCCTGATCGACGGCCAGAACATCGCCGAAGTCGGCCAGGAAAGCCTGCGCGCGCGGATCGGCATGATCACTCAGGACACCTCGCTGCTGCACCGCTCGATCCGCGACAACTTGCTGTACGGCAAGCCCGACGCCACTGACGCCGAACTCTGGGAAGCGGTGCGCAAGGCCCGTGCCGATGAGTTCATTCCGCTGCTGTCGGACGCCGAGGGGCGCACAGGATTCGATGCGCATGTCGGCGAACGCGGGGTGAAGCTGTCCGGTGGTCAGCGTCAGCGGATCGCGATCGCGCGGGTGCTGCTCAAGGACGCGCCAATCCTGATCATGGACGAAGCGACCTCGGCGCTGGACTCGGAAGTCGAAGCGGCGATCCAGGAAAGCCTGGAAACCCTGATGCAGGGCAAGACCGTGATCGCCATCGCCCACCGCCTTTCGACCATTGCCCGCATGGACCGGCTGGTGGTGCTGGAAAACGGCAAGATCGCCGAAAGCGGCAACCATGCCGAACTGCTGGCCCATGGCGGGTTGTATGCGCGGTTGTGGGCGCACCAGACCGGAGGGTTTGTCGGCATCGATTGAACCGCGCTTCTGATCGTTCCCACGCTCCGCGTGGGAACGATCAACGTGAGATAAAACCGCCAGAGCCCTTTAACTATGGGCTCTGGCGGTTTTTTATCGCCTGCTGGAAATTCGCATGAACCCTGCTGTACTGACCCAAGGCTCCGGAACGGAACCTGTCGTAAATCTGCAAGGAAGCACCACTCGATCCAGTCTCGATAGTACGTCTATCAAGGACACTCTCATGTCTCTGTTCAAACGTTCAGTCACTGAGTTGTTGGGTACGTTCTGGTTAGTGTTGGGCGGTTGCGGCAGTGCGGTCATTGCCGCGTCTTCACCCTTGGGAATCGGTGTGCTGGGGGTGGCCCTGGCCTTTGGTCTGACGGTGCTGACCATGGCGTTTGCCATCGGCCACATCAGCGGCTGTCATCTCAACCCGGCCGTGTCGGTCGGTCTGGTCGTCGGCGGTCGGTTCCCGGCCAAGGAACTGCCTGCCTACGTCATCGCCCAGGTGATCGGCGGGATTCTGGCAGCGGCCCTGCTCTACCACATCGCCAGCGGCAAGGAAGGCTTCGACATCGCCGCAGGCCTTGCCTCAAACGGTTATGGCGAGCACTCCCCGGGCAAATACTCGATGGCATCCGGCTTCGTCACCGAGTTGGTGATGACCGCCATGTTCGTGGTGATCATCCTCGGCGCCACCGACAAACGCGCTCCGGCGGGACTGGCACCGATCGCCATCGGCCTGGCCCTGACGCTGATTCACCTGATCTCGATCCCGGTCACCAATACCTCGGTCAACCCCGCCCGCAGCACCGGCCCGGCGCTGATGGTCGGCGGCTGGGCCATCGCCCAGTTGTGGATGTTCTGGGTCGCGCCGCTGCTCGGTGCGGTGATTGGTGGCGTGATCTATCGCTGGTTAGGCAAGGAAGACAGCTGAGGGAGTCGGCGAGGATCAGGCTTGCCGATACGGCAAGGCGCTCCTCGCCTCTTCGGCATAGGCCAGGACACCGGCGCGCTCCTGGTGCAGGAAGTCTTTGACCGCTGCTTTCAAACCGGGATGACGCAGGTAATGCCAGGAATGGGTGATCACCGGTTCAAAGCCGCGAATCAGTTTGTGCTCGCCCTGGGCACCGGCATCGAAGCGCTGAAAACCCTGGGCAATCGCATAGTCCATGCCCTGATAGAAACAGGTCTCGAAGTGCAGCCGGTCGAACTCGGCCAGGCATCCCCAATAACGCCCGTAAAAGCTGTCGCCGCCCACCAGGCTGAACGCCATCGCCACCGGCCGTGAGCCCTGCCGGGCCAGTACCACGCGGATCGATTCCGGCATGCGCTCGGCCAGCAGGCTGAAGAATTCCCGGGTCAGGTAAGGTGCCTGCCGGCGTACCGCGTAGGTGTTGGCGTAACAGGCGTAGACAAAATCCCACTGCGTCTCGTCCAGTTCGCGGCCTTCCAGCCATTCGAACTCGAAGCCCTGTCCCGCCACTTGCTCGCGCTCCTTGCGCATCTGCTTGCGCTTGCGCGAGGCGAGCACGTCGAGGAAATCCTGAAAGTCGCGATAGCCGCGATTCTGCCAGTGGTACTGACAGCCGATGCGTTGCAGCCAGCCCGGCTGCTCGGCCATGGCGGCATCGGTAAACGCGTCGGTGAAGTTGATGTGGGCGCTGGAGAGTTCTTCGATTTCCAGATACCCCGGCAGGCTCTTGAGCAGCTCGAATCCGTCCTCGACATTCGCTGCCAACAACCGTGGGCCGCTGACCGGACTGAATGGCACCGCGCTCAAAAACTTGGGGTAGTAATCAATGCCGGCCCGAGCGCAGGCATCGGCCCAGCCGTGATCGAACACATATTCGCCGTAGGAGTGCCACTTACGATAACCGGGCAACGCGGCGATCACGCGCCCCGCTTCGACGTGCAGCAAATGCTCCGCTTGCCAGCCGGTGTGCGGGCCGACGCTGCCGCTGTCCTCCAGCGAAGCCAGGAAGGCGTGGCGCAGAAACGGCTGGTTTTGCGGGACCAGAACATCCCAGTCGGACGCTGGAATTTCCGACAGTTTATGCAGACGTTGCAGCGGCATTTTCCTCTCCACTTTCGGGCGTGAACGCCCGGCGAGTATCGCTGATCGGCGGGGCGTTGCCCACGTCCGATTACGCGACAGCGCTCTAAATCAATAGTTCACGGCAGCTTTGTATCGTCATCAACCTGCCATCATCGTGCCACTGCTCTGTCATAAACCATCGCGATACTGGCGCCTGTTTTTAGAGCGCCGGGTTCTACCCCCGGACACTGTTTTCCGACCGTCAAACCGTCGGTTGTGCCCAGGATGGTTCAGCCATCCCCTTCATCTTCGGAGATTGCTATGCGTCTTGCTTCCACGAAAACTGCGGCGGCCCTGTGCGGTGGCCTGTTGCTGGCCATGAGTGTTCCGGCCAGTGCCGCAGTCGACGCCAAACTGCTCGACATGCTCAAGGCTAACGGTTCGATTTCCCAGGCGCAGTACGTTGAACTGCAAACTGAACTGGCCAAGGATCAGAAGGCCCAGCAAATCGCGCAGCAGGCGCAGCAGGAGACCAACGAGCAAATCGCGGCGACCGCGAAGAAAACCAACGAACTCAGCAGTTTCGACCAGAAACTGGCCTGGGCCGCCAAGACCCAGTTCAAGGGTGACGTGCGTATCCGTCAGGAAACCATCAAGATCGATGGCGAGCCGAACAACGGCGGCCGCGACAAGGATCGCCAGCGCATCCGTGCCCGTCTGGGTGCGTACACCGAGATCAACCCGCAAGTCGACACCGGCATCCGTATCGCCACCGGCGGCGGCGACGACGCCCGTTCGACCAACCAGGACCAGGACAATTACTTCGACAAGAAGCAAATCTGGCTCGACCTGGGCTACATCGACTACCACCCGGATCAGATCAAGAACCTGCACATCATCGGCGGCAAAATGCTGCAACCGTGGGTGAGCATGGGCGACGTGATCTGGGACAGCGACATCAACCCGGAAGGTCTGGCCGTTACCTACAAGTATCCGTTGGGCAGCAGCGTCGAGCTGTTCGGCAGCCTGGGCAACTACAACCTCAAGGACAACGTCGATGGCGACGGCGTGCAATTCCGTCACGACCTGCGCCTGACCGCCGGCCAGTTGGGCAGCCGCTTCGCCATCACCGACAACCTGAAACTGACCCTGGGCGGCAGCGTCTACGCCTACCAGAACGACGAAGACAGCCGTTGCACCGGCACTTCCACGCCGTGCGCCCTGGCCGTCAACGGTAACTCGGCAGACAACGAATTCCGTCTGTACGAAGGCTTCAGCCAGGTCGACATCGGCGGCCTGCCAATGCCGCTGTCGTTCTACGGTCAGTACGTGAAGAACAACGATGCAGTGACCGATCAGGACACCGCGTGGCTGGTAGGTGCCAAGTCGAAAGTCTTCGGCCTGAACCTCGACTACAACTATCGTGACGTGCAGCGCAACGCGGTGGTCGGCGCCTTCACCGATTCGGACTTCGCCAACGGCACAACCGGTTCCCGTGGCCACAAGTTCAAGGTCGGCTACGACATCGACAAGAACTTCGCCATCGGTGCGACTTACTTCCTGACCAAGGCCGACTTCTCCAGCCGTACCCAGCGTGATGCAGACACCAACACCCTGCAGCTGGACGCGGAAGCGAAGTTCTAAGCAACCCGGCAACAGACTTCAAACGATGGGTTGTACATCCGGTTCCATCGTTTGAAGCGGCTTCAACAGACTGGCGCGGCCGCAGCGATCCCCATCATCCGTTCGCTGCGGTCGCGCCAGGCTGTGTTTTCAGGGACTGTCCTTGCGCCGCAGCGCTGCCAGCTGCTCTGCCAACGCGTCCACGCCCTCTTCAGGCTTTTGCGGCATCGCTCGCAACGTCGCCTGCATCAAACGCATCTGGCGAATGAACCGCCGGCAATTGCGGCAGAACATCAGGTGATGACGCACCATCAACTTCTCGCGAAAGCTCAACTGGCCATCGAGATAATCGCTGGATCGCGCCACTTGCTCCTTGCAGGTCAACATTCTCCCGTCTCCTCAAAATGCTCCACGGTCGCGAAGACCTTCAAGCGTGCCCTGTGCAGCAACACGCGGACATTGGAGAGCGAGATCTCCAGAAGATTACAGATTTCCTCCAGCTCCAGACCCTGACGCTCGCGCAGCGTGAGCACACTGCTCTGAAGTTCGGAGAGACTGAGCAACGTATGCTCCAGACATTCACGCAGCTCGCCTTCTGTCAGCAACGCTTCGGGCGTGTCCTGGTGCCAGGCGAACGGTGCGACAAGCCAGTGCCCGTCGCCGGGAGAGAAACGATTGTCGTCGATGGTGCCGTGGGGGGACGGCAGATCATCCAGCAACACTTCGCGACGATTGAGTTTGTAGCGGCTCTTGGCCGAGTTGGCGGTGATGGTCAGCAGCCAGGTCTTGAGACTGGAGCGCCCCTCGAAACGGCCGATATTGCGTACCACCGACAGCCAGGCATCCTGCACCACTTCCTCGACATGGCGCTGGCCGACAATCGCGTAGGCCACCGCGCGCATGGGGCTTTGATAGGTGCTGACCAGTTCCTTGAAGGCTTTCTGTTCACCTGCCAACAACCGCTCGAGCAGTTGTGTGTCGTCAACCGCCATCCATCAATCCCCTTTTCCTGACTCCGAAAATGATAGCGGCAGGATCTCTCCTGCCGCCAGTTTCGAAAATTACAGCGTTCGCGCCGATTCGGATGTAGGAAACGTCAGCGCGATTAAGAGGAAATGAACTCGCTCTTAGCGTTTACGCAGAATCACGCTACCAATCGAGTAACCGGCACCGAACGAACTCAGCACCGCCAGCGAACCGGCCGCCAGATCGTCCTGATATTTGTGGAACGCGATCACGGAACCGGCGGAGCTGGTGTTGGCGTAGGTGTCGAGAATCACCGGGGCTTCTTCTTCGGTGGCCTCGCGGCCCAGCAACTTGCGCACGATCAGGTGGTTCATGCTCAGGTTGGCCTGGTGCAGCCAGAAGCGCTTCACGTCACCGACGTTGAGCTTGTTCTCTTCCAGATGTTCGCCGATCAGTTCGGCGACCATCGGGCAGACATCCTTGAACACCTTGCGGCCTTCCTGCACGAACAGTTTGTCGCGGGCGCCGATGCCCTCTTCCGCCGCGCGATTGAGGAAGCCGAAGTTGTTGCGGATGTTGTTGGAAAACTTGGTCAGCAGTTTGGTGCTGACCACGTCGAATTGGTGCTTGGAGGTGGCCAGATCGGCGCGCTCGATAATCACGGCGGTGGCCGCGTCACCGAAGATGAAGTGGCTGTCGCGGTCACGGAAGTTCAGGTGACCGGTGCAGACTTCCGGGTTGACCATCAGGATCGCCCGGGCCTGACCCAGTTGCACGGTGTTGGCCGCTTGCTGGATGCCGAAGGTCGCCGACGAGCAGGCCACGTTCATGTCGAAACCGAAACCCTGGATGCCCAGCGCTTCCTGGACTTCGATGGCGATGGCCGGGTAGGCGCGCTGCAGGTTGGAGCAGGCGACAATCACGCCGTCGATGTCGGCGGCGGTTTTGCCGGCACGTTGCAGGGCTTGTTCGGCAGCGCCGATGGCCATCTGGCAGAGCACCGACCATTCGTCGTTGGAACGCTCCGGCAGGCGTGGCGCCATGCGCGCAGGGTCGAGGATGCCGTCCTTGTCCATGACAAAGCGGCTCTTGATGCCGGAAGCTTTTTCGATGAACGCGGCGCTGGACTCGGTCAGGGCCTGGACTTCGCCGTTGGCGATGGCTTCGGCGTTGTCCGCATTGAACTGGGCGACGTAGGTATTGAAAGACTGCACCAGCTCTTCGTTGGAGATGCTGTTGGCCGGGGTGTACAGGCCGGTGCCGCTGATGACGACGTTATGCATGGTCGTTTCTCTAATCTGTTCAGGCAGAAAGTGCTGGCACCGACGTGCCAACACGCAAAGGGTCCATTCCCGTATCAGGGACGCAAAAACCTGGCATCGCTTTATTCCGACCTCGCCCGCAGTTGAGAAGGCTCAAAACCGCGGGGCCGGCGTTTATAGGCGCGAAGTTTGCCATAAACCTTGGCTTTTGGCGCCTTTTGCTGATCGTTCCCACGCTCCGCGTGGGAATGCAGCCAGGGACGCTCCGCGTCCCAAAAACGGACGCAGAGCGTCCGGGGAAGCGCTACCACGCAGAGCGTGGGAGCGATCAGGCACTCGCTAGGGTTCGACCTGCGTCCATTGCTTGTTGAGCCGCTTGTCGGAGATCGGTACTTTCGTCCCCAACTGCTGGGCGAACAGCGAAACCCGGTACTCCTCCAGCCACCAGCGATACAGCTCGAGCTGCGGATCGCGTTTGCCTTCCTGCGCATGCTTGGCCGCGCGGGTCTGGTATTGCGTCCAGAGGCCGGCGAGTTCGCCGCTCCAGACCCGATCCTTCTGCACCTGCGCGCCCAGCTTCTCGAAACGCTGCTCGACCGCTTTCAGGTAACGCGGCAACTCCTTGAGCCAGAGCATCGGCGTTTCCCGGACGAAGCCCGGATACACCAGATGGCTGAGCTGCTGCTTGATGTCGTTAAGCGCCACCGCCTGAGCCAGGTCGATCTTGCCCTTGAAGCGTTTTTGCAGACCGTGCCAGAGCTTGAGGATTTCCAGCGTCAGGCGTGCCACGCGCTCGGCGTGTTCGGTCCAGCTGCCGCGCTTGCGCTCGGCCAGTGCCGCCAGACCTGCGCCATCACGCGGCAACGGGTCTTCGCCCTCGAGAATGCAGCTGTCGAGGCTGGCCAACAGAATGTCTTCGACCAGCGCATCGACCCGCCCCAGTTCGCGGTACAGCAGGCCCAGTTCGGTCAGGCCCGGCAACTTGCCGCGCAGGAACTTCGCCGGTTCGGCCAGTTGCTGCAGCAGCAGACGTTGCAAGGCGCGGCGATGCTGGAATTCGGCTTCGGCCGGTGTCGAGAAACGACCTTCCTTGACCGTACCGCCCTCTTCCACCAGCGCCGGATAGACCGTCATCGACAGCCCGGCGATCTTCTGCTGAGTCTTTTCCGCCACCGGCGCGAAGACCTTGGCCTCCACCGGTTGCTGGCTCTTCGCACTTTGCGGCACGGCCAACGCGGCCTGGCTGGCTTCGGCGAAACGTGCAGTGAGTTCGGCCAGATCCCGGCCTTCGCCAAGGAACTTGCCTTGCCCGTCGACGATTTCCAGGTTCATCCGCAGGTGGCTTTCGACCTGCTGCGTCGCTTCGGCCCAGGCTTCATCGCTGACCCGCGCGCCGGTCATGCGCAGCAGTTCGCGACCCAGCGCTTGCGGCAACGAACCTTCGGCGAAGGTCATGCGTTGCAGCGCGGCCTTGATGAAGTCCGGCACCGGCACGAAGTTCTTGCGCAAGGCCTTGGGCAGGTTGCGCACCAGCGCGATGCACTTGGCCTCGATCAGTCCCGGCACCAGCCATTCCAGGCGCTCCGGCGGCAGCATCGGCAACAGCGGCGCCGGCACTCGCAGGGTCACACCGTCGCGCGGGTGATTCGGTTCGAAGTGGTAACTCAGGGCCAGTTCCAGATCGCCGATGTGCAGCGTGTCCGGGTAATGCTGGGCGGTGACTTCACTGGCCTCGCGAGCCAGCACGTCTTCCTCGCGCATGATCAGCAGTTGCGGGTCTTTCTGGCTGTTGACCCGATACCAGCTGTCGAAGGTCGCGGTCTGGTGGATCTCCGCCGGCAAACGCGCGTCGTAGAACGCGTAGAGGGTTTCCTCGTCGGCCAGAATGTCCCGAC
The DNA here is from genome assembly GCF_949767575.1 of Pseudomonas sp. IT-P2. NCBI lineage: Bacteria > Pseudomonadati > Pseudomonadota > Gammaproteobacteria > Pseudomonadales > Pseudomonadaceae > Pseudomonas > Pseudomonas sp. IT-P2. The sequence continues at coordinate 608,166 of NZ_CATKQA010000033.1, read as the reverse complement.
GACGAGCCTTGGCTTCCAGTTCGTCGAGTTGTTCGAGCAATTGCTTGTTAGCGCTCAGGCACTTGGCTTTCGATTGAATCTCGCCCCGCACCAGGCCTTCACGAATAAACAACTCGCGCGATACCACCGGATCCACCGGGCCATAATGCACCGGTCGACGACCGACCACGATCAGGCCGAACAGGGTGATCTGTTCGAACGCCACAACCTGCCCGCGCTTCTTCTCCCAGTGCGGTTCGAAGTGGTTTTTCTTGATCAGGTGCCCGGCCAGCGGCTCGATCCAGTCGGCGTCGATCTTCGCCACCATCCGCGCATAAAGCTTGGTGGTTTCCACCAGTTCGGCGGTCATCACCCACTGCGGGCGTTTCTTGCCGATGCCCGACGATGGGTGAATCCAGAACCGCCGCTGACGGGCGCCAAGATAGTCGCCGTCCTCGGTTTTCTGGCCGATCTGGCTGAGCAGGCCGACCAGCACCGCTTTGTGCAATTTCGGATAATCCGCCGGTTCTTTGTTCAGGCTCAGCTGCAAGTCGCGGCAGATCAGGCTCAACTGACGGTGGGAATCGCGCCACTCGCGCAGCCGAAGGTAGTTGAGGAAATTCTTGCGGCACCAGTTGCGCAGCGGGCTGGCGGTCAGCGCCTGGCGCTGCTCTTCAAAACCGCGCCACAGATTGACCAGCCCGGCGAAGTCCGAATCGGCGTCCTTCCACTGAGCGTGGGCCTGGTCAGCGGCCTGCTGACGCTCCGGCGGACGCTCGCGCGGGTCCTGAATCGACATGGCACTGGCGACGATCAGCACCTCCTGCAAGCTGCCAAGTTTCGCCGCTTCCAGCAGCATGCGGCCCATTCGCGGGTCCACCGGCAGGCGCGCCAGTTGGCGACCGAGCGGGGTCAGCTGACTGTTGCGATCCACCGCCGACAATTCCTGCAGCAGGTTGAAACCGTCGCTGATCGCCTTGCCGTCCGGCGGCTCGATGAACGGAAAATCGGTGATCTCGCCGAGGCGCAGATGGAGCATCTGCAGGATTACCGCCGCGAGGTTGGTGCGCAGGATTTCCGGATCGGTGAATTCCGGGCGACCGAGGAAATCCTCTTCGCTGTACAAGCGCACGCAGATACCCGGCTCGACCCGGCCGCAACGACCTTTACGCTGGTTGGCACTGGCCTGGGAAATCGCTTCGATCGGCAGTCGCTGGACCTTGGCGCGGTAGCTGTAGCGGCTGATGCGCGCGGTGCCGCTGTCGATCACGTAACGGATGCCCGGCACGGTCAGGGAAGTTTCGGCAACGTTGGTCGCCAGCACCACGCGACGCCCCGGATGGGACTGGAAGATCCGCTGCTGCTCGGCCGGCGACAGGCGCGCGTACAACGGCAGGATTTCGGTGTGTTTGAGCTGGGCCTTGCGCAGCATGTCGGCGGCGTCGCGGATCTCGCGCTCGCCGGGCAGGAACACCAGCACATCACCGGGACTGCGGCGCTCGCTGCGCTCATAGGCGGCGATTTCGTCGAGGGTGGCGAGGATCGCCTGATCGACAGTCAGGTCGTCCTCGACGCGGTTGCCTTCTTCGTCCTGCTCGAGCGTCAGCGGGCGATACCAGGTTTCAACCGGGAAGGTGCGGCCGGACACTTCGACAATCGGCGCATCGTCGAAATGCTTGGAGAAGCGCTCCAGATCGATGGTCGCCGAAGTGATGATGACTTTCAGATCCGGGCGACGCGGCAGCAGGGTTTTCAGGTAACCGAGCAGGAAGTCGATGTTGAGGCTGCGTTCGTGGGCTTCGTCGACGATGATCGTGTCGTAGCGTTCGAGGTAGCGATCGTTCTGGGTTTCCGCCAGCAGGATGCCGTCGGTCATCAGTTTGATCAGGGTATTGGAATCGCTCTGGTCTTCGAAGCGCACCTGATAGCCGACCAGCGCGCCCAGCGGCGTGCCGAGTTCTTCAGCGACCCGGCTGGCCACGCTGCGCGCTGCGATCCGCCGAGGCTGGGTGTGGCCGATCAAACCGTGCTGGCCGCGACCGATTTCCAGGCAGATTTTCGGCAACTGGGTAGTTTTGCCCGAGCCGGTTTCACCGGCGATGATCAGCACCTGATGCTTTTCCAGGGCCTTCTTGATTTCGTCACGCTTGGCCGCAATCGGCAGGCTGTCGTCGTAACGGATCACCGGCAGGCTGGCCTTGCGCGCCAGCACCTGATCGCAGGACGCCTGCATGCGCGCCACCCACTGGGCCAGCTTGGCCTCGTCGGGTTTCTTGCGCAGCTCAAGCAACTGCCGCCGCAGCCGGTGGCGGTCGGCGAGCATGGCGTGATCGAGGTTTTTCAGCAGTTTGTCGATGGAGGGCGATTCGTCGGTCATCGGGTACGCAATTCGGTCGTCTAGTGGCGCAAGGACGCGATTGTCGCAGAAAAGCAGCTACAAGCGGCAAGCTACAAGCCGCAAGTTGAATGCGGTCTTTGACTTGAGGCTTGTAGCTTGCGGCTCGCGGCTGCTTTATTCGTTATCAAGGCCCTTTCGCCGATATGGAAAGACATCGATGACTTTCCCCGCCCGAATCGCCTCCTGCAATCCCTTCCAGTAATCGGCGTTGTACAACTCGCCATGCAACTGATCGAACAGCTTGCGCTGCGCTGCATCGGCAAACAGGAACGGCGGAAATTCCTCGGGAAACACATCCAGAGGCCCGATCGAATACCAAGGCTCGGAGGCCATTTCGTCCTCCGGCGTACGCGGTGCCGGAATGTGGCGGAAGTTGGCTTCGGTGAGAAAGCAGATCTCGTCGTAGTCGTAGAACACCACCCGGCCATGGCGGGTGACGCCGAAGTTCTTCAGCAGCATGTCGCCGGGAAAGATGTTGGCCGCCGCCAGTTGCTTGATCGCCAGCCCGTAATCCTCCAGCGCTTCGCGCACCTGGGCTTCGTTGGCGTTATCCAGATAGAGGTTGAGCGGGGTCATCCGGCGCTCGGTCCAGCAGTGGCGGATCAGCACGGTTTCACCTTCCAGCGACACCGTGGACGGCGCGACTTCCAGCAGTTCCGCCAGGCACGCCGGCTCGAATTTGCTCAGGGGAAAACGAAAGTCGGCGAATTCCTGGGTATCGGCCATGCGCCCGACCCGGTCGACGCTTTTCACCAGTCGGTATTTCTCGATCACCGTGGCGCGGTCGACGTTTTTCGATGGGGAGAAACGGTCCTTGATGATCTTGAACACGGTGTTGAAGCCCGGCAGCGTGAACACGCTCATGACCATGCCGCGCACGCCCGGCGCCATGATGAACTGGTCATCGGTGTTGGCCAGGTGATTGATCAGGGCGCGGTAGAACTCGGATTTGCCGTGCTTGTAGAAACCGATCGAGGTGTACAGCTCGGCGATGTGCTTGCCCGGCAGGATGCGTTTGAGGAAACCGATGAACTCCGCCGGCACCGGCACATCCACCATGAAATACGAACGGGTGAAGGAGAAGATGATCGACACCTCCGCTTCGTCGGTGATCAATGCGTCGATCTGAATCCCGCGCCCTTCGCGGTGCAGCAGCGGAATCACCAGCGGCCACTGATCGTCGTTGGTGTAGATCCGCCCGACCAGGTACGCGCCCTTGTTGCGGTACAGCACCGAGGAAAACAGCTCGACGCTCAGTTCCGGGTCCTTGCACACCCAGTCCGGCAGGTTCTCGCGCAGTTGCGCTTCCAGGCGATGCAAGTCACCGGGCAGATCGGCGTAGGCCTCGTTGAAGCGATAATCGGCAAAGATGCTCGCAAGCATGCCCGAGATCTGCCCTTGGGGCTTGTAGGTGCGGGTCTGTGCGGCCCTTGCGCGGCGCAGGCTCGGGCGCGTGGTGTGGATGAACATGCAGCCGTCGCTGATCAGGTCGTGGCTGAACAGGCCGCAGAAAATCGAGTTGTACCAGGTCTCGGACAGTTCATCGTCGAAGCGCAGGTCGATGATGCTGATGTAGGCGCTTTTCACCAGCGGCCAGCAGGTGACGTCCATCAAGGTGTCCGGCTCGAAGTACTCGCGCAGACGGGCGACGGTTTCACCGACCTTTTCTTCGTAGAGGTTGATCCGCGCCGCCGACGCCGTTTGCGTGTCCTGCCAGCGGGCCTGCTCGAAGCGCTCCCGGGCGCCGTCGGTGATCCGCCGGAAATGCTCGCGGTAATCGTCAAAGCCATCGAGGATCAGACGGGCGATGTCGGTGGCTGGCCATTGCTGCGGCATAGATGAGACCTCTGCGGGAATTGGAGAATCTGTGCTCGAAGGCCTGAGCTTAGCCACGGAAGCGGGCGCAGGAGAAGCGCAATTTCTGCCAAATGCTCTTGCGGGTTGTACAGCGACACAGTTTTTATCAAAGTTTTTTTTAATCGACCGTTCGGTCAATAAATACCCACTTCGGTTCCCCCCACCACTGGGCGCCAGCCCGCGTCTTCTCTGGGTTTCGGATCCAATTCAGCGGCGACATCTCTAGCCCGCGCTTTTGCCCGAGTTGTTCATGCCTGCCCATTCCCGTCAGCGACTGGCCTTACCAAGATAGTGGCACTTTGATATACACCCCGCCATCACCCGCCTCACAACAAGATCCTCGGCCCACGAGGACGACCTCTCCCCCAATCCCCAAGGAGCACATTGATGTCTATCCGGAATCTGCGCATCGGTTTGCGCGCCAGTTTGTGTTTTGCCGTTCTGGCCTGTCTGCTGCTGGTGGTCGGCCTGTTTGGTCTGGGCCAGATGAAAACCTTGCGCGAGAGCGCGGCGGTGATCGAGGAATCGTGGATGCCCAGCATCGAAAGCATCCATGACGCAGCGGCGAACATTGCCAGTATTCGTCTCGAATCCCTGCGCCTGATCACCAGTACTCAGGCTGCCGTTCGCGAACGCAGCAAGGGCCTTCTCACGGCGCAACGTCAGGAATTGCTCAAGCGCCTCGACGATCACAAGGCCCTGATTGCCAACGATCAGGAACGGGCGATGCTGGAAGGCTTGGGCGCCGACACCGCCAAGTACCTGAGCATCCTCGACCAGATCATCAAACAGCTTGATGCCGGACAAAACGAACAAGCCTACGCGCGCCTGAGCACTGAACTGGCGCCCCAGGGCACGGTGCTCGACAAGACGCTGGAGCAAATGATCAGCCTCAATCAGCAAGGTGCGGATGCCGCCGCCAAGTCCGCGGCGGCGATGTACCAGCAGGCGCTGTGGATCGTCGCCACGATCATCGTTATCGCCCTGATTGCCACGTTGTTGCTGGCCTGGTTGCTGACACGCAGCATCACCACGCCGATCAATCAGGCGCTGAACGTCGCACGGCGGATTGCTTCGGGAGACCTCAGCGGTCGCATCGACAGCGACGGTCGTGATGAAGCGGCGCAGTTGCTCACGGCTCTGGCCGAGATGCAGGGCAATCTGCGTTCGACCATTCGCGGCATCAGCGAGTCGGCCCAGCAACTGGCCTCCGCCGCCGAGGAAATGAGTTCGGTGATGGAACAGAGCACCCGCGGCCTGCAACAGCAAAATGACCAGATCGAGCAGGCCGCCACGGCGGTCACCGAGATGAGCACGGCGGTGGATGAAGTGGCCGCCAATGCGGTGTCCAGTGCCCAGGCCTCCGAAGCGTCGAACGAGGACAGCAAGCACGGGCATGTGCAGGTCAGCGAGACCATCAGCTCGATTCAGGAACTGGTCAGCGCCGTGCTCGGCGCATCCGAACAGGCCGAGGGCCTTGCGACTCAGGCTCAGGACATCAGCAAGGTGCTGGAGGTGATTCGCGGCATCGCCGGGCAGACCAACCTGCTGGCTCTGAACGCTGCGATTGAAGCCGCGCGCGCCGGCGAGGCCGGACGTGGCTTCGCAGTGGTTGCCGATGAAGTCCGTTCGCTGGCCCAGCGCACGCAGAACTCCACCGAAGAAATCGAGCTGATGATCAGCAGCATTCAGCAAGGCACCAGTGCCACCGTCGGCGCCTTGCAAAACAGCGCCGAGCAGGCCAGCCACACCCTGCGCCGGGCCAACAGCGCCGGCCAGGCTCTGGAGAAAATCACCGCGTCGATTTCGCAGATCAACCAGCGCAACCTGGTGATCGCCAGCGCCGCCGAGCAGCAGGCGCTGGTGGCCCGGGAAGTCGACGAAAACCTGGTGACCATCCGCGATCTGTCGACCCAGACTGCTGCCGGCGCCACCCAGACGTCTGCCGCCAGTCAGGAACTGTCGCGCCTGGCCGTCGACCTGAACGCACTGGTCACGCGCTTCGTGATCTGATCAGACAATTAAATGCCCGATTAGCGGTTGCCATCGCCGGGGCCCTCGGCAACACTCTCGTCCCGATCAAGGAAGGAGTGGCCCGTGAGCCCTGTCGATATTTTCCGCATGTTGTCGCTGGCTGCCATCTGGGGCGCGAGCTTCCTGTTCATGCGCATCATCGCTCCCGCGATCGGTACGGTTCCGACCGGATTCTTCCGCGTTTCAATCGCCGCCGTCGGCTTGCTGGTCATCCTCGGGCTGATGCGCATCAGCTGGGATTTCAAAGGCAAGCTCAAGACTGTGATGTTGCTCGGCGTGATCAACTCCGGCGTGCCGGCGACGCTGTATTCGGTCGCCGCCCAGGTGCTTCCGGCCGGGTACTCCGCAATCTTCAATGCCACCACGCCGTTGATGGGCGTGTTGATCGGCGGGTTGTTCTTCAGTGAAAAACTCACGCTGGCCAAACTCGCCGGGGTGTTCCTCGGCCTGCTCGGGGTGGGCGTGCTGACCCGCGCCGGCCCGGTCGCGTTCGATCTGCACCTGCTGATGGGCGCGGTCGCCTGCCTGCTCGCGACCACCTGCTACGGCTTCGCCGGGTTTCTCGCCCGACGCTGGCTGGATCAGGCCGGCGGGCTCGACAGTCGTCTGTCGGCGCTGGGCAGCATGCTCGGTGCGACCCTGTTTCTGTTGCCGCTGTTCGGTTACAGCGTCATCACTGCGCCGCCGGTGAGCTGGGGTGGCTGGAATGTCTGGCTGTCGCTGTTGGGCCTTGGGCTGGGCTGCACTGCGTTTGCCTACATCATTTACTTCCGCCTGCTGAGTTCCATCGGGCCGGTGAAATCGATGACCGTGACCTTCATGATTCCGCCATTCGGCGTATTGTGGGGGGCGCTGTTTCTCGATGAGCCGCTGTCGATGGCCCACTTGTATGGCGGGGTATTGATCGCCATTGCGCTGTGGCTGGTGCTGAAACCCGCTGTGGTGAAACCGGCAGAAATCGCCACTCGCTGATTCACAGATGCACAAAGGCCCGGGAGTTTCCTCCCGGGCCTTTTTCATGCGCGGCTATTAGGCCGATTTACGGAACACGAACACCAGACCGACGATGATCAACAGCATCCCCAGCACGCTCAACGCCGCCAGGCGATTGCCGAAGATCAGGTAGTCCATCACCGCCGTCACGGCCGGCACCAGATAGAACAGGCTGGTGACATTCACCAGATTGCCCCGGGCGATCAGTCGATACAGCAGCAACGTCGCCAGCACGGAAACCACCAGCCCCATCCACAACACCGGCACGATGAAGCCGGCGCTGTGCTCAAAGTGGAACGGCTGGAACGGCACGAAGATCCCGCACAGCAGCAGACCGGCCAGGTATTGCACCGGCAGCGTGCCGAGGGGATTGTCGGTGATGCGCTTCTGCATGATCGAGCCGAAGGTCATGCTCGCCAACGCCAGCAGCCCGAACAACATTCCAGCGAGCGACATCCCGGCCAGGCCGATGCCCTGGTAAACCACCATGATCAGACCGGCCAATCCCAACGCCAGCCCAAACATCCGACTCGCCGAGCGCTGCCGCTCCATGATCACCACCGTGAGAATCGGCTGCACGCCCATGATGGTCGCCATCACCCCGGGCGTGACTTTCAGATCCAGCGCCAGCAGATAGAAGATCTGATAAGCCCCCAACAGCACCACACCGGTGGCCATCGCGTACAGCACCGGCTTGCCGCCCTTGGGCAGTTTCAACTTGAGCAACGGTGCCAGCAGCACCAACCCGCACAGTGCAATCACAAAACGGATCAGCAGAAAGGCAAAAGGCGAAGCGTGGGCCAGCCCCCACTTGGAGAAGATCGCCCCGCTGCTCCACAGCAGAACGAACAGGCTCGTGGACGCCGCCGCGAGCGCGGATTTTTTCGAAAGGACAAACATGAATACCACCTGTAGTCAGGCAAATAGCCAACTCAGCCGAAGCTGAAATTCAGTAGGTTTTTTCAGGCGGGCACAGGGGTCAGCAGAAAACGCCGATCAGCCCGAAACACCAACGCCCGGCGGTGATACGACTGCGCACACCGGCGTGCTACTGACAGGTGGAGGGTAATGACTGATCTGCACAGGCTGCTGATTCCCGCACGGCACGACGCCAGCGTTGACCGCTGAATCGACTACCGCGTTGATGAGGGATGCAGGCATCTGGGCTGATCTTTTTTGAAGGGTTGAAAGGTGAGTCATACGACTCACGAGCGCCGACTATAACCAGCCCGCGACATGGATTGCAACGACTTGGACAAAGGGCCAGTAGCGACAGGCAGGAGGCAGGCGCATAGGCTCGTTTGCAATTGCAACGACCATTGATGGGGGACATGGAATGCGCGAGATCATATGCCAAGGGAACGGAATCATCTGCGGTATCAGTTGTACAAATCGCAAGCCAGGAAGCTTGCCCGCCTTGCCACGACTCAACTCCAGATTGACCTGGAGATGGCTGGCCCCACAACGCTTGACCTTTCGAAAGTACGTTTCGAACCCATCGACTCGTTGGCGCTGAGTGCTTTTGAGTGTTGGGAGAGCCCGCATTTTTCATGGGAAGAAGTCATTGGATGGAAAGCGTGCGAACCTCTCGCTCTCGACATCGCAATCTGGTTTGAATCTGAACTGTGCGGACTTTGCTTTGCCAACCCGAATAAAAGTCGACAACGCATCCGAATCGTACGACTGGAGGGGCGGCCAAGAGAAACACATCCATTGAAAAACCGTGTTGCACCGCTATCCGTTCTGGCAATTGAGCAATACGCCCGCATCATTGGCAGTAGCTTGATCGAGGCTCAAGAACCATTCCAGGGAGCAATACCAATTTACGAACAACTCGGCTTCGGTTTGGATAACGAGGGTCGCCTTGTCAAAACAGTAGGGAGCCTAGTATTGTGAAAAACGCTCAAATATTGATCAACCACGGTGTGAATATGCGCAAAGAAATAAAAAAATCCCCCAGAAAGAAAAAAGCGCATGCAATAAGGGGTGAATCTGATCCGGCGGTTCTGACAGCCAGTCAAAGACGGCTCTTACAGATCATTGCAACCGGCACCGCTATCGATGAACCAAGCTTACTTGCTGGCCGTCCCTGATTCCGAAAACAAAAAACCGCTCAAACGAGCGGTTTTTTATGCTTTTAATTCCAGCCTCAACCAAACAGCCAATACCCCAGCAACGTCAGCACCACCACCGCCAGCACTGGCCGCATCACGCGGTAGGCTTTTGGATTACGGCGTTTCCACTGCTTGACCTTACCGCTGAACTTGTCGCTGAAGTTCTTGCTCCACGCATAAGCCTGGTTGATCCCGCCAACACGCTCGTCGTCGAGGTTCTGCGGTGCCGTGGCACGGCCCAGCCAGGCGCTGATGAAGCGGTTGATGCGGGTCATCAGGCGGTTGCTCAGCGGCCGCTCGATGTCGCAGAACAGGATGACGCGGGTCTGTTCGGTTTCGTTCTTTACCCAATGCACGTAGGTCTCGTCGAACATCACGTCTTCACCGTCGCGCCAGGCGTAGACCTGCCCGTCGACGAAGATTCGGCAATCGTCGGAGTTTGGCGTTGACAGACCAAGGTGATAACGCAGGGAACCGGCGAACGGATCGCGGTGCGGGTTCAAATGGCTGCCGCCCGGCAACAGCGCGAACATCGCGCCTTTGACGTTGGGGATGGCACTGACCAGCGCCACGGTTTTCGGGCACAGGGTTTCGGCCGATGGCAGCGGTTTGTCGTACCACTTGAGGTAGAAACGCTTCCAGCCCTTTTTGAAGAACGAGCCGAAACCGGCGTCGTTGTTCTTCTCGGCGGCGCGAATATAACCCTCGTCGAACAGATGCATGGCTTCGTCGCGAATGGTTTCCCAGTTATCACGCAACACGTCCAGCTCCGGAAACTTGCTGCGATCCAGATATGGTTTGGACGGCACACCCGAGAACAGATACATCAGGGCGTTATAGGGGGCGAACAGCGCCGAGTGGTTGACGAACTGCCGCAGCACCGGCAAACGCGCCTTGCCGCGCAAATGCACGTAGAGGATGCTGCCCACAAACAGCAGCAACACCGACACCTTGGCGGCTAACGAAAAGGTCATCAACAACTCCTTGAAATAAGACAACGCCACGCCATGTCATTTACCCGAGATGGCGGCCGGCCATGATAAACACTACCGGCTCCGGGAAAAACCCGCCCGACTCAAGATTCAGTGTTAAGAATTGCGCAACAAAGCACTTATTAACATAACGATCCTGAACCCTGGCTGACCTGAATCAACGCACCCCTTACTGCTGGTTCTCCTGATCGGTGAACAGATCACTGAACAGCATGCTCGACAGATAACGCTCACCGGAGTCGGGCAGCACCACCACAATGGTCTTGCCCTGCATTTCCGGAGTTTCCGCCAGGCGCACCGCCACCGACATGGCCGCACCACAGGAAATCCCGCACAGGATCCCTTCCTCCTGCATCAGGCGCAGGGCCATGGCTTTGGACTCGTCATCCGTCACCAGCTCGACCCGGTCAACCATCGACAGATCAAGGTTCTTCGGCACAAAACCGGCGCCGATGCCCTGAATCTTGTGCGGGCTCGGCTTGATTTCTTGACCTGCCAGCGCCTGGGTAATCACCGGCGAAGACACCGGCTCCACCGCCACCGACAGAATCGGTTTGCCTGCCGTATTCTTGATATACCGCGACACGCCGGTGATGGTTCCGCCGGTGCCGACGCCCGCCACCAGCACATCGATGGCGCCATCGGTGTCATTCCAGATTTCCGGGCCGGTGGTCTTTTCATGAATGGCCGGGTTGGCCGGGTTATCGAACTGGGCCGGCATGAAATATTTGCCCGCGTCACTGGCTACGATCTCGTTGGCCTTTTCGATAGCGCCTTTCATGCCCTTGGCTGGCTCGGTCAGCACCAGCTCTGCGCCCAGCGCCTTGAGCACTTTGCGCCGCTCGATGCTCATCGAGGCCGGCATGGTCAGCAGCAATTTGTAACCGCGCGCGGCCGCCACGAAGGCCAGGCCGATGCCGGTGTTGCCGGAGGTCGGCTCGACGATGGTCATGCCCGGCTTGAGTTTGCCGCTGCTTTCGGCGTCCCAGATCATGTTGGCGCCAATCCGGCACTTGACCGAGTAGCCCGGGTTGCGACCTTCGATCTTGGCCAGAATGGTCACGCCACGGGGCGCGATGCGGTTGATCTGCACCAGCGGCGTGTTGCCGATGGAATGGGCGTTGTCAGCAAAAATACGGCTCATGGCTGGGTCCTTGTGCAGCGTTGAATTCAGCCTTCCAAGGTAAGCCTGTTGCCCGTGTCAGTCCAGTCGGGCCGAACGTCTGCGGCAGGCGGCAGTCAATCGCTTTACATCGTTCGGAATTTGCTGCCATGAAGCGTCGCTACCGTTGGCCATTGTGGATTTTCGCCACTGTTGTGGTGTTGCTGGTCGCCCTGCACATCGCCCTGCCCTACCTCGTGCGCGACTATCTGAATGACAAGCTGGCCAACATGGGCGACTACCGCGGCCAGATCACCGACGTCGATCTGGCGCTCTGGCGCGGGGCCTACAAGATCAATGGCCTGAAAATCGTCAAGGCCGACGGCAAGGTGCCGGTGCCATTCGTCGATGCGCCGGTTATCGACCTGTCTGTCAGTTGGCACTCGCTTTGGTACGACCATGCTGTCGTGGCGCAGGTGAAATTCTTTAAACCTCAGGTGAACTTCGTCGATGGTGGTGCCAACAAGCAGAACTCCCAGACCGGTCAGGGCACCGACTGGCGTGAGCAACTGGGCAAACTGTTGCCTATCACGCTCGACGAAGTGCAGATCAGCGATGGGCGGATCAGCTTTCGCAACTTCAACTCCAAACCACCGGTAAACATGAATGCAACCAACGTCGACGCCAGCATTTACAACCTGACCAACGTGGTCGACAAAGAAGGCAAACGCGATGCTCGCTTCGAAGGCAAGGCTCTGCTGCTGGGGCATGCCCCGCTGGAAACCACAGCCACCTTCGACCCCTTGAGCAATTTCGAAGACTTCGAATTTCGCCTGCGGGCCCGCGACATCGAACTCAAGCGCATGAACGACTTCGCCTCGGCCTACGGCAAATTCGACTTCAACGCCGGCCACGGCGATGTGGTCATCGAAGCCGCCGCCAACAAGGGCCAGCTCAAGGGCTACATCAAACCGCTGCTGCGCGACGTGGACGTGTTCAACTGGCAGCAGGATGTCGAGAACAAGAACAAGGGAATCTTCCGCTCGATCTGGGAAGCACTGGTCGGCGGCACGGAAACCGTGCTGAAAAACCAGGGCAAAAACCAGTTTGCCACCCGAGTCGAACTCAGTGGCAGCGTACATCAGCAAGATATCAGCGCGTTCGAAGCGTTTTTGCAGATTTTGCGCAACGGATTCATCCAGGCCTTCAATGCGCGGTACGAACGGCCGAAGCCGGATGCGGGCTAAGTTTTACGGTTGACGATGTAGCGCCCGGTATCCTCTGCCGCGATCAGTGCAGGTTTCACCTGCAATGAATCCCAACCCAGACAGGCCAGGGCCAATGATCGCGGCACCGCTTCCCGACCATTACTGTAGCGACTGATGCTGCGGGCACTGACACCCAACGCTTCGGCTGCCTCATTCAACGGTAAACCGGTGCGAGCGCGCCAATCCATGAAAATCCGTGTGTTTTCGTCCGGCGCATTTTGCGCGAGCGCGTCCCGATACAAGGTATCGGCACCAATCTGGATATCCGGTTCCGGCCACTCCACGCTCCAGCCGTCGTCACCCAACTCAGCGGTTGCGAACACTTCAGCGTCCAGTAGCGGAGCGAGCCCCGGGTAAGTTTGCAGATCGCAGCTCAAGTCCAGGTTCAGCTGTTGGCCGTCAATAAAGGTCAGTGACAGACAAGCATCGCCAAGAGCCTGCACTGCCGCCAACCGTGGCCGCTTCATGGGTAACATCGTTTCCAGTCCTCCAGCAATTGCGTCTGATGGGACAAAACCCACGCCAGCGCTTCCTTGACGATCAGTGGCGGTGCCTTGCCCATCATGACCTCGACGGTTTCCAGGCTCAGCATCACATCCACTCCGCCACCGGTCAGGTGAACATGGGGTGGTGGGTGATCCTTCTCGCGCAACTGAATGCGGTATTTTTCGCGAAATCGGTATTTGGTAGTCATGCCCGAAGGCTATCGCCAAATCGGCGATACCTGAATACTGGCCTCGTGCCAAAACTGAGTCAACATGTGACGCCCCATTCAGAGACTGAATAAGCCGTCTGCGTTCACAGTCGACCGGGCCGCGCGTTATAGTCGGGCATCCGATTATTTCGCCCCCGCCCTGCCCGTTCAGGTCGGCGTTACCGTTCGAGGATTAGCAGATGAAGTTCGAAGGCACCCAGGCCTACGTCGCCACCGATGACCTGAAGCTGGCGGTCAACGCCGCCATCACCCTGGAGCGGCCGCTGCTGGTCAAGGGCGAACCGGGCACCGGCAAGACCATGCTCGCCGAGCAACTGGCCGAATCATTCGGCGCCAAGCTGATCACCTGGCACATCAAGTCCACCACCAAGGCCCATCAGGGCCTGTACGAGTACGACGCGGTCAGCCGTTTGCGCGACTCGCAACTGGGCAATGAAAAAGTCCACGACGTACGCAACTACCTGAAGAAGGGCAAACTCTGGGAAGCGTTCGAGTCCGAAGAGCGCGTCATCCTGCTGATCGACGAAATCGACAAGGCCGACATCGAGTTTCCCAACGACCTGCTGCAAGAACTCGACAAGATGGAGTTCTACGTTTACGAGATCGACGAGACCATCAAGGCCAAGAAGCGTCCGATCATCATCATTACCTCCAACAACGAGAAAGAGCTGCCGGACGCGTTCCTGCGCCGCTGCTTCTTCCATTACATCGCCTTCCCCGACCGAACCACCCTGCAGAAAATCGTCGATGTTCACTACCCGGACATCAAGAAGGATCTGGTCAGCGAAGCGCTGGACGTGTTCTTCGACGTGCGCAAGGTGCCGGGCCTGAAGAAGAAGCCGTCGACCTCGGAACTGGTGGACTGGCTGAAACTGCTGATGGCCGACAACATCGGCGAAGCCGTGCTGCGCGAACGCGATCCGACCAAAGCCATCCCGCCGCTGGCCGGTGCGCTGGTGAAGAACGAACAGGACGTGCAACTGCTTGAGCGCCTGGCGTTCATGAGCCGTCGCGGCACCCGCTAAGAGGCTGATGCCATGTTGCTCAACCTGTTCAATGAAATGCGTGCAGCCAAGGTGCCGGTCTCGGTGCGCGAGCTGCTCGACCTGATCAACGCGCTGAAACAGCGCGTCACCTTCGCCGACATGGACGAGTTTTACTACTTGTCGCGGGCGATTCTGGTGAAGGACGAACGGCATTTCGACAAGTTCGACCGTGCGTTCGGCGCCTACTTCAACGGTCTGGAAAAGCTCGACGATCACTTGCAGGCGCTGATCCCCGAAGACTGGTTGCGCAAGGAATTCGAGCGTTCGCTGAGCGACGAGGAACGCGCGCAGATCCAGTCCCTCGGCGGCCTGGACAAGCTGATCGAAGAGTTCAAGAAACGTCTGGAAGAACAGAAGGAACGCCACGCCGGCGGCAACAAATGGATCGGCACCGGCGGCACCAGCCCGTTCGGCTCCGGCGGTTTCAACCCGGAAGGCATCCGGGTCGGCGATGCCGGCAAGCGCCAGGGCAAAGCGGTGAAAGTCTGGGATCAGCGCGAGTACAAGAACCTCGACGATTCCGTGGAACTGGGCACCCGTAACATCAAGGTCGCCCTGCGTCGCCTGCGCAAATTCGCTCGTCAGGGCGCGGCGGAAGAGCTGGACATCGACGGCACCATCGACCACACCGCCAAGGATGCCGGCCTGCTGAACATCCAGATGCGCCCGGAACGGCGCAACACGGTGAAGCTGTTGCTGCTGTTCGACATCGGCGGCTCGATGGACGCCCACGTGAAGATCTGCGAGGAATTGTTCTCGGCCTGCAAGACCGAGTTCAAGCATCTGGAGTACTTCTACTTCCACAACTTCATTTATGAATCGGTGTGGAAGAACAACATGCGCCGCACTTCCGAGCGCACGTCGACCCAGGACCTGCTGCACAAGTACGGCGCCGACTACAAAGTGATCTTCATCGGTGACGCCGCGATGGCGCCTTATGAAATCACCCAGGCTGGCGGCAGCGTCGAGCACTGGAACGAAGAGCCGGGTTACGTGTGGATGCAGCGCTTCATGGAGAAGTACAAGAAGCTCATCTGGATCAATCCGTATCCGAAAGATACGTGGGGCTATACATCGTCGACCAATATCGTGCGGGACTTGATCGAGGATCAGATGTATCCGCTGACGTTGCGCGGGCTGGAAGAAGGGATGCGGTTTCTGTCCAAGTAAGCGGATGGTTCCCATGTCGAGGCGTCGAACCGTCTGCGTGGGAATGCATCAAGTGACGCTCTGCGTCACTGGGACGCGGAGCGTCCCGGGCGGCATTCCCACGCGGAGCGTGGGAACGATCAAACGCAGACGCGTTCGACGTGGGAACGATCAAGTAAAGCGCTGTAGATATTCGAGGTGTTCCCGGTGTGCGACGTCCTGCACCACCGGGCGCAATCTGACCTTCACCCCCGGCAGACACTGTGCCAGTCGAGCCAGCGCCAGCGGCGTCAAGGCACCCAATCGCGGATAGCCGCCAATGGTCTGCCGATCATTGAGCAACACGATCGGCTGCCCGTCCGGCGGCACCTGCACCGCGCCCAGCGGAATGCCCTCGGAAATCATCGGTTTGCCCTGATACTGCAACGCCGTGCCCAACAGACGAATACCCATGCGATCGGCGCGACTGTCCAGCGTCCAGGCACGGTTGAAGGCATCGAACAGACTCTGCCCGCTGAACTGACCGATCTGCGCGCCCAGCACCAGATCCAGTGGCGCGTCGAGGCGCAGGTCCGGTCGATGCTCCGCCGGAACCTCACACATCAACAGGGTTTCGCCCTGATAACTCAGCGAAGCGCCCTTGGCCAGCGGCAATCCAAAACCATCAAGACCGCCAAGCTCCTCACGCACCACCGTGGCACTGCTGCCCAGCACTTTCGGCGCACTGAAACCGCCGGGCGCCGCCAGATAGGTCCGCGCCCCCAGTAACGGTTGGGTGAACTTCAAGGTCTGCCCTTTGCGCAGCTTGAAACTGCGCCACGGCGCCAACGCCTCGCCGTCGATCTGCGCGCCAAGGTCGGCGCCAGCCAATGCCAGCAAGCAATCTTCTTCAGCCACCACCGTGAACCCGCCGAGGGTGATTTCGATCACGGGCAAGTCCAGGCCATTGCCCAGCAGCCAGTTGGCCCAGGCCATCGACCGCCAGTCCGCCGCGCCGCCCTGAGTCACGCCCAGATGGCGCACGCCAAACCGCCCGGCATCCTGCAACAGGCACAGCGGCGTACTCGCTTCAATCGTCAGTCGGCTCATGCCAGGGCCTCCAGAGGCGTGTCGTCACCACCGAGGCGGATGAATTCGGCGTGGCTCACCGCTTCAAAACGCACGGTATCCCCGGGCTGCATGAGGCTGTAGCCATCGCGTTCACGGTCGAACAGTTTTGCCGGTGTGCGACCGATCAGGTTCCAGCCACCGGGAGACACCACCGGATACGCGGCCGTCTGCCGTTCGGCGATGCCGACGCTGCCGGCGGCGACTTTCTTGCGTGGGGTATTCAGACGCGGTGCTGCCAGGACTTCTTCCACCAGCCCCATGAACGCGAAACCCGGCGCAAAGCCTAGGGCGAACACCTGATATTCACGAGCACTGTGACGGCGGATCACTTCTTCCACCGCCAAACCGCTGCGTTGTGACAGCAGACTCAATTCCGGTCCGACGCTCAGGTCGTACCACACCGGTAGCACATGACACTGGCCGCCGGTGCGCGCGTTCGGCGACAGGTCGATCAAGGCTTCGGCGATCAATTCGCGAGCCTGACCCGGATTCAATTCGGTCAGGTCGTAATGCACCATCAACGTGGTGTACGACGGCACCAGATCGATCAGATGTGCGCCGAACACCGTGCGCAACCGCTCACTGGCGGCGAGCATCCACGGCATGTTGGCTTCGGCGATTTCATCGAACAGGCGCAGCATCAGGCAATCCAGCGCCACCACTTCCACCCGCAGATTCATGGCGCGCTCTGCTCGTTCAGGGCCTGACGAATGCGCTGCACGGCAGCCACTGAACTGGCGTTGTCACCGTGGACGCACAAAGTGTTGGCTTGCAGGTGCAGCGCGCTGCCGTCGCTGGCCGTGAGGTTGTCGCCACGGGCGATGGTCAGCGCTTGCCCGATGATGGTTTCGGAATCGTGGTGCACCGCGCCCGGCAGTTGTCGCGAGACCAGTCGGCCGACGCTGTCGTAGGCGCGGTCGGCGAAGGCTTCGAACCACAGGGTCACGCCGTATTCGTCGCCGAGCTGTTGCGCGGCCGTGTTATCGCGGGTGGCCATCAGCATCAGTGGCAGGCTGCGATCGTAAGCCGCGACGGCCTGAATCACCGCCCGCAACTGCGCCGGGTTGGCCATCATGTCGTTGTACATCGCGCCGTGGGGTTTGACGTAACTGACTTTGCCACCTTGGGCACGGCAAATGCCGTCGAGGGCGCCGATCTGGTAATGCAGGATGTCTTGCAGTTCCTGGGCGGTGTAGGCCATGGAGCGGCGGCCGAACCCCACCAGATCCTGATAGGCCGGATGCGCACCGATCTGCACGCCGTGGCTCAGGGCCAGGCTGACGGTCTTGCGCATGATGCTCGGGTCGCCGGCGTGAAAGCCGCAGGCAATGTTGGCGCAGTCGATGAAGGGCATGACTTCCGCGTCCAGACCCATGGTCCAGCTGCCGAAGCTCTCGCCGATGTCACAGTTCAATAGCAGGCGGCTCACGGTGAACACTCCTGTAGTTCTTTTCTTTTTTTGCTGTGGGACAGACAGTGTCCCGCAGGTTATCAGTTACTGCGCGTCCAGTTGCTTGCCACGGGTTTCCGGCAGGCTCAACGCCGCGAGAATCACCACCCCGTAGGACACCGCCGCAAAGGCACCGATGCCTACACTCAGCGGCACTTTCTGGCTGAGCAACCCGATCAACAGCGGGAACAACGCCGCCAGTGCCCGGCCGATGTTGTAGCAGAAGCCCTGCCCCGAGCCGCGAATCCGGGTTGGAAACAGCTCGGTGAGAAACGCGCCCATGCCACTGAAAATCCCCGAGGCGAAGAAGCCCAGCGGGAAACCCAACCACAGCATCACGCCATTGCTGACCGGTAATTGGGTGTAGAGCAGAACGATGGTGAACGAGCCGACCGCGAACAGGATGAAGTTCTTCTTGCGGCCCAGCAGGTCGGTCAAATAGGCGCTGATCACATAACCGACGTAGGAACCAATGATCACCATCGCCAGATAACCGCCGGTGCCGAGTACGCTCAAGCCGCGTTCGTTCTTCAGAAAAGTCGGCAGCCAGGAGGTGATCGCGTAATAACCGCCGAGGGCGCCAGTGGTCAGCAATGAGGCGCGAATGGTGGTGAAGAGCATGCCGGGGGCGAAGATCTCGTAGAACTTCGAAGGGCTGTCCAGAGTTTGCTTGGCTTTGGCTTCGCGGTAGATCTCCGGGTCTTTCACCAGACGCCGGACAAAAATCACGAACACCGCCGGCACGATGCCGAGGATGAACAGTGCGCGCCAGGCGTCTTCCGGTGGCAGCACCGAGAACAGCAGCGCGTACAGAATCGCCGTCAGCCCCCAACCCAGCGCCCAGCCGGATTGCACCATGCCCACCGCCTTGCCGCGATCCTTGGCGCGGATCACTTCACCGATCAGCACCGCGCCGGCGGTCCATTCACCGCCGAAACCGAAGCCCATCAGGGTTCGGGCGATCAGCAGTTGTTCGTAGTTTTGGGCGAAGCCGCAAAGGAAAGTGAAGAAGGCGAACCACAGCACCGTCAGTTGCAGGGTGCGCACGCGGCCGATGCGGTCGGAGAGAATCCCCGCCACCCAACCGCCGATGGCCGAAGCGATCAGAGTACTGGTGTGGATCAGCCCGGCCTCGCCAGTGGTGATGCCCCACATCGCGATCAGGGTCGGCACCACGAAGCTGAGCATCTGGGTGTCCATGCCGTCCAGACCGTAGCCGATCTTGCAGCTCCAGAAGGTCCGGCGCTCCTGCTGATTGATGTTGCGATACCAGTCGAACGGGCCGGGACGGGCCGCAGTCTTGGGGAGGTCGAGGGTGTCGGGCGCACTCATGGCATGTCTCCGCAGGCTTTTATTAGTCTTGTTCGAAGCTCCGACGACGCCTATCGTGGGAACCGGATGCGTCGATTCTTGGGTGCGTCACCCGGTCGCGTCCAACGAATAAAAACCCGCCCAAGACATAAGAAAAATTTGTTGCCATGAACCTGAAGTTTCTCGAAACCTTCGTCTGGGTCGCCCGGCTGAAAAGTTTTCGCCTGACCGCCGACAAGCTGTTCACCACCCAGGCTTCGATTTCCAGCCGGATTGCAGTACTCGAAGGCGAGCTCGGGGTGAAGCTGTTCCTGCGTGACTCACGCGGCGTTAGTCTGACGCCCGAAGGTTTGAAAGTGCTGGATTATGCCGAGCAGATGCTCGACACGATGCAGGCGCTGAAGCAGTCGATCGAGACCCGATCGAGCAAGGTCGGCCGGGTGCGCATCGGGGTGATGGACACGGTGATCCACACCTGGCTCAGCCCGCTGGTGGCGCAGATGACCGATCTGTACCCAAGGGTGGAAATCGAGCTGGTGGCGGATACCTCGCTGAACCTCTGCGATCAGCTGCAAAAAGGCTTTCTCGATCTGATCCTGCAAACCGATCTGGTGCGCCAGGAAAGCGTGCGCAGCCTGGAGCTGGCCAGCCACCCCATTGGCTGGATCGTCGCCAGCCATTCGATCTACAACCGCGACTACCAAAACCTCGCCGACCTGGCGCAGGAACGCATAATCACCTACTCGAAAAACTCCCGGCCGCATCAGGACATCCTGGCGCTGATGCAGGCCCAGGGCGTACTGGCGCCACGGCTGAACTGTGTGAACTCGGTGTCGGCGATCACCCGGCTGTTGCGCGACGGGTTTGGCATTGGCGCGTTGCCGCCGGTGCTGGTGGCCGAGGAACTGGCGCGGGGTGAATTGACCCTGCTTGACATCGAACAGCGACCGCCGAATCTGCAGGTGGTGGTGTCGTGGCGAGTCGGTGTGGAATGGGTCGAGGAGATCGTGACGTTGTGTCAGCAGGTGCTGGAGGAATATGCGCGCAAGGTAGGTACGGATTACATCGTTCTAAGTTGATCGTTCCCACGCTCTGCGTGGGAATGCCTAAACGGACGCTCCGCGTTCGGCTTTGGAAGGGACGCGGAGCGTCCCGGGCTGCATTCCCACGCGGAGCGTGGGAACGATCTTCATAAGTCTTACAGCCCGCGCACATCCCGGTCTTCGATCGGCCGGCTCTGGCGCAGGCGCTTGCCGCCCAGCACCACCCAGTCGATCAGACGGAACAGGCATTCAAGACCGAACGACAGCAACATCGCGCCACTCATGCCCCAGATCATCGCTTCCGGCGTCAGCAGGATCTGGTAGCTGTAGCCATTCCAGGTTTCCTTGCGGATGTCCGGGTCGGCGGCCAGCACCACTTGCAGGAAGCGGATGTACCACGGGCCCTGCATCGCCTGGAATTGCTTGTCCAGCGCCAGCTGACGGTTGAGCAAGGTGCTCAGGCTGTCGGCATCGCTGCGAAACACCGGGTCTTCGCTGGCACGGTAATGGGCGACCAGTGCCTGGATATCACCCTTGAAAAACTGCTCGGCGGTGCCCTGGAAGCCGCGTAGACCAGTCTGCGCCTCGATCAGGTGCGCTTCGACCCGCTTGGCGTAATCGTTGATGAAGCCCGGCACCTGGACACCGATCAACAGGCCCGCCGCAAACAACACCAGCCGTAGATAACTGAGCAACATGGGGGTGCAATCCTTATTCGGTCGTGCCCTGGCTGACGCATTCGCCGCGTCGCCACAGGCTCCATTGGCCCGGTTCGTAGCGGGTCCAGGTTTCGTTTTCGGTCAAGGGTTCGGTGGCAATCACCGTGACCACGTCGTTGGGCGTGGTTTCGGCCTGGAAGTCGACGATCACATCGACATCCTTGAGCCGCGCCGGGCCAAACGGTGCGCGTCGGGTGATCTGCGCCAGTTTGGTCGAGCAATAGCAGAACAGCCAGTCGCCGTCGCTGAGCAGGCAGTTGAACACGCCTTTGCTGCGATATTCGGCGCAGGCCGCGACCAGATCCGGCAGCAGCACTTCTATATCGACCGGTTCCGGAAACGCTGCACGTACCCGGTTGAGCAAATCGCAGAACGCCGCTTCGCTGTCGGTATCGCCGACCGGGCGGTAGAAACTCTTGATCGGGGTGAAATCGGCGAGCTGACCGTTGTGCGCGAAGCACCAGTTGCGCCCCCACAGTTCGCGGACGAACGGGTGGGTGTTGGACAGACAGACCTTGCCGACGTTGGCCTGACGGATATGCCCGATGACCACTTCGCTCTTGATCGGATAACGCTGCACCAGATTGGCCACTTCCGACTCGCTGCTGGCCGCCGGATCCTGGAACAGGCGCAGCCCACGACCTTCGTAGAAGGCGATGCCCCAGCCGTCGCGGTGCGGGCCGGTGCGGCCGCCGCGCTGCATCAGCCCGGTGAAGCTGAACACGATGTCGGTCGGCACGTTGGCACTCATGCCCAGTAATTCACACATGTGCGGACTCTCGTGATTACAGACGCGGCTCGACCCGCATGCGCTGCGGATTGCTCGGCACCGGCGGGCGACCGTAGCGGTCATCGCCGGCGCCGCCGAACGGTTGATCGGCGTCGCGCTCGTCTTCGGCACGGGCCGCTGCGCGGGCGGCTTCAGCCTGCTCCCGGCGGGCCTTGGAGGCGCGTTCGATCGGCAGGCGGATCAGCACAAAAATCAGATACAGACCGAACGCGATCATGGCGTACATGAGCAGTTCGGAAATGGCGCGCCAGGCGTTATTGCCGACCTTGAACGCCAGATCCAGCGCGGTGATGGCGATGGCCGGGGCGAATTTTTCCTTCACCGGGTCAATGATGGTCGGGCTGAACAGCAACACCGCCATCAGCACACGCAGCGGCTCGCGCAGCCAACGCCACATCCAGCGGGTCATGCGCATCCACACCAGCAGGCAGCCCACGGCGGCAAAGGCGTAAAGGCCCCAGGCGATCAGATAGTCGTTCTCGGTCATGGTGTCCATGGCAAGGCAGGCAAGTCGGGTAGAGACACACCATTACTGGTCTGCCTCCCCCTAAGAACCGTACGTGCGCCTTTCAACGCATACGGCTCAAGTCTTTAGAAAGCCCCGGTTGGAGCCGGCTTGTTTACTGTCAATCCACGGCTGTGTAGCTGCTGATGACAAACTGGATGCAATAGTACTCGGTTATCCAAGGTGTCTCCACCGCCTTGGGAGCGGTGGATTACATGATGGTCGTGCCACCCGCTTTCCTTGGTAATAGGCTGCTTGCACAGCGGACATAGACCTTTTTGGCTTTGAAAGAGACTTACGATCTGTTTCCGATACTTCAGCTTTTTAAGCATTCGCACCATTCGCAATTTCTCTCCCATTTCCTCCATGGAGGGATCGAAGGGGTTGTATTCCCCGCTCACCTTTCTATGCCGCTCGATCGCAGTGCTCGCTATTGAGTACAGGGGAGCTATTGCTTTGGTCCCGTCCGTCCTCATCGCCATGGTGGCGAACACCCAACTTCTGCCTTCATGGGGTTGGAAATAACCTCTCCTGACCCATTCCAACGATTTATTAGGATGTCGCCTTTTCGCCCAACGCCAAAGAGCATGGAAAACAGAGTTATCCATTCTGCTAAACGCCTTCTTGGCAACCACTGGCTGGTGGTACATCGCCCAGCCACGCAGTATCGGATTCAGCCGTTGGATCAGATCCTCTTGCTTTGCCGTTTTGTTGGTACTGATGACGTCCTTCACCTTGCGATAGAACGCTTTCACGTTTTTCTTGCTTGGCTTGATCAGGAGCTTTCCTTCGTACTTGCGGAAATTCCATCCCAGAAAGTCAAAGCCTTCGTCTATGTGAACCACGCGGGTTTTCTCGAGTGACAGCTGCAATCCTCGCACAGCGAGGAATTGCTCCACCCAAGGTCTGATTTCGCTTTCCAGCATCTCTTTCGAGTTTCCGGTAATCACAAAGTCATCCGCATAGCGCACCACATTGATTTTCAGCTTCTTGGCCTTCGTCACGCCCAAGTGTTGCTTGAGCTGTGACTCCAATCCATCCAGCACCATATTTGCCAAAGTCGGCGAGATGATCCCGCCTTGTGGCGTACCGGCATCCGTTGCCTGAAGCTGGCCTTTATGAATCACTCCAGCCTTCAACCATTTCCGGAGGATCGTTTTGTCCGTAGGGACATTGGCGATCAGCCAGTCATGGTTGATATGGTCAAAGCAACCTTTGATGTCCGCCTCCAGTACCCATTCGGCCGAGACCTTCTTGGATAAGCAGATGAACAGCTGTCCCATTGCGTCTGCGGTAGAGCGCTCGATCCTGAAGCCGTAGCTGTTCGGATCTCCGGTGGTTTCTGCAATGGGCGCCAGAGCTAGCAGGTATAGAGCCTGCATGGCCCTGTCAGTCATGGTCGGAATGCCTAGTGGGCGCTCCTTCCCGTTTGACTTCGGAATGAACACACGCCTTAAAGGCCGTGGTTTGTATCCGTGGCGCTTCAACCCGTTTGCCGCTTTCCATTTGGCATCGGGTGTATCCCAGAGCACTCGGTCGACTCCGGCCGTGCGCTTGCCCTGGTTTTCAGTGACTCGCCGAACAGCCAAATATCTGGCCGAACGAGAGCGGGTCAGCATTCGTTGCAGGGAGTTAACCCTGCGCCACTTGCCTTCCCGACAAGCCTTCGCAATCCGTAACTGCATCGCCCGGACATTCCGCTGAACACGCCACCAATCGATGTCATGCCATTGTTGCGGAGCGCCGGAAGGCGCAGACACGGCCGTAGGGCTGTGTACTTTCATGCTGCCTTCCTCTCAAGTTGCCTGAGCTGAAGACGTACGCATCCCCTGACGGGAATGGACGTCCCGTCAGGGGTGAATTAATGGGAAACCTCAACCGCAGGTTTCTGAAATTATTGAGACAGACTCAGTCAGAGTTCATGCGACGAAAGACCACGCAGAAGTCTGCCCGGTTTCCCGTGAGGTGATGTTTCAACCTCTATCCGATCCATTACAGATCGGCTTTCGCTTTCTCTGCGATCCCATACCCGCACAGCCAACAGATCCCCTTGCGGTTCACCTGCCCGAAGGCAGCTATACGGGTTTACCACGTTCCCTGCCTGTCACACGATTGGTTTAGGGCCTGCCTTTTCGCCGGTGATCCTGATGACGACGTACCTCCAGCCTCTACAGAGATATCCGATCACTTTGCCTTTTGGCTCAAGCCTGACAGCTGTTTTGGCTTGTTTATAATTACGACGTTTATCAGCAGTTCACATATGTTGCCCATGCCAACCAGCCTGGCGCCTCAACCCGGTTCAGCTCCGAGCATCTCTACAACCCCTCACGGTGGCTGCAGACCTTTCCAGGGGCTACGTTGTTAGAAAAGCTTCACACCTCATCGTCGCCAATGACGCATGTTTTCCTAGGCTATCGTTGGTCGCACAACGAGTCCGCTGCTACCTTGCGAGCAAGCTAGATGGACAATGACAGACAGAGCTTTCGCTCGAGTCTTCAGATGAGTAAGCAAGCACTGAACGAATCAGCAGGCTCAGAAAAGCGTTTCCTCCTGTTTCAGAAGCAGGAGAAAACCCTTGCGGGGATTCTTTCCCGCTGGGGTGAGGTTCTGTAAGAACCGATGATTTAGTGTGCATTCAGGAAAGAAAAAGATCTTTCCTCCAGTCAATAATTTGAATGCTGATGGACTGTGGGCCTGCCCCGCCGCAACGGTAAGTCCTTGAAGGCAGTGGACTTCTTTGATGGATTTTTATTCCGGAGATTGGGTACTCCAGCCTTGGCTGTAATCAAACAGCCCTTCAAGATGACCATCCACCTCGAAGTCTTGAAGACACGCTACGCGTGTCGCACAGAGGCGCTTATAGTAACGACTTTTCGCACGTCAGGCTTCCCCGCCGTCCGTGCTGCCCTTATTTGTCATGTCCGAGAGCTTTCCATGCCCGTATCCGCCAACGTCATCAGCGCCCCGATTGCCCACAAGGCCGCCGGTCATGACCCGTACGCCTGGCTGCAGGAACGCGACACCGACGCGGTGCTCGACTACCTCAAGGCTGAAAACGACTATCAGCAGGCACAGACCGCCGATCAGGCTGAGCTGCGCGAAACCCTGTTCGAAGAGATCAAGGGCCGGATCCTCGAAACCGACCTGTCCCTCCCCTCGCCATGGGGCCCGTACCTGTATTACACCCGCACCACCGCAGGCGACGAATACGCCCGCCACTACCGCTGCCCGCGCCCGGTCGATGACAGCCTGACCCTCGACGAAAGCCGCGAACAACTGCTGCTCGATCCGAACGCACTGGCCAACGGCGGTTTTTTCTCCCTCGGCGCCTTCAGCATCAGCCCGGATCACCAGCGTCTGGCCTACAGCGTCGACGCCTCGGGCGATGAGATTTACACGCTGTTCGTGAAGGAATTGTCCAGCGAGCGCGTCAGCGAACTGGAATTCCAGGACTGCGACGGCAGCATGACCTGGGCCAATGACAGCCTCACGCTGTTCTTCGGCGTACTCGACGACACCCATCGCCCGCACAAGCTGTTCCGCTATCGCCTCGACGGCACGGCCGCCGAAGAGGTGTTCCACGAACCGGACGGGCGTTTCTTCCTGCACTGCTACCGCGCCAGCTCCGAGCAGCAATTGCTGTTGTCGCTGAGCAGCAAGACCACCAGCGAAGTCTGGGCGCTGGATGCCCATCAGCCGCAGCAGCCATTCACTTGCCTGGCGCGACGGGTCGAGGATCACGAATACGACGTCGATCACGGCAAGCTCGATGGCGAATGGACCTGGTTCATCCGCACCAACCGCGACGGCATCAACTTCGCCCTGTATCAGGCGCCGGACACGGGCATCGCACCCAGCGAAGCCGACTGGCAGAACCTGATCCCGCACAGCGATTCGGTGATGCTCGATGGCGTGACCCTCAACGCCGAAGCCCTGACCCTGAGCCTGCGCGAAGGTGGGCTGCCGATCATCGAAGTTCGCCCACACGGTCTGGCGCCTTATCGCGTGCAATTGCCGGACGCGGCCTACAGCCTCTACGTGCAAAACAGCCTGGAATTCGAAAGCGACCGCATCCGCCTGCGCTACGAGGCGTTGAATCGTCCGGCTCAGGTTCGGCAACTGATCCTCGCCACCGGCGAGCAGACTGTCCTCAAGGAAACCCCGGTGCTCGGCCCGTTCGACGCCGACGCCTACGTCAGCCAGCGCCTGTGGGCGACCGCGCCGGACGGCACCCAGGTGCCGATCAGCCTGGTGATGAAACGGGAAATGGTTGGCAAACCCGTGCCGTTGTACCTGTACGGTTACGGCGCCTACGGTTCAAGCCTCGACCCGTGGTTCTCCCACGCCCGCCTGAGTCTGCTGGATCGCGGCATGGCGTTCGCCATCGCCCACGTGCGCGGCGGCGGTGAGCTGGGCGAAGCGTGGTACCGCGCTGGCAAGCAGGAGCACAAGCACAACACCTTCAGCGACTTCATCGCCTGCGCCGAATTCCTGATCCTCAACGGCATCACCACCGCGCCACAACTGGCGATCAGCGGTGGCAGCGCCGGTGGCCTGCTGATCGGTGCTGTGCTCAACCAGCGTCCGGATCTGTTCGGTGTGGCGATTGCCGAAGTGCCGTTCGTCGACGTGCTTAACACCATGCTCGACCCGGATCTGCCGCTGACCGTCACTGAATACGACGAGTGGGGCAATCCCGAAGAGCCGGAGGTCTACGAGCGGATCAAGGCCTATGCGCCGTACGAAAACGTCACTGCACAGGCGTATCCCGCAACACTGGTGATCGCCGGCTACAACGACAGCCGCGTGCAATATTGGGAAGCGGCCAAGTGGGTGGCGAAATTGCGCGCGACCAAGACCGATGACAATCCATTGCTGCTCAAGACCGAACTGGGCGCCGGCCACGGCGGGATGAGCGGGCGTTATCAGGGATTACGTGACGTAGCGCTCGAATATGCATTTGTTTTCAAGGTTCTGGGCATTGCCTGAGGAACTCCGCCGGTCAGTCAGGTCTTAATTCCGGGCACCGGGGGCCGATAAGCAGATCGCCCCCCGGTGGCGAGCCTGCCACTCGACACAACAAAAAGACCGCACGACATGTCAGAACCCACTCTACTGAACAACGAAATCCGCGACTGGCTGATGGACTGCGGCCTGTTCGATCAATTGCAACTGGCGGATTTCGCCGCCGCCTCGGGTTACTTCAGCATCAGCACCGTGGCTGAAGGCGAAGCGATCTTTCGCGAAGGCGATGCCGGCAGTTTCATGTGCATCATCCACGCCGGCCAGGTGGCCGTGCAGAAAACCGGCGGCGACGGTCAGGTCGTGACCATGGCCACTCTGCGCAGCGGCCGGGCGTTCGGTGAAATGGCCGTGCTCGACGGCGAACGCCGTTCAGCGACTTGCGTGGCGGCGAGCAACTGTCAGTTGCTCAACCTCGGCAAGGATTCGCTGGAAAAAATGCTCAACGACGCGCCGAAGATCGCCGCCAAGATCATCCGCGCCCTCGCCGTCTCCCTGTCCAAACGCCTGCGCATGGCCGACGGCCAGCTCGCCGCCCAGCAGATCTAGCCCCCTGGGGATTTGGGCTTGCTGTCGTTCTGTTCCAGGCCCGGCAATGGCTGATCCTTAGTCGGCGGGCTGGGCATTTCGATCGGCACCAGCGGCGGGCCGCCACTGCCGGGGCCGGCCTTGGGAATCGGCACCGGGCTGATCTGCGGATACGGGGTTGGCGTCGCAGTACCGGGCGAGCCCGGTTGCGGTGTCGGGCTGACGGGAATCGTCTGTTGCGCCTGTACGGCAGTTATCGAGAGCGCGGCCAGGGTAATGACCGTTAGAATGGTGCGCTTCATCAAGGGCTCCGTTGGCCTGAAGTCTGCCTTCAGGCTACTCCCAACGCGCCGGCTTGCCTTCCCCCCTGTAGAGATTTCCATGAAACGTTTCGTTCTGCTCGACACCACGCCGATCCCTGACAACGGCGGCGCCCTGTGCCTGTTCGAGTATGGCGAGGACTTCGTCATCAAGATCCAGGGCGGCGACGGCGGCCAATTGATGAACACCCGCATGCACGGCTCCGAAGATGCGCTGGCCGAGATCCCGTGCCGCAAGGTCGCCGGCCGGCCGAACTCGCGGGTGCTGATCGGCGGTCTGGGCATGGGCTTCACCCTTGCCTCCGCGCTCAAGCACCTGGGCAAAGGTGCCGAAGTGGTGGTCGCCGAACTGGTGCCCGGCGTCGTCGAGTGGAACCGTGGCCCGCTCGGTGAAAAGTCCGGGCGCCCGCTGCTCGATCCGCGCACGGTGATCCGTCAGGAAGACGTGGCCAAGGTGCTGCAAAGTGAGCCGAACGGTTTCGACGCAATCATGCTCGACGTCGACAATGGCCCCGAAGGCCTGACCCAGAAGGCCAACAGCTGGCTGTATTCCGCCGCAGGCCTGGCCGCCTGCGCCAGGGCGATGCGGCCCAAAGGCGTGCTGGCGGTGTGGTCGGCCAGCGCCGACCGGCAGTTTTCCGACAAATTGAAGAAGGCCGGTTTCAAGGCCGAGGAAGTCCAGGTCTTCGCCCACGGCAACAAGGGCACACGCCACACGATCTGGATTGCCGAGAAGCTCAAGGGCTGAGCTAAACTTGCGTCATAACCGTCATTAGTCTTCTGCAAAGGTGAACCCATGAGTTCGTCCACCCCGACCAACACCTCGAAGCTGGATCGCATCCTCGCCGACAACCAGCGCGACAAGGAAATGGGCTACCGCGACAAGGCCCTGAAGATGTACCCGCATGTGTGCGGTCGCTGCGCCCGTGAGTTTTCCGGCAAGCGCCTGAGCGAACTGACCGTGCACCACCGCGACCACAACCACGACAACAACCCGCAGGACGGTTCCAACTGGGAACTGCTATGCCTGTACTGCCACGACAACGAACACTCGCGCTACACCGATCAGCAGTATTTCGGCGAAGGCTCGCTGAGCACGCCGAAAATCGCCAAGGCCACGCACAATCCGTTTGCGGCACTGGCCGGTCTCATGAAAAAAGAAGACTGAGTTCCCCAACTCTGATGTGATCGTTCCCACGCTCTGCGTGGGAATGCCTCAATGGACGCTCTGCGTCCGCTTTGGGACGCGGAGCGTCCCGGGCTGCATTCCCACGCGGAGCGTGGGAACGATCAACAGCGTGGGAACGATCTGTCCTGAATCTGCCCGCCCTCCCCCAATCCCCGTATAATCGCCCTCTTTTTCCCGAAGGCACCCCGCTCGTGGCAGACAAACGGTACAGCTGCATTGGTTTGTATAACCCCAAATCACCGGAAAACGTCGGTTCGGTGATGCGCGCCGCAGGCTGCTACGGCGTGTCGACCGTGTTCTACACCGGCAAGCGCTATGAGCGCGCCGCCGATTTCGTCACTGATACCAAGCGCGTGCACTACGACATCCCGCTGATCGGCATCGACGACCTGAAAAAGATCCTGCCGCTCAATTGCGTCCCGGTTGCCGTGGAACTGGTTGACGGCGCCCGCCCGCTGCCGGAATACACTCATCCGGATCGCGCCCTGTACATCTTCGGCCCCGAAGACGGCTCGCTGGATCAGGAGATCCGCGACTGGTGCGAAGACGTCGTGTACATCCCGACCACCGGTTGCATGAACCTCGCCGCCACGGTCAACGTCGTGCTCTACGACCGCATGGCCAAAGGCCTGAATACCCGCTCCGGACCGAAATTCCGCTGAAACGCCGCACATCCGATGGAACGAGCTGACCGCCTGCGCAGTCAGCTTGTTTATCGATTACTCATTGCCTGGAGAAAGATCATGACCGAGCTCAAACGCGTCGAACGTATCGAATCCACCCCGTTTCAGAGCCGTCCTGAGCAGAACGTCGAAGGCTGGGAGCGCATCGGCTCGCTGGCCGGCGGCGTGATCATGGTCGGCAAGGGCCTGCGCCGTGGCGGCGTATTCGGGCTGATTCAGGTGGCGATTGGCGGCGTGGCCATGGCCCGCGGCATCACCGGCCACAGTTCGGTGAAAAGCCTGCTGGAGAAAAGCCGTCAGGACATGAACAACGTGCGGGCGAAGATCGAGCGGGCCGGTGAAGAGCTGAGCAAGCTCAAGGCCAATGCCGAGGCGGCGACCAACACCGCCACCGTGACCGGCAATGACTCGGTGAAATCGCCGAAAGCCGGGGTTTGACCACTACCGAAGCAACCCGCTATCAAGGACTTTGGACGACTCGCCGAGAATGCTTTCGGCGAGTTGCACGAACTCTTTGGTGTTCACCGTCCCCAGATGCATCGCCCCGCGCAGCATGTCGTCCAGCGAGCGCTTGTTGCGGGTCTTCAGGCGAATCTCGCCGTCCAGTTCCTGCAACAACAGCACCGCTTTCGACAGCTGCGCGGGGCTGATCTGCTCGCCGCGCAGGGTCGTGACTTTCTGACTGTCCTTCGCGAGTTTCGCCTGCAAGCTCTGATAACGCTCGTCACTCATGCCGCCGGCACGGCGCACCAGTTCGATGGCGTAATACTCGGCAAACCCTTCGCTGATCCAGTCGCTGCGCTGTTCGTCGTTGATCCGCCCGAACACCTGTGCCAGTTCGCGCACCAAAGCACTGCTGCCGCTTTCGCTGACCAGCGGCAAGCGCGTGTTGAGGTAGATCGACTCCCGCGCCGCCAGGCTGCCACGCCACATCGGGTCATTGGCACCGACAATCAACAGTTTGCTCGGATGGCGCGGAAACACCGCCTGCACCTGTGGCCAGACAAACGTCAGCAGCGTCAGCACGTCCATCCGGCGCATGCCCTGCCCTTGCGGCGAGGCCACGGTGACTTCGGTTTCCCCCAACCGCGTGCGGCGGCTACCGAGGTGGCCGGCGAGCATCCAGCCGGTCGGGCGGTCGAACAGGCGTGACGGATTGTCGATGCGGAATTTGTTCTTGCCGATGCGCGGCCAGGCGGTTTCGACGCTTTTCCAGCCGTCGGGCAATTCGAAGTGCAGGCGCGCGACCAACTCGATGCCATCCTGCTGATCAAGCTTGGCCGGCGGCACCAGTTCATCGCCGCGCATCAACGCCCAGGTCGGAGTCATGCGCGTGTCGAAGCTGCCGTTCTTGCGGCCGTGGCTGATGCGCACGCGGTAGGTCAGACTGGCCTTGTCCGCCGTCGGGCGCCAGACCCCGCGCGCCGGTTTGCCCGGCGTCAGTTGCCATTGGCCGTCAGCCTTGAAGTCGCTGTAATGGCTGCCATCGCCCAGGTCGAAATCCAGACTGCGCACCGCTTCGCCTTTGGCGAGGGTCAGGCGCACTTCGGCCTGATCGCTCTGCGGCAGCAGGCGTACCTGATAATCCAGATCGACTTTCTTCGCCGCCCACACCGGCGCACTCAGCGCCAGCAGCGTGACGATCAGCGCCCGGCGCAATCCCGTCGCCATACCTGCTCCTTGGTCAATCGTCAGCCTGCGCGGAAAATCAGGTGATCTTCCCAGTCGTCTTCCGGCACGCTGCCTTCGGCGAGCATGCGCCCGGACTGGGAAATCCGTTCGTGGTGCACCGCGTCGCGATCACCGCAGACCAGGTGATGCCACAGCGGCAGGTCCTTGCCTTCGCTGACCAACCGATAACCGCAGGTCGGCGGCAGCCATTTGAATTCTTCGGCCTGGCCCGGGGTGAGCTGGATGCAGTCCGGAACAAACTTCATGCGGTTCGGGTAATCGCTGCACTGGCAGGTTTTCAGGTCCAGCAGTTTGCAGGCGATACGCGTGTAATAGACGCTGTTGTCTTCTTCATCCTCGAGCTTCTGCAGGCAGCACAGGCCGCAACCGTCGCACAGCGATTCCCATTCCTCGTGATCGAGTTGATCGAGGGTTTTGCGTATCCAGAACGGTTCGACTTTGGCGGCCATGGCTCAAGCATCAACATCAGGTGGTGAAAAGGCCGCCAGTCTAGTGCCCAAGGCCCCGTGGGCCAAGCGCTGGCGACTGCCGGTTGTGCGGGGCTTGTCAGTTTTTGCACGGCCAAGTAGCTTTGCCGGTCACACCAGGCCTTTGCCGGATGCCATTAACACTCGACCGCGTCGCATCCGGTGAACTGCAGGCTTGCGCCACAACCCCATCGTTCAGCCCAACTGATCCCGCCGGGTTTCACTTCCAACCTGTCCTCAAACGTAGCAAGGAATCTTTCGATGAGTGCCAACCCTCGCGTTGCCGAATACGCCATTCACCCGCAGTTCACCGATCGCTGGTCGCCCCGCGCCTTCACCGGCGAAGCGATCCCGGAAGAAACCCTGCTGAGCTTCTTCGAAGCCGCACGCTGGGCGCCATCGGCGTACAACTCGCAGCCGTGGCGTTTTCTCTACGCCCGTCGCGACACGCCGAACTGGGAGCGTTACCTGGGCCTGCTCAATGAATTCAACCGCAGCTGGGCACAGCACGCTTCGGCGCTGGTGATCGTGATTTCGAAAACCACCTTCACCGCACCGGGCGCCACCGAAGAAACGCCAGCGCTGTGGCACACCTTCGACACTGGTTCCGCGTGGGGCCATCTGGCGCTGCAAGCGAGCCTGAGCGGCTGGCACACCCACGGCATGGCCGGTTTCGATCAGGAGCTGACCCGCAAGGAGCTGAACATTCCGCAAGGTTACGCGCTGCATGCCGCCGTGGCGGTGGGCAAGCTGGGTGACAAGGCAACCCTGGCCGAATACCTGCAAGCACGGGAAGTCCCGAGCCCGCGTCGTCCGCTGAGCGAACTGGCGGCTGAAGGCGATTTCACCCTCTAAGCCCCGTTTGATCGTTCCCACGCTCTGCGTGGGAATGCCTCAAGGGACGCTCCGCGTCCAGTGACGCGGAGCGTCACGGGCTGCATTCCCACGCGGACGGTTCGACGCCTCGACGTGGGAACGATCTCTAGTCAGTAACCGCGTGCGAAATCCACTTCCCCGCGCAACGCTTCACCCGCCTGATACGCCCGCAAGTTATCCAGAAACAACTGCACCATCATCGGCGGCGAGGTCGGCGCCGAGCTGTGCCCGGTCAGCAGCAAGCCCCACGCAGTCCAGAACGGATGCCGTTGCGGCAGCGGCTCCTGGCGGCAGACGTCGATCACCGCGCCAGCCAGATGGCCTTCCTTCAACGCTTCGACCAGATCTGCATCGACTACCGCCACACCGCGTCCGGCGTTGATGAACAACCCGGTCGGCTTGAATTGCTTGAACAGCGCCGCATCGTAAATGTCGTGGGTGTGCTCGGTGTTGGGCAGCAGATTGACCACGTAATCCACCTCGCCGACCAGACGCGGCAAGTCCGCCATCGAACCGACTTCGACAAACGGCGCCTGCTCGCGGGCGCTGCTGGCGATGCCGTACAACTCGACGCCAAACGGCAGCAGGAACTGCGCCACACTCTGGCCGATGTCACCGGTGCCGACGATCAGCACCTTGCGTCCGACCAGACTCTGGCCGGTGCGGTTGTCCCACTTGCGCTCGACCTGGCTGACCAGCCGCGCCAGCACTTCGCGCTCGTGGCCGAGCATGTAGGTCAGCACGTACTCGGCCATCACCTGACCGAAAATGCCGACCGCCCGGGTCAGGCGGTAATCCCGGCGCAAGCCGTCAGCCAGCAGCGGCGTGATGCCGGCCCAGGTCGATTGCAGCCATTGTGGCTGGTGGCCCTGACGCAACAGGGTCGCCAACAGATCCGGCTGGCCCAGCCACACCGGGCAATCGGCAGCCTGGCGGGCCAGTTCGGCGGAGTCGCCACTGGTCAGCACTTCAAGCTCGGGGGCCGCCTGACGCAGCAGTCGGGCGTATATCGCGTGGTCGTGTTCAGCAATCAGAACGCGCATCTTCAAACCTTTCGCAAACCGTGCAGGCGGCCGTCCACTTCGTGGCAGCCGTCGCCGTAAAAACCGTTCCAGGGGTTACCAGAGGCCCAGGACAGGGCCTCGCGGATCAGACCGGGTCGTTGCGTCGCAGCAACTCTTCGGGCAAGTGCTCGATGTACTCTTCCTCGGCCGGTGGCATTTGCAGGTGATAGCCCTGCTTTTCGAGGTTTTCCAGGACCACTGCGATGTCTTCGCTGGCCAGCTTGCGCTCGGGGGTCAGCACCAGATCGAAGGAATGCTTCGCCTTGCCGAACGCCGCCATCAGGCCTTCCGGCACGCGCTCCAGCGCATCGCTTTTGAGCACGTACAGGTACATGCCGCTTTTCTTCGAACTTTGATAAATGGAACAAATACGTTTCAAGGCTGTTCTCCGGCGGTGGCCAGGCTGTCGAGCAGCTTCTGGCCCATCAATTCGCGGCGCCAGCCACGCAGCGAATCAGGCAATTGGTAAGGGCCCTCGGGGAAGCCACTTTTGACCAGCGCTTCGAGGGTTTTCTTGCGCAGCATCAGTTCCGGCGCGATGCCCAGACGTTCGGCTTCGGCCTGACCGAGCGCCCGCAGCTGTTTGATCAGCGCGGCAGCTTCGATCGGCAGCGGCTCCGGCACGGCTGGCGGCCATTGATCAGGCCCCACACTGCCAGAGCGCTTGATCAGATCAAGCAGAAACTCGCCGTCCTGACGCACGGTACGCGGGTGCATGTCTTCGATCTTGCCCAGCGCGCTGAGGTTGTCCGGTTGGGTCCGGGCCAGCGGCCACAGCGAGTGTTCACGCACGATGCGGTTGCGCGGCAGATCGCGGGCGCGGGCTTCGCGCTCGCGCCAGGCACACAGTTCGCGCAGCACGGCCAGTTGGGCACGGGACAGTTTCCACGCCAGTTTGGCCTCGCGATACACCTCGTACGGATCGGTCTCGCGGCGCAGGTTGGCAACCAGTTCGGCGCCGTCCTCCAGTACCCAGGCGTATTTGTCGTCAGACAGTTTCGGACGCAGTTGTACGAAAACCTCCGCCAGATGCACGGCGTCTTCGGCGGCATAGCTGATTTGCGTGTCGGACAACGGACGCTGCAACCAGTCGGAACGGGTTTCGCCCTTCGGCAGTTCGATGCCGAGCACTTCCTGCACCAGACGCGAATAGCCCATCGAGAACCCGAGGTTCAGGTAGGCAGCGGCCAGTTGGGTGTCGAACAGCGGCGCCGGCAGGCTGCCGGTCAGGCGCAGCAGGACTTCAAGGTCTTCGCTGCAAGCGTGCAGGACTTTGAGCACTGCCGGGTTTTCCAGCAACGCGGCCAAGGGTTGCCAGGCGTTGATGGTCAGCGGGTCGATCAGGTAGGCGCGTTTGCCGTCGCCGACCTGCAACAGCCCGGCAATCGGGTAGAAGGTGTCGACCCGCATGAATTCGGTGTCGAGGGCAACGAACGGCAGCTGCTGCCACTCGGCGCAAAACTGCGCGAGGCTATCGTTGTCGCGAATCCAGTGAATATCGATGGCCACACGGCTCTCCCTTCAAGAATGGCGCGCAGTATATATCGCCACCGGCGCTTTCCGCGCCTCTACAGGGCAAGAGCTTGATGAAATCTCCTGCCCGAGGGAAAGAATAGTCTTACAGAGTGAGTCTGCCGGCTCAGTCCTTGGCCAACACCCCGTCGATCACCGCGCCCCGGCAACCGGCAAACATGTCGAGATCCTGCTGGTAGACCTTGCTCTGCACCTCCAGCAGCCCGAGCATCGAGTGGAACAGGTTGTCCTGGCTCAGCGGCTTGTCACGGCTCATTTGCAGGCAATGGGTGTCGACCGAGTAGGACTTCTGATAGCTGTCGGAGAACCACGCCAGCATCGCCACGTGTTTCTGTTGCTCCGGCGCCAGCATGTACGGCGTGCCGTGGAGGAACAGGTTGTACTCGCCCAGGGATTCGCCGTGGTCGGACAGGTACAGCATGGCGGTATCGACCTTGTCCTGATTGCTGCGCAGTACGTCGATCAGGCTCGACAACACATGGTCGGTGTACACCAGCGTATTGTCGTAGCCGTTGACGATGCTCTCGCGGCTGCAATTGTTCAGCGCGTTGCTTTCACATACCGGGGTGAAGTGCTCGTATTCCTTCGGATAGCGCTTGAAATATTCAGGGCCGTGGCTGCCCATCTGATGCAGGACCAGCACGGTGTCCTTGTCCAGGTGGTCGATGAAGCTTTGCAGGCCCTGCAACAGGATTTCGTCGCGGCATTCGCTGTTGGCGCACAGCGCCGGATCCTTGAGGTTGCTGACGTCCTGCAGGGTGACGCGATCGCAGGTGCCTTTGCAGCCGGACTGGTTGTCGCGCCAGATCACGTCGATCCCGGCCCGTTTCAGCACGTCCAGCAGCCCTTCCTCATTCTTCGCCTTGCTGGCGTCGTAATCCTTGCGGCCCATGTTGGAGAACATGCACGGCACCGACACGGCGGTTTCCGTGCCGCAGGAATGCACGTCGGTGAAGGCGATCAGGCCGACTTCCTTGTCCAGTTTCGGCGTGGTGTCGCGGTTATAACCGAGGATGCCGAAGTTTTCCGCCCGGGCACTTTCCCCCACCACCAGCACCGTCAGGGATTTGCGCGGATGATTTTGCACGGCGGCATTGCGCTGGGCGTCTTCGCCGATCGTGACGAACGGTTGCTGCGCCGAAGCCACCTGCTCACGCAGATAACCGGCCGAGGCGCCGATGTAGTTGCTCGGCACCAGCATCAAGCGAATTTCGTGGTGATTGCGAAACAGCGACGACAGCCCTTGATAATTGGCCAGCGCAACGCCGCCAATGACCGCGACCGACGCGACACTCACCACAACTTTGCTTAATAACTCGCGATGCCAGCGACGATAGTTGACTGGAACTTTCCACAACAACCAGGACGGCAAGACACCCAGAAACACGATATAAGCCAGCAACTTCAAAGACAGCAGATCGCGCACTTCAGTGGCATTGGTTTCAGCAAAGTTACGAAACATGCCGGCATCGATCATGACCCCGTATTGGCTCATGAAATAAGCCACGCCGGCACTGACCATAAACAACAACGTCAACACGGGTTTCAACACGGGTCGAAACGCCAGCAACGTCAGCACGATGTTATACGCCGCGAAGATCATCACCCCGAACGCAATGCGCATGGCAATGCCTTTGCCGTCCGCAGCGGTGATATCGAACAGGTGCTGCCAGAGAACGAAATTGAATCCGGCCAAAAGAAAGGCGCTGGCAAACAACGTCACCCATTCCGGGCGCACGGCTTTTAACTTGAACATGGCGAGTGGCGATTTCCTTGGAATAAGTGCCGTCGTCAATTGTGAAAATTTCATTGACTCAGACCACACAAACTTTATGCAGGCAACCATCAATTTTTTGTGAAAAAGAAGCCAACGATTAGTTGGCCCATGAAATAACGATGAAACTTTCGGAGTATTTGAGAATGGTTCAGCTGTGGTTCAGTCGCGGGTGACGAGGAGCCGTATCGAATTTCTCGATAGCGCTCCCGACTTTCTGATTTGCCGCCCTGCTCGCCTGCCCGCCTAATCGACCGCCTACGGTTCAAAGGTCTGAAGATGGAAAACGTTCGCGCCACCGCCCGCCCCGCTGTCTGGCTGATGCTCGGCATCATCCTGGTCGCCCTCAATCTGCGTCCGTCGATGGCGGCGGTGGGGCCTTTGCTCTCGGCCATTCGCGGCGATGTGCCGCTGAGTTTCAGCCTTGCAGCGTTACTGACCCTGCTGCCGGTGATGGCGATGGGGCTGGCGATGTTTTTCGGCATGGCGGTCAGCCAGCGCCTCGGTGAACAGCGCACGGTGCTGCTGTCGTTGCTGATCATTGGCGTGGCAACGCTGTCGCGGTTGTTCCTCGACTCGGCGGGGGGATTGATCGCCAGCGCCGTGCTGGCCGGGATCGGCATTGCACTGATCCAGGCCCTGATGCCCGCGCTGATCAAATCGCGGTTTCCCGACAACGTGGCGCTGTGCATGGGGCTTTACGTCACTTCGATCATGGGCGGCGCGGCGCTGGCCGCTTCGTTCGCACCGTGGGTGCTGATGCAGACCGGCAACTGGCGGGCGGGACTGGCCGTCTGGGCAGTTTTGGCACTGCTCGCCATGCCTGTCTGGTGGGCAACTCGTGACACGTCACCGGACACCACCCGATCTGTTGTGAGAAAAGAATCCTTCTTCACGAATTCCCGCGCCTGGTTGCTCGCGATCTTCTTCGGTCTGGGCACCGCGTCCTACACCTGCGTGCTCGCCTGGTTGGCGCCGTACTACGTGGAAAAAGGCTGGAGCGAACAAAACGCCGGCCTGATGCTGGGTTTTCTGACGGCCATGGAGGTGATTTCCGGGCTGGCGGTGCCCGCCATCGCCAATCGCAGCCGTGACCGACGCCAGGTGCTCGGCGCTCTGCTCGGCCTGATCATCGCCGGATTCCTGGGGCTGATCCTCAGCCCGCAGCACCTGAGCCTGCTGTGGCCCTGCCTGCTCGGGTTAGGCATCGGCGGACTGTTCCCGATGAGCCTGATCGTGTCCCTAGATCACCTCGACGAACCGCAACGTGCCGGCGGGCTGACCGCATTTGTACAAGGCATCGGTTACCTGATTGCCGCACTGTCGCCGCTGATGGCCGGCGTGGTTCGCGATCGACTGGGCAGCTTCGAGTGGGCGTGGTGGTCACTGACAGCAGTGATGGCGCTCATGCTGCTGATGGTGCTGCGTTTCAATCCACGGCATTACGCACGGCACATGGCTAATCTGACCGACCCGTCTGGATAAAGGCTTCTGGCCATCTTTGCCGGGTTTGATTGGGCACGTCGTGTTACTAAAACTTTCTGTCCCACAACTGACCGTGAAACGTCCTACAGGGCTTTCTCCTGGCACCATCGTTCCGTTACGATCAAGCGCACACGTTTGCGCGGATTCGGCGCAAGGAGCACAGCGAGACAGAACGGATGCTGAACAGTAACTTGCTTAGAAAGCTCGACATGCAGGATCTCATGGTGTTTGTCGCCGTGTATGAGCAAAGCAGCGTCACCGATGTCTCGGAGGCGCTGTTTGTCAGTCAGTCCACCGTCAGTTACTGCCTGAAAAAACTGCGCACCAGCTTCGAAGACGAATTGTTCGTCAACACCCGCACAGGCATGCGTCCGACCTACAAGGCCAGCAGCATGTACGGCCATGTGCAGAAAATCCTCGAAAGCATCAACCTGTGCCACGCCGGCGCCCCGACCTTCGACCCGATGGCGCAACCGGTGACCTTCAACATCTGCGCACCGGAATACTTCGAGCAACTGATCCTGCCGCGAATGTTGAAACGCTTCGACTTCGATGATTTGCCGGTGATGGTCAACATGCACAAGTTCGAAACCGACGTGCCGGTCGAAGAATTGCGCGACGGCAGTCTCGATCTGGTGATCTGTTTCGGTCCGAACTTCCATCGCAGTCACGCCGACCTGAAATCACGCATGCTGCTGGAAGATGACCTGGTCTGCGTCTTCGACAAACGCGCCACGCCGCTGGAACCGCGCCTGAGCCTGCAAGCCTTCACCGAACGCCGGCATGTGTTCCCGACACCGTGGACGTCGACCACCAACATGGTCGATGGCTGGCTGGCACGGCAGGCGCAGAAACGCCAGATCGTCGCCCGTTCCAACAGTTACAGCGCGGCGCTGAAGATGATCACCGGCACCGACTTCATCCTGACCCTGCCCCGGCGCATTCAGCGTTTGCTGACCAACGACGCGGTGTTCCAGCACTGCGAGGCGCCCAATGGTCTGCCGGGCTTCACCCTCGACATGCAGTGGAGCCACAACGTCGATCAGGACAGCGCCAACCTCTGGTTGCGCGAGCAGGTCATCAAGACCTGCGCGGAGCTGGAAGCCGCCTGAGTCCTACACGCCAATGGCGGTCTTGTTGTAGGACCCACGGTCGATGTCGAGCAGTTCCACGCTCAACTGCACCTCGACCCCGACCGGCCATTCGCACAGTTCCTGCAACACCGCCAGCAGGCTCTGCGAAAGTTGCGTCTTGATCTCAGAGGAACGACCGCTGAGCAGCGCCAGCCTTACCGCCACAAAGGCGCGCTCGTTCATGGCGGTGCCGACCTTGAAGGTTTCAACCTTGGTGGCACGACTCTTGATATCGAACTCCGCCGCGAATTGACCGGAACCCACCAGCGTGTTGTTGAGCCGGATCAACGCCACGTCGGCGTTCAGTTGCGGCAGGTTGGCGGTGTATTCCAGGTGCAGATGTGGCATCTCGGTGCTCCAGCGGTTCGGCAGAAAGGTCGTACATATAACACAGCATCGTCTGACTCACTCCAACGATGACATCACCGGACGCTCACTCATGAACTGCTCCAGCCGCGAGCGCAACCAGCGCTCGGCCGGGTCGCTGTCGACGTGGCTGAGCCAGACCATCGACAGGTCGAGGGTCGGGGTCTTGAACGGGAACGGCTCCTTGAACAGCAGCCCGGATGCGGCCATGGCATCGGCGGTGTAGTCCGGCAGGCTGGCGATCAGATCGGTGCCGGCCAGCAGCGCCGGCAACGAACTGTACTGCGGCACCGACAGCACCACCTGACGGGTGCGGCCGATGTCCGCCAGCCACTCATCGGCGTAGCCGCTGACATTCGCGGTGTGGGAAACCAGCACGTGCGGTCGTGCGCAATATTCATCGAGGGTCAGTGGCGTGTCGGACTTGTCGGCACGCAGGATGCTCGGCTGAATGTGCCGCAACAATTTGCGCTTGGCATTGGCCGGAAGGCCGCGGGTCTGGCTGATGCCGACGGTGATATCGCCCGCGGCCAGCAGATCGGGAATCCGCCAGTAATCGACGTGCTGCACCACGAACACCACGCTCGGCGCCTCCTGGCGCAAGGCGCGCAACAACGGTGGCAGCAGACCGAATTCGACGTCATCCGACAGACCGATGCGAAAGGTCATGGTGCTGACGGCGGGATCGAAATCCCGGGTCAGGCTCAGCGCCACCGACAGCGA
This sequence comes from Pseudomonas sp. IT-P2, assembly GCF_949767575.1. Classification (NCBI taxonomy): domain Bacteria; kingdom Pseudomonadati; phylum Pseudomonadota; class Gammaproteobacteria; order Pseudomonadales; family Pseudomonadaceae; genus Pseudomonas; species Pseudomonas sp. IT-P2. Next base: position 566,736 of record NZ_CATKQA010000033.1, on the reverse strand, counting down.
GTCGAGCGCAGGTTTGAGATGGCGATAAATGTCTTCGGCACGAGCGGTCGGCTCCATGCGATGGCCCACGCGAATGAACAACGGATCGTTAAGCAGGGTGCGCAGACGGTTGAGCGCCGAACTGATGGTCGGCTGGCCGAGAAACAGTTTCTCGGCGGCCCGGGTCACGTTGCGTTCGAGCATCAAGGTCTCGAACACCACCATCAGGTTGATGTCGGCCTTGCGAAGTTCATTGCGGTTCATCCATTGCCCCCCCGATTCCCAGATGGCGGCAGTGTAGAAAGGCCGTGAGGGCGGCGTCCATCGAAACGCGGCGTCATTGCACCGTCAACGTCTTCAGCCCCAAGCCCATAATCCGCGAATCGTCGTTGATACCCAGCTGCCGAGGGCTGACGGCATCCGGCAGCTGCAATTCGATATCGAGCCGGTCATCGCTCCCGAGGCGCTGGCTGAGCTGGGCGCTGATCGGGATTTCCAGGCGATTATCTTGAAACTGCGTCAAACGGGTCTCCAGTACCTGTTGGCCGTTCAGACTGACTATCACCCGCTGGCCGGGGTGCCGGGGCTGGATGAATGCCAATGCGTCGATCACGATCGAGCGTGTCGGAGGGAGCACCCGCAATTGGATTTTCGCCTGTCGCCCTTCCGTCCACGTCCCCCAGCTTTCCGGCGTCGACCAGCCGCTGACCAGTTGTCGGTTTCGATAATTGAAGGTGAGCGTTTGTCCCGGGCGAGTGAGGGGGATCAGTGACATCCGCCGCCCCTCATCCTGCACGGACAGACACTGCGCACAACGCTTCCAGCCAGGCGCCAGCACTGCCATCCCGTCCACGCGAGTCAGCAGATCGGTTTCACTGTTGATGGTTCTTGCGGCATCGACCAGAACATCATCGTCCAGGAGATATAGGGAGTCCGCGTCGTACTGCCCCGAGTCAAGCATCGCGCGAGCTTTCTGCTGTGCCCGCGCCAGCGCCGAAGTGCTCATGCGTCCCAGATAGACCGCGTCGGTTTTCATCCCGTGGGTCGCTGCGAAACCGGCAATCATCTGCCAGCGCTCACCCTGATTCCGTGGCATCAGGCTGCGGACATTGGCATAACGCGCTGCGGCACTCGTCCAGAAAGGATCCGTCATCGGGCTGGCCCAGACCGACGAAGGCGCCACCCATTTTCCCTGCCGCAGCCCCATCCAGCCGTTGCGGCTGTCGGCGACCTGGATCAGCAGCGCCACCGCAAGCAGACCAATGGCGATACGCGGTCGATAACCGCGCACCACCAGAAAAATCGCAGCCAGGATGCAGACGTACAGAACCGGCCAGAACATCCGGCCCGAGGCACGAAAGATATTGGCCAGCGCGACAAGACTTTTCGGCAGCGGATAACCGAAGTTCCACGCCCCGATGCCGATCTGATTCGACAGCGCGAACAGCCATAAACCCAACAACGCCATCAACAGCCATGGACGTGCGCGCACCTGATGGTTCAGCGATTGGTGGTTGCGAAACCAGGCCATCAGCGCCAGCGGCATCAACAAGAGAACGCCCAGGCCAAGGTAGTTGAAACCTTCGTAATCCCCGTCAGCCTTTGGCAGGTCAGGCAGGATCAATGACCAGCCAGCCGGGTCGACGGGCGACAACAGATTCATCCTGTACAAACCAAAACCGCCGGAGGCCGCACCATCGGCAATGCTGAAGTAACCGGCCTGCCAGCAACACACGCTCACCAGGGCGAAAAGCATGCCCCCTTCGATCACACTCTGACGCCGGCTCAAAGACTGATTGAATGTCTTGCCCAGCAGATCCGCCACCCAGATCAGCGCAACCATCGCCAGCAGATAGGCGTGCACCCATGCCGTCACCGCCAGCAAGGCTCCCCAGGCGAGGCGCCGTCGGCGCAGATTTGGCAGCAGCGCCAGGTACAGCGAGGCCAGGATCAGGAAATGGCCGGCCAGTGAAAGATGTCCGCCCATACGCAAGAACATCGCTGGCGAGAACACCAGCAGCCCGGCACCCAGCAGTCGAATCAAGGGATTGGCCGTCATCAGCCCAATCAGTTTCCAGCCGAACCAGGCTTGCAGGACACAACAGGCCAGCAGCCACAATCCGAAATACTGAAAGGTGTCCGGCAACCAGGCATTGAATGGTTTGAACAGCAGCGCCAGCAAAGGATTGGAGTCGGAAAAAATGATCGCACTGCCCAGTTCCAACCCGTAAGAAGGATTGAGCCCGAGCGGAAAAACCCACGGCGAATGCCGGAAAAACGCCCAGCCCAGATAATGCGTTGCAGGATCGCCCTGCTGCAGCCAGGCAATGTTCTGCGGGTTCAGCGCCTGCGGCCCGACTACCAGAAAAAACACCAGAACACCCAATAACACGGGCAATAGAAATAGAGCCGGATGCTCGCGTGAATCCTTCATCGATACGTCCAGAAGTTATGCAGTACAAACGTGAACGCCGGAATCGTCAGCGCCACTGCACCGATACCCGCCAGATAATGCAGCCCGGCCATCTGCGCCGCCCAGGCCACGAACATCGCCAACAGAAAGCCACCCGCCGAAACCATCAGAAAACGCAGCAGGGTCTTGCCGTGCAACCGGGCGGAAAAACTCCAGGTGGTGTTGATGATGTAGGACACCACCGTCGCCACGATAAAGGCCACACCATTGGCCAACGGAGGCAGGGGGCTGACGAAGTTGATGAACAGCACCGCCACCAGCGCGTGCAGCGCCGTGACAAACAGACCGGTCACGGCGAAGCGCAAGCCGCGCTGGATCAAGGCGGATCTTTCAGTGGGTGTCACGGCTTGCGCGCCAGCACGAAGACACTCAGACCAGCGAGGCGATTGATACCCATCAACGGCAGCTCAAGACTGCACAGGGTTTTCAGCAGCATATTGACCAACGGATGGTGTTTTTTCAGTTGTGAACGCGGTGCCGAACCCCGAGTGCCGCCGGGCATCAGGCGCGACGCCAGCGCAAGCGGGAACACCGCTCCGAAATAATAGGCGCCCCGCTCCACCGTCAATCCGGCGTTGCCCGCCAGAGCCTCGAATTGCCCCAGGGTGTAGCGACGCTTGTGTTCGAGGAAATCATCGTGCCCGCTCCACATGAACTGGAACGCCGGCACGGTCATCAGAAAGCGACTGCCGGACGGCACTTTGTCGACGTAGGACTTGAGCAGGCCGAGGTCGTCTTCGACGTGTTCCAGTACATCCATCAGTAACACCAGATCAGCGTCGACGTTGTCGATCGAGCGACGGTAATGCACCGGTTTGCCGACGGTGGTGGCGCTTGAATCGGCCGGGTAGCTGATGTCCACGCACCACGCTTCGCGCGCCGCCGTGCGGGTCAACAAATGATGGGAGAAGAATCCTGAACCGGCGCCGACGTCGAGAATTCGTTTGATCGGCGCCTCACCCAGCAGGCGGCGGGTGGCGGCCGCTTTGGAGCAGTAATACCAATGCTCGCCGATGCTGTCGCCGAGGATGTCGGTTTCCTTGAGATCCATGCTTCAGTCCTTGGATTCGTAAATGCGGCGCACCAGGAAAACCGGCCGGCGCTTCGCTTCGATATAAGTGCGGCCCAGGTACTCGCCGAGCACGCCGATGCCGATCAACTGCAAGCCGCCGAGAAACGTCACAGCAACCATCAGCGAGGCGTAACCGGGCAAGTCAACGCCATGAATGAGCGTGCGCAGCACAATGAACATCGCAAAGGCGAACGACACCAGAGAGACCAGCGCCCCCAGATACGTCCAGATCCGCAACGGTTCGGTGCTGAAACTGGTGATGCCCTCCAGGGCAAAATTCCACAGCCGCCAGCCATTGAACTTGCTATGCCCCGCCGCCCGCTCCGGGCGTTCGTACTCGACCTGGGTGGTGCGAAATCCGACCCAGGCGAACAGGCCTTTCATGAAGCGCCGGGATTCGGGCAGCGTCAGTAGCGCGTCGACCACGCAGCGATCCATCAGCCGGAAATCACCGACGTTTTCCGGCAATGACTGTTCGGCAATTTTGTTGTGCAGGCGATAGAACCAACTGGCGGAAGTTTGCTTGGCCCAAGTATCGTTGCGCCGGCTAAGGCGATGGCCGAGCACCACCTCGAAGCCTTCACGCCAACGCTCGATCATTTGCAAAATGACCTCGGGCGGATCCTGCAGATCAACGTCGATCGGCACCACGATCTGTCCCGTTGCGACCTGCAATCCGGCGGACAACGCCGCTTCCTTGCCGAAATTGCGGCTCAGATCGACAATTCGGATGCGCGAATCGCTCTGCTGGCAATGCAGCAAGCGTTCCAGCGTCGTATCGGAACTGCCGTCATTGACGAACACCAGTTCCAGCTGGACGAGCGCCTCTTGCTCGAAAACCTGATGAATGCGCAGGAGAAAGCCGTCGAGGCTGTCCTCTTCATTGAATACGGGCACTACCAGCGACAACGTCACCGGGCCCGCGTGCTGCGTTCCATTCGAGTGGGTCAATGGACTGCTCTTTTTTATAGTGATTGTCGGTCGCCGAACGCTGTTCGACGCCATGAGCCGCACCGTATTAAGCAGCAGCCCTGAATGTCATGCAAGGGTGAAACGAGGGCGTTCCGGCCAATCCGGAGGACGATCCCTGCGCTCTGGCCCGCGCCTTTCAGAAACATTCACGAACGATTGGAAACAAATCCTCGATAGCCAAAAAACCGCGCTCCGCTAGGCTTGCGTCGAAGCGACAGGTTGTCGCACAAACGCATCGCATGGAGCGAACTGAATGTATTTCGAGATTTACAGGCAATCCAAAGGCACCCCGAGCACCGGTAAAGGCCAATGGCGCTGGAGATTAAGGGCGGGGAATCACGAGACGGTCGCCAGTGGCGAATCGTATGTGAACAAGGCGGATTGTCTGCATGTGATCGAGTTGATCAAAGGTGTGAAGGGTGAGACACCGGTCAAGGAGATCTGAGGAAAACCCAAGACGCCGAGCTGCCTGTATTGGCAGCTCCGGCGACTTGACGAATGCGGTTTCAGAACCTCTCGGGAATGTGCCTGAACGGATAATCCGACTCTTTGTATCCCCCCGGTTTCTGCCGCTTGGGCAAGGTCACCTTCTCTCGCGGCACCTCTTTGTAGGGGATGCGACTGAGCAGGTCGGAGATGATATTGAGCCGCGCCCGACGTTTGTCGTTCGAGTTGGCCACAAGCCACGGTGCGTAATCGGTGTCGGTCGCTTCAATCATGTCGTCCCGCGCCCGGGAGTAGTCATACCAGCGGCTGTAGGACTTGAGGTCCATCGGCGACAGCTTCCAGATCTTGCGACCGTCGACAATGCGCGCCTCCAGGCGCCGGGTCTGTTCTTCCTGACTGACATTCAGCCAGTACTTGAGCAGGATCACCCCCGAACCGACAACTGCGCGCTCCACCAGCGGCACGGTCTTGAGAAACTTGTCGACCTGTTTGTCCGTGCAAAAGCCCATCACCCGCTCGACGCCGGCGCGGTTGTACCAACTGCGATCAAAGATCACCACTTCGCCGGCCGCCGGCAAATGTGGCAGATAGCGCTGCATGTACATCTGACTCTTCTCGCGATCGGTCGGGGCCGGTAACGCGATCACGCGAAAGACTCGCGGGCTGACCCGCTCGGTCAGCGCCTTGATGGTGCCGCCCTTGCCTGCACCGTCGCGGCCTTCGAAGATGATGCAGATCTTGATGCCTTCGGCCTTCACCCACTCCTGCATTTTCACCAGTTCGATATGCAGGCGGCGCAACTCGGCAAGGTAGTCCTTGTTCGACAGTTTTGTATGTTCGTCAGTTTTTTCTCGGGGCGAGTCTTTCTTCTTTCCCTTTGCCATGACCAGACCTCTCGGGTTGGAACGACAGCCAGGCTCGTTGGCAATGCATGACCTGGAACCGGAAAGTTTAGTCATTTATCGCAAAACGCAAGGAAACGTGCAGTAAGTCACAGACAACGTGCTTATTTCGAAAAAGCCTGTGCAGTTTTTGACGGAACGCCAATCGCCAACCATCCTCCATCACGGCGCAGCGTCCGATGTTGGCCGTGGATGTCTCGCTGGATGCAAACCTGCCATTTGGATGTGGGGAAGAGGTCATGCACAGTTCGCTCTTGCGTGCCGCGTCGCTCCTGCTCGCCTTGAGCACTGCACCGCTCTTGTTGCAGGCCGCCGATGCGCCTGCGGCCCCGGCAGCTGCCAGCGCTGCGACCAAAGATGCCGTGTTTACCACGGAACAGCTCGATCAGATGCTCGCGTCGATTGCCCTGTATCCCGATCCACTGCTCGCTCAAGTGCTGATGGCCGCCACCTATCCGGGAGAGGTCGCCGAAGCCGTGACCTGGTCCAAGGCCCACCCGGACGCCAAGGGCGATGATGCGGTCAAGCAAGTGGCCAGCCAGACGTGGGATCCGAGCGTGCAGGCCTTGGTGGCGTTTCCGCAGGTTTTGGCGACGCTGGGGCAGGATCCGGTCTGGGTGCAACGTCTGGGGGATGCCTTCCTGGCCCAGCCTGACGAACTCATGGCCGGCGTTCAGCGCTTGCGGCGTCAGGCCCAGACGGCGGGCAATCTACAGAGCAATCAATATCAGAATGTGACGGTGCAGAACGTAACGCCGCCCATCTCTTCCGGGTCAACCAAGCCGGCCGACAACACGACCATCATCATTCAGCCCGCCGATCCGCAGGTGGTCTACGTTCCGACCTATAACCCGACTACTACTTACGGCACCTGGCCTTATCCGGCCTCGCCGCCGGTGTATTACCCGCCGCCGCCCGCTTACTATCCGGGTCAGGCACTGGTGGCCGGGCTGGCCTTCGGTACGGGCGTGGCGGTCGTCGCGTCGTTGTGGGGCGACTGCGACTGGGGCAATAACGACATCGACATCGATGTGAACCGTTACAACAACATCAACGCCAACAACCGGATCACCAACAACCAGAACAAATGGCAGCACAACACCGTGCATCGCGATGGCGTGCCCTACCGTGACAACCGCAGCCGCGCGCAGTATGGCCGGCAACTGGACGGTGCGGCTCAGCGTGATGCCTATCGCGGGGACAACGCGCAGCGGGCCCAGGCTCGGGAACGGGCGCGCAGTTCGATGGACAGGGCCGGTATCGAACACCCCGCCACCAGCAATCGGGAAGCCCGCAATCAAGTCCGCGAAGCGCAATCTGCCAATGCCGGCAACCGACTACAAGGCGGTGCGGACAGGCCCCGAGCCGCCGACCGCGCTCAAGGCAACACGCGGGAAGCGCGGCAACCGAGCGCGAATCAACGTGATACCCGTGCATCTCAAGCCCGACCCGCAGCAGGCAGCGCACGAAACAACGCCTTCGCCGGCGCGCGTTCCCCGTCACAAACCCGAGTCCAGGCCGATCGCGGCCGGGCCAGCCAGATTTCTGCGCAACGTCCCAATACCTCCCGCGCCGCCGGACATCAGATCAGCCGGCCATCCGGCGGGGGCATGCGTCAGAGAGGAGGTGGCCGTCGATGAACATCCATTCTCTGGTCAAAAACTGCCTGACCCTCGCGGCCGGCCTCGCATTGTCGAGCTTCGCCTCGGCCCAGCAGGTATTTCCAACCCCGGAAAAAGCCGCGGACGCCTTCGTCGAAGCCCTCGGCACGCAACACGCCGACCAAAAACGCCTGACCGAACTGCTGGGCGAGGAATGGCACAGCTTCATTCCCCGTGAAGGCGTGCAGCGCAGCGATGTCGATGCCTTCCTGCAGCAATACCGCGAACAGCACACCCTGGAAAAGACCGGCGACAGCAAGGCCGTGCTCTCCGTCGGGCCCGATCACTGGACGCTGCCCATCCCGCTCATCAAAGACAAAACCGGTTGGCGCTTCGACATGAACGCCGCAAAGGCCGAAATCCGTGCCCGCCGCATCGGCCGCAACGAACTGGCGGCAGTGCAATCGGCGCTGGCCTACCACGACGCGCAAATGGACTACGCCTCGGAAGACCGCGACGGCGACGGCGCCCTCGAATACGCACAGAAAATCTTCAGCTCCCCCGGCAAACACGACGGCCTCTATTGGCCAGAAGACGACAGCGGCCAGATCAGCCCCCTCGGCCCCGCCTTCGGCCAGGCCATCAACGACGAAGACTGGCACGGCTACCACTTCCGCATCCTCGACGCCCAAGGCCCGTCAGCACCCGGCGGCGCTTACAGCTATCTGATTGGAGACAAGATGAGCCGCGGGTTCGCCTTGATCGCGTGGCCAGCGAAGTATGGCGACACCGGAGTGATGAGCTTCATGATCAGCCATGAGGGCCAGGTGTTTCAGAAGGATCTCGGGCCGGATGGGGAGAAAGTGGCGAAAGCGATGAAGCGGTTTGATCCGGATGATAGTTGGGAGGTGGTGGATTTGGGGCAGAAGTAGTTGGGGTGTCGAATTGCGCCGGATCAGAAACGAAAAAGCCCCGTAGCTTCTCAGCTACGGGGCTTTTTCTATGTATGGCGGAGAGATAGGGATTCGAACCCTAGGTACCGGTGAAGGTACAACGGATTTCGAATCCGTCCCATTCGGCCACTCTGGCATCTCTCCAACGGCGCGCATCATAACAACACTTTCGCTGAATGGGAAACCCCCAGACGAAATTTTTTCCGTGCTATCAGATGCTTGCGTCGATTAAAGCGGTACGCCCAGACGGTTGGCGACTTCTTCGTAGGCTTCGATGACGTCACCGAGGCCCTGACGGAAGCGGTCCTTGTCCATCTTCTTCTTGGTGTCCTTGTCCCACAGACGGCAGCCGTCCGGGCTGAATTCGTCGCCCAGGACGATGGAGCCGTCGCTGAACACGCCGAATTCCAGCTTGAAGTCCACCAGCAGCAGACCTGCGTCGTCGAACAGTTTGCTCAGGACTTCGTTGACCTTGAGCGACAGTTCTTTCATGCGCGCCAGTTGCTCGGCGGTGCCCCAACCGAAGGCAACGACGTGGGATTCGTTGATGAACGGGTCGCCCTTGGCGTCGTCCTTCAGGAACAGTTCGAAGGTGTACGGGTTGAGCTTCATGCCCTCCTCGACGCCCAGACGCTTGACCAGGCTGCCGGCGGCGTAGTTACGCACGACGCACTCGACCGGGATCATGTCGAGTTTTTTCACCAGCACTTCGTTGTCGGCCAGCAGTTTGTCGAATTGGGTCGGAATTCCGGCCGCTTCGAGTTTCTGCATGATGAAGGCGTTGAACTTGTTGTTCACCATGCCTTTGCGGTCGAGCTGCTCGATGCGCTTGCCGTCGAACGCCGAAGTGTCGTTGCGAAACAGCAGGATCAAGCGGTCAGCGTCGTCGGTCTTGTAAACCGATTTGGCTTTGCCGCGGTAGAGTTCTTCACGTTTTTCCATGATGGGCTCCGCTTGCTAAGTAGATGGGCTAGGCGATGTGGCGCCAGTCGAGCCCTGAATCTTGATCGGCCAGTTGCAGCCAGTCCGGGTCGCACCCGAGGGTGTCGACAAAACATTGCCGGGCCAGCTGCGGCAGGTTGTTCTTGCTGCTCAGATGGGCCAGGACCAGGTGTTGCAAGCCTTGCCAGCCCAACTCGGCCACCAGGAATGCCGCCTGATGGTTGTTCAAATGTCCCAGCTCGCCGCCCACCCGCTGCTTGAGAAAGTACGGGTAATGACCACGGGCCAGCATGTCGCGACAATGGTTGGACTCGATCATCAACGCATCGAGGTCCCGATAGCCGTCCAGCACCCGCTCACAGTATGAACCCAGGTCGGTCAGCAGGCCGAAGCGCCGCTGCTCTTGATCGCTGAATACGTACTGGGTCGGTTCCTGTGCATCATGGGCCACGGCAATGACCCCGATGTTCAGAGCACCGATCTGCAACTGCTCGCCACCGGTCACGAAACCGGCAGGTTCAATCGGTTTGCGCATCCCGCGCAGTGTGCCGCGACTGAGGTAGACAGGCAGATTGTAGCGCCGAGACAGCAAACCCACGCCATGCACGTGGTCGGCATGTTCGTGGGTTACGAGTATCGCGCTCAGTTGCGCCGGGTTCACACCCAGGCGCAACAGGCGTTTTTCGGTTTCCCGCAGGGAAAAACCACAATCCACCAGCACATACGTATCAGCACTGGCGATCAGCGTGCCGTTCCCTTGGCTACCGCTGCCGAGAACGGCAAAACGCATTGGATCAGCCCAGGTTGTCCTGAATCACGCTCAACACTTTGCGGGCCACATCGGCCGGCGCAACGGTGTTGATGTTTTTCTCGACGGTCACCTGAACGTTCTCGCCGACCTTGCTCAGGCGAACCTGATAACGCTCGGCGCGGGCTTCAACTTCTTCCTTGGTCGGCGCGCTGCCGAACAGGCTGCTGAAGAAACCAGGCTTCTCGTCTTTCTTCTCGGCCTTTTCGGACAAGTTGATGTAGTAGAGACCGAGGCTACGGTTGATGTCTTCAACGCGCCACTCGCCCTGTTCCAGCGCACGACCGACGCTCGACCAGGCACGATCCAGGTCCGTACCGACGTTGAGTACCGGGTTGCCGCTGCCGTCTTCGCTCAGGCTGACACGGCTCGGGGTATCGAAATCACGCGAAGCCAGCATCGACACCGAACCACCCTTCTCGGAGGTTCGGCTCATGCTCGCGAGCATGTCGTCGACCAGCGCAGCGTCGAGGCCGGTGTTGACCGAACGGTTGGTGAAATCGACATTGGCGGTGCTGCCGGCAGGACGCTCGGCGCTGACCACATAGACTTCACTGGTGTTGCGCTGCACGCCCGGTTCGATGCGCACCCGCACGCGGGTTTCGCTGTCGGTGCTGACGCCGGCGGCGCTCAGGCGCTTGGCCATGGCGGCGGACAGTTCGTCGGAATGCTGCCAGGTGGTGGTGAATTCGCCGGTTTGCGGGCGCTGTTCATCCAGACGGAAACCGTTGTCCTGGAAGTACTGCACCGCCACTGGCCAGACTTCGGCCGGTGGATGCTGGGCCATGACCCAACGCGAATCACCGCTTTTCTGCAGTGAGTAGTCGCTGGCGTCGGCCACGGTCGACAGTGGTTGAGGGCGCGGAACGATGTACTCACCCTTGGCGGTGTCGTCGGCCACGTTGCGCGGGATCGGCAGCAGCGGATCCAGACGCTTGGAGGTGCTGACGTCCGGTGGCAGTTGCATCGGTGCAGTCTGTTGCGCTTCCAGGTAATCGCTACCACGGTCACGGAAATAACCTTCCGGGCCCCAGATCCATCCGCAGCCACTGGTGCTGGAGATAATCAAGGCAAGTGCGGAAAGTCCGGCCATTCGCTTCATGCGTTGTACTTCCTCAATTAAACCAGGACGTTGCACTGGCGCAGGGCCGAGCGCAGCGTTTCATGACAAGGAGCGCTCAGCCAGGTCAGCGGCAGGCGGATGCCTTGGTGCATCAGGCCCATTTCGACCAAAGCCCACTTCACCGGAATCGGGTTGGCTTCGATGAACAGGTCCTTGTGCAGCGGCATCAGTTTTTCGTTGATGGCCCGTGCGGTCTCGGCGTCGCCCTTGAGCGCGGCCTCGCACAGGTCGGCCATTTCGCGCGGGGCGACGTTGGCGGTGACGGAGATGTTGCCCTTGCCGCCCAGCAGGATCAGCTCGACTGCGGTCGGATCATCGCCGGACAGCACGATGAAGTCCTTGCTCACGCCGTCGATGATTGCCTTGGCACGCTTCAGGTCGCCGGTCGCTTCCTTGATGCCGATGATGTTCGGCACGGTGGACAGGCGGATCACGGTCTCGGCCTGCATGTCGCAGGAGGTGCGGCCAGGAACGTTGTAGAGAATCTGTGGGATGTCGACCGCTTCGGCGATGTGCTTGAAGTGCTGGTACAGGCCTTCCTGAGTCGGCTTGTTGTAGTACGGGACGACCAGCAGGCAGGCATCGGCGCCGGCTTCTTTAGCGTTGCGGGTCAGCTCGACCGCTTCGCGGGTCGAGTTGGCGCCAGTACCGGCGATCACCGGAATACGACCGGCAACCTGTTTGACCACGGCTTTGATGACGGCGATGTGTTCTTCTACATCAAGGGTTGCCGACTCGCCGGTGGTGCCGACCGCGACAATGGCATGGGTGCCGTTCTTGAGATGGAAGTCCACGAGTTTGCTGAGGCTGTCCCAGTCAAGACGCCCTTGTGCATCCATGGGTGTGACCAGTGCCACCATACTGCCCGCAATCATGAAACCGCTCCTGCCGGAAAAAGAGAGCGGTAATGGTACTGGCGCCAAGATGCTTGCACAAGCGAAGTACTGTGCCGCCATTCCCCTTGGCGCCGCTTTTCGCTACCCTTCAGACTTTGATCGGTACTGATCAGCTTGTACGCCGGGTTCCAGTCTCCCGTTTCGGCCTCCCGGGCCCCGTTCCAGTGTCGTTGCCGTACGCTTGCTTGTTGATGGAGCCGTAACGCCACACGAATCGGGCCTTCCGGACAGTCATTGCCCCGGCAATCAACGCCCTCTCGCTACCGACCGCTCATCGCTTTAGGAATGCTGCATGTCCACCCCCACAGTTCGCGAACAATTCCTTGTCATCAGTGCCCTCGGCGCCAATCCCATGGAGCTGACCAACGTCCTGTGCCGCGCCAGCCATGAAAACCGCTGTGCGGTGGTCACCTCGCGCCTGACCCGCCACGGCGAGTGCAGCGCGCTGGTGCTCGAGGTCTCCGGCAGCTGGGACGCCCTGGCCCGCCTGGAAGGCAGCCTGCCGGTGCTGGCCAAGCGTCATGCGTTCACCGTCAACGTGGTGCGCAGCGCCGCCCTGGAAAACCGCCCGCAGGCCCTGCCGTACGTGGCTTACGTGTCTTCGGCATACCGTCCGGACATCATCAACGAGCTGTGCCAGTTCTTCATGGATCACAACGTCGAGCTGGAAAACCTGACCTGCGATACCTATCAGGCACCGCAGACCGGCGGCACCATGCTCAACGCCACGTTCACCGTGACCCTGCCCGCCGGCACCCAGATCAGCTGGCTGCGTGACCAGTTCCTGGATTTCGCCGACGCCATGAACCTGGATGCACTGATCGAACCGTGGCGCCCACAGAACCCAATGTAAGGAAGCTTTCATGGCCGTTGTCATCGACCAACCGGTTACGGATTTCGAAGCACCTGCCACCAGCGGGCAGACTGTCAGCCTGTCGGCCCTCAAGGGCAAGCAAGTGGTGATCTACTTCTATCCGAAGGACAGCACCCCGGGCTGCACGACCGAAGGTCAGGGCTTTCGCGATCAGTACGCAGCGTTCAAGTCTGCCAACACGGAAATCTTCGGTATTTCCCGCGACAGCCTGAAGTCCCACGAGAACTTCAAGTGCAAGCAGGAGTTTCCGTTCGAGCTGATCAGCGACAAGGACGAAGCCGTCTGCCAGCTGTTCGACGTGATCAAGCTGAAAAAACTCTACGGCAAGGAATACCTGGGTGTTGATCGCAGCACCTTCCTGATCGACAAGAACGGCGTACTGCGTCAGGAATGGCGCGGCGTGAAAGTGCCAGGACACGTGGATGCAGTACTGGCTGCTGCTCAGGCGCTGAACAAGGCCTGATGCTGTCGGCGCCCTTGCGGGCGCCGCTTCATTTTCAAAGCAGCGGAGCTACAACTGGCTCCTTGCGCGGCCAGGCATCCAGCACAGCCTTGAACAACGTCGCCAGCGGAATCGCGAAGAACACGCCCCAGAATCCCCACAACCCGCCGAACAACAGCACCGCGCAGATGATTGCCACCGGGTGCAGGTTGACCGCCTCGGAAAACAGCAACGGCACCAGCACGTTGCCGTCCAGCGTCTGAATGATCCCGTAAACCGCCATCAAATAGATGAACTGATCGCTCCAGCCCCACTGGAACAGCGCAATCAGCAGCACCGGCACGGTCACCACCACGGCCCCGACATACGGCACCACCACCGACACGCCGACCAACAGAGCCAGCAGCGCCGCGTAGTTGAGGCCCAGTGCGACGAAAGCGATATAGGTCACGCCGCCACAGATCACGATTTCGATAACCTTGCCGCGAATGTAGTTGGCGATCTGCCGGTTCATTTCCTCGGCGACCCGGGTGATCAGTGCCCGCTCACGCGGCAAATAGCCGCGCACCCACTCACCGATCATCGCCCGGTCCTTGAGGAAGAAGAACACCAGGATCGGCACCAGCACCAGATAGATCATGATGTTCACCAGCAGCGGCAGGCTCGACAACGAGAACGTCAGCGCCCACTGGCCAAACTTGCCGATCTCGCCTCGCGCCGCTTCGATGGCTTGCAGCACCTGCTCATCGGAGACCAGATGCGGATAGCGCTCGGGCAGCAACAACAGCAGCGATTGCCACTTGGCGAGCATCCCCGGCAATTCGTTGAACAGCGTGATCAACTGATGCCAGAGCAGCGGCAGCACCACGACGATGAACACCATCAGCACGCCCATGAACAGCGCAAATACCAGACCGACCGCCGCCCCACCGGGCACGCGCAGACGTTCGAGCGTGAGCACCAGCCCCTGCATCAGATACGCCAGCACCATCCCGGCCAGCACCGGCGCAAGCATTCCGCCAAGCGTCAGCACCGCGGTGAAGGCGAGAAACAGCAAAACCGCCAGCACCACGGCTTCTTCATCGGAGAAGTAGCGCTGAATCCAGTCGCGCAACACTTTGAACATCAATTTTCCTTAGGTCATTTACGCGGTCGGTTTCAGGCTTTTTTCAGCCAGTAACGGTAGACACCCGCCTCGTCCTCTTCACGCAGCAGCGTATGACCGGCCAATTTGGCAAAGGTGCGAAAGTCGCGTTGCGAGCCAGCATCCGTGGCAATCACCTTGAGTACTGCGCCACTGGGCAGCTTGTTCAGCTCCATTTTGGCCTTGAGCAACGGCAACGGACAATTCAGGCCACTGGCGTCCAGTTCACAGTCATGGGCTACAGCGTCGGTCATGCGTCACTCCGGATCAGGTAGTCAGGCTGCCTAGAATATCTGGTCGCAAGCCCGGTGTCCGGCTACAGTAAGGTCTTTGTCGACTAAGGCTTTGTGCATGACATTTCTGCGCCCTACCCTGCTGACGCTCGCTTGCCTGCTCGCCTCACCGGGCTTCGCCGACGACCTGCCGTCACTCGGTGACGCCAGCTCTGCCATCGTCTCGCCACAACAGGAATATCAACTGGGTCGCGCCTGGCTGGCATTGCTGCGCAGCCAGGTTTCCCAGCTCAACGATCCACAACTCAAGGACTACGTCGAGTCCAGTGTCTATAAGCTGGTGGAAACCAGCCAGGTCAATGACCGACGCCTGGAATTCATCCTGATCAACAGCCCGCAGCTCAACGCCTTCGCGGCACCGGGCGGGATTGTCGGGGTCAACGGCGGCCTGTTCCTCAATGCCCAGACCGAGGGCGAATATGCCTCGGTACTGGCTCACGAACTGGCTCACTTGTCCCAACGCCACTTCGCTCGTGGCGTCGAGGCCTCGCAGCGGATGCAGGTGCCGATGATGGCGGCGCTGCTGGCCGGCATCGTGATCGCCGCTGCCGGCGCGGGCGACGCTGGCATCGCGGCGATTGCCGGCACCCAAGCGGCGGCCATCCAGGAGCAACGGCGCTTCTCGCGTCAGAACGAGCAGGAGGCCGATCGCATCGGCATCCTCAACCTGGAAAAGGCCGGCTACGATCCGCGCTCGATGCCGACCATGTTCGAGCGTTTGATGCGCCAATACCGTTTTGACGCCAAACCGCCGGAGTTCCTGCTGACTCACCCGGTCACTGAATCGCGGATCGCCGACACCCGCAACCGCGCCGAACAGGCTAAACCCGGCGGCATCGAAGACAGCAAGCGCTATCAACTGATCCGCGCGCGGGTGCAGTTGATCTACGAAGAAACGCCGGGCCTTGGTGCCAAGCGCTTTCGCGCGCAACTGGACGATAATCCGAATAACGATGTGGCCCGTTACGGATTGGCGATCGCCCAGATCAAGGGCGGTCAGCTGAACGAGGCACGAGAGAATCTCAAGCAACTGCTGGCCAAATCGCCGAACGAGATCATCTACAACCTGGCGCAGGTCGATCTGGACATCACCAACAACAAGCTGGCCGATGCCCAGTCCCGGGTTGACCGGATGCTCAGTCAGTACCCTGGCAATTACCCGCTGAATCAGGTGCGCGTCGATCTGTTGCTGAAACAGAACCGCACCGCCGATGCAGAGAAGGCGCTGGAAGGTTTGTTGAAATCGCGTCCTGACGATCCGGACGTGTGGTATCAGGTCGCAGAAACTCGCGGGCTGTCCGGCAACATCATTGGCCTGCATCAGGCGCGTGCCGAATATTTCGCCTTGGTCGGCGATTATCGTCAGGCCATCCAGCAACTGGACTTCGCCAAGCGCAAGGCCGGCAGCAACTTCCCGCTGTCGTCGCGTATCGATGCCCGCCAGCGCGAGCTGATGGAGCAGGAGCGTATGGTCAAGGACATGATGGGTTAAGCCCGCGCCGAGACAAATTCCGGACACAAAAAAACCGCCTCTTTCGAGGCGGTTTCTTTTACTTCTTCGATAACTGGATCATTCAGCCAGTTTGAAGGTGATGAAGCTGGCACGGCCCTGACGCAGAACGCGCATCGACACCGAACGGTTCTTCGGCAGCGCCTTGGCGATCTCGGCAAACTCCTTGGAAGAACCAATGGCCTGATTGTTCAGGTGCGTGATGATGTCGCCCGGTTGCAAACCGATCAGGGCCGCAGGACCGTCCTGCACTTCCTTGATTACCACACCGCCCTTCAGGTCGTAGGTTTTCTTCTGCTCGGCGCTCAATTCGGCAACCGAAACACCCAGACGATTGCTGTTGGTCTCGGCACCGGATTTCGGAAGGGCATCCAGCTCCTTGTCTTCATCAGGAATGGCGCCGACAGTCAGCTCGACATTCTTGCGCTTGCCGTCACGAATCACTTCGAGATTGGCCTTGGCGCCAGCCTTCAACGCACCCACCAGATGTGGCAGGTCAGCGGACATGACGATCGGTTGACCGTTCATGCTCAGGATCACGTCACCCACTTGCAGGCCGCCCTTGGCGGCCGGGCCGTCATCCTGAATCTGTGCAACCAGCGCACCGGCCGGCTTGTCCAGACCGAACGACTCGGCCAGATCCTTGTTCACTTCCTGGATCACGACGCCCAACCAGCCACGGCTGACCTTGCCACCGCTTTTCAGCTGGTTGGAAACGTCCATGGCCACGTCGATCGGAATGGCGAACGACACACCCATGAAGCCACCGGAACGGGTGTAGATCTGCGAGTTGATCCCGACCACTTCACCGTTCAGGTTGAACAGCGGGCCACCGGAGTTACCCGGGTTGATCGGCACGTCGGTCTGGATGAAAGGCACGTAGTTTTCATTCGGCAGGCTGCGGCCGACGGCACTGACGATGCCCTGGGTTACGGTGTGGTCAAAGCCGAATGGCGAACCGATTGCCACGACCCACTGGCCCGCCTTCAGGTCCTGGGATTTGCCAAGCTTCAGCACTGGCAGATCCTTGCCTTCGATTTTCAGCAGCGCGACGTCGGAACGTGGGTCGGTGCCGATCAGCTTGGCCTTCATTTCACTGCGATCTGCCAGACGCACGAGGATTTCGTCGGCATCGGCGATCACGTGGTTGTTGGTCAGAATGTAGCCATCCGGCGAAATGATGAAGCCCGAACCCAACGATTGCGCCTCACGCTGGCGATCACCACGCGGAGAACGCTGCTGTGGCGGCATGCCGCGTTCGAAGAACTCGCGCAGCATCGGTGGCAAGCCTTCAAGGTCAGGCATCTGCTGGTTAACTTTGCGATCCGGCAGCTTTTGCGTGGTACTGATGTTCACCACCGCAGGCGAGGCCTGTTCGACCAGTTGGGTGAAATCAGGCAGGTTGGCCGGACTGGCCGCTTCAGCCGCCTGAACTACAGGGACAGCCTGACCGAGCACCAGCACAGTGGCGAAAATGGAGAGATAAGACTTCAAGCTTGGTATCGACATACAGCTCCCGTTACGACGAGCAGGGTTAAGCGATATGGAGCAAGGAACACCGGAAACCACAGGCCGGCATTTTTGTTCCGGGAACAACAAACAAGGCCAGAGCCGAGAGGCTCTGACCTATAAAAAATTTTCGGTTGTTTTGCAAATGAAAATGCTCAGCAAACATTTCACGTCTCGACGACGAAGTGGAGATAGCTGGAATCAGCTCACTGCTTGCTGGTTGCAGCGCCATCATTGCGCATCGACAGGGCAATCCGTTCGGCGGTCCCGATTGGAATCTCGCCAACTACCGTGACCATCATTTCGCCTTGAGGCGTAGTCAAACGGCGGGATACGGCAACGGTCGGGCCCAGTTGAGTCCGGGTATCGGTGACGGTTGCGCCGTTCAGCGGCTCCAGAAAGACAGAAAATCGTGCAAGACCATCGTCATACATCAGGCTGTTGACCTGGGTCTTGGTTTCCGGATCCTTGTGCGAGGAGCTGCTGGTAAGTTCGAAGCCAGGAGGCAACCAGTCGGAACGCCATACCTGAGCGGTCTTGACCGCAGAAGCCTTGTCGCTGTCGAGGGTGACTGTCTTGCAATCGGAATTGGCTTGCAGATCTTTGTCGGATGGAATTTCAGAGGTATCCAGTCGCGTAAACTGAAATCTCTCGAGTAACTGCCCCTTGTCGTTCAACAGCAGCGACTTGAGCGGCAGACCCGTTTCCCTGTCCAGATGCAGTTCGAAACCGTAGCGGTGCTGATCACGCGGCGTCAGCGATACGATCACCGCTTCACGCCCGGCCACACGCGACTTGCCAATGACTGCAAGCTCATACCAGTTCTTCAGCTTTTGAGGATCGAGAGGGCGAGCGGCGGAATTGGGAGAATCCCCAAGCCCCGCAATCAGGGTGCCGCTGACGCATTGAGTATGTCCATCAATGCGCACGACTTCCTGAGCCGAACCGTCGAGCTGAAGCAAACGCTCGCGGACCTGGCCATTCTGGACGCGATGCCAGATGTTGTGGGTAGAAAAGCTACCGTTACGCTCGTAAACGAATGTGCCGTGAAAGCTTTGCTGCTGCTCGGCCTGGCCCAGGCGGGTCAACCAGTCCTGAGCCTCGTCGGCGTGGGCTGGAACAATGAACCAGCCGCTGAGCAGAAGCGAAAGTAGAGGTATGGCGCGCATGATCCCCCTTAACGGTTTTCCAGGCTTGCTGCACGTGCATAAGGCAGCGCGCTCTCGGTGCCTTTCAAGGCAGCCTGTTGAGCGTGTTGACGCAAGTAACCTGGCAGACGCTGATCGTGCCAGCCTGGCTGACCTTGCAATACGCCATTGGCCATTGGGCCAGTAGCTTCCGAACTCTCACTATAACCTGCCAATACCGCCGGGCCTTTGACCTGAGGAGTGGCCAACACTGGCTGATTGGATTGCTGAGCGAGTTCGACGCCGGCGATTTCGTCCTGGTTGTACAGGCGAACACCCGCCAGAACGGCAACAGTCACCGAAGCGGCTACGGCCAGACGACCGAGGCTGCGCCATGGGCCACGAGACACTTTGGCAGGAGTGGCTTCATCTTCCAGTGCAGCAGAAACCGCCGCAGCGAGATCCAGACGTGGAAGCAACAGATCCTTGTGCATGGCTGCCCGAGCGATCTGGTAACGAGCCCAGGTTTCACGGGTTTCAACATCGTCCAGTGCATTGAGCACTCGACGCAGTTCCAGTTCGTCCGCCTCGTTATCCATCACTGCGGACAGCGATTCCTGCAGGGCTTCACGACTCATGGCGTTCCTCTCTTGGCTGTCGCCGCTGTCTTTAGTTTTCCTGCAGCAACGGCTGCAGGGCTTTATCGATGGCCTCCCGGGCGCGGAAAATCCGGGAGCGCACGGTACCAACCGGACATTGCATGACGCTCGCGATGTCCTCGTAACTCAGACCATCGAATTCGCGCAAAGTTAACGCCGTGCGCAAATCCTCTGGCAATTGCTGAATGGTTCGATGGACGGTGCCTTCGATCTCATCCCGCAGCAATGCCCGCTCTGGAGACTCGAGATCTTTCAGGCCGTGATCGCCATCATAGAACTCTGCGTCCTCGGAACTTACATCGCTATCCGGCGGCCGTCGGCCGCGTGAAACCAGATAGTTCTTCGCCGTGTTGATGGCGATGCGGTACAGCCACGTATAAAACGCACTGTCGCCGCGAAAATTTCCAAGCGCTCGATACGCCTTGATAAAGGCTTCTTGTGCGACGTCCTGGGCTTCATGGGTGTCGTGCACAAAACGCACGATCAACCCGAGAATTTTGTGCTGATACTTCAGCACCAGCAGATCGAAAGCTCGCTTGTCGCCACGCTGAACGCGTTCGACCAGCTGCTGATCCTCTTCCTGGGTTAGCATGAACACTCCTCGATAAACTCGAAGGAGGCTTGCATGACCAAACGACCGGACTTGCAAACATAGACTCGGGCTTTTCGCAAAAGTTCTCCCCCTCCAAGCAAGTTTCCTGCGGGCTCTGATTTGGCACGCACGAAAAACGCAGCGCGGGATGAACCGGCTGCGCGAATAATCTTGTCATCGGCTCGCCGGCAAGAACCTAACCGCAGGTTCCGCATTGAAGCCGACACTGTCCCTTGTTTCGGGCAACTGTCTATTGATCTTGGGCCTTTGGCAAAAGTTCCAAATATTTATAGACGTGCCGCGCCGACATTGTGCAACCGTGAGCTGAAAAAGCGTGTTTCATCTGCGATACAGTCGCTTTTTCCTAAAACCGATGAAAAAAACTTCCCGACAAAGCGTCCGTATTTTTTCGTCACGGTAGTTTCACAATGCCATATCGGCCCGACTATTGTGCCGCCCAACCCCTCTATATACTAGTGGGCTGTGTGGCTGTCTCGACTCGCCCATCCGCCTGTCCTGCGCCAACCCCGACCCGGGTCGCTTTGAGCGGAATCCTGAAATGAGCCAACAGTTTCAACACGATGTTCTGGTGATTGGCAGCGGCGCTGCCGGTCTGAGTCTGGCGCTGACCCTGCCCGGTCATTTGCGCATCGCCGTACTGAGCAAAGGCGACCTCGCCAACGGCTCGACCTATTGGGCCCAGGGTGGCGTCGCGGCCGTACTGGACGACACCGACACCGTCGAATCCCATGTCGATGACACCCTGAATGCCGGCGGCGGCCTCTGCCATGAAGACGCGGTGCGTTTCACCGTGGAGCACAGTAAAGAAGCGATCCAGTGGCTGATCGATCAAGGCGTGCCGTTCACTCGCGACGATCAGTCCGGGACTGAAGACGGCGGCTTCGAATTTCACCTCACCCGCGAAGGCGGCCACAGCCATCGACGCATCATCCACGCCGCCGACGCCACAGGCGCCGCGATCTTCACAACCCTGCTGGCCCAGGCCAAAGAACGCCCGAACATCGAGTTGCTCGAACAGCGCGTAGCAGTCGATCTGATTACCGAGCGCCGGCTGGGGCTGGAGGGCGAACGTTGCCTGGGCGCCTACGTGCTCAACCGCAAAACCGGCGAAGTCGATACCTTCGGCGCACGCTTCGTGATCCTGGCGTCCGGCGGCGCCGCCAAAGTCTATCTATATACAAGCAACCCCGACGGAGCCTGCGGTGATGGCATCGCCATGGCGTGGCGTTCGGGCTGCCGGGTGGCGAACCTGGAGTTCAACCAGTTCCACCCCACCTGCCTCTATCATCCGCAAGCCAAGAGTTTCCTGGTAACCGAGGCCCTGCGCGGCGAAGGGGCTCATTTGAAGTTGCCGAACGGCGAACGCTTCATGCAGCGCTTCGACTCACGTGCAGAACTGGCGCCACGGGACATCGTCGCCCGCGCCATTGACCACGAGATGAAGCGCCTGGGTGTCGATTGTGTCTACCTCGACATCAGCCACAAACCCGAAGCCTTCATCAAATCGCACTTCCCGACCGTCTACGAGCGCTGCCTCGGATTCGGCATCGACATCACCAAACAACCGATCCCGGTCGTCCCGGCCGCGCATTACACCTGCGGCGGCGTGATGGTCGATCAACAGGGCCGCACCGATGTGCCCGGCCTGTACGCCATCGGCGAAACCAGCTTCACCGGTCTGCACGGTGCCAACCGCATGGCCAGCAACTCGCTGCTCGAATGCTTCGTCTACGCCCGCTCGGCAGCGGCGGACATTCTCGAGCAACTTCCCGATGTGGCGATTCCACACGCCCTGCCGGCCTGGGACGCCAGCCAGGTGACCGACTCCGACGAA
Organism: Pseudomonas sp. IT-P2; assembly: GCF_949767575.1. Lineage (NCBI taxonomy): Bacteria > Pseudomonadati > Pseudomonadota > Gammaproteobacteria > Pseudomonadales > Pseudomonadaceae > Pseudomonas > Pseudomonas sp. IT-P2. Next base: position 544,563 of record NZ_CATKQA010000033.1, on the reverse strand, counting down.
GACGTGATCATCGCCCACAACTGGGACGAACTGCGGCGCTTCATGTGGGACTACGTGGGCATCGTGCGTACCAACAAGCGCTTGCAACGGGCTCAGCATCGGGTGCGTCTGCTGCTGGACGAAATCGACGAGTTCTACAGCAACTATAAAGTCAGTCGCGATCTGATCGAGCTGCGCAACCTGGCGCAAGTGGCGGAACTGATGATCCGTTCCGCCATGGAACGCAAGGAAAGCCGAGGCCTGCATTACACCCTCGACTACCCGAACCTGCTGCCCGAAGCGCTCGACACTATTCTGGTGCCGCCCACCTACGCCGGCTGAACTTCAGGCGAACCCGCAGGCGCCGGTGCAGATCCGCCGCCTGCGCATCCCGCGGCACGCAGATCGATCTGACTCGCCGCTCACCACGCAATCGAAAGCGCAGCACCACGATCAGCGGCAGCGCCAGGCTGTCCGGGCGCAATTGCACCGCCTGCCAGCCATCGGCCCGATTCCACAATTGCCAGCCATCGACGTCACGACGCAATCCGCAAAATGCCTTGGGATGACTCAGCAGAATCTGCCGCGGCAACACCCGCGCAGCATGGCCGAGACACGCGAAAGCCCCGAGCAACCCAGCCCAGAATGGAATCGATAACAGAAACAGAGAACCCAGCGCGAATGCCTGGGCCAACAGATACGCCGCCAGCAACTGCCGTGAGGCATGCCAGCGGCATTCGAACGTGTTACTTGGGCTGGACACGATCCAGAATCATGCGAACCATGCGTTGCAGCTCGGGATCTTCCGATTCGCTGCGCTCCATGAACCAGCCGAACATGTCCTGATCCTCGCACTCGAGCAGGCGGACATACAGCGCGCGATCCACCTCGTTCAGATTGGCGTAGACCTCTTTCACGAACGGCACCAGCAACACGTCGAGTTCCAGCATGCCGCGACGGCTGTGCCAAAAGAGGCGATTCAGTTCAACTTGTTCGACCATGGAGCCCTCCTCAAATAGGCCGCAAGTATACAGGCCCGAAGCGGCCCGAACAGTCGGCTTTGGTCGGGCACCATCGATCCTTTATGAACTACCCATTTCAACACCGCCCCCTTATGATGTGCCCCAGTCTATTTACCCTGCGATGACCCATGGCCGATTCTGCTTTTTTCTGCACCCTGTCTCATGAAGGCGTTCTCGCGGTTCGCGGCGCGGATGCCGGCAAATTCCTGCAAGGCCAGCTGACCTGCAACATCAATTATCTGAGCGAAACCCAGGCCAGCCTCGGCGCCCGCTGCACGCAGAAAGGCCGGATGCAGTCGAGTTTCCGCATCGTGCTGGAAGGCGACGGCGTGCTGCTGGCGATGGCCGGCGAGCTGCTGGAGCCGCAACTGGCGGACCTGAAAAAGTACGCAGTGTTCTCCAAATCGAAACTGACCGACGAAAGCGCCTCCTGGGTGCGCTTCGGCCTCGATGATGGCGATGCGGTCCTGAGCAGTCTGGGCCTGGAACTGCCGGCAGACACCGACAGCGTGGCCCGCCACGAAGGGCTGATCGCTATTCGCGTCTCCCCTAATCGTGCCGAACTCTGGGTGCCCGCCGATCAGGCCGACACCATCAAAGGCAAGCTGTCCGCGCAATTGACCGAAGGCGAACTCAATCAATGGCTGCTGGGCCAGATCCGTGCCGGGATCGGCCAGGTCATGCCGAGCACCCGCGAGTTGTTCATCCCGCAGATGCTCAATCTGCAAGCCGTCGGCGGTGTGAGTTTCAAGAAAGGCTGCTACACCGGCCAGGAAATCGTCGCGCGCATGCAGTACCTGGGCAAACTCAAGCGTCGCCTGTACCGCGTGCAACTGGACGCCGCTGAGTTGCCGGAGCCCGGCACCCCGCTGTTCGCCCCGAGCCACGGCAGTTCGATCGGCGAAGTGGTGCTGGCCGCCCGTACCGAAAAGAATATTGAACTGCTGGCGGTGTTGCAGGCCGAAGCTGCCGAAGCGGGCGACTTGCATCTGGGCTCGGCCGAAGGTCCGGCGCTGCACTTGCTCGACCTGCCATACGAACTGGATCGCGACCGCGAAATCCAGCGTTGATCGCAGCATTTGTTGCAACACCCTAGAGAAACGACATGAGTGAGCTGGCGGATAAGGTCCAACAGGATTTGGTTGAGGCCATCGATAACGATGACCTGGTTCTGCCAACGTTACCGGAAGTGGCCCTGCAGATTCGCAAGGCCGCCGAAGACCCGGACATCAGCGTCAGCGACCTGAGCAAAGTGATTGGCCGCGACACGGCGCTGTCGGCGCGTCTGATCAAAGTGGTCAATAGCCCGCTGCTGCGCGCCACCCAGGAAGTCACCGACCTGCACACCGCCATCACCCGGCTCGGCGTCAACTACAGCAGCAACCTGGCGATCGGTCTGGTGATGGAGCAGATCTTCCACGCCCGCTCCGACGTGGTCGAACAGAAAATGCGCGAAGTCTGGCGCAAGAGCCTGGAGATCGCCGGCGTCAGCTACGCCCTCTGCCGCCGTTACACCCAGCTCAAGCCCGATCAGGCTGCGCTCGGTGGACTGGTTCATCAGATCGGCGTATTGCCGATCCTGACCTACGCCGAAGACCACTACGAATTGCTGTCCGACCCGGTCAGCCTCAATCATGTGATCGACCACATTCACCCGTTGCTCGGCGACAAGCTGCTGCGGGTCTGGGAGTTTCCGGAGCGTCTGGTGGAGCTGCCGGGGCTGTATCAGGACCTCAAGCGCGAATCGCAGCAGATCGATTACGTCGACATCGTGCAAGTGGCCAGCCTGTATTGCCACAAGGACACCGACCATCCGCTGGCCCGCATCGATCCGTTCAGCGTGCCGGCGTTCCGCAAGCTTGGTATCGATCCGGAAAACAAGGCGCTGTGCGCCGATCTGGAAGAATCGCGGTCGATGTTCTACTGATCAACCGGCGACAAAACTCACCCGCACCTTCAAACCCGCCTGCTCGCCATCGTGCAGACTGATCTGCGCCAGATGCGCGCGGCAGATTTCCCCGACAATCGCCAACCCCAGCCCGGAACCGGCCACCTGCTGGTTGCGCCGGTAAAAACGTTCGAACACCCGGTCCCGCTCTTCCAGCGGAATGCCCGGCCCATCGTCTTCAACCTCCAGCACCGCCGGCGCCGTGACCCGCAGAATCACGTTGCCGCCCGGCGGCGTGTGCGCCAGCGCGTTATCCACCAGATTGCTCAGCAACTCGTTGAGCAATGTCGGCTCGCCGCGCAGCCACACCGGCTCGTCCGCTTCCAGCGCCAAGGCAACGCCGCGAGCATGGGCCAGCGGCGCCATGGCCATGCCCAGTTCCCGCGCCAACTGACTCAGATCGAGCAACTGTGCACCACCCTCGGCAATCGCCCGGGCGCCGTTTTCCACTCGGGCCAGCGACAGCAACTGATTGGCCAGATGGGTCAGGCGATCCGTGCTTTGTGCCGAGGATTCCAGCGTTTCGCGCCAGGTCTGCGGCTCGTTCGAGCGCAAGCCCAGTTCAAGCCGCGCCTTGAGCGCTGCCAGTGGGGTGCGCAGTTCATGGGCCGCATCGGCGATGAATTGCGCCTGCCGCTCGAATTGCCCGCGCAGGCGTTCGGTAAAGTGATTGAGCGCACGCACCAGCGGCGACAACTCATGCTGGACTTCCACCAGCGGCAACGGACGCAAGTCGTCAGGCTGGCGCTCTTCCACTGCCGTGCGCAGACGCTCGATCGGCCGCAGCGCCGCACTCACCGCAAACCACACCAGCAACAACGCGCCAATCGCCAGCATCCCGAGCCGCAGCAAGGTGTCGGCCGCCAGGCTGCGGGCCATGCTGACGCGCGCCTCGTCGGTTTCGGCGACGCGGATTTCCGCCATGCCGTTCATGTTCGGCTCGCTGACCGCTTTCAGCAGGCTGACCACACGCACGTTCTGCCCCTGATATTTCGCGTCGTAAAACCGCGCGAGGGCGGGATAGCTGTCGGTTCTCGGCGTGCCTGGCGGCGGGCCCGGCAGATTTTCATAGCCGGAAATCAACTTCTGGTTGATATCGTTGACCTGGTAATAGATCCGACCCGCACTGTCGTAAGCAAAGGTATCGAGCGCCACGTAAGGCACGTCGGCACTGAGACTGCCATCACGCTGCGAAAGACCGGCGGCGATGGTCCGCGCCGAGGCCAGCAGCGTGCGGTCGTAGGCGGTGTCGGCGGCTTCGCGACCGTTCCAGTACGCACTCAATCCGCTGGCGAGCATCAACACCACCAGCAGCAGTGCGAGGTTCCACAGCAACCGCCAGCGCAGGCTGCTGGGCTTATGCATCGCGGCTTTCCAGCAAATAGCCCAGACCGCGGAAGGTCACGATGGCCACCGAATGGCCGTCGAGCTTCTTGCGCAGGCGGTGCACGTAGATTTCGATGGCATCGGGGCTGGCCTCTTCGTCGAGACCGAACACCTGCGCAGCCAGTTGCTCCTTGCTCATCACTCGACCCGGACGGGCGATCAGCGCTTCGAGCACCGCTTGTTCGCGAGAAGTCAGTGTCAGCAATTCATCGCCGAGGGTGAAGCGCCGGGTGTCGAGGTCATAGGCCAGCACACCGCAGCGCTGCTGGCGTTCGCCGCCAAGCACACTGCGGCGCAGCAACGCCTTGACCCGTGCTTCGAGCTCGGTGAGTTCGAACGGCTTGGCCAGGTAGTCATCGGCGCCGAGATTGAGCCCATGGACCCGATCCTTGACGTCACTACGGGCCGTCAGCATCAGCACCGGCAGGTTCTTGCCCCGGGCCCGCAGGCGCGCCAGCACCTCAAAACCGTCCATGCGCGGCAGACCGACATCGAGGATCGCCACCGCGTACTCCTCGCTGCCCAGGGCCAGGTCGGCAGCCACGCCATCGTGCAAGACATCCACGGTCAGACCGGTGCTCTTGAGCGCCTGGGCGACGCTTTCGGCCAGCGGCAAATGGTCTTCGACGAGCAGGACACGCATGGATCTCTACCTCATTCAGGGATGGCCGATGCCATTCTTTGCGGCGGAGTTTACAGCCGCAACCGCCACTGTGAAGCCCGAAAACACGCGAAAGAATACTGAAAGGTTAGCGAAAGGTTGGGCCGTTAGAGTCGCTTTACCGAAGGTCCCGACTGCCGACCTTCGCCGTTTTGCCTGTTCATACACCGTAGCTTCAAACCGTAGCTCTCGAAAAACGCCTCGATGCGTTTTCGCCAATAAGAACAATAACGAGGTACTGCACCATGCTGTCCACACAGCTTCAGGTTGACCCGTTTCATTCTTCCTCTCGAATTTCCCCGTTTTCGCTTGTCAGCGCCATCCTCGGCTGCGCGGCGTTCAACCCGTCCGGGTCTGAGCCTGTTAGCCTGCGCGCGCGAAACCGCCGCACCTGAAACATCCCCAAAAACAACAACTCCCGTGGAGACACTCATGAACCGATCCCTGCGCCGTTTCGCCCTCGCCGCCGGTTGCGTGCTGTTCGCCGGCCAACTGATGGCCGAACCGAAACGTCCGGAATGCATCGCCCCCGCCTCCCCCGGCGGTGGTTTCGACCTGACCTGCAAACTGGCGCAAAGCGCGCTGGTCAACGAAAAACTGCTGACCAAACCGATGCGCGTGACTTACATGCCCGGTGGCGTCGGTGCGGTGGCGTACAACGCCGTTGTGGCGCAGCGTCCGGCCGATGCCGGCACGCTGGTGGCGTGGTCCAGCGGATCGCTGTTGAACCTGGCCCAGGGCAAGTTTGGTCGGTTCGATGAATCCAACGTGCGCTGGCTGGCGGCGGTCGGCACCAGCTACGGCGCCATCGCGGTGAAAAGCGATTCGCCCTACAAAACCCTCGATGATCTCGTGCAGGCGCTGAAGAAAGATCCGAGTTCCGTGGTCATTGGCTCCGGCGGTACCGTCGGCAGCCAGGACTGGATGCAGACTGCGCTGATCGCCAAAGCCGCCGGGATCAACCCGCGCGACCTGCGTTACGTCGCCCTCGAAGGGGGCGGCGAGATCGCCACCGCCCTGCTTGGCGGTCATATCCAGGTCGGCAGTACCGACATTTCCGACTCCATGCCGCATATCCAGAGCGGCGACATGCGCCTGCTGGCCGTATTTGCCGAGAAACGCCTGGACGAGCCGGAAATGAAGGACATTCCTACCGCGCGCGAGCAAGGCTACGACATCGTCTGGCCGGTGGTGCGCGGTTTCTACCTCGGGCCAAAAGTCAGCGATGAAGACTACGCCTGGTGGAAAGACTCCTTCGACAAACTGCTGGCCTCCGACGACTTCGCCAAGCTGCGCGATCAGCGTGAACTGTTCCCGTTCGCCATGACCGGTCCCGAGCTGGACACCTACGTCAAGAAACAGGTGGCGGACTACAAGGTGCTGGCCAAAGAGTTCGGCCTGATTCAGTGATCGTCTCTGTCTAGCGTCCATGGCCCTCTCGCCGGGGCCATGGCAGGAGTTCCCTCATGCTTATTCAACGCATTTTTGCCTCGGTGCTGTTGCTGGCCTGTGCCGGCCTGGCACTGATGGCGTGGCCGTATCAGGCGGCTTTTTCCTACGAACCGGTGGGCCCTCGGGCGTTTCCATTGCTGATGCTCGGCCTGATGGGCCTGGCGCTGCTGTACATGGTGTTCCGCCCGGCGCCGATCAAACACAGCGAGGACGAACCGCCGCTGGATCGCGAAACCCTGACCAAGATCGCGATCTGCGTCGCCCTGCTGCTGGTGTTCGCCGGTTTGTTCGAACCGCTGGGCTTCATCCTCAGCAGCATTCTGATCGGTATTCCGATGGCGCGCCTGTATGGCGGGCGCTGGGTGCCCAGCGTCATTGTCACGACGCTGATGGCGATTGGTTTGTACGTATTGTTCGACCGCGTGATGGACGTACCGCTGCCCCTCGGCCTGCTCGACGTTCTGGAGAACTGATATGGATACTCTCGGTTATTTGGGTCAGGGCTTCGGCGTCGCGCTGAGTCCGTACAACCTGGTCACGGCCCTGACCGGCACGTTGATCGGCACCGTGGTCGGGTTGTTGCCGGGCCTGGGCCCGATCAATGGCGTGGCGTTGCTGATCCCGATTGCATTCGCCCTCGGGCTGCCGCCGGAATCGGCACTGATCCTGCTGGCAGCGGTTTATCTGGGTTGCGAATACGGCGGCCGGATCAGCTCGATCCTGCTGAACATTCCGGGCGAAGCCTCCACCGTGATGACCACCCTCGACGGTTACCCGATGGCCCGCAAAGGCCTGGCTGGCGTGGCGCTGTCGTTGTCGGCATGGAGTTCGTTCATCGGCGCCTTCATCGCCACCTGCGGCATGGTGCTGTTCGCCCCGCTGCTGGCGAAATGGGCGATTGCCTTCGGTCCGGCGGAATACTTCGTGTTGATGGTGTTCGCGATTGTCTGTCTCGGCGGCATGGCCGGTGACCGACCGCTGAAGACTTTCATTGCGGCGTTGATCGGCCTGTTCCTGTCCAGCGTCGGCATCGACGCCAACAGCGGTGTGTACCGTTTCACCGGCGACAACATTCACCTGACTGACGGCATTCAGTTCGTGGTGCTGGTACTGGGTCTGTTCTCGGTCAGCGAAATCCTTCTGCTGCTGGAGAAAACCCACCGCGGCCAGGAAGCGGTGAAAGCCACCGGGCGGATGATGTTCAACTTCAAGGAAGCGGCGTCGGTGTTCGTGGTGAACATCCGTTGCGGCCTGCTCGGTTTCATCATGGGCGTGTTGCCGGGTGCCGGTGCGACCCTCGCCAGCGCCGTGGCCTACATGACCGAGAAACGCATCGCCGGTACCAGCGGCAAGTTTGGTCAGGGCGACGCCCGCGGCCTCGCTGCACCGGAAACCGCCATCGGCGCCTCCGCTTGCGGCGCGCTGGTGCCGATGCTGACCCTCGGCGTTCCGGGCTCGGGCACCACGGCGGTGATGATCGGCGCCCTGTCGCTGTACAACATCACTCCGGGCCCGCTGCTGTTCCAGCAACAACCGGACATCGTCTGGGGCCTGATCGCCTCGCTGTTCATCGCCAACATCATGCTGGTGATTCTGAACATCCCGATGATCCGCATCTTCACCCGCATCCTCGCCGTGCCGAACTGGGCTCTGGTGCCGGTGATCGCGATCATCACCGGGATCGGTGTGTACGCCGTACACGCGACCACATTCGACCTGTTCCTGATGGTCGGCATCGGCATCTTCGGCTACATCCTGCGCAAACTGGACTTCCCGCTGTCGCCAGTGCTGCTGGGGTTCATCCTCGGCGGGCTGATGGAGCAGAACCTGCGCCGGGCGCTGTCGATTTCCAACGGTGCGCTGGAAATCCTCTGGTCGAGTCCGATCACCTTCGGCGTCTGGGTGTTGACTGCCATCATGTTGCTGATGCCGCTGCTGCGCATCTGGCGCAAACGCTCGGCCGCGCAACGCGCCGTTGCCGATGTCTGATCGGCTCTCCCTCAAAACCTGGTGGGGAACCCCGCTGGTCGGTCTGCTTGGCGGTTACATCGCCAGCCAGATCGGCTGGCCGCTGCCGTGGATGGTCGGCTCGTTGCTGGCGATCATCCTGGTGCGCTGCCTGACCCCGTGGCAATTGACCGAAATCCCTGGCGGCCGCAAGTGCGGCCAGTGGATCGTCGGGATCGGCATCGGCCTGCATTTCACCCCGCTGGTGATGGAGCAGGTGCTCGGCCACTTCGGCCTGATCTTCTTCGGCGCGCTGGTCACCAGCCTGTCAGCGGTGGTCGGCGTGTGGCTGATGCGCCGCACCGGCGAGGATCGCGCCACGGCGTTTTTCTCCAGCATGCCCGGCGGCTCCGGGGAGATGGTCAACCTCGGCGCCCGCAACGGCGCGCTGCTCAGCCATGTCGCGGCCGGGCAGAGTCTGCGGGTGTTGGTGGTGGTGTTGTGTGTTCCGGCGGCGTTCAAGTATCTGCTGGGTGACGGCAATCCGATTTCACACGCCGGCAGCGTCGATTGGCGCTGGCTGGCGATTCTTTTTCCGGCGGGCGGCCTGCTCGCCTGGCTCTGGCAACGTCTGCGTCAACCCAACCCTTGGCTGTTCGGCCCGCTGCTGGTCAGCGCGGCAGTGAGCATCGGCTGGGATCTGCACATCGGCCTGCCCAATGGCGGCAGTCAGATCGGCCAGTGGCTGATCGGCAGCGGTCTGGGCTGTCACTTCAACCGCCAGTTCTTCCGCCGCGCACCATCGTTCATGGGACGCACGTTGATCGGCACGGCACTCACCATGTTGATCGCGACACTGGCGGCGTTGGGATTGAGTGCGCTGACCCATCTGGACCTGCGCTCGCTGACGTTGGGCATGATGCCCGGCGGGATCGCCGAGATGAGTCTGACGGCGGAAACCCTGCAACTGTCGGTGCCGCTGGTGACCGCAATGCAGGTGATGCGGCTGCTGTTCGTGTTGTTTCTGGCGGAACCGTTGTTCAAATACTGGAACCGTAATCCCGAAACCTGAGCCGGTGTTTGATCGTTCCCACGCTCTGCGTGGGAATGCAGCCCGGGACGCTCCGCGTCCCAAAGCGGACGCAGAGCGCTCATTGAGGCATTCCCACGCGGACGGTTCGACGCCTCGACGTGGGAACGAAATTAGCCGCCAGCCCTGAACGTCAGACCACCGACGGAAGGCGCCATTCAATCGGCGCTTCGCCATTCTGCTCCAGGAATTTATTGGTGCGGCTGAAATGCCCGCAACCGAGGAAGCCGCGATAGGCCGACAGCGGCGACGGGTGCACCGAGGTCAGCACCAGATGTTTGGTGGCGTCGATCAGCTTCTGCTTGCTCTGCGCATGGGCCCCCCAAAGCATGAACACCAGATGCGGCTGTTTCTGGCTGACCACTTCAATGATCCGATCCGTGAAGAACTGCCAGCCCTTGTCCTTGTGCGCATTGGCGTTGGCGCGTTCGACGGTCATGGTGGTGTTGAGCATCAACACGCCCTGATCGGCCCAGCTCTGCAGATAGCCGTGGTTAGGGATGTCGATGTTCAGGTCGCGCTTCAGCTCTTTATAGATGTTGACCAGCGACGGCGGCGCCGGCACGCCCGGTTGCACCGAGAAGCACAAGCCGTGGGCCTGGCCCGGGCCGTGGTACGGGTCCTGGCCGAGGATGACCACTTTCACCTTGTCCAGCGGCGTCGAGTTCAGCGCGTTGAAGATCATCGGGCCCGGCGGATAGATTTCCTTGCCGGCCGCCCGCTCCTGCTGCAGAAAAGTGCGCAACTCTGCCATGTAGGGCTGGTCGAATTCGGCACGCAGTGCCTCCTTCCAGCTCGGTTCGAGTTTGATACGGTCGTCAGCAGTCATGGTCATACCCGGCAAAAACAATGGGGCGAACCCTAGGAAAGCCGACCACGCTTGTCAATTGATCTGACGCAGATCCGGCACTTTCCCACACAGCGATCATACTGATCGTTCAAATTCCCGATCGAGGTCACGATGAATCTGCACTTCGAAGAACTCACCGGCACCGACGGCGCGCGCATCGGCGTGGCCACGCTGGATGCCGAAAAGTCGCTCAATGCGCTGTCCCTGCCGATGATCCACGCCCTGAGCGACAGACTGAACGCCTGGGCAAAGGATCCGCAAATCGTCTGCGTGCTAATGCGCGGCAACGGCGCCAAGGCGTTCTGCGCCGGCGGCGAAGTCCGCAGCCTGGTGGAAGCCTGCCGGGCCCATCCCGGTGAGGTGCCGCCGCTGGCCGCCCAGTTTTTCAACGCTGAATACCACCTGGACTACAGCCTGCATACCTATCCGAAACCGGTGATCTGCTGGGGACACGGATATGTGCTGGGCGGTGGCATGGGCCTCTTGCAAGGCGCGAGCATCCGGATCGTCACGCCGAGCAGTCGTCTGGCAATGCCGGAAATCAGCATCGGCCTGTACCCGGATGTCGGCGCCAGTTGGTTTCTGTCGCGGCTGCCGGGCAAGCTCGGTTTGTTCCTTGGCTTGACCGGCGCGCACATGAACGGTCGCGATGCGATCGATCTGGACCTGGCCGACCGCTTCCTGCTCGACGAACAGCAGCAGGAACTGATCGACGGCCTGTTGCAGTTGAACTGGCAGGAACAGACCGCCATGCAGCTCAACAGCCTGCTCAAGGCGCTGCAGCAGGAAGCCGTGGCGCAGATGCCCGAGGCGCAATGGCTGCCGCGTCGGCAGCAGATCGATGAATGGCTGGATGTCAGCGACGTGACCTGCGCCTGGAAAGCCATCAGCCTGCATCGCGACAGCAGCGATCTGTTGATTGCCCGTGCCGCGAAAACCATGAGTGAAGGTTCGCCGCTTACCGCGCATCTGGTCTGGGAACAGATCATCCGCGCCCGCCACATGTCGCTGGCCGAAGTCTTTCAGATGGAATACACCCTGAGCCTCAATTGCTGCCGGCATCCGGAATTCAGCGAAGGTGTCCGGGCGCGACTGATCGACAAGGATCACAAACCGCACTGGCACTGGCCGGACATCGCCCGGGTGCCGGACGCGGTGGTCGAGGCGCACTTTCATAAGGTGTGGGAGGGGCGGCATCCGCTGGCGGATCTGTCGCAATACTAAAACCGATCATTGCCCGCGATGGCAGTCTCCTAAGCTCTGTCGCGGGAAGTTTGAGCCCGTTGCGAAACTATCTGCGATCAAACATTCAACTCGTAAAACGCGATTATTTCCTTCATTGCCCGCAACGCCTCCTCATCATTTCTCGGCAAGATGTCCTCTACGTCCCGTAACGGAGGTAGAGGGTGCAAAAGCTCAGCGAGTTGGTTCGCCGTGTAACTTTTAACAGCGCCCTCTTCTCCTTGAACGCTGATGAAGCTGATAGCGGCATCGTCTCCTGAAAAGTGTTCGGAGACACGTATCTTTGGAGACATGCCATAACTCACTACGATGACGAGATCATCCCGTTCACGGTGAAACTTGAGTTGATCAATCGACAGTCCGACCTCCGAAAAGTCTATACCGTCGGTTCCGCCACCGGCATTGACTACCAGATCTCGTCCGAGACCATCATATTTATAAACATCATTGCCCCCGCCACCGGACAAGGTGTCATTGCCCGGCCCACCGTAAAGCACGTCATCGCCTGAACCACCGCCGAGCAGATCATCTCCTTGCATCCCTCTTATTTCACCAGCGCCGCTGAGGGTGTCATTACCGCGACCGCCCACGAGCGGTAGAAAACGGTTGTCTCGAAAAGACTTAACCTGAGTAGCGTACTGAACGGTGATGCCATGATGATAAGTATCGGGGGCAATGCCTAAGCGGCTAACGACGTCTTTAAAATTGATGCTCGAGCCATCAGCAAACCTCACCCTTTCAATTCCGGAACCACTGAGATCGTTCGGATTGGGCAAAACGATTCGTACTTTTTGAGTTCCGCCCCATTCAATATCGAGTGTGGTGTACAGCATCTTGGCTCGAGGCGGTTGACGATGAGCGCCACGCAGTGGGGCCGGTGAGAGTTCAATATTTACCGTCTCAACCAACACAGCGCCCCAGGTTAGCTTCAACTTATCTGGTTTCGCCTCTTCCGGAAGAACGACTGTATCAACATCAAGCCCCGCAAACTCTTCATGCCACCCAGAGACTCCAACCTCGGGACGCAAAAAAACAGGGTTAAGCACGTCGGCAATAATGGTGGTTGCGCCATCATGCGCTTCAACTATGTAAGTGTCGGGACCGTTTTCGCCGTAAAGCCAATCTTCTCCAGGCCCACTGATCAAATAATCGGCTCCCGCAGAGCCGAGCAGCGTGTCGTTGCCTGCGCCAGCCGATAAAAATGCACCCGGGATCCTGTCGTTCACTCCGCCGTACTCAAGCACTGAATCAGCATAGGTAACCACCAAGTCATCTCCTGCACCGCCATGAAAGAGATTTCCCACTTCGAGATTTACCCTGCCGCCAGCGTCATTACCATGAACAACTTTATGCTTGATCGTTTGGGTAGTAGAGCTCCAGCGAAACGCTTTACGAACAGTTTCATGATTTTCAAAACTGCCAGCGGGGTACACGTACCACCCCTTAATGGCGCCCGAGTGGTCTATATCTTCGACTACAGCATCACCCACGTTGAACGAGAACCCCGAATAACTGGAGCCAGACGGGTAATATTTTGGCTTTTGTTTCGGTAATTGCGCAGTTTCAGCTTTTACAAACTTGAACGTGGTTTTCGTTGCAGAAATTGACTGCCTTTCAGTCACCACGGCGTCAGCGGCAATCGCTCCCATCCACTCAGGTGTCTTGGAAAAGACCCCGGCTTCAACGTCCTCATGGATCAATTCGGCGCTGATGGCATAACCACTTTCGTCGGTAGCAATATGACTTCTAACCCAAACACCCTGATCGTTCAGTGCAAATCCTGATGCCTGCCTGTCCGCTGAGCGCTTTGCTTTCAGTTCCGAAAGAAAAAGGCTATCCCAGTCGATGTGACGACTGGTTTCACTACCTTCCCTCTCAGTAGAAGCGGCTAAGTCATCGGGCAGTGTCTGGACGACTGCTTCGCTCTCAATGTCCTGCATTTTTCCGGCATCGGGCACCGTAGCAATTGTCGCGGACGGATCTCTTACATCTACCGGTTGCACCGTTAATTTGATTACATCCTGGAAATTCAGGATCACGCCGTCGCTTAACCTGAACGTAGAACCTGCCCACTTTTCATGGTGAAGAATCAGAAGCGCGTCACCAATACCATTCGACAGCCGCAACGCCGTGCCCACATCAAGATTGACGATCTTGGCCTGCAAGTTCTCCGCAGAAAATCCATCACCAAAACTTACGACATTGTTGCCACCTGTATCGGTAACAACATCCAGTCCATCGCCTACTCCGAAGTAGAAAACATCGTTGCCCTGCATCCCTTCCAGATAATCGTTGCCGGCGCCACCCTCAAACACGTTATCGCCAGGGCCGCCGCGCAAATAATCGACTCCCTCCCCGCCAACCAGCGTGTCGTTTCCACCACTGCCCAGCAAAGTGTCGTTGCCTGAGCCGCCGTCAAGATAATCGGCGCCATGTTCTGCTTCGGATGTTAGCTCGTAGTCCCCCACCAAAAAGTCATCATCGGCACCGCCCAAGAGCGTATCGGCGCCCAAACCACCCCAGAGCGTATCGTTTCCTGAATTACCTTGAATGTGGTCATCGTTGGTTCCTCCCGCTTTCAAGTTGGGCTCATCGCCATCCAGAGCATCTGCACCTGATCCGCCTACCAGTGTGTCGGAGCCACCCAACCCACGGAGTGTGTCGTCACCCGCACCGCCATCGAGATAATCATCACCGTGGTAACGAATTGGGTGCTCATGGTAATCACCAACCAATTCGTCGTTACCGCTGCCACCGAAAAGTAAGTCATCTGCACCTCCGCCCCAGAGGGTATCGTCCCCCGCGCCGCCATCCAGAAAATCACTCCCGAAAAAATGCGCCGCATCACCCGAAATTCCTTGCAGTACGCTGTCATCTCCGCTCAGAACATCATTGCCAGCGCCACCGTACAGCACGTCGTTACCACCGTTGCCGGCTAGAGCGTCATCGCCATCGCCGCCCTGCAAAAAATCGTTGCCATGATGGATGCCGTGGAGACCGCCACCCCAATCGAGGTTGTCTCCAAACAATGTGTCATTGCCACTCCCGCCAGCCAGCGTGTCATTACCTCCCTCCCCGGCCAACGTGTCGTCTTCACCTCCGCCGTCAAGCAGATCATCTCCCCAGCCTCCATTGATAAAGTCCCGGCCCCCTTGGCCATAGAGAACGTCATTGCCTCCCTCCAAGGGTTGGTTCAAAGAGGAGTTCTCGAAGACGGTACGAAAGCTAGTGACTCCACCGGGGATTTGAACGTTGATCTGCTTGTATTCCCAATTTTGCTCATGTGCGCCCGTTGCTTCATCACCGGATAAATTGTCATCACCTGCTCCGCCAATCAGCGTGTCTTGACCATTGCCACCGAGCAGCACATCTCGCGAGGCAGTGCCCACAAGCAAATCATCACCCTGCCCACCATCCAGCCAGTCGCCGCGGCTGGCCTTTCCTTTTGTTGCATCGGCAAAGGCTTTTTCAAGAGACGACTGCTTGTCGCCGAACAAACGATCGTTGCCTTCTTTGCCGAACAATCGATCAGACCCGCCAAGACCAACGATCAGGTCGTCTTTCGGTGATCCGTAAAGCAAGTCGGCTTTGTTTCTCTGTTTAATATTGGGCAAAAGCTTGGCGTTACCCAACTCATCATAGGAAGGCTGATCCCCACGAACATTCGGGTCGGAATCTTTGACTTTCCAGTCGCCTTGAAGGACCAGATCGGGAGCGGGGAACGTCTGGCTCTGGTAATCAGGAAGATCAATGCCGAGCATCCCCGGCTTGAAGTTCTTTACGACGATGAGATCACTCAGTCCGTATTTAATGTTCAGCGTGTTTTCAGCCAGATCTTCAATGAGCGTCAAGCTGATGGCTCGATCTTCCGTAAGCCAGATATTGCTGAGCGGATCACTGCGTTCGAGAGGTGGGATCGGAAGTCCATTTATCAACAACCCGCCCCCAACGTCCGCATCAAAAATTTCGTCTATTCCATCTCCGGTGGAGAACTCATACCGATCGTTACCCGGCCCGCCAGTCAGGAAGTCGTTACCCTTGCCACCCACCAACACATCATCACCGGCCATACCGTACAACACATCATTGCCATCGCCGCCTGTTAAAGAGTCATTGCCGCGAGCCCCCTGGATAAAATCATTACCGGAAAGTCCGCTGATTGAATCGTTGCCGCCACCGCCGTAAAGATGATCGGTATTCGTTCCGCCACCAAATGATCGACCGCCGTCATCACCAAACATGACCAGAGGGTTTGAGACGCCTGTGGTCATCGGGGCCTGTTTGCCCGAAGCCAAATCCGAATAGGAAAAGGTCTGGACAGTATTTCGACCGAACGATCCATTGGTTCGGGAAATCAGCCGGGCCAGCATTTCCGAGCGATCAGCAAGCCACTGCTCAGTGATGAAACCCTCCCCCGTTTCGGGATCGTAAAGCTCCAGTTCGCGTCCGGAAAAACAGTCGGCCCGCTCAATCACGATTTCGCTTAGTTGCTTGAGGGAATTGCGTAACGCGGCGCCGATGGGCGTTGCCTGACTGGCCAACGTTGCCCAGTCCTTGGCACTGCCATACTCGCCAATGGTACTGGTAACGATGCTTTGCGATTGAGACGGAGAAAGTGCGGAGAAAAAGGTGTAGGCGTTGGAGGCGAAGGTTTCATCGGTGGTAGGCGTGGCGGCCGAGTTTCCGTCGTAGGTTCGCCTGAGCATGTCAAAGAAATCATTCAGGTTATATCGCAATATCAGGCTGACAATTGGTGAGATGGGCGTACCTTTCACCACATGCTGAATCAGCGGATTAATGCTGCCACTGGCAAGAGCGATGTTTATCTGTTCGGGCAGGACTGAAAACAGGCTCTCGACGATATTCAGTCCGAAATTCTTGATCACAGCGTGCAATGCAACACTGTATGAGTCCACGGCAAACAGAATATTCTTTAGATCGTCCAGCCTATTGACCTTAGCAAGATCATGATTACCTTTGATGTGGGAGTCCGGATCACCGGCGGAGATCAACCTCCAAGTTTCATATGGTTTTTCTCCACCCAACAGGCTGAAGCCGATTGTTCCAGACCATCCGGCGTTATGACGGGTCGCTGTATCAACGTTGCCAATATCATCACGAAATAGTACTTCACCAATCGCGCTCGCATCGATTTCTGCAATTTGGCTTATGGAGGGCACAGTCCATGGAGCCAAATCATGTTCAACGGAGCCTTTTATCAACGTATTCATGAGATTGACAGCCACCTGATTAGATGACTCTTGCATCTTCGAATCGCTGATTTTTTTATTTAACCTCAATTCCCCCTGCCGCAGGGTGTAGGCTCGGATCAACGCAGAGTAAGCGCCCACCCCGCCATTTGCATCAATTGCTACATCGAGCCAGAGTTTGGCATCTTTAAAAATTCCCATTACGTTCTCATCGAACGCAGAACCGTCTAAAAATTTCTCACCCAAAATATTCGACAATGTGCGATAAAGTACAGCACAGCTTCGCCCCTCCACTGCCATCGCAATATACTTTTCCTCCTCGACATTGAATTTCATTCCCTCACAAATATTTGCAGCCTGCAAAATTTCCGACTTTTCCAAATCACTGAATATATAGCTCATATTCACTTCCCTGTAATAATTGAATGTGAAAGATAGTCGCTGACAGCCTTAAGCGCTTCTGGAGCACCCCGCAAGCCCTCGGTACCCAAATGTATGCGAGCATCCCCACCTGCAAAGTCGAAATGGTGCAACTCGACCGTACAATACGTACGTAAACTCCCAAACTCCAAATTCTCCAACTGCTCCTTATTCATTTTCAAAAGATATGTTTTACTCAAACCACTGGCCGAAGCTTTAGATTCTGGCGAATTCAAACCATTACAATTTATCCTCCGTGGCGTTCCATCACGCCGGCGCCAGTCCTGCATAACAAAAGTTACAACAGAGAATTCATTTTTGATACTGGGTGGTGGCGCGGTAAGCCAAAGTTCAAGGCCTGGATAGTTCTTCAGTTTTACAACCAGATCATCCGGCCAATCCACATGCCGTCCGCCCATATTATGCGGCTCCGTGGTATCCCTTCTGGTGTAAAGTCTGGCGGAAACATTGTAATACGTCCAACTAATGGGTGGTTCTACCCCGTGAGCTTCATATTCCGGAAACAGTTCTTTTCCCGTCCACCAGAATGACCCTGAAAGAAGATCGGCAATACAGGAGCCGTCGCTCCTTAATGTCGATCCAAAATGGAATCCGGGAATCTTTGTCCGGTCCAGCAGGCTGCCGCCAAGTATCGGGACCTGCTCCATACCCGCCAGCTTCCTGCTGCACGCCCCTTGTTTCTTCTGATAAATCTCGCGCGCTACTGCGGCCTCCTCCCATCGAATACAGAAATCAACGACCCAATAACAGATCGCTAATAACACGCCATATTTAACTCCCCTTCTGCACTGGCGAAAAACTTCCTTGCGAGACATCTTAAGCATTTCAAATCTCCATTTTAAAATGACCAATCACATCACTTGAAACAACTCACCTCATCAACTCCTTAAACACTCCAAAGTAACCGCTTACTCCTTTAACCACATCGAATTCGCTTGCCTTCAACCTCGCCGCATCCTTCATAGACTCAAAACCAGCGAAAGACGTTAAAACCCTGCACACTGCCGTGGCGATTTCTTCAGCGTCAAAAAAATCAACAAGTATCCCGCTGATTCCATCTTCGATAACTTCCTGCACGGGAGCGGTATTTGAACCTACGACAACACAGCCAGATGCCATTGCTTCCAACAGAGACCAAGACAAAACAAACGGATATGTCAAATACACGTGAGCCTTTGAAAGACTCAGAACCGACCTGTATGTTTGATAAGGCAACTTCCCAACAAAGTGAACATTGGAAATATCAACATCCACCTCGGCGACCATCTTGCTTCGCCAGTTCGGGTATCCAATGGGCATCCGCCCATAACTGACATCATCCCCACCCACTACAATGACCTGCGCGCTCGGGCACTTTTCCTGAATATAGGGAATGGATCTCATAAAACTATGAAAGCCTCGGTAAGGTTCCAGGTTTCTGGCGACATAAGTCAAGATAGGCTGACCTGCTCTTATCACGCGCCCACTCGGCAGCGTTACAGATTCGACCTTTTCTGATTCGGCAAATTGAACAATGCCTTCGTGAATGACGCGGATTTTAGACTGATATGTATTAGGAAAAAGACCGCGCTGCCATTGTGTAGGTGCAATCCCGGCATCACACTGTTCAACATTCAGGAGATGCATCGAATTCAAGACTCTAAGCCTTGAAGTCGCGTCCATCGCACAGGGAAATTCAGGATCAAAACCAGAGTCGGCCCCGTGCGCTCGGTAATAGTACTCACAGAAATGAACTAGCGGCACATCGGGGTAAACATCTTTGACGAATAGCGATTCACCCCACCCAGGATGAGCGAGAACTACATCAGGCCAAAAGCCTGCCTGACTGATCCTCTTCAGTATTCGTTGAACTTGTTGCCCGTCCGAAACAGCTTCTTCATATTTATGCAAATAGTCATGAGCGCCATTAGTCATCTTCCTTGATGGTCGATATCGAAATAACTTTATCCCGGCAATACCTGGCGCTGTATCGCGTCCAATTGCAATGACGCCAAGACACCTGCGCAATGCTTCCAACGCCACATGACGAAATTGACCGGGAAAATTCTGATGAATGATAAGAAGATTCATATCTGAGCAATAACCCGCGCTTATACACATCCATGAAATTGAAGTTTTTCAACGTCAACATGTGCATACAAACGCTAACAAATGGTCAGAAATAAAACTGTAGGAGGGTTCCGAGAACCTCCTAGGAGATGGTGCAATCCACACCCACATAAAAAACAGGCACAAAAAAAGCGGCGCTCAATGCGCCGCTTTTTTGCGGGGGGTTACCAGCGGTTGCCGTGTCGGTTGTAGTCGCCACGTCCACTGTGACGGTCGTAGTTGCCACGACCCCGGCGGTCATCCCAGCCACCGCGACGGTGGTCATCCCAACGTCCGCGATCATGACCGTGCCAGCGACGGTTCTCGTAGTAGCGCGGGGCCGGTTGGTAGTAGCGAGGCGCCGAGTAATAGCGTGGAGCCGGTTGGTAATAACGTGGCGCTGGCTGGTAGTAGCGCGGCGCCGAGTAGTACGTGCTGCCGCCGGTGTAATAAGTGCCACCGGTGTAATACGAAGGTGCCTGCGATGTGTAGACCTCTGAGCTGTAGTAGCCATCTCCGTAGGAATAAGGGACGCATCCGCCAAGGGAAAAAAGCATCACGGTAAACAGAAGAATTCGGCGATACATGGCGGCCTCCTGGACCGCGGGTAGCCACACCAGCGACGCTGGCAGGCGTCAGTCTTTCATTCGGCGACTGACGAAATATCTGACAGCGATTTCGGCATCCGGTGCGTTTCTGCAACAACTTGAAACAAGTGATTGATGAAACCTTGTTCATACAGAAACGCCGTCATTCAGCCGCTGATTAGTGGTGCCCACCGTGGTATCCGCCGCCGTGATAACCCCGTCCGTAGCCGCCGCGATAGCCATGGCCGCCGTAGTAATAGCGAGCGCCACCGTAGTAACGCGGACCGTAATATCCACCGTAGTAATAGGGCGAGTAATAGCCGGGATAGTAGTAGGGCGTGGAGTAAACATCGTAACCGCCGGCGTAGTAGTAACAGCCGGACAGCCCTAGACCGAGCACTGCTCCCAGCAGCACCCGACGCAGCAATTTTGAAATACGCATGGCGGCCTCCTGAAAGACCTGTGACAGCAGTCGGCACAGACCGGCTGACATCAGATTTGACTGGCTGACCGGCAGCGAGTGCCCAACCCTCTCGGGCATCGGATCAGCGGCAGCGGACGCTGCATGACGGTGCAACCGCGCACCAACACAAAGCACCCACAGGCGTTTGCCATCCGCCGCAACGTCACGAAAGCCCGTAACAGAGGGCCCGTCCCGACTTGGCACGCCTCTCGCTTTAACAAACCCGTGCAGGAGTCATCACAGGTTCGCGGCACCACAATTTGCAATGGCTGACTAGGGTTCCGGCTCGCATCTGCGAGTGGCTGGTCCGAGAGTTGGCGACCTCCAGTTGAGGTTACACGGCGGGACAAAAGCCCGGGAGACAAGCCACCGTTCGCGGTGCCGCGTTGCCTTCCTGTCCGCCCTCGATCAACTGGAGAAGCCACCATGTCCCGACTACGTTTGCCCGCCCTGCTCGCCGCCGCGTTCGCCGCGTTTATCA
The DNA here is from genome assembly GCF_949767575.1 of Pseudomonas sp. IT-P2. Lineage (NCBI taxonomy): Bacteria > Pseudomonadati > Pseudomonadota > Gammaproteobacteria > Pseudomonadales > Pseudomonadaceae > Pseudomonas > Pseudomonas sp. IT-P2. The sequence continues at coordinate 523,716 of NZ_CATKQA010000033.1, read as the reverse complement.
GCACTCAATCCCCCGCCGCGCAGAAAGACCACTTCAGTGTCTGCTGGACGATCTACGCCGGCTGGATGCCATGGGAATACGCCGGCAGCCAGGGCATCGTCGACAAATGGGCGAAGAAGTACGGGATCAAGATTGATGTCGTGCAACTCAACGATTACGTCGAGTCGATCAACCAGTACACCGCCGGCCAGTTCGATGGCTGCACCATGACCAACATGGATGCCCTCACCATTCCGGCCGCCGGCGGCGTCGACAGCACCGCGCTGATCGTCAGCGATTTCTCCAACGGCAATGACGGCATCGTCCTCAAGGGCGACGGCAAGAAAGTCGCCGACCTCAAGGGCATGGACGTCAATCTGGTCGAGCTGTCGGTTTCCCACTACCTGCTGGCCCGCGCGCTGGACTCGGTCGACCTGACCGAAAAAGACCTGAAAGTGGTCAACACCTCCGACGCCGACATTTCCGCCGCCTTCAACACCGAGCAGGTCAACGCCGTTACCACCTGGAACCCGATGCTCTCGGACATCAAGGCCAAACCCGGTGTGACCGAAGTCTTCAACTCCAGCCAGATCCCCGGCGAAATCATGGACATGATGGTGGTCAACAGCGCCACCCTCAAAGACAACCCGGCCCTGGGCAAGGCGCTGACCGGCGCGTGGTTCGAAGTGGTCGACTTGATGAACGCCAAAAATGCCGCCGGCAAAGCCGCACTTGAGCACATGGCCAAAGCTTCGGGCACCGACCTGGCCGGATTCCAGGCGCAACTGGACACCACCAAACTGTTCGCCACACCGAAAGAAGCCCTGGCGTTTGCCACCAGCAAGCAACTGCCGGAAACCATGCGCAGGGTCGCCGAGTTCTCGTTCCAGCACGGTTTGCTCGGTGAAGGCGCGAAAGACACCAGCGCGGTCGGCATGGCGTTCGCCAACGGCGTGACCAGCGGCGATACCGGCAACCTCAAGCTGCGTTTCGATCCGACCTACGTGCAGATGGCCGCTGACGCCAAGCTGTAAGCCACGGAGGATTTGGCCATGCGCCTGATCAATCGCCACCCGGATCGCCCGAGTCGCCTGTTGCTGGTGATCCTGCCGTTCGCCCTGGTGCTGTTCGCCTATTTCATGGGCTCGGCCGAGCGCCTGGCGGACAATCCCAACGACAAGCTGCTGCCCAGTGCGGTGCAGATGACCGACGCGGTGAAACGCCTGGCCTTCAACGCCGACAGCCGCACCGGTGAATACCTGCTCTGGCAAGACACCGCGTCGAGCCTGCGACGCCTGGCCATCGGGCTCGGCATCGCGGCACTGGCCGGGTTATGCCTGGGCATGGCCGCCGGCACCCTGCCGCTGTTCGGCGCACCGTTGTCGCCGATGCTGACGGTGCTGTCGATGGTGCCGCCACTGGCCATCCTGCCGATCCTGTTCATCGTCTTCGGCCTCGGCGAGCTGTCGAAAGTGATGCTGATCGTGATCGGAATTACCCCGGCCCTCGCCCGTGATCTGGAACAGCGCGCCCGGGACATCCCCGTCGAACTGCTGATCAAGGCCCAGACCCTCGGCGCCTCGACCTGGACATTGATGCTGCGTGTGGTGCTGCCGCAACTGTTGCCGCGTCTGCTGATCTCGCTGCGGCTGATGCTCGGTTCGGCGTGGCTGTTCCTGATCGCCGCCGAAGCCATCGCCTCCACCGACGGTCTGGGCTACCGGATTTTCCTCGTGCGCCGTTACCTGGCGATGGACGTGATCCTGCCGTACGTGGTCTGGATCACCCTGCTCGCCTGGCTGATGGATTGGGGCCTCAAATACCTGACCCGTCGGGCATTTCCCTGGTATGAGGGGGCCGCCAAATGAGCTTCATCACGGTGAAAAACGTCTGGCAGCAATACGCCGACCAAGTGGTGCTCGAAGGCTTGAACCTCAACGTCAATGAGGGCGAGTTCTGCACGCTGGTGGGTGCTTCGGGCTGCGGCAAGTCGACCTTCCTGCGCCTGCTGCTCGGTCAGGAAACCGCCAGTCGCGGCGAGATTCTGCTCGACGGCCAGCCACTGGCGCGCGAGCCGGATGCCAGCCGTGGCGTGGTGTTCCAGCGCTACTCGGTGTTCCCGCATCTGAGTGTGCTGGACAACGTCGCCCTCGGCCTCGAACTGCCCCGGGCGCCACTGCTCGGTCGTCTGTTCGGCAGCGCCAAACGGGACGCCCGCGAACAAGCCTCGGCGCTGCTGCACAAAGTCGGCCTCGGCCATGCGCTGGACAAGTACCCGGCGCAACTGTCCGGCGGCATGCAACAGCGGCTGGCGATCGCCCAGGCGCTGATCATGAAACCGCGGGTTTTGCTGCTCGACGAACCGTTCGGCGCGCTCGATCCGGGCATTCGCAAGGACATGCACGCGCTGCTGCTGGAGCTGTGGCGCGAAACGCAACTGACCGTGTTCATGGTCACCCACGACCTGTCCGAAGGCTTCAGCCTCGGCACTCGCCTGCTGGTGTTCGACAAGGTCCGCCTCGACCCGCACGCCCCCGGCGCCTATGGCGCCCGCATCACCTACGACATCCCTTTGAACAGCGACCGCCGCGCCCAACGCGCCGCCGTCGACGCCCTGCCCGCCGCGTTGGCCGGCACGCTTCGTATTGCCTGAGAGGACTGCTCCCATGACTGATTCGACCCAACTGTTTCCACCCTTCGCCGAAGAAACCCTGCCCGGCGGCGGCCACCGCTCCTTCGTCTTGAAGCGCGGGCAACTGCTGCGTCTGACCGACCTGCGCGGTGGGGCCAACGTCAGCCTGACCTTGCTCAACGCCAACGAAAAAACCGAACGCCTGAACCTGCCCGACAGCCTCAAATGCCAACACACCGCCAAGCTCACCACCGGCCATTGCCTGTACTCGGACATGGGCCGCGTGCTGGCCGCAATCACCGCCGACACCTGCGGCTGGAGCGACAGCCTCGGCGGTGTGCTGTGCGCTGAAGAGGTCGCGGAAAAATACGGCCAGGGCCGCTATCAGGAACTGCGCAACGGCTTCTTTCGCAACGGCACCGACAACCTGCTGGTGGAACTGGGCAAGTGGGGCCTGGGCCTGTCCGACCTGCTGATGACCCTCAACCTGTTCAGCCGGGTCAACGTCGATGAAGCCGGGCGCTTCCATTTCGTCGAAGGCCATTCGAAGGCCGGCGATTACATCGAGCTGTATGCACCGATGGACACCCTCGTCGTCCTCACTGCCCTGCAACACCCGATGGACCCGTCGCCCGACTACGCGCCAAAACCACTGAAGCTGAGCTGGATGAACGCCGACGCCAGCGTCGCCGAGCACTGCCGTACCTCGCGCCCGGAGAACGAGCGCGGCTTTATCAACACCGACCGTTTGTTCGCCTGAGGATCATCGCCATGTCAGTTGCAATCGCCACTTCGCAAAAACAACCCGACGCTGCGGTGTACCGCGCCACCATTCCCGCCGGCGAACCCTGGCTGATGGAGGTCAAGGCCGGCCAGACCCTGCGCATCCTCGACCTTGAGGGCAACCAGGCGGTCGATACGCTGTTCTACAGCCTCGCCAATCCCCGCGAGCGCTACGACGTGCAACGCACTTTGCGCCGGCAGAACAGCGTGTACCTGAGTACCGGCAGCGTTTTGTATTCCAACCTTGGCAAACCGATGCTGACCATCATCGCCGACACCTGCGGCCGCCACGACACCCTCGGCGGCGCCTGCGCGCAAGAGAGCAACACCGTGCGCTACGCCCTGGAAAAACGCTACATGCACAGCTGCCGCGACAACTACCTGCGTGCCTGCGTCCACGACGGACGCCTGAGCAAAGGTGACATCGGGCCGAACATCAATTTCTTCATGAACGTGCCCGTGACCGCCGACGGCGGCCTGACCTTCGAGGACGGCATTTCCGCCCCCGGCAAATACGTCGACCTGCGCGCCGAGATGGACGTGATCGTGCTGATCTCCAACTGCCCGCAACTGAACAACCCGTGCAACGCCTATAACCCGACGCCTGCGGAGCTACTGGTATGGAACTGACATTCGTCCGTCTGCGCCGTTGGCTTTTCGCCCTGTGCCAGGCGCGCTCGGGCCAGTGCCTGAAAAAGTGAAGTGATTTCGCCGTCGGGGACGACCCTGGCGCCTGAACAAAAACGGCGGGACGGCCCGCCTCCCAGTCGAGCCCGCACCCTGCGCGGACTCCGGGGGTTTTGCCATGTTCGAAAAAGTCCTGATTGCCAACCGTGGCGCGATTGCCTGCCGCATTCTGCGCACCTTGCGTGAACTGCACGTCGAAGGCGTCGCGGTGTACTCCGAAGCCGATGCCGCCAGCCTGCACATCCTGCAAGCGGACGAAGCCCACAGCCTCGGTGAAGGCGCAGCGGCCGGCACTTATCTGGCCGTCGAAAAGATCCTCGCCATCGCCAAAGCCACTGGCGCCACAGCGATCCATCCCGGCTACGGCTTCCTTTCGGAAAACGCCGCATTCGCCGAAGCCTGCGCAAACCATGGCATTGCCTTCATCGGCCCGACTCCGCAACAGCTGCGGGTGTTTGGCCTCAAGCACACCGCCCGCGCGCTGGCCAAACAGCACGGCGTGCCGATGCTCGAAGGCACCGAACTGCTCGACAGCCTCGACGCCGCGCTGATTGCCGGCGCAGAGGTCGGTTATCCGGTGATGCTCAAAAGCACCGCTGGCGGTGGTGGCATCGGCATGCGCGTGTGCCGCAACGCCAGCGAACTGAGCGAGTCGTTCGAGGCGGTGAAGCGCCTCGGCCAGAACAACTTCAGCGATGCCGGAGTGTTCATCGAGAAGTACATCCAGCGTGCACGGCATCTGGAAGTCCAGGTGTTCGGCGATGGCCATGGCGAAGTGATCGCCCTTGGCGTGCGCGACTGCTCGGTGCAGCGACGCAACCAGAAAGTCCTCGAGGAAACCCCGGCGCCGAACCTGCCCGACAGCATGGCGGATGAGCTGTGCGCGGCGGCGATCAAACTGGCCAAAGCGGTGAATTACCGCAGCGCCGGCACCGTCGAATTCGTTTTCGACAGCGATGCGCAGCGCTTCTATTTTCTGGAAGTGAACACCCGGTTGCAGGTCGAACACGGCGTCACCGAACAGGTGTGGGGCGTTGATCTGGTGCGCTGGATGGTCGAGTTGGCGGCCGGTGACTTGCCGCCGCTGGCCGAGTTATTTGAAGGCCTGAAACCGCAAGGCCACGCGATTCAGGCACGGCTGTATGCGGAGGATCCGGGGCGAGATTTCCAGCCGAGTCCGGGGCTGTTGACCGCTGTGGAGTTTCCTGCGGCCAACGGCATTCAACTGCGCATCGACACCTGGGTCGAGGCCGGTTGCGAGATCCCGCCCTACTTCGATCCGATGATCGCCAAAGTCATCAGCTGGGCGCCGACCCGCGAACAGGCCCGCGCCGATCTGCATCAGGCCCTCGGCGACAGCCTGCTGTACGGCGTGGAAACCAACCGCGACTACTTGCGGCAGATTCTGCTCGATACGCCGTTTGCCAGCGGTCAGCCCTGGACCCGTTGCCTGGAAGGTCTGGTGTACCAGGCCAACACCTTTGAAGTGCTGAGCGCCGGCACCCAGACCAGCGTCCAGGACTACCCCGGTCGCCTCGGTTACTGGGCGGTCGGCGTGCCACCCTCGGGGCCGATGGACAGCCGCGCGTTGCGTCTGGGCAATCGCTTGCTGGGCAATGACGAAGGCGCGGCGGCACTGGAAATCACCATGAACGGGCCGCTGCTGCGCTTCAATTGCGACGCGGTGGTGGCGGTGACGGGGGCGCCGCTGACGCTGGCCCTCGACGGCGAAGCGGTGCCGATGAACACCGTGCTGTTGATCGAAGCAGGCAGCCAGTTACATCTCGGCAGTTTGCTCGACGCTGGCGCCCGCAGCTACCTGTGCCTGCGCGGCGGCCTGCAGGTGCCGGATTATCTGGGGAGCAAAAGCACCTTCACCCTCGGTCAGTTCGGCGGTCATGGCGGGCGCGCTCTGCGCGCCGGGGACGTGTTGCACCTGGCCCCACTGAGCGACCGCAGCGTCGGGCAGACCCTGGCCCCGCATCACGTCAGCGAATTGCCCGCCGTGCGCCGGATCCGGGTGATCTACGGCCCCCACGGCGCGCCGGAATATTTCACCGAACACTACATCGACACGTTCTTCGCCACGCAATGGGAAGTGCATTTCAACTCCAGCCGCACCGGCGTGCGCCTGATCGGGCCGAAACCAGAGTGGGTGCGCGCCGACGGCGGCGAGGCCGGGCTGCATCCGTCGAACATCCACGACAATCCCTACGCCATCGGCGCCGTGGACTTCACCGGCGACATGCCGGTAATCCTCGGTCCGGACGGCCCGAGCCTTGGCGGTTTCGTGTGCCCGGTGACGGTGATCGAGGCCGATCTCTGGCAACTGGGTCAACTCAAGGCCGGGGACAAAGTGCAGTTCGTGCCCGTCGATCTCAAGACCGCACGCGATCTCGCCCTCAAATGGGAGACCTGTGGGAGCTGGCTTGCCAGCGATGGGGCCCGAGCAGACACCGCGTCAACTTCATCGCTGGCAAGCCAGCTCCCACAGGGCTTGGTTTCGCCTGTGGTTCTGGAGTTGGGTCAGGACGACAAGCGGCTGGTGGGGCGTGTATCCGGCGATACCCATCTGCTGCTGGAAATCGGCGCGCCGGAACTGGATCTGGTTCTGCGCTTTCGCGCCCATGCCCTGATGCAGGCGCTGGAAGGCAAAAACCTGCACGGCGTGATCGACCTGACACCGGGCATTCGTTCGCTGCAGATCCACTACCAGCCCGAACAATTGCCGCTGGCCGATCTGCTCGGCATCGTCGCCGGTGAATGGGATGCGGTGTGCGCCGCCCAGGACTTGCAAGTACCGTCGCGCATCGTCCATCTGCCGCTGTCCTGGGACGATCCGGCCTGCCAGTTGGCGATTGAGAAATACATGACCACCGTGCGCAAGGACGCGCCGTGGTGCCCGAGCAACCTGGAGTTCATTCGCCGCATCAACGACCTGCCCAACCTCGACGAGGTGCAACGCACGGTGTTCGACGCGAGCTATCTGGTGATGGGCCTCGGCGACGTCTACCTCGGTGCGCCGGTCGCCACGCCGCTCGACCCGCGCCATCGGCTGGTGACCACCAAGTACAACCCGGCACGCACCTGGACCGCCGAGAACTCGGTGGGCATCGGCGGCGCCTACATGTGCGTCTACGGCATGGAAGGCCCCGGCGGTTACCAGTTCGTCGGGCGCACCTTGCAGATGTGGAACCGCTATCGCGAAGTCGCCGCGTTCGACGGCAAACCGTGGCTGCTGCGCTTCTTCGACCAGATCCGCTTCTACCCGGTCAGCGCCGAAGAACTGCTGCGCATCCGCCGCGACTTTCCCCTCGGGCGCTTCGATCTCGACATCGAACATAGCCAGCTCAACCTCGCCGACTACCAGGCCTTTCTGCAACGCGAAGCCGAGAGCATCGACGCTTTCCGGATGCAGCAACAGGGCGCCTTCCAGGCGGAGCGCGAACGTTGGATCGCCAGTGGCCAGGCGCACTTCGACAGCGAAGAAGCCGTGCCGGACAGCAGCGAAGACACACCGCTGACCAGCGGCCAGCAAAGTATCGACAGCCACATTGCTGGCAACCTCTGGCAGGTGCAGGTCGAGGTCGGCAGCCGCGTGGCGGCCGGTGATGTGCTGGTGATTCTGGAGTCGATGAAGATGGAAATCCCCGTGCTCGCGCCCATGGCCGGGGTGGTGCAGGACATTCGCGTGCAGCCGGGATCGGCGGTGCGTGCCGGACAACGGGTCGTGGTGCTGGAACTCGACTGAAACCATTTGCCAAAGGATCAACCCATGAATCTGCAACTCGATGCCCTGCGCCAGGCCTACCGCAATGGCGACACCACACCGCGGCAACTGCTGCTGGCGCTGCGGGACAAAGCGGCGGCGCTGAACCCGGACTACCACCTGTTCATCCACTTGCTCAGCGTCGAAGAACTGGAACCGTATCTGGCCGCCCTCGACGGTCGCGACCTCGACAGCCTGCCGTTGTATGGCGTGCCGTTCGCGATCAAGGACAACATCGACCTCGCCGGCATTCCCACCACCGCCGCGTGCCCGGCGTTCGCCTATGTGCCGGAGCGTTCGGCGACCATCGTCGAGCAACTGCTGGCGCTGGGGGCGATCCCGCTGGGCAAGACCAACCTAGACCAGTTCGCCACCGGCCTCAACGGCAGCCGTTCGCCCTATGGCGCTTGCCCGAACAGCGTGTTGCCGGAGTATCCGTCGGGCGGCTCCAGCGCCGGTTCGTCACTGGCCGTGGCGCTCGGTGTAGCCAGTTTCGCGTTGGGCACCGACACCGCCGGCTCCGGCCGGGTGCCGGCGGCGTTGAACAATCTGGTTGGACTGAAGGCCAGCAAAGGCCTGATCTCCACCGCCGGCGTGCTGCCGGCCTGTCGCACGCTGGACTGCGTCACCACGTTCACCGCAACGGCGCGGGAAGCCAGTCAGCTACTGGCGCTGACCGCGCGCCTCGATCCACGGGACGAATACAGCCGCAGCAATCCGTCATGGAACGACGGCTCCGCGTTCGGTGTGCCTCGGCCGTTTCGCTTCGGTGTACCGCGTGCGCAAGACCTGGAATTTTTCGGCTGTGAGGAAGGCCCGCAGCTGTTCGGCGACGCCATCGACCGTCTGAAAGCTCTGGGCGGTGAAGCGGTCGAGCTGGACTTGTCGCCGTTCCTCGAAGCGGCGCGGTTGCTCTATGAAGGGCCGTGGGTGGCCGAGCGCTACAGCGTGGCCGGCGAGTTGATGGAAGAAAATCCCGAAGCAGTGCTGCCGGTGATCCGCGCGGTGCTGGCCAAAGCACCGGCCGTCAGCGGCGTGCAGACGTTCCGTGCGCAATACCGCCTGCAAGCGCTGAAAGCCGTTTGCGATAAAGCGCTGGAAGGACTCGACTGCGTGCTCACGCCCACTATCGGTCGTCCGGTGACGCTGGCGGAACTCGACGCCGAACCGGTGCTGCGCAATTCCGAACTGGGCTACTACACCAACTTCATGAACCTGCTCGATTACGCCGCCGTCGCCGTGCCCAGCGGTTTCATGGCCAACGGGCTGCCGTGGGGTGTGACGCTGTTTGGCCGGGCGTTCACCGATCAGTACTTGCTGGGTGTCGCCGATGCCCTGCAGCGCCAGCAGAATCCCGGGCTGCCGACGCCAACCAACCCGGCGCGCCATGACCGTGCACGATTGGTGGTCTGCGGTGCGCACCTGGACGGGCTGGCCCTGAACTGGCAACTGCGCCAGCGCGACGCACGCCTGATCGAGGCCACCTACAGCTCGAAGGACTACAAACTCTATGCCCTGGCCGGTGGCCCGCCGTTGCGCCCCGGCATGCTGCGCGTGGCCGACGGTGGCGTGGCCATCGAGGTGGAAGTCTGGGAATTGCCGAGCCGTGAGCTGGGCTCGTTCCTGACCGGCATCCCGGCGCCGCTGGGCCTGGGCAAGGTGCAACTGGCGGATGGCCGCTGGGAGAGCGGTTTCATCTGCGAACCCTACGGCCTGGAAGGTGCAATCGATATCAGCCACTTGGGTGGGTGGCGCGCGTATCTGCAAACCGGAAACTGATTCGAAAACCGGCCTCCTTTCGTTCCGGGAGGGGGCTGGATGAGCGAGCCATTCTCCAGACACCCCTGCCCGGCTGATCCCCCCGCATTTCAGGCACAAATCCCGCAGTCTTTTCCCCGCCGTGCCACTAGAATGCTGCCCATCGGGTCACTGTCAACGGAATTGCCAATGCCGCTCAGATCTGCGTTTCACTCCCAACGTTCGCTGGTACTGACCCTGATCGCCCTGCTCGGCGCAGGTTTCCTCGCCACCTCGCTGCTCAGCTACTACGCCTCACGGGCGTCGATCCGCGACAACATCGTCAACACCGAACTGCCGCTGACATCCGACACGGTGTACTCGGAAATCCAGAAAGACCTCGTCAGACCGATCCTGATTTCCTCGATGATGTCCCGCGACACCTTCATGCGCGACTGGGTGGTGAACGGCGAGAAGGACAGCGACCAGATGACCCGCTACCTCGACGAGGTCATGACCCACTACGGCGCCTACACCGCGTTCTTCGTGTCCAACAGCACCCACACTTACTACCACGCCAAGGGCGTGCTCAAGCAGGTGAAAATCGACGAGCCGCGCGACGCCTGGTACTTCCGCGTGCGCGACATGAAGGATCCGTACGAGATCAACGTCGACCCGGACCTGGCCAACAAAGACAACATGACCTTCTTCATCAACTACAAGGTCTACGACTACAACGATCGCTTCATAGGCGCCGCTGGCGTGGGGCTGACGGTGGATGCGGTGATCAAGCTGATCGACAAGTACCAGCAGCGCTATCAACGCAGTGTGTACTTCGTCGACACCTTCGGCCGACTGGTGCTGACCGGCGCCGAGGGCGGGCCGGAAGGGGCGCGGGTCGGGAAAAGCCTGACCGACCTCGACAGCATGAAAAGCCTGGTCAGCCAATTGCCCAAACCCCACAGCGGCAGCTATGAATATTCCACCCATGGCCAGGGGCATTTCCTCAACGTGCGGTTTATTCCAGAGTTGAACTGGTACCTGTTTGTCGACAAACGCGAAGACGGCGCGCTGAGCGAAATCCGCCAGTCGCTGTACCTCAACCTGCTGATCTGCCTGCTGGTGACGTTGATCGTGCTGGCCCTGGTCAACCGCTTGATCCGCCGCTATCAGGAAAAAATCCACGCCCAGGCCACCCTCGACAGCCTCACCGAACTGCCCAACCGCCGCGGCTTCGACCTGCTCGCCGTGCAAGCGCTGCACGAAGCGCACCGTGAGCCGAAACCGCTGACCGCGCTGCTGCTGGATCTGGACCACTTCAAGGTTTTGAACGACACCTACGGGCACATGGCCGGCGATCAGGTGCTGATCGGGTTCGCCCGGGATCTGCAAAGCTGCCTGCGGCATTCCGACATCGTCTGCCGTTGGGGTGGTGAGGAATTTATCGTTCTGTTGAAAGACACCGACGGCGAGACCGGTCAGAAGATTGCCGAGAAGATCCGCCAGCACGTCGAAAAGCATGAATATGCCTACAACGGTCACACCCTGAATCTGACCGTCAGCATCGGCGCCACCACCCTGCAACCGGATGACACCTTGCACAGCCTGCTGTCCCGGGCCGATCATGCGATGTACCGGGCCAAACAGACCGGCCGTAACCGCACCTGCGTGGAAATGCCTCACTCGACCTATGCCTGACGCCAAGAACACACCTGACCTCTGCCCGGCCTGCGGCGCCCGCAACGACTGCACCCTGGCCGACCCGCGCACCGCCGACCGCGCCTGCTGGTGCTACGGCGTTTCCATCGATCCGGCAGTGCTCGAAGCCCTGCCGGCGGAACTGCGCGACAAGTCCTGCCTGTGCCCGCGCTGCGCCCAGGTCGAGGCGCAACTGCAAGCGGCCAAGCCGTCGATCCCGTAAGATGCGCGCCCCGCTTCCTGCCGATTGCTGAACATGCGTGTCGACCGTTTCCTGAGTAACCTGCCCCGCTACAACCGCAAGCAGGTTCGCCTGTTGCTGGTGGAAAAGCGCGTGCGCATTGACGGAAAAGTCGTCAGCGATCCCCACAGCGAAGTCCTGGAATTCAGCCGCGTCGACGTCGACGACGAAGTGCTGCAAAGCGGCAAGCCGGCGCGCTACTTCATGCTGTACAAACCGCAGGGCTGCGTCAGCGCCACCCGCGATCCCGAGCATCCGACCGTGCTCGACCTGATCCATGAGCCGGACAAAGACGACCTGCACATCGCCGGGCGGCTGGATTTCAACACCACCGGGCTGATGTTGATCACCAATGACGGCAGCTGGTCGCGGCGCCTGACCCAGCCGCAGACCAAACTGCCGAAGGTCTATTACGTCGAGACCGAACAGGAGATCGGCCCGGAATATGCGATCAAGTTCGCCGAGGGGATCTACTTCGCCTTCGAGGACCTGACCACCCAACCGGCGCAGCTGCAAGTGCTCGGCCCGCGAACTGCGCGGTTGAGCATCGTCGAAGGTCGTTACCATCAGGTGAAGCGCATGTTCGGCCACTTCAACAACAAAGTGCTGCGCCTGCACCGCGAATCCATGGGCCCGCTGCCGCTCGATCACGCGCTAAAACCGGGCGAGTACCGCGCTTTGCGCACCGAAGAGATTCATTTGTTCTAAGCAGCCGACCGCTCAGCAGAAGTTGTCGAACAATTTACCAACGGCACTTGCGCGATCCGGATCCCCCTGCTTGAATCAGGTCGTCGGCCAAATTGTGACCGATGAGTCACACATAACATCCAAGAAACTTTTTGTCGGTAGACAGCCCTCAAGGGCTGCGCCTCAGCCGGCAGACTGCCCGCCAATAACAACACCCGTCGACCTGCCGTACCGGATCGACATGGGCCACAAAATTCCAGGCATATGCCTACCTGTCACAAAGCTCGTGCAATCTCATTTGCGCGCATACCCGCTTGCTTGCCAGGAGTCTTATGACATGAGGCCAGAAATCGCTGTGCTGGATATACAGGGTCAGTATCGGGTTTACACGGAGTTCTATCGCGCAGACGCCGCAGAAAAGACCATCATCCTGGTCAACGGCTCGATGGCCACGACTGCGTCGTTTGCACAAACCGTGAAAAATCTGCATCCGCAATTCAACGTGGTCTGCTACGACCAGCCCTACGCGGGCAAGTCGAAAGTCCACAACCGCCACGAGAAACATCTGACGAAAGAAGTCGAAGGTCTGATCCTGCTGGAGCTGATCGATCACTTCGCGGCCGAGCACGTTTTGTCGTTCTCCTGGGGTGGCGCCGCGACCATGGTCGCCCTCGCTCACCAACCTCGGCGAATCGAAAAAGCCGTGATCAGCTCGTTCTCCCCGGTGATCAACGCGCACATGCTCGATTACCTCGAACGCGGCGTCGAATGCCTCGGCCAACGTGACGGCGACCGGGTCGGCCACCTCGTCAACAACACCATCGGCAAACACCTGCCGTCGCTGTTCAAGCGCTTCAACTATCGCCACGTCAGCAGCCTGGCCGAGCACGAATACGGGCAGATGCATTTCCACATCAACGACGTGCTGCACAGCGACCGTCAGTGCTACTTGAACGCGGCGAAGAAAATCAACGTACCGGTGCTGTTCCTGAACGGCGAATGGGACGAATACACCGCCGCCGAAGACGCCCGACTGTTCGGCAACCACGTCGCACAGAGCACCTTCACCACCCTGCTGGCCACCGGGCACTTCCTCGACATGGAACACAAATCCGCCTGCCGGGACAGCCAGAACGCCCTGCTCGGTTTCCTGAAACCGGCGCAACAGGCCAGCCGAACGCGTTACCAGTTTGTCCAGGATCACCATGCATTGGCCATTTGAAACAGTGTCGTCGCGAGCAAGCCTGCGAGGCTGAGATTCAGCCGTCCTCCAGCCCGCAGCGCTTGCCCGCGATTGACCGATTTCGGCTCTGTTTCAAGACTTTCCGTAGTTGGCGTGCAAAGAAAACTTCAAATCCGTGGCCGAGTCTGGTACAAAGTCAGCCGCTCTGAGCGGGTGTCGTATAATGGCATTACTCCAGCTTCCCAAGCTGATAACGAGGGTTCGATTCCCTTCACCCGCTCCAATCGAATTTATGTCCTGCGTCGTGGTTTGACGGGGGATGCGCAAATAGAAAAACCGGCCTGCAGGGCCGGTTTTTTTATGTCTGCGTCTTGAGGTCAACTGCTTGTTCGGCAAAGAACAATTCAGAAACACACCGTTGATTGCAGATACGGTATCCCTCTCTACTCTTCATTCTCTCCAGCCACAAGAAACACAGTTTGCTCAAAGGAATGATCCATGAGTACGGTTTCCCATCAAGATTCTGACCGATTGGAAACCACTACACTGCGGTAAATACAGAGCGCAAACCGTAAATGGCCTTTTAATCGAAGAGGGTTCACATCCAGTGCAGGAAGACAAAAGGCTTGGAATGACGGATGAAGAACAGGATATTTTTAGGCTCAGTCCCCTTTAAATCCCGAAAAATCCTCAGCATTAGCCCAATGGCAAGCGATGATGTGGCGCTGCTCGCCATGCCTGGCGCGCACCATAAGGCATTGCTCAAGCAGGCCAACGCACTGCACCAGGGTCAGGTAATTGACTCAGATGATCTCAGTGACATGCTCGAGTTCGCAGACGCTGCGCTGGCCTTCGCCGTGGAATCAATGCTCGAAATAGAATGCGACGAATAAGGGGACATATGTACTTACTGGTAACCCCTATGCGATTGCGAGGCGTCGCGCTCGGCCCTAAGGAACGGCGCCGCTATCCCGCGATCAGGGCCAACGTGATGGTGAATTCAGCAGTCAGTTCTAAGTTAGGCCGCGCGACAAATATCGCCTGCGCGAAGGTGGGGATACCGCTTGATCCGGATCCATTGCCACCGTTGATTGATGCCACTCTTGCTGGAATGGCGGTGACAGGATTTGTACTCAGCGGCATTGAGTACATCGATGGTTGTGCCTACGCACAGTCTTGGTGGTGTCGAGAGGGGTAGTCAGCTGGGATCACAACACTTATCAAAAGCAGGGGCCGAAGCCCCCGCCAATGCAGCGATCACTCTATCTGCTGATAGATCCTGTACAGGCGGATTGACCAATAGGCCGTTTGTAAAAGCCGGATTAGCTCTTCAGGGACAAAGCGTGCGATCAGTCTAAGCATGATAGAACTCCAAAGTTAGTTTCTGAGCCTCATCAAGAAAATGAAGCATTAAGCGAAGCACTCAACGGAGCAGTTAACTTTTGCACTAAAGGTTGATTAATTTGCTTTATAGCGAAACTAACACACCTTTTAACGCAACTTTTAACGGTGGAACGGCAACCGTATGGTTGACTGCTACATGGCTACGCCCTAACCTTTCGAGTTGCGAGTATCAAAAGCTGTAGGGCGTCGAGTGCTGGGGATCAATCTATCACAGGATTGAGCCTTGGAAACCACCCGCCGCTATCGTAGAAAGGCCGGGCGCACGCCCGGCCTTTCTGCATCCTGCGCCGGCGCCATGGCATTTTCTGGCCGGCCACCTAAAGATAAATTGACGAAACCTCGACAGTTTGCGGGTTTGCCGCCCCCGGGGCAAATGCGATTGTATGTACGCTCAACAAAGTGCATATGTGAGTAGTAATACGCTGTTGACGGTTCACCATCCGACGGACGGTAGGCCCCGGGGGAAGTATATTTCCCGGCCGGCCGTAAGTTGTACTCGGCCGGCCAAGTTTATCCACATTTTTATGCAATGAATTTCACCAGCACACGCTCTTGATAAAGAGAAAAAACAGCGACGGTTACTCTTTTTATAGAGTGATTGGAGACAGTTTTGTATTTAACGCTGCTATTTTTGTGGCTCTGGTTGTAAAGCCTGTGGCATCACTCGGAGTCGGTGTTGGCCTTGGCAAATGGGTATGCGCTGCTAACTGGATGTTCATCTCCTGCAACAGCGTGAGTGTGTCGCAAACGATCTTGAACAGATTCACATCCTCAGATCCGATCCAATTTTTCGGCGCTTGAAGCCGCTGCCCCATGGCCGACACGCTTCGACGTAATCCTTCGATCCGCTCCTGCATATCATCGCCCACTGTGGCGTTGAGCTTCTGTCCCACAACCAGGTTCAGATCCCGCCCAGTCGCCTGGTGCTGATCGTCCACCGCCGCCAGGCTCGCCGCCCCGCCCGACAGCAGCTTGAGCGCGCCCAGCGCTTCGATCTTTTTCACACCACCAACAGTCTCGGTCGAGTGGTCATCGACGGCCCGCGTGTGGCTCTGGAACTGCTCGCGGTCGTCCAGGGCTTCAACCTCACGCTCGATCGCGTGATCCCGGATCTTGCCGTCGGTTTGGCGTAGCCAGTTGCCGTCCGCGTCGACACGCTGCTGAGCCGTGCCGCTGTGCTGCCACACCTGGTCGCCATTCGGCACCTTCGGCATGCTCAGACCGTGGGGCAAGATCGATTGAATGTAGGGCTTGTTCGGCAGGCCGTAGGCAAAGCACACCACAACGCGCGTGCCTTCCTCCGGAAAGGCATAAATGCCCATGTCCTCGCCACCCCTGGGGATCTGCAGCGCCGTCCGGGCGGCAAAAAACTGTCCGCCCAGCTGCTCACAAACCCTTCACCCTTTCCCAACTGCGAAATAAGAATGGGAACCCCGACTAAAATTCAGAGCCTGATTTGTTCCGCTGAACAATTCAGAAACAAAGCGTTGATTGCAGATCCCCTGCTCCGCCGTACGCTCCCTCCAAGACCGAAACCGCCCTATGAGGCGGAGTCCAATATGTAGCACCATATTCAGGGGCGAATCCGCATGCTTTATCCAATCGCAATATCTCCCAGCGAAGGCGACTCAACATGGGGTGTTGAAGTACCAGACCTCCCCGGTTGTTTCTCCGCCGGAAACGATCAGGACCATGCGTTGGAAATGGCCAAAGAGGCGATAGAAACTCACATCGCGATTCTCGCTGAGAGCGGTGCCGTGATACCTGCCGCCAGCAAGGTCAGTAACCATGTTTCCGATCCGAGGTTTGAAAACTGCGTATGGGCGTTGGTGGATGTGGACATCAGTCAGTGCCTGGGGAATACCCAAGAGATCAACATCACACTTCCAGGCTACTTGTTGAGCCGCATAGACCTTCACGTCAGCCAGCATCCGGAGGAAAAGAGTCGTTCCGCGTTTTTGGCTTCGACTGCGTTGCGTATGTTGAGTTCGTGAATAATCTCGACCCCGATGGATCTGATCTGCACGGAAAATCTGCCATGAACAGCGAAACCATCCGTAACCGAAAAGACCTGAACATTGCATTTGCTCGGATGGAAAAGCTCTGGGGGGCTGAACCCGGATCATCCGATGGAAATGAACTGGAAAACCTCGCTGTGCTTATCGAGCAATATGAGAACGAGCACTATCCAATGCCCACGGAAAAGAACGACATACGAACGAACGACCAGTGATCCTGTAGGAATTGCCGCACACTAACATGGCGTGATGCTCGCCATGTTTTCAGACGTTTCCCAGCGACCAGTCCTTGAGATTCCGCTAGCATTCGCACACCCAAGAGGACGCTTGGGGTTAACGGATGTATTCAACAAGGACGACTCATGCTTTCTTCCGCACGCTTGGGCGATAAACACGTTTGCCCGTTGCCAGGACATGGCACAACCCCGATTGCCTCAGCCTCAGCTGACACCAATATCAATTTCATGGGCGCCGCTCGCGTTGGCGATACGTGCGGCTGTGGCGCAGTGATCACCACCGGTTTTCCATCGATTCTGATTAACGGCCGACCAATGGCTCACCTCTCCAGCCCCACCAGTCACGGTGGAACGATCATCACCGGCAGTGACGACACCTTTGGTGGTTTTGTTCTTGGGAGCGCCGTTGGTAGTCCTGTTATCGATTTCGCCTTAATGGGTGCGATTCGCCCTGACGGAAAGGTTGATGAGGAACGAATGGCCACTCTGCTGGCCGATCCTCAGTTGAAAACCAAGGCAACGGCTGTGGGTGCCCTTATCGATCCTAACGCCCCAAAAAAACCGCCAGCCAAGAGGGCCAAACCTGAGGAAGAAAAGAAACCTGCCGCCTGCACTCACCCCGATAACATGGAGCCCGTGGCGGCTTACATTGCCGATGAGATGAACCGGAATATCCTGCATCCGTCGGTCGTGAAAATGAAAAATGCCAACAGCTTCGATCCGGCAGCGGAGACAAGGAAATACCGGGAGCTGCCGTGGTATGCCCGAATCGGGGAACCGCCGAACTACTACACCATGGCTCTGGGAAAGAAAGCAGCGGCATTGACGTTGTGGACGGAGCGGGTTGGACAGAATCGCCCTTGGGATCACAAGCCGATTATCAAGAAGCGGTTCGGCTCGTATTACTACAAACACGGGAAATACGAATACTTCTACGACATCTGGTCGAACATCCATTACGGTTATGTCGGCAGAGCGGGAGGACTATCCGAAAGCCTTTTGCTGGATGGTGCAGGACTTGAACAGATCGCATCGGACTCGATTCGTAAAGCCCAAGACTGGAAGAACAAACCCGGGCCACGTCAGTCACCGGGTGTCGAAGGGCTGCGGGCTTGGGATGACGTCGCTGACAGGGTTTCTATCAGTATTGGTGTGAAGCTGTACAAGCGATACCCGCACGGTGGAATTACAGCAAAAATCGTCATGGATGAAGTGCTCGCCGTAGCACCTGAAAATTGGGGAGATGGAGTCAGTGTCCACGAATGCAAGTAAGCGACGCCCGCTCTATATCGTCATGCGGGTACTTATTTTGGCGGTGTTGACGTATCTGGTTTGGTACGTCGCAGTGCCACGCGTCGAGATTGATTTCTCGAAAGAAGCCACAGGTGATTTGAGGTTTGTGCTGAATACGCAAAATGAGATCTTTCGCGGAAACCTTGCCCCCGGAGAGTCTACGGGCGGACCAGGGCATCTGTTTCCCGATGATGATTTTTTTATGGAGTTTGATTGGCGTAATTCCGGGCAGAACCATTGCATCAGGATCACCCCGAAATGGCCCACGACTAAAATTCATATCGGGAACAATGGCGAGGTTGACCGTAGCGCTGGCAGTGGCACTGATGTCGATCAGTTGGAGCCCTGCGCACCTTGAAGGAGAAAACCTTCGTAAAGAAAAACCGGCTCAATGAGCCGGTTTTTTTTATGCCTTCTAAAACATTGCATCAACGCAGTTAACTCTTCACCTCAACATGATCCAGCGCCTGACTCACCGCCAATTCACCCAGCATCACCAGTTGCGCAATGCCTATCGCGGTTCTGCGGTGGGTGGGGTCGAGGGTGGCGGCGAAGTTGCTGAGCATTTCGCTGGCCGAGCCCAGGGATTCGCTGGCGTTGGCCAGCAGGGATTCGGTGTCGTAGGCCGGGTTGGCGAAGTACATCGGTTCGGGTTGGTTGGTCGTGCCCATGACATGGGCGCCGGGGCAGAGGTAGTGATCGAGGGCGCGGTTGGCGGCGTCGTTGAGTTTTCTGCAGTCGTTCGAGACGTACGGGGACGCTGGGTCGGTTTCGACTTCTGGGGGATTCGGGGTTGGCTTGAACATGATTTGATACTCGGTGTGATGGTTAGAGCTGCCCCATTCGGTTCCACGCGAAGGGGTGGCAGCTGTACGCAGGTTGGAACCCGGGCCACCAAGCAAAACCCGACAGACTCTAAGTCTCCCGCGCACAGCCGCCATAACAGAGTGCACACCATCAAGGTGCGCAAGCATACGTCATGAACGACGCTTTGCATTCAGTGAAGTCGCCGGGGTTCCAATCCCGATCGCCGATTCATCAGCGCCCCTCACAGGCTAGAGCCCGCACTTCCGACGGACAACCTGAAAACCTTGTGGGAAGGTTCAGTAAACAGGGCTAATACTTTAAACATCCCGTTGCGAAAAACCGCGTTTACAGATCCCCAACACTCCCCCGGTTCTCACACTCGCCACGACCCGCTAGCATTTCCCCATCGCCCACCACCCTCCCCCTGCGCGGCCATCGACGAATACGCGCCATCACCGTTCGAGGGATTCAAATCCGTGGCCTCCGAACCACCCAAATCAAATTCAAAAGAGCAGCAAACCCATGACCCAGAACATCTACGACGACCCCGAGTTTTTCCAGGGCTACAGCCAGATGAACCGCTCCATCGGCGGCCTCGATGCCGCGCCGGAATGGCCGGCGCTGAAAGCCTTGTTGCCCTCCCTGCACGGTTTGCAGGTGGTGGATCTGGGCTGCGGCTACGGCTGGTTCTGCCGCTGGGCCAGCGAACACGGCGCTGCCCAAGTGCTGGGTCTGGATGTCTCGGAGAAAATGCTCGAGCGGGCGAAGGAAACTATTTCGGCCGCGAACATCCGCTACGAACGTGCCGACCTGGAACACCTCGACTTGCCTGCGTGCACTTACGATCTGGCCTACAGCTCACTGGCCCTGCACTACATCAAGGATCTTTCGGGGCTGTTCGCCAACCTGCATTCGGCACTTAAACCCGGAGCGCATTTTGTGTTTTCCATCGAGCACCCGATCTTCATGGCACCGCGCAATCCGGGCTGGCTGATCGACAGCGAAGGCAACAAGCGCTGGCCGCTGGACAGTTATCAGATGGAAGGCGAGCGGGTGACCAACTGGCTGGCCGACGGGGTGATCAAGCAGCACCGCACGGTCGGGACGCTGCTTAATGCATTGATCGACGCCGGGTTCACGATTCAACACGTCAATGAATGGGGCCCGAGCGATGAGGAAGTGGCTGCGCAACCGGCCCTCGCTGAAGAGCGCGAGCGGCCGATGATGATGCTGGTCGCTGTACAGCGCTGACCGTAAAGAAAGGGCCGATCAAATCGGCCCTATTTCGTATCAACGTGTGGCGACAATGAACAACCGCGGAAACGGCAACAACACCGAACCGTCCGCCAGCGCCGGATACGCCTTCGCGACCTCCGCCAGATAGTGCGCCAGATAGTCCGCCCGCTCCGCTTCCGTCAGCGGACTGAGGAACGGAATCAAACCGCTGCCCTTGAACCACTCGACAACGCCTGAAGCCCCGCCCGCCAGCTGATGGTGATACGTGGTGCGCCACACATCGACCCGTGCGCAATGCGGCCGCAGCATCGAGAAATAGGCACTGGCATCCGCCATCTCGGTCCGCTGCCCCGCCGCGCCCGCCAGTTTGCTGGCCCACGACCCGTTGGCAGCCACTTCGCGCATCAACCGATGGGACGGCTCGTTGAGGTTGTCCGGCATCTGAATCGCCAGGCTGCCGCCCTGCGCCAACTTGCCCGCCAGCGCCGGCAGCAACGTCCCGTGATCCGGCACCCACTGCAAAACGGCGTTGGCAAAGATCACATCGAATGGCCCTGCATCCGCCCATTTATCGATGTCCGCCACCGCGAACTGCAACTGCGGCAGACGCTTGCGCGCGGCATCGATCATGTCCGGCGAACTGTCGAGCCCCTGCACTTTCGCCCCCGGAAAACGCTCCACCAACAACTCGGTCGAGTTGCCCGGACCACACCCGATATCCACCACGGAACGCGCCTCGGGCGTGGGAATTGCCGCCAGCAAGTCGCGGGCCGGGCGGGTGCGTTCATCTTCGAAAGTGACGTATTGCTTGGCGGACCAGGTCATTGCGTTCTCCTGTAAGGACTTTTGCAGTGGTTCCCTACGATACATCGACTCCCTGCGCATCCCCTATCCGACTTAAGACGTGACTGCGGCAAGCACCTTTTTCGCGGACTTCGCTTGCATAAAAAAACCGGCCGATGGCCGGTTCTTTGGAAAATCCCACACTAGTCGTAATAGCCCACAGTCTGTTTCAACTGATCTGAATACTCGTAGATATCATCCACGGAGTTAATGGGATGGCGGGTTTCGTTTTTCTCCTCGTCGAAAATGCCGATGTACTTCTGCGAACGGTTGAAATGCAGGCGGCAAATCGGCTTTCGGTTGTTATCGTCCAGCAGGATGCCAAAGTAGCTCTGTGTATCGCGCTGAACGATTCGTTTGGCATCGACCACAGATCGAACCAATGCACGAACAATGTGATACCCCTCCAGTTCCTCCAGAGTGGTCAAAACCTTATCGTCGGATTCGTCACGGGGATCTACTGGATCCGTCCCTCCAGACGCGGCCGGAATAGACGCTAGCGCCGGCTGGATCGCACCACTCATGGCCGACTTGAGGCGGTCATTGATCTGGTCATTGAGAAATTGAACGACCGCTTTTCTCGTCAGTTCGTGAAACTGATCCCGCACCTTCTGCGTAATGACTCCGTCGTAGACACGCGAAGCAAACACTTTGACGAAATCGTCATCCGGCTTGCTGACTTGCGAGGCGATAACTTTTTTGATCTGGCTGACGTACTTCAGCTCACCCGCCGCGTTGATGATCGAATCAACGTCGAACGCAGACTTGGTGAGCTTGATAAGTTCTGGCACCGAATATTCATCAATGTCCAGAAGGTCCAGTTCAAGGAAGGGTTTTTCATCCATCTTGTTCGGCGCATCCAGGTCAGTGAAGAACTTGTAGACCTGGCCGTTGGTGAGGATGGAGATTCGAGCGCTGGTTACGTGGAAATAACGGAACAGCTGCGAGGCGTGATTGATGTGCAGTGGCTCGCCGATTTTCTTGCACTCGATGAGGATCTGCACTTCGCCCTCTTTCATGATGGCGTAATCGATTTTTTCGCCCTTCTTCGTGCCGATATCGCAAACAAATTCCGGCGTCACCTCTGTCGGGTCGAACACGTCGTAACCCAGAACAGTACTGATGAAAGGCATGACAAACGCATTTTTTGTCGCTTCTTCCGTCTGGATTGCAGCGCTCTGCAACCGGACTTTGGCGGCAAGACTGGCTAACTTTTCGAAGAATTCCATGAGCGGCCTCTGACTGGGTTTCTATCCGTGCACTCGCATGCTGGCAAATTGACTGCCATTTCATCCTAGACGCAAACCCATACAAAGAAAGTTCCCACTTCCAAAAGTGTTCAAAACCGGGACCTGGAACAGTCAAGTTTCAAAGACAGCACGTCTCTGTAAGTAGAATTTTCCGCCCCCCTCCGATGTCTGAATTTCAAGCGCCCCCAACAAGGAAAACGGCCATGAAATTCGCAAAAATCTCCCAGAAGCTCGCCCTCTGGGCCGGCAGCCCCAAGACGTTCATGGGGGCGTTGATTCTGATCGGGCTCTGGGGGTTGAGCGGGCCGATTTTCGATTACAACGACACCTGGCAACTGATCATCAACACCTCGACCACGATCATCACGTTCCTGATGGTGTTCCTGATCCAGAACACCCAGAACCGCGATACCGACATCCTGCATTTGAAACTCGATGAACTGCTGCGGGTGAACAAGGAAGCGCAGAACGCGATGCTCGGGCTGGAGTCGCTGGATCTCAAGCAGCTGGAGGCACTGCGTCGGCATTACCGGGCGATGGGTGAGAATGAGGTGTTTGACCTGGAAGGTCTGGGGGACAAGAGCAAGCCGAAGCAGGATCTGAATGAATGCTGAAAGGCAAAAAAAACGGCGCTAAAAAAGCGCCGTTTTCATTGCTGCGGATTCAGCGACTAGCCTGAAGGGCTCGGGCCATTTCCAGATGACTCTGCAGTTTTGGCAGGGTCTCGTCGGCAAACGCCTTGATCTCCGGCACGTCGGTGGTCTGAGCCTCCTGCTGGATCTGCTGAATGGCCTCTTCCGTGGCTTTGACCTGGCTGGCGGCGTAGGCCTGATCGAAGCTGGCGCCTTCTTTGACTTCGGGCATCAGCGCTTTGGCCTTGTCGGCAACTTCTTCGCGGGGCGCCACCGGCAGGTCCAGTTTCTTGGCGATTTTCGCCAGATGCTGGTTGGCGGTTGTGCGGTCGTTGATGACGACGATGGTGTAATCCTTGACCTCTTTGGACTCGGCCTTGCTGTGCGCCAGACGACTGGCCTCAATGTCGGCCATGCCTTTGGCCGAGGCCTCATTGATGAAGTCGGCGGGCGACTGGGCAAACGCGCTGCTGGCGAACAACCCCAGCAGGCTGACAAAACTGATGTGGCGTACTCGGGTGGCCATCCGGCTCATGGTCGCGCCCTCCTTCTTTGCAGATTCAAGCGGGAGCTTGCGCCCCCGCCTCTCAATCAAAACAACCTTCACCGACTACTTCGACTTTTGAGCAGGCTTGCGGCCCATGTCGGTTTTAGGCTCTTTGTCGACCGTCGTGGTGGTGGTTTTCCCACCTTTGCGACCGGCTTCAGACGCCTTGGTCTTATCGTTGGCGAAGTTTCCCGAGTTCGAGTTTCTTGAATTAGGCATGATTCTCTACCCCTTGGTATTTGATCGCGGCGAGCAGGTGCCCGCCTAGATTGAGAATTTCCTGACCGCCAAAGGTTTAGAAAAGTTGCCGTCGCCGCGACGAACGGTGAGATGCCCGTCAGTGGTCCAGCGCGCGATGATTCAAACGTTTGGCGGCGTACATGGCTTGGTCGGCGTGGCGGAACAGTTGCTGTTCCTCGTCGCCATGCTCGGGATATCGGGCCACGCCAATGCTCGGTTCGATGTGCAGGTTGTGCCCGTCCAGGCGCAGGGGTTGCACCAATACCTGTCGGATTTTTTCCGCCACGCTGTCGGCATCGTCGGCGGCGTGGACGCTGTGCAGCAGCACCACGAATTCGTCGCCGCCAATCCGCGCCACGGTGTCGGTCTCGCGCACGCAGCCCTTGAGCCGGTTGGCCACCGCCTGCAAGAGCATGTCGCCCACCGCATGGCCAAAGGTGTCGTTGACTTGTTTGAAGCGATCCAGATCGACGTACAGCAGCGCCATGTGCCCGGACTGTTCCCGCGCATGGTTCAGAGCAGCCTTGAGGCGTTCGCGCAGCAGTTCGCGGTTGGGCAACTGGGTCAATTGATCGTATTGCGCCATGCGCCGCAGGCGGGCGTGCAGTTGTTGGCGTTCAATGGCGGTGGCGACCTGGGCACAGACGTATTGCAGCAGTTCCTTGTCGCGTTCGGTGTAGCGCTCGCCACCGGGCAGGCTTTTGACGATCAGCGCGCCGATGGTGCGGTCTTTCGAGCTCAGCGGTACGCCGAGCCAGCACGGCGATTGCTGCCCGGCCACCAGCGCGGCGAACTCCGGCGGCGCGTGGGGGCAATCCGGGGTCAGGAGGATTGGCTGGCGGCTGCGGATCACTTCCGCACACAGGCGACCGGTGACGGTGCCGGGTTGCTCCGGTTGCAGCTCGTCATCGTCGACGTGATAGGGAAAATTCAGCTGCGCGCAATGTTCGTCGTACAGCGCCACGGAGAAATTCAGCGCCGGCAGCCACTCGCCAATAATCATGTGGATGCGCTTGAACAGCGCCAGCAGATCCTCCGCCGCATGGGCCGCTTCGGAAATGGCGTACAGCGCCGCCTGCCGAGATTCGGCGAGTTTGCGCTCGGTGATGTCCCGGGCCACGGCGATGCGCAATTGGTCGACCTCCGACCAACGCGCCGACCACAGGATATGCACGACGCTGCCGTCCTTGCGCACATAACGGTTTTCAAAATTGTGCTTGGGCTCGCCGCCCATGATGTCGCTCGCGGCAGCCAGGGTGCGCTCACGGTCGGCCGGGTAGACGTAGTCGATCATCGACTGGCCGATCAGTTCGTCAGGCGTGTAGCCGAGAATCCGCTCGCAGGCTGCGCTGACAAAAACGAAACGGCCCTGCTTGTCCACGGCACAGACGGCGTCCAGCAACAGATCGATGTAACTCGCCAACGGCGCGGAATTTCGGCTTTCCATGGTTCAGAAAAGGTGTCCGGACAATGCAGCGCTGATCCACCGTCCCTGACCCCGACCTCGCATCCTGCGATCGATTTCAAGCCTTGTTCGGCATCAACCCCGGCAGTGCATGCACCAGCGCGTTGATGGCAAAACCGATGAACATGATCCCGCACAACCGGGTGATCGCCAGTTCATGACGCTGGTACAACGTACGCACCTGTCGCGCCCCGACGATGCCAATGAGGATAGCGTAGGCGAGCAATCCGCCGAGGAAGCTCAAGGCGATCAGCATCGGCAGCATCGACCAGTTGAGCAGTTCGGCGCGGCTCGACAGCAGCGCGGTGAAGGTTGCCACCGCCACCGGGTAGGCTTTGGGGTTGGTCAGGCCGAACAGGATGCCGTGCCAGAACGGCTGACGCGCCGCACCCTGCGGCTGATCGCCGTTGCTGCGTTTGGCCCGCACCGCACGCCAGCCGAGCCAGAACAGGTACAGGCCGCTGAGTACGCCGAGCACATCGAAAGCGGTGCTGCCGATTTCCCGGGCGCCGACAATCGCGATCAGCGCGGTGCTGCACCAGATCACGTCGCCCAGCAGATGCCCGCACAAGAACCCCGCCCCAGCCCGCCGCCCACGTGCGGCGCCGATACCGAACACCGCCAGCACACCCGGCCCCGGCGTGATGCCGTAAATGAAACCCGAAGCCAGCACGGCCATTAGCAACGATGGAGTCATGGAAAACCTGCAAGTCCCGGAAAACGTGGCCGCCAGTCTATCCCAGCAGTTTGTGAATATTCACGACTCGTTGAAAAAACCCATGCCCGCGTAGGGCTTTTGCCGACACGCGGCCAGTCGCGAGGCCAGATCACCGACGTGGGCTTCGAGTTTGTGCCCGTCCGGGTCGAGGAAGTAGAACGACGCGCCTTCGCTGCGGTTGTCGCGCCATTCCTGCACGTTGGCGGCGCGAAGCTGCTGTACGAACAGCGGGAAATCCGCCGCGCCAATGCTGAAGGCGTAGTGGGTGTAGTCGGCGGCGGGCTCGGGATGGCGCTTCGGATCGAG
Source organism: Pseudomonas sp. IT-P2 (assembly GCF_949767575.1). Taxonomy (NCBI): domain Bacteria; kingdom Pseudomonadati; phylum Pseudomonadota; class Gammaproteobacteria; order Pseudomonadales; family Pseudomonadaceae; genus Pseudomonas; species Pseudomonas sp. IT-P2. The sequence goes on along the minus strand of NZ_CATKQA010000033.1, from coordinate 497,325 downwards.
GGACAGGCACAACCACAGGCCCGGGAGCGACAGGTAGGCACCGGCGTCCCAGGTGGCTTCGACCCGCAGCTTCAGCACGTCGCGGTAGAACCCGAGACTGCGATCCAGGTCGGTGACGGCGAGGGTCAGGTGGTTGAGGCCGGTGAGCATCGGTCAGTAACCTCTGAGGTCTTCGGGGATGAGGTATTGCTTGCCGTCGTAGGTCAGGGTGATTTGGGTTTTCTTCAGTGGGGAATCCTGGGAAACGCACTCCTTGCCGGCCTTGACGGTTTTCATCGCCGTGCCGCTTGAGGTGACGATCAGGTCGGAATAACCATTGTGGCTGGTCGGGCCGATTTCCACGGTTCGGCGAATTTGCTGACCTTCACCCACACAGTTTTCCAGCCACTCACCGTTGTTCTTGTAGACCACCAGGCCATCAAGTACCGGGCGCAGTTTATTACCCTCGCGCACATAAAGTGTCAGGTCGGTTTTTTCGTAGGGAATGGCGCTTGAATTGTGCGAGAACTTTGACCGCAGCCCGAACGCGCGAACATCCGGGGCCAGCCGATAGCGAGCGGTATCGACCAGCAGATCGGTGAAACGAATGGCATCGGAATTGTAGGCACCGGGTTTCGCATACGTCGCTAGCGTCTTCCAGTTGCTGGTGTCGATGATCGCCAGATCCAGATCAAACACACCGGCATCGTCACTACCAGCATCCGGCACGTAGGTGGATTTGAGGGCAATCGCCTGATCCTTGAACGCCGGCCATGCCTTGCAGCGTGCCAATGACTGGTCGTTGTAATCCTTGGTGACGCAGGAAACCTGGGCCTGGGCTGGAGCGGTGATGGCCAGCAAGCCGAGGGCGATGAAAAGTCGAGTTGGAGTGAACATTGTTCTTCCTTGAAATAAGTCGCGTTGGCTCTGTATCACTCGATGGCTTTGAAACCTTTAGGCAAAACGTATGATTTTCCGTCGTAGCGAAGGGTTGTCAGTTCAGGGCTGCTGACACTGATCTTATCTTCACAAGTGTCGCCTTCGACGACATTGGTCGTCCCTGTCGTCTTGGTTTTGATGATCAGATCGGCATAACCATGGGAGCTGGTCTTGGCGATTTCTACCGTTCTGGTCGTCTCATATCGCTCGCCGGCGCAATCACCGTCCCATTCACCGCCGTACTCATAAACCACTAATTGACTTAGCACGGGACGTAACTTATCGCCCTCTCTCACATAAAGAGAGAGGTGCGTTTCTTCAAGCGGGTTGAGGCGAGAGGCATTGGTGAATTGCACGCGAACGCCAAACGCCCGTACTTCTGGGGTTAGTTTGTAGCGTGCGGTATCAAGCGAGATATCTCGCAATGCCACCCCACCCGAGAAGAAAGCGGAGGCCTGGTGATAAGTGGCAACCGGTTTCGTTTGGTCGCTTTTCAAGACCGATAAATTGAAATCATAGGTGCCGCTCGTGTCGGTGCTCTCCGGCACGGAGCTGCGCTCAAATTTCGCATTCGCGCTGATGATCAACCCCGGATACGCCGGCCACTCCTTGCACACGGAGAAATCCAGATCACCCGCCACCGGCTCAGGCACACAATCAGCCAACACCTGCCCCGCCATCAGCGCCCCACAAAGCGCCAGCCCCACAACAACCCCAGACTTCACTGTCACGCCCCGCTCCTTGATGTTTTCAGCCGCGCACTATCCCCTGCTCAATCCGCCGATTCAACCAGTTCAACGCCTGATCCCCGCCCCGCCGCTTGTGCCACGCCGAGACAAACGTGAACGGTGCAATTTCAAACGGTGGCGGCACGACGATCAGCGATTGGTCATCCACCTCATTCAACGCCCGCGAAGCGACGGTCAGGATCAGGTCCGTGCCGCTGATGAAACGTGGCGCGGCGCTCCAGTGCGGCAGGCTGATGGCGACGCGGCGGCGTTCGCGCAGGGAGGTCAGGGTGCGTTCGATTTCCGGGGTGCCGCTGCCGCGCATTTCCAGCAAGACATGGGGACGGGAGAGATAAGTTGGCAGGTCGAGCTGGCCGTCGGCCGGCAGGCTGTGGCGATCGAGCAAACACACGTAGCGTTCCTCGAACAGCGGCGTGCTGCGCAGTTCGCCGGGCAATTCGGGGAGTACGCCGGCGGCGAGGTCGATGTCGCCATTGAGCAGGCCTTCGACCATGCCTTCGCGGCTGGCATGGCTGATTTGCAGGTCGATGCCCGGTGCTTCCGCGCGCAAGGTGCGAATCAACCCGGGCAGGATGATCGCCGCGCCGTAGTCCGACATCGCGAGGCGAAAGGTCCGACGGGCGCTGGCCGGATCGAAGGTGTTCGGCGCCAGCAGCGATTGCACCTGGGCCAGAATTTCGGCCAGCGGCGCCGCCAGCTCCAGCGCCCGCGCGGTGGGCATCAGCCCCGAACCGGCACGCACCAACAATGGATCACCGAGCAAGTCGCGCAGACGCGCCAATGCGTGGCTGACCGCCGGTTGACTCAGGTGCAGACGCTCGGCGGCGCGGGTCACGTGTTGCTCGCCGAGCAAGGCGTCAAGGATTACCAGCAGGTTGAGGTCGATGCGGCGCAGATCATTCATTCGATGCATGTTCCGGATACCAAAACAGAATTTAAATCTGCGCGACGAATACCCTAGAGTCCAGCAAAACCTTGCCGGAGAACGATCATGGGAACGATGCAGTGGGTCGGATTGCTGCTGTTGGCGGTATTCGCCGGGGCGGTGGTGCCGTTTCAGAGTGCGATCAATATCAATCTGGCGCGGGGGTTGGGGCATCCGCTGTGGGCGACTTTCACCTCGCTGGTGGTGAGCGTGCTGGTGTTGTTGCCGGTGATTGTCGTCCTGCGCTTGCCACTGCCGTCGTTGGCCCCGCTCGGCAAGCTGCCGCTGTGGATGTGGACCGGCGGGGCGTTCGGGGTGTGCTTCGTCGCACTGGCGGTGGTGTTGCTGCCAAAGCTGGGGGCCTCGGGATTTCTGGCGCTGGCCCTGGCCGGGCAAATGATCACGTCAATCGTGCTGGATCACTTCGGCCTGTTCGGGCTGGTGGAGAAGCACCTGACATTGCCGCGCCTGTTCGGCGCGCTGTTGTTGGTGGCGGGAGTATTGTTGATTCAGTTCTCCCCAGTGCTGGAAAAGAGCGCCACAGCCGTTGGATAAGGGTTCGGGCGTAGGCACTGACGCGCCGGGTTTGTCGTTTTTTTCATCGTCTCACAGCCCGGCAAGGCTTCGCCCTACAAGCAAATCTCCAACAGCCGTCAATGCTATCGGACGCGGCCGATTCTGACCCTGCATAGCTCTCTGTAAAGTCTGGCAACACACACAATTTGCAACACCCCATGGATTGCCCTGCTCAAGGAGAGCTGCCTATGAATCACCTGTCGGAATCCGCCAACACTTTCTCCAATTACCGCAAGGTCATCGCTTTGGCAGACCACGATTGGGAGGCTGCGGAAGCTGGAAAAATCGCCGCCCTCAACGTCGAGGTCAAAGGCTGTAATCACTTGCTCGATCAGCACGGGCGCCAGTTCCATCATTTCTGCACCACCTCCTATCTGGGTCTCGATCACCACCCCGCTCTGCTTGAAGGCGCCATTGCGGCACTGCGTAAAACCGGGACACTGCGCGTTGCCAACTCGAAAAACCGCTGCAAGCTGGCGCTGCTCGAACAATACGAAAGCGAGTTGTCGCAATTGTTTGGCGCGGTGTGTCTGACCACTCTGTCCTGCAGCGCCGCGAGCGCCGGTATCCTGCCGCTGCTGGCCAGTGGCGTGTTCACCCAGAACCGCCCGCCGGTGATGGTGTTTGATCGCCTGGCCCATTACTCGATGAATCACCTGAAGGCCAGTTGCGCCGACGAGACCCAGGTATTGACCTGCCCCCACAACGACATGGATTTTCTCGAATCGGTGTGCCAGCGCCATTCCACCGTCGCCTATGTCGCCGACGGTGCCTACAGCATGGGTGGCGTCGCCAATCTGGATGGTCTGTTGTATTTGAAGGAGCGATATGGCCTGTTTCTTTATCTCGATGACTCCCACGCGTTGTCGGCAGTCGGCAGCAACGGTGCCGGTCTGGTACGACCAAGAATGCCGGCGCTGGAAGAGGACTGTCTGATCGTCGCATCTCTGGCCAAATCATTCGGGGCCAGCGGCGGCCTGGTGATGCTCGGGAATGATCGGCAGAAGAAATTGATCCAGCGTTACGGCGGGCCGAGCAACTGGTCGCAGAGCCTCAATTGCGCGGCCATTGGTGCGGGCCTCGCGTCGATCGAGCTGCATCGCAGTGCAGAACTGAGGGCCTTGCAGGTTCGGCTCCAGGCCAATATTCGCCTGTTCGACAGCCTCTTGAGCACCGAACAGCACGGCAGCTCCATGGCCATCCGCTTGATCAACTGTGGCGACGCCGCCCTGGCCAATCGAATCGCCATTGAACTGGCCGAACACGGCTTTTTCACCAGCGCCGTGTTTTTCCCGGTGGTAGCCCAGGGCAAAGCCGCGATCCGCGTTACGCTGCGCGCCGACATGGAATCGACACTGATCCACCACTTCTGTGATTTGATCACCGACCTGTTAATGACTCACGGTAGCGATCGCCACCGCTGAACCTTCACGGACGACTTATGAACCCCGGCCTCATCCTGCTCATCACCTGTTCCACCGTGTTCCTCGCCCAACTGGGCATGAGCATTTACCTGCCGGCGTTGCCGCAGATAGCCGGGTATTTGCAGGTCGGTGCGACGCAGGTGGCCTGGGGCTTGTCGCTGTACCTGATCGGCATGGCGCTGCCGATGCTGCTGTGGGGCAGTCTGGCGCAGCGCATCGGCCGCAAGCCGGTGCTGCTGGCGGCGCTGGGAATTTATGGCGCGGCGAATCTGGCTCTGCCGTTGGGCTCGACGCTGGAGACATTCCTGCTGCTGCGACTGCTTCAGGGGATCGGCGCCAGCGGCATTTCGGTGATGGCGCGGGTGCTGATTCGAGACAGCTTTCGGGGGGATCTGCTGGCGAAGGCGTTGTCGTGGATTTCGATTTCGTTCGTTGTCGCGCTCGGGATCGGGCAATACGCCGGCTCGCTCATTCAGGTGACGCTGGGCTGGCAGGCGATCTTTTATCTGCTGGGCGCGGTCAGTCTGTTGATGGCCGCGATAGTCTCGCGCCTGAACTTTCCAACACTTGTCGAAGCGCCCGCAACCGCTTCGCCGTGGGCGGTCTATCGAACGATCCTGATCCATCGGGCGTTTCTGCTGCCGGCGCTTGCGGGCGGTCTGGGTTATGGCGTGATCATCGCGTTCAACAGCGCTGCGCCAGTGATTCTGCAAGGCCCGTTCAATTGGTCGGCGACGGAATACGGGTTGCTGGGCTGGCCGATCAGCGCCGCATATTTTCTGGGGGCGCTGGCGGTCAATCGCTTTGTGCTGCGTACCGGTCAGCACCGACTGATGACACTGGGGGTCAGCCTGGTGATGGCCGGCACTGGCGTGATGCTGGCTGGCAGTCTGTTGGCCAGCTCGATGGCCTGGTTGCTTTGGCTGCCCTATTGCGTGGCCGTCTTCGGGCAATCGCTGAATTACCCGATCAGCCTCTCACGGGCCAACGATGGCGCGCCGATTGCCGGCGCCTATGCGATGGCCCTGAGCGGGTTCATCCACCAATTGATGGCGGCGCTGATCGGGGCGGTGGCCAGCGTGTTCGCCAGCCCGCAAGCGTGGCCGCTGTCGTTGCTGTGCTGCACTCTGGCGATGGGCGCGCTGCTCTGTACGAGAGGCACGCCCGTTCGCCTGCCCGCTTAAAACGCGCTGCGAAAAATCTCCTCGATCTGCCGCTGATCCGCCGCCCGCGGATTGGTGAAGCCGCAGGCGTCTTTCAGGGCGTTGGCGGCGAGCACCGGGATGTCGGTGCATTTGGCGCCCAGATCACGCAGGCCACCGGGAATCTCCACGTCCCTGGCCAGGCAACGAATCGCATCGATCGCGGCTTTTGCACCCTCCTCCGGGCTGAAACCACGAATGTCGGCGCCCATGGCGTGGGCCACGTCGGTCAGACGATCGGCGCAGACCTGCGCGTTGAATGTCTGCACATGCGGCAGCAATACCGCGTTGCACACCCCGTGAGGCAGATCATAGAAACCGCCCAACTGGTGCGCCATCGCATGCACGTAGCCGAGGGACGCATTGTTGAACGCCATGCCCGCGAGGAACTGCGCGTAGGCCATGTTTTCCCGCGCGGCCAGGTCGCTGCCGTCGCGCACGGCCAGGCGCAGGTTGTTGCTGATCAGGGTCATCGCCTTCAGTGCGCAGGCGTCGGTGATCGGGTTGGCAGCGGTGGAGACGTAGGCTTCGATCGCGTGGGTCAGTGCGTCCATGCCGGTGGCGGCGGTCAGGCTTTTCGGCATGGCGACCATCAGCGCCGGGTCGTTGACCGACAGCAGCGGCGTGACGTTGCGGTCGACGATGGCCATTTTCACGTGGCGGGTTTCGTCGGTGATGATGCAGAACCGGGTCATCTCGCTGGCGGTGCCGGCGGTGGTGTTGATGGCGATCAGCGGCAGTTGCGGCGTGGCCGATTGATCGACGCCTTCGTAGTCGCGGATCTGTCCGCCGTTGGTGGCGCACAACGCGATGCCCTTGGCGCAGTCGTGGGGCGAACCGCCGCCAAGGGAAACCACGAAATCGCAGCGACTCTCCTTGAGCAGCGCCAGTCCTGACTCAACGTTGGCGATGCTCGGGTTGGGCTTGGCGCCGTCGAAGATCACCGAGTCGATGTCCTGCATCGCCAGTTTCTCGGCAATCATCGTCGCCACGCCGGCCTTGGCCAGCCCGGCGTCGGTGACGATCAGCGCCTTGCGAAAACCGTAGTTGCGGATCGCATTCATGGCGTCGTCAAGGCAGCCGCTGCCCATGATGTTTACGGCGGGAATGAAAAAGGTGCTGCTCATGGCGCGTCTCCTGACTGGGGCCGAATCGACTCGTGCAATTCGGCAGATGCACACAGGATCGACCGATCGGTCACGGCGGATGTTGATCTGGCTCAATGCCCGCTCGTGATAAAGTCGCCGTCCATCTGCCCTTTGTTTTGAGACGTGCCCTGCAATGACCGATTTTCTGGATGTCGACGCCACCCTCGAAGACTGGAACGCGTTGCGCGCCACCACCGACTTCAGCGGCCTGCTGCTGGGCAACGGCGCCAGTCGCGCGGTGTGGGACGATTTCGGCTACGACTCGCTGTTCGAAAACGCACGCACGGTGGAAGAAAAACCGTTGACCCCGTCGGAACTGAGCGTGTTCGACGCCCTGCAAACGCGCAGCTTCGAGCAGGTGCTCGGCGCGCTGAAAACCACCAGCCGGGTCAACAAGGCGCTGGCCGTCAGTTCGGCCGCACCGCGCAACCGCTACTACGCGATCAAGGAAGCGCTGATCAACACCGTGCACGCGGTACACATCCCGTGGCGGCTGATCGAAGCCTCGACTTTGGCGACCCTGAACAGTGAACTGGCGCGTTATCGCACGGTGTTCACCACCAATTACGACCTGCTCAATTACTGGGCTCTGCAACATCAGGGCGAGGCGATCGACGACCTGTTCAACGGCCCCGATGCGAGTTTCGATCTGTGCGACAGCAGCACGGACAAACCGCGTCTGCTGTACCTGCACGGTGGCCTGCATCTGGTGCGCAACCAGGACGGCACCGCGCGCAAACTGACCGCCACCGAGGGCACGCTGCTCGGCAGTTTCGCGATCAACAACACGATCAAGACGCTCGACGACGTGCCGCTGTTCGTCAACGAAGGGCCGAGCGCCGACAAGCTCAAGACCATTCGCAGTTCCGATTACCTGTCGTTCTGCTACGACCAGTTACTCAAACACGGCGACAATCTGTGCATCTTCGGCCACGCCCTCGGCGAGCAGGACAGCCACCTCGTGCGCGCCCTGCGTCTGGCGAAGCCGAAGACCGTGGCGATCTCGATCTACCCGCGCAGCGCGGCGTTCATCCAGCACCAGAAACGCCACTACGCCAAGGTGTTCGAGGGCACGGGTGTCGAGTTGCGCTTCTTTGATTCCAAGAGCCATGCGCTGGGCCATCCGAAGCTGTCGGTGCCGGTTGAGGTCTGATCATTCCTCGCCGCTGTGCACCACCACCAGCAACTGCGCCTGCACCTCGCCCACTGAGCGGATGCGATGGGGTTTCTGCGCATTGAAGTGCAGCGCATCGCCCCGTTCCAGCAGCACCCGTTCGTTCACGAAGTCCACTTCGACCTGGCCTTCGTGGACGAACAGAAACTCCTCGCCCAAATGTTCCTTGAAGGTCTTGTCAGTGAATTCGCTCGGCGGATAAATGATGAACGGCAGCAGGCTGCGTTCGCTGACCTGATGGGCCAGCACCGCATAACCGGGGCTGTGGTCGTTGGCCGCCAGCGACTGGCGCTCATGGCTGCGCACCAGGCTGTAGCCGTCGAGGCTGACGTTGTCTTCGGAGAACAGCTCCTCGACTTTCACGTTCAGCGCCTTGGCCAGTTTCAGCGCGGCGGCAATCGACGGTGTGTTCAACCCGCGCTCGACCTTCGACAGATAACTCTTGGTCATGCCGGATTTCTCGGCCAGCGCCTCAAGGGTTACGCCAAGTTTTTTTCTCAATAATTTCAAACGGATAGACATGCGAAGCGATTAATCCAGCAAAGGAAAGACGATTTGTCCTTGCCAATGACACAAAGTGTCATATAGCCTCGTAAGTGTCATACATGGCAACCACCACAGGACACGGATATGGCGAAGACATTAGCACTACCCAAAGACGAACTGGTCAAGCAAGCGCTGACCCAGATGCAAAAAACCCTGGCGGATAATACGTGGACAGACCGGCAAAAGCTGGCCCTGACCTGCCGGATCCTGTTCGAAAACGGCCACGATTCGGGCCTCGCCGGGCAGATCACCGCCCGTGGCCCGCAGCCGGGCACTTACTACACTCAACAACTGGGCCTGGGTTTCGATGAAATCACCGCGAGCAATCTGCTGCTGGTCAACGAAGACCTCGAAGTGCTCGAAGGCCACGGCATGGCCAACCCGGCCAACCGTTTCCACAGCTGGGTGTACCGCGCCCGACCGGACGTGAACTGCATCATCCACACCCACCCGACACACATTGCCGCGCTGTCGATGCTGGAAGTGCCGCTGCAGATTTCCCACATGGACCTGTGCCCGCTGTACGACGATTGCGCGTTCCTTGAAGGCTGGCCGGGTGTGCCGGTGGGTAACGAAGAAGGCGAACTGATTGCCGGGGCGTTGGGCGACAAACGGGCGATCCTGCTTTCCCACCACGGGCAACTGTCGACCGGCACGACCATCGAGGAAGCCTGTGTCATCGCGCAATTGATCGAGCGCGCCGCCAAACTGCAATTGCTGGCGATGGCCGCCGGGACGATCAAGCCGATCATTCCCGAGCTCGGCCGCGAGGCCCATGACTGGGTGTCGAAACCCAAACGCCACGCCGCGGCCTTCAACTACTACGCCCGGCAGAACCTGCGTCAGCACGCCGATTGCCTGAACTGAACACCTCATCCTTGCGGAGCACTCTCATGTCCAACATTCACGGCATCATCGGCTACACCATCACCCCGTTCGGCGCCAATGGCGAAGGCGTCGACCTGCCGGCCCTCGGCCGCTCCATCGACCGTCTGATCGCCGGCGGCGTCCACGCCATCGCGCCACTGGGCAGCACCGGCGAAGGCGCCTACCTGAGCGATACGGAGTGGGACCAGGTCGCCGAATTCAGCATCAAGCACGTCGCCAAGCGCGTGCCGACCGTGGTCAGCGTGTCCGACCTGACCACCGCCAAAGCGGTGCGCCGCGCACGCTTCGCCGAAGCCCACGGCGCCGACGTGGTGATGGTGCTGCCGACGTCCTACTGGAAACTCACCGAGGCGGAAATCCTCGCCCACTACCGCGCCATCGGCGACAGCATCGGCGTGCCGATCATGCTCTACAACAACCCGGCCACCAGCGGCACCGACATGTCGGTGGAGCTGATCCTGCGCATCGTCAACGGCGTGGAAAACGTGACCATGGTCAAGGAGAGCACCGGCGACATCCAGCGCATGCACAAGCTGCAACTGCTGGGCGAAGGCCGGGTGCCGTTCTACAACGGCTGCAACCCGCTGGCGCTGGAAGCCTTCGCTGCAGGGGCCAAAGGCTGGTGCACGGCGGCACCGAACCTGATCCCGCAGCTCAACCTGGATTTGTACGAAGCCACACTGGCAGGGGATCTCGGCAAGGCGCGAGAGCTGTTCTACCGCCAGTTGCCGCTGCTGGACTTCATCCTCAAGGGCGGCCTGCCGGCGACGATCAAGGCCGGTCTGCGCCTGAACGGTCTGGAAGTCGGCGATCCGCGTTTGCCGGTGTTCCCGCTGGCTGAGGCCGGGCGTACGCAATTGCAGGCCTTGCTGAACACCTTGCGCTGAACGAAAAAAATCCCGCCCGGTTTACGCCGGGCGGGATTTTTTGTGGCCGTCGATCAGAGGCTGGCGGCGCGCTTCATGGCTTCGCGGTGGAACGGCTGATCCTTGAGAATCTGCGCGATGAACGTGTCGCTGATCAAGCGCATGTGTTCGAACTGACCGCCCGAGGCGTTGAATGCGCCGCGCCAGGATTCGGTGTGGTTGTTCACGGTGTAGACGCCCAGTATCTGCTTGCCATGGCTGAGGCTGAACACCACCGTGCTGTCGAAACTCACTGGCACCGGCACCAGAAACAGGGTGAAGGCGCTCAGAAGCATCTGCGGCTGAATCCCGCCGACATCGCTGTTGGCAATCACCAAAACGTTGTAGCCGTCTTCGCTGCGGCCGGCCTTCACTTCTTCAAAGGTGCCACGCCGACGCAATTCGTCACGCAGCATCCAGCTCGGCATGCCGATCACACTGACGTTGATGGCCGGCAATTGCTGGCTGCTGTAATCGACATCCGGCGCTTTCAGCGAATGAGTGGCCTGGCAGCCACCGAGCAGCAGAAGCAAGCCCAGAAGCAGACGTTTGATGAGCATTAGAATTTCCCCGAGAGCATGGCTTTGTAGACGGAGGCGCTGGTGCCGTTCTCTTCACGAATAAACGGTGTGGCGGTGTACAGGTTCGGCATGTCCAGTCGTTGCAGGCCGGGTACTTGCGGATATCTGGCGCGGACCAGCGCGGCGTCGCGTTCGAGATGATCGCTGTGCAGAAACAGGCAGGTGCTGTCGCTGGGGGACACGCAGCCGGCACGGAAGTCACCGATGTAGTAAGCCTTGCCCGCTTCAAGCTGCATGCCGATGGTGAAGTCCTCACGGCTCCAGGACACCGATCTGCCGCGATCGAATCGCACGTTGTAGATCTCGTAGCGACCGGGTTTGAGCGGCATCACGAACAGCGTGCCGATACCACGACCGGTCTCGCGCACGTCTCGTGCGGTACGAGCATAGAACTCGTTGTGCAGGCGCGCGCTGGCGAATTCGTCACTGCCACGTTTGCGGATCAGCAGCATCTGTTCCTGGGCCGCATAGGATGCTTTTGGCCAGATGCCGACCACACCCACCAGATACGCGGTGCCGGAATCGGCACTCGGTGCGAGTTCATCATCGATTTGGGTCGGGGACAGGCTATAGCAGCCGCTCAAGCCGAGCAGCAGGGTCAGGACAGCGAAAAGGCGGATCATCAGTGGGAAAACTCTGGCGGCAGTTGTTCAAAAATTCCGCGAAAGAGTCATCTCGCGCCCCTTCCTTGGATTGGCGGCGGAGGATAAGCGAAATGATGGCACATAGCCAGAATTCAGTCGCCAAGGATTTGGCGACTGAACGTCATGGGTGGTTCAAAGCACCGGCAGGGTTTTGTCCTTGATCACCTTGGACGGCCCGTTGGCCTTGACGCTGGCGATGCCCTTGTCACACGCCGCGTCCGATGAATAGGATTCGCTGCTGCCGATGATCTGGTGATTGGCCGCCTTGAGGTTGAAGTAGGGGTGACCGTCCTTCGTCGATTTTTTCTCGTAGCGTTCGTCCAGCGGGCTGTTGGCCTGCACCGAGGCGATGCCGTTTTCGGCAGCCGCGCGGCTGGTGTACAGCTCGCTGGTCAGAATGGTTTCGGCGTTCGCCGCTTTCAGTACGAACCTGTACTGGCCGTTGCTGCTTTTGCTCAACTCATACCATCCGGACATGGTGTTTCTCCTTTTCGATGTGTCACAGGGTGATTCTGGTTCCAAGCAACCCGAGGAAACCGGCCAGCCATTTCGGGTGCGCCGGCCAGGCGGGCGCAGTGGCCAGGTTGCCCTGGACATGGCCGTCCGTGACCGGGATGTCGATGTAGGTGCCGCCGGCCAGGCGCACTTCCGGGGCACAGGCCGGATAAGCACTGCACTCGCGACCTTCGAGAATCCCCGCCGCCGCCAGCAGTTGCGCGCCGTGACAGACGGCGGCAATCGGCTTGCCGGCCTTGTCGAAAGCACGCACCAGTTCGAGGACTTTTTCGTTCAGCCGCAGGTATTCCGGCGCACGCCCGCCGGGCACCAGCAAGGCGTCGTAATCCTTGGCATCGACCTTGGCAAAATCGAAGTTCAGGGCGAACTGGTGACCGGGCTTCTCGCTGTAGGTCTGGTCGCCTTCAAAGTCATGGATCGCGGTGCGCACGGTCTTGCCGGCGGCCTTGTCCGGGCACACGGCATGCACGGTGTGCCCGACCATCTGCAGAGCCTGGAACGGCACCATCACTTCGTAGTCTTCGACGTAATCGCCGACCAGCATCAGTATCTTTTTCGCGGCCATGGGCAGGACTCCTCTGGTGAATGCGCAGGAATATTCACAGTAGCCCAAGGACCGCGATGGCGTTCGCAAACTGTATGGATAACTCTGCGCTCAGCTGTAACAGCCCGACTGCCGTGGTTTGTGGCTAGATGAAGACACCTTCCCGTTACCTTCGAATCGAGTTGCCCTCAATGTCTTCGCGCGAAAACACCGGCATGGCCCTCGGCCTGCTCGGCGTGGTGATTTTCAGCCTTACCCTGCCCTTCACCCGCATCGTGGTGCAGGAATTACACCCGCTGCTCAACGGCTTGGGCCGTGCATTGGTCGCGGCGATTCCGGCGGCGGCGCTGTTGTTATGGCAACGGGAAAAGTGGCCGACCTGGAAGCAAGTCAAAGGCCTGAGCCTGGTGATCGCCGGGGTGATCCTCGGTTTCCCGGTGCTGTCGGCGTGGGCCATGCAGACCTTGCCGGCCTCCCATGGCGCGCTGGTCAACGGTTTGCAGCCGTTGTGCGTGGCGCTTTATGCCGCGTGGTTGTCCCATGAACGTCCTTCAAAAGCCTTCTGGGCCTGCGCCGCACTGGGCAGTGCGCTGGTGCTGGGATACGCGTTGTACACCGGTGCCGGCAGCATTCAGGCCGGGGATTTGTTGATGTTGGGTGCGATTGCGGTGGGTGGTCTGGGTTACGCCGAGGGCGGGCGCCTGGCCCGGGAGATGGGCGGCTGGCAGGTGATCTGCTGGGCGCTGGTGCTGTCGACGCCGCTGCTGATCGGCCCGGTGCTGTACCTGGCGTTGCAGCATCAGGGCGCGGTATCGGCAAAAACCTGGTGGGCGTTCGGTTACGTCGCGCTGTTTTCGCAGTTTCTGGGGTTCTTCGCCTGGTACGCCGGGCTGGCGATGGGTGGCATTGCCCGGGTCAGTCAGATCCAGTTGTTGCAGATCTTCTTCACCATCGCGTTTTCCGCGCTGTTCTTTGGGGAACACGTGGAGCCGATCACCTGGTTGTTCGCCTGCGGGGTGATCGCGACGGTGATGCTCGGGCGCAAGACCGCGGTGCGCCCGGCTCAACCGGGCACATTACCGGCCGGGGTTCAGCTCAAGCCTTGAGCTTCAGCAGGCCGTCAGCGAGCAGCAGGGTTTCGAGGCAGTGCTCGCTGATCTGGTAGAACGCCTTCAACTCCTGAATCTTCACCAGCAACTGAGTCGGGTCCACCGGCTCGGCGCGCTTCACGGCGAGGATCATCTTGTTCTTGTTGGTGTGGTCCAGCGAGATGAACTCGAACACCTTGGTCTCGTAACCGCAGGCTTCGAGGAACAGCGCGCGCAAGCTGTCGGTAACCATTTCCGCCTGCTGGCCCAGGTGCAAGCCGTATTGCAGCATCGGCTTGAGCAGCGCCGGGCTCTGGATCTGCAAGCGGATCTGTTTGTGGCAGCACGGCGAACACATGATGATCGATGCGCCGGAGCGGATGCCGGTGTGGATCGCGTAGTCGGTGGCGATGTCGCAGGCATGCAGGGCGATCATCACGTCCAGCTCGCTCGGCGCCACGCTGCGCACATCGCCGCACTTGAACACCAGCCCTGGGTGTTCCAGCTTCGCGGCGGCGGTGTTGCACAGGTTGACCATCTCTTCACGCAGTTCGACGCCGGTGACTTCGCCTTCGGCCTTCAGGGTGTTGCGCAAATAGTCATGAATGGCAAACGTCAGGTAACCCTTGCCCGAACCGAAATCCGCTACCCGCACCGGTTTGTCCAGGGCCAGCGGCGACGAGGTCAGCGCGTGGCTGAAGACTTCGATGAACTTGTTGATCTGCTTCCACTTGCGCGACATCGCCGGGATCAGCTCATGCTGGGCGTTGGTCACGCCCAGATCCTTGAGGAACGGTCGGTTCAGATCGAGGAAGCGGTTTTTCTCGCGGTTGTGCTCGGCGGACGGCACTTCACGCAATTGCTGAGGTTTGCTCATGAACAGTGAGCTCTTGCCCTTTTTGCTGTATTCGAGCTGGGCTTCGTCAGTCAGGGCCAGCAAATGCGCATTTTTGAACGCCGCCGGCAGCAGCCCGGCAATCGTCGCCACCGCTTCGTCCAGCGGCAGGTTCTTGGTGATGTCGCGGGTCTTGTAGCGGTAAACGAACGACAGGCACGGCTGCGCCTTGACCGTCACCGGTTTGATGATGATCCGCTGCAGATCCGCTTCTTCGCCGACGTACTTGGCCAGCACCAGTTTGATGAAACCATTCAGTTCGAGGCTGGTTTGCAGCAGCTCGATGAACCGGGCGTGGTGATCGGGCGCCGGTTTGGCAGATGCGGAGGGAGCGATAACGGACATGGGAAAAAGCGGCCTCGGACGGGCAAATCGGGAATGGGCGCTAGTTTAGGGGGGATGGCGTTCGAGGGCACGGCTAATTTCCCGAACGGCTTATCCCAACACCACCAACCGATTCGGCAACTCATTCCTGACCTGCGTCACCGGCACATGCACCTTCAGCAACTCGCCGCACGCCTCGATACAAGTGACGAAGCCCTGCAACGTCTGCCCCTGCCTTACCTGCTCGGTAAACGCCGCGACAATCGAGTCCCAGCTCTTGTTATCCAGCTTTTTGGAAATCCCTTCATCCACCAGAATTTCCACGTACCGCTCCGCCTCGCAGACAAAAATCAGCATGCCGGTGCTGCCCACCGTGTGATGCAGGTTCTGTTCGAGAAACTGCCGCCGCGCGAGGTTCGAGGCGCGCCAGTGCCGGACGTGGCGCGGGATCAGATGAGTGGTGACCCTGGGCAGGCGAAACACCAGGCACAGCACGACAAAACTGACCCACTGCACCAGCAACAGACTGTGCATGGTCAGCCAGCCGGTCAGGTAATGCACGATCCCCGGCACCACCAGCGCCAGCAGGCTGGCCCACAGCAGCGGGATGTACGCGTAGTCGTCGGCGCGGGCTGCGAGCACCGTCACCAGTTCGGCGTCGGTGTCGCGCTCGACTCGGGCGATGGCCTCGGCGACCTTGCGTTGTTCGTGTTCAGTCAGTAATGCCATGTCGTGAAGTGCCTGCTCATTATTGTTATCACCAGCCGCCGGAGGAACCGCCCCCGCCGAAACTGCCACCGCCGCCGCTGAAGCCCCCGCCTCCACCGCCGCCGCCAAAACCACCGCCACCGAAGCCGCCCCCTCCTCCGGAGCCGCCCCGGCCGGCGGGAAGGATACCGAGCATCTGGCAGACAAAAACAGTCAGGATGAACAACATCACCAGAAATACGAACAATGCCGGGTGCCGCGAGACAAAATCATCCGCAGGATCGCCGGCCGATTCATACACCGTGGACGGCTCGTCCAGCGGATTGCCGCCGAGCACCACCAGCATCGCCGCCACACCGTCGCTGATGCCCTTGCTGAAATTGCCGGCCTTGAACGACGGCGTGATCACCTGATGGATGATCACCGAGCTCTGGGCGTCGGTCAGCCGGTCCTCCAGCCCGTAGCCGACTTCGATGCGCAATTTGCGCTCGTCCCGGGCGACGATCAACAGGGCGCCGTTGTTCTTGTCCTTCTGGCCGATGCCCCAATGCCGGCCGAGTTCGACGCCATAGTCCTCAATGGTGGCGCCTTGCAGATTCGGTAACGTCACCACCACCAACTGTTCGCCGGTCGCCTGCTCGTGGGCCTGCAACTGCTGGCTCAGTTGCGTGCGCACCGACGGCTCGATCATCTGCGCCTCGTCCACCACCCGCCCGGTCAGCGCCGGAAAGGTCAACTCGGCCCGGGCGCTGACGGCAAACAGCCACAGCATCAGCACCAGGCCCATCTTCAACACACGCATGGGCATCCCCGGCTCAGAACTTCACTTCCGGGGCCTTGTCCGCGCCGGGGCTGGTGGCTTCGAAGGTCTCGCGGATCGGCAAATTGCTGTACATCACGCTGTGCCACAGACGACCGGGAAAGGTGCGGATCTCGGTGTTGTATTTCTGCACCGCCAGAATGAAATCCCGACGCGCCACGGCGATGCGGTTTTCCGTGCCCTCAAGTTGCGATTGCAGGGCGAGGAAGTTCTGGTTGGCTTTCAGGTCCGGATAGCGTTCGGACACCACCATCAACCGGCTCAAGGCACCGGTCAGTTGATCCTGGGCCTGCTGGAACTGCTTGAGTTTTTCCGGATTGTCGAGAGTGCTGGCATCGACCTGGATCGACGTCGCCTTGGCCCGCGCCTCGATCACGGCGGTCAGGGTTGCTTCCTCGTGTTTGGCATAGCCCTTCACGGTTTCCACCAGATTGGGGATCAGGTCGGCGCGGCGCTGGTACTGGTTCTGCACCTGGCCCCAGGCAGCCTTGGCCTGTTCGTCGAGGGTGGGGATGTTGTTGATGCCGCAGGCGGTCAACAACGTGGCCAGCACCAGCAGGGTGGCGACCTGCAAACGCGAGCGGTAGACAGGACTGACATTCATCGGACGGGTGCTCCCTTGCACATTTCATGAATAATGAATCGCGAAACATTCTCAGCCGACGGTTGGGGCATAATCGCCCCCGCCACTGGATTGCGGCGGGCCGATGGGCTAAAAAGAGGCCCTGCGCGATCACGTCGCCGAAACGTTCGACGTACATTCGGCTGTCGTTTTCTGAATCAGCACCCGAACAACAATAGTCGCTCCCTACATTTTGGCTGGCCGGTGTTGTAACGCCGTTTAGGCCCTTGAGAAAACTATTCATGAAGAAGCTGTGTTTGCTGGGCCTGTTCGTCAGCCTGGCCAGTCATCAAGTACTGGCCGCCACGACCCCGGTCCCCCTGGAAAACAAGGATGCGTTCATCAGTAATCTGATGAAACAGATGACCCTCGACGAGAAAATCGGCCAGTTGCGCCTGATCAGCATCGGCCCGGAAATGCCCCGCGAGCTGATCCGCAAAGAGATCGCCGCCGGCAACATCGGCGGCACCTTCAACTCGATCACCCGCCCGGAAAACCGTCCGATGCAGGATGCTGCCATGCGCAGCCGGCTGAAGATTCCGATGTTTTTCGCGTACGACGTGATCCACGGTCACCGTACGATTTTCCCGATTCCGCTGGCCCTGGCGTCGAGCTGGGACATGGACGCCATCGGCCAGTCCGGGCGCGTTGCCGCCAAGGAAGCCGCCGCCGACAGCCTCGACATCACCTTCGCGCCAATGGTCGACATCTCCCGCGACCCGCGCTGGGGCCGCAGCTCCGAAGGTTTCGGTGAAGACACCTACCTGACCTCACGCATCGCCAAAGTCATGGTCAAGGCCTATCAGGGCGAGACCCCGAGCGCGGCCGACAGCATCATGGCCAGCGTCAAGCACTTCGCCCTGTACGGCGCGGTCGAGGGCGGTCGCGACTACAACACCGTCGACATGAGCCCGGTGAAGATGTACCAGGACTATCTGCCACCGTACCGCGCGGCCATCGACGCTGGCGCCGGCGGCGTGATGGTGGCGTTGAACTCGATCAACGGTATTCCGGCCACCGCCAACACCTGGCTGATGAACGATCTGCTGCGCAAGGACTGGGGCTTCAAGGGCCTGGCGGTCAGCGACCACGGCGCGATCTTCGAACTGATCAAGCACGGCGTAGCCCGCGACGGTCGTGAAGCGGCGAAGCTGGCGATCAAGGCCGGCATCGACATGAGCATGAACGACACCCTGTACGGCAAAGAGCTGCCAGGGCTGCTCAAGTCCGGCGAGATCGAACAGCAAGACATCGACAACGCCGTGCGTGAAGTCCTCGCCGCCAAGTACGACATGGGCCTGTTCAAGGACCCGTACCTGCGCATCGGCAAGGCTGAAGACGATCCGGCCGACACCTACGCCGAAAGTCGCCTGCACCGCGCCGACGCCCGCGAAGTGGCGCGTCGCAGCCTGGTGCTGTTGAAGAACCGGAACGAAACCCTGCCGCTGAAGAAAACCGCCAAAGTTGCGCTGGTCGGCCCGCTGGCCAAGGCTCCGATCGACATGATGGGCAGTTGGGCGGCCGCCGGTCGTCCGGCGCAATCGGTGACCCTGTTCGACGGCATGAGCAATGTGATCGGCGACAAGGCGAACCTGATCTACGCCCGTGGCGCCAACATCACCAGCGACAAGAAGGTTCTCGACTACCTGAACTTCCTCAACTTCGACGCCCCGGAAGTGGTCGATGACCCACGCCCGGCCAACGTGTTGATCGACGAGGCGGTGAAAGCCGCCAAGGATGCTGACGTGGTGGTCGCGGCCGTGGGCGAGTCCCGTGGCATGTCCCACGAATCGTCGAGCCGCACCGACCTGAACATCCCGGAAAACCAGCGCGAGCTGATCCGTGCCCTGAAAGCCACCGGCAAGCCGTTGGTGCTGGTGCTGATGAACGGCCGTCCGCTGACCATCCTCGAGGAGAAGGAACAGGCCGACGCGATTCTGGAAACCTGGTTCAGCGGCACCGAGGGCGGCAACGCCATCGCCGACGTGCTGTTCGGCGACTACAACCCGTCGGGCAAACTGCCGGTGACCTTCCCGCGCTCCGTGGGCCAGATCCCGACCTACTACAACCACCTGAGCATTGGCCGGCCGTTCACGCCGGGCAAACCGGGCAACTACACCTCGCAGTATTTCGATGACACCACCGGGCCGCTGTTCCCGTTCGGTTTCGGCCTGAGCTACACCAACTTCAGTCTGACTGACATGGCGCTGTCCTCGACCACCCTGAACGCCACTGGCAAGCTCGACGCCAGTGTCATGGTCAAGAACACCGGCAAGCGTGACGGCGAAACCGTGGTGCAGCTGTATATCCAGGACGTCACCGGGTCGATGATCCGTCCGGTCAAGGAGCTGAAGAACTTCCAGAAAATCATGCTCAAGGCCGGCGAGCAGAAAGTCGTGCACTTCACCATCACCGAAGATGACCTGAAGTTCTACAACGCCCAGCTCAAGTACGCGGCCGAGCCTGGCAAGTTCAACGTGCAGATCGGCCTGGATTCCCAGGACGTGACGCAGCAGAGCTTTGAATTGCTGTAATTAGCCAAGCGCTGCAAAACCTGTAACCGATCGTTCCCACGCTCCGCGTGGGAATGCCTCAATGGACGCTCTGCGTCCGCTTTGGGACGCGGAGCGTCCCGGGCTGCATTCCCACGCGGAGCGTGGGAACGATCAACGCTCTGCGTGGGAACGATCAATTGCGCTTAGCCGCGTCTGTCGAGCAAGTTGACCACCACCCGATCCACCCAGCCCCAGATCCGCTGCTTCACCCGCCGCCACAGTGGCCGTTTCCGCCATTCCTCCAGGCTCACCTGCTGACTCAGGCCGAAGTCCTTCTCGAAACTCGCCGCCACCGCTGCCGTCAATGACGGGTCCAGCGCTTCCAGATTCGCCTCAAGATTGAAGCGCAGATTCCAGTGATCGAAATTGCACGAGCCGATGCTGACCCAGTCGTCCACCAGCACCATTTTCAGGTGCAGGAAACACGGCTGGTACTCGTAGATTTTCACCCCGGCCTTGAGCAGGCGCGGGTAGTAGCGATGCCCGGCATAACGCACCGACGGGTGATCGGTGCGCGGCCCGGTCAGCAGCAGGCGCACGTCGAGGCCACGGGCGGCGGCCTTGCGCAGGGAACGGCGGATCTTCCAGGTGGGCAGGAAGTACGGCGTGGCCAGCCAGATCCGCTGCTGGCCGCTGTTCAGCGCGCGGAACAGCGATTGCAGAATGTCGCGATGCTGGCGGGCGTCGGCGTAGGCCACGCGGCCCATGCCCTCGCCCGTGTCCGGCACGCGGGGCAGCCGTGGCAGGCCGAAATGCGCGTTGGGCCTCCAGGCCCGGCGATGGCGGTTGGCGATCCATTGGCGGTCGAACAGCAACTGCCAGTCGAGCACCAGCGGGCCGGTGATTTCCACCATGACCTCGTGCCATTCGCTGGTGTCGTGGCCCGGCGTCCAGAACTCGTCGGTGACCCCGGTGCCGCCGACCACCGCCAGACGCTGGTCGACCAACAACAGCTTGCGGTGATCGCGATAAAAATTACCGACCCAGCGCCGCCAGTTCAGCCGATTGTAAAAACGCAGCTCGACCCCGGCACCGGTCAGCCGCCGGCGCAGCGTGAGGGTGAACGCGAGGCTGCCGTAATCATCGAACAGGCAACGCACCCGCACGCCCCGCTCCGCCGCCAGTACCAGCGCCTGCACGATGGTTTCGGCACAGGCGCCGGCTTCCACCAGATACAGCTCCAGCTCGATCTGCTCGCGGGCACGGGCAATTTCGTCGAGCATGCGCGGGAAGAATTGCGGGCCGTCGATCAACAGCTCGAAGCGGTTGCCATCACGCCACGGAAACACCGCGCCGCGCATGTCAGCGCGCCGTGAAGATCAGCACCGCACCCACCGGCACCGACAGACTGATGGCCGACAGGCCGGCCAGGTTGCGCAGGCTTTCCAGGCCCGGCAGCAGATCGAAATCCTCGGCGCTGATCACCAGCGGCTCCAGGGTCACCACTTGAAAGCGTCGGTCATCGAGGCGCGTGGCGAGCAGTTCGGCGGGGTATTCATGCTGTTTGCCGTGCAGATTGACGGTCAGCGGCAAGCGCAATTCAAGCTGCGCGCCGGGGGCCAGATCGTTGATCGGGCGCAGGTCGATCTGGGTGGTGATGGTCGCTTCGGGGAATTGTTCGATCTGGAACAACTCCTTGCGCATGCGCTCGTCGCGCAGGGGGATGCCGCTGTTGATCGAGTCCAGCTCGACCTCGACCACGGCGCGCCCGTCGGGATCGACCTTGCCGTGCAGCACCAGAAAGCGCTGCACTTCGGACACGTTGGCGTTTTTCGTGCTGACGAACGACAGCCGCGACGACTCGCCGTCCAGATACCAGTTGGCCTGGGCCGGCAGCGCAGCGGCGCCCAGCAGCAGGCCGGCGAAGGCGTTGCACAGAGAACGGTTGAACATTGAAAACTCGTGGGGCCGATAAACGTGCACGAACCTTAACTGGCCTTGGCGTTATTGCAAACTGTCAGTCTGTGCAAACACTCAGGCCAATGCCTGCTGCACCTCGCCGATGGTCGACGCGAGGCTGTTGAGGTGCAGGCTCAGCACCCGTTCCACCGGCGCCTGATCCATCGGCCAGTGCAGCGCCATGCTGCCGACCAGCCGCCCTTGCGCACAAATCGGCAACGCCACCGCGCGAATCAGGAACGGCAGGCGCACCGGGTATTCCCAATAGCCTTCGGTGCGCTGGCCGAAGCCCTGCTGCAAGGCTTGCTCGGTGGCCTGCAACACACCGTCATCCGCCAGTTGTTCGCGTTCGGCCAGACGTTTCAAGTCCTGGCTGTCGAGTTCGCTGAGGCACGCCCGGCCCATGGCCGAATGAAACAGGCTGGCGTGATGACCGACGATCTGGCAGTTCGTTGGATAGCGCTTGCGCAACACCTGCGGGATCGCACTTTCCATCACTTCAACCCGTTCGCCGTCGAAGCACGACAGATCCGCCACCAGCCCGGTACGCTCGCTCAGCTCCAGCAGCATCGGCGCGGCGCTTTCCACCAGGTGGCGTTTGAAGCGTTGCTGTCGATCACCGAACAGCCGTTTGGCGCACAACCGGTAGCGGCGGTCGCTGAGGCCGCGATAGATCCAGCCCTGCTCCTGCAAGGTCGCGAGCATCCGCGACACCGTGGCCTTGGGCAGGGTTGTCAGGTAGTGCAACTCTTCCAGCCCCAACGCCTGATGCTCGCCAAGCAACTCGACGATGGCCAGCGCCCGTTCGACCGAGCGCACGCTGCCGGTGTCTGCCTTGCTGCCCATGTGTTCGACCTCCATGGATACGGATGAAAGATCACTTCGTGCAGCAAGATGCGGGCCGCTCAGGCCGATTGCAGGCATGCCGGCGGTCGCCGTTCGACCCAGCGGGTCAGTTGTTCATGAGCGTAGGCCAGTTGCAGCACCGCCCGATCCGCCTGGGCCGGGCCGATGATTTGCAGGCCCATCGGCAACCCGGCCGGGTTGAAACCCACCGGCACGCTGATGCTCGGCAACCCCGCCAACGTCGGGCCTATTACCACTTCCATCCAGCGGTGATAGGTGTCCATGGTCTGCCCGCCGACGACTCGCGGCCACGCTTGCTGTGCATCAAAAGGGAACACCTGGGCGGTGGGCAGCAGCAGGAAATCGTAACGCTCGAACAACTCGCTCAACGCGCGATACCACTCGCTGCGCGCGACCGACGCCTGATAGACCTCGGCAGCGGTCAGACGCAGACCGCCCTCGATTTCCCATTGCGCTTCGGGTTTGAGCAATGACCGTTTTTGCGGATCGGCATACGCCGCGCCGAGGCTGCCCTGCACCAGAAAATGCCGGTGGGTGAGCCAGTTCTGCCACAGGCGCTCCATGGAAAAGTCCGGCTGGCAGGCCTCGACCTGACAGCCCAGCGCACTGAAATCCGCCAGCGCCGACTCGCACAGGCTCAACACGCCGTCGTCCATCGGCAGATAGCCGTTGTAATCGCCGAGCCAGCCGAGGCGCAGACCGTTGCAGTCCTGTTGCAGATCCAGGCTGAAGTCCCGTGGTTCATCGGCCAGCGATAGCGGCACGCGCGGATCGTAGCCGGCCTGGGTCGAGAGCAATCGCGCGACGTCGGTGACCGTGCGCCCCATCGGCCCTTCGGTGGCCAGTTGCTGGACGAACACTTCCGGCATCGGCCCATGGGGCACACGCCCTTGGGACGGGCGGAAGCCGAACACGTTGTTGAACGCCGCCGGGTTACGCAGCGAGCCCATCATGTCACTGCCGTCGGCCACCGGCAGCAGGCGCAGGGCCAGTGCCACCGCTGCCCCGCCGCTGCTGCCGCCGGCGATCAGGCCCGGATCGTAGGCGTTGGTGGTGGTGCCGAACACGCTGTTGTAGGTCTGCGAACCGAGACCGAACTCCGGGACGTTGCTTTTGCCGATGATGATCGCGCCGCAGTCGCGAACCCGCGCCACGCTGATCGCATCGTGCTGCGGCACTTGCTCGGCGAACAGCGGCGAGCCGAGGGTCGTGCGCAATCCGGCGGTGGCCGCCAGATCCTTGATCGCCTGGGGCATGCCGTGCATCCAGCCCCTGGACTCACCGCGATCCAGTTGCCGGTCGCATTCATCGGCCTCGCGCAGCAGCACGTCGTGCGGGCGCAGCGAGACCAGCGCGTTGACCGCTGGATTGAAGCGATCAATGTGCTTCAGGTAGGCCTGCATCACCTCGCGGCACGACACCTTGCGGGCATGGATCACCCGGGACAGCCCATCGGCGTCGAGGGCGACAATCGGATCAATGGCCAACGGACTCACGGTTTCACTCCCAGGTTGAGCGCAACGGATTTCTTCGCGCGTGGAGCCTCCTGCAAACAGTAAGTACCGAGCAGGGTCAGCAGGCAAGCGAACAGGACATAGAACGACGGCGCCACCGGGGTGTTCAGAACTTTACTCAGCCAGGTGACGATCAGCGGCGCAAAACCACCGAACACCATCACCGCCACGTTGTAGGCCACCGACACGCCGGTGGAGCGCACCTCAATCGGAAACTGCTCGGCCAGCGCCGTCGGAGCCGGGCCGAAGAACCCGCCAATCGCCGCGCACAGCAGCAGTTGCATCACCAGCAAGCGCTCGATCGAAGGCGCCGCCGCCACCCACACATACAGCGGATAGACCATGACGAAAAACGCCAAAGTGAAAGCCATCAGCACCGGCCGCCGACCGAGGCGATCCGACAGTGCGCCGGAGAATGGAATCACCACGGTCATCAGCCCCACCGCAAGCATCTGCACCAGCAACACCTGATCCAACGGCAGGCCGAGGTTCTTGTGGGCGAAGGTCGGCATGTTCACCAGCACCACGTAGAACGACACTGTCGCCCCGCACGCCAGGCCCATCGACACCAGCAGGCTGCGGCGATGTTCGCGCAGCACCTGCCACAGGCCCGGCGCTGCGCCTTTGGCTTTCTTGCGCGCTTCGAGAAATTCTTCCGGTTCTTCCATGTGCTTGCGAATCCACAAGCCCACCGGGCCGATCAACAGGCCGAGCACGAACGGAATCCGCCAGCCCCAACTGTCCAGCGCCTCGGGGGAAAACAGGTGCGTGACCAGCGCCACCATCGCCGCGCCGCTGAACACCGCCAGGCATTGCCCGACCAGTTGCCACGAGCCGTACAAACCCTTGCGATGGGCCGGTGCGCTCTCCACCAGAAACGCCGTGGCGCTCGCATATTCACCGCCCGTGGCAAAGCCCTGAAGCATTCGCGCCACCACGATCAGCAGCGGCGCGCCCATGCCGATGGCGGCGTAGTTCGGCGCGAACGCGATCAGGGCGATGGACACGGTCATCAGGCGGATGATCATCTGCATCGCGGCTTTGCGCCCTTTGCGGTCGGAGTAGATGCCGAGCAGGATGCCGCCCACCGGGCGCATGAAAAAGCCGACGCCGAAGGTCGCCAGCGCCATCAGCAGCGAGGCGTAGTCGTCGTCGGACGGGAAAAACTGCCGGGCGATGATGCTCGCCAGAAAGCCATAAACGATGAAGTCGTACCATTCCAGGGCGTTGCCGATGACGGCGGCGACCACTTGCCGGGTGCGCGAAACGCCTGCGTTCGAAGTCTGCATGGGGATTCTCCAGAAGCTGTGGGTTGACCACGCAGGCACATGCGCACCTGCGTTCCAGCGGCAGCAAAAAGTGAAGAAATCAGGCCGGCTCGAGCCAGCTCTCGGTGAGCGCGCCCCAATACGCCGCGCCGGTCAGCAGAATGTCATCGTTAAAATCGTACGCCGGGTTATGCACCATCGGCCGCGCCACGCCGTTGCCGATGAACAGGTACGCGCCGGGGCAGCGCTGGAGCATCCAGGCGAAGTCTTCGCTGCCCATCAGTTTCGGAGTGTTGCCATCGACGGCATCGGCGCCCACCAGTTCGACGCCGACCTGACGAGCGAACTCGGTTTCGGCGGCGTGGTTGACCAGCACCGGGTAGGCCGGACGGTGTTCGATGGTCGAGGTGCAGCCGAAGCTTTCGGCCTGGGACTCGATGATCGAGCGCACGCGGTCCAGTGTCTGAACGCGGACTTCGGCGTTCAGCGCACGCAGGCTCAGCCGCAGGATCGCCTGTTGCGGAATCACGTTCGCCGCTTCGCCGGCCTGCAATGCGCCGACCGTTACCACCGCCGCCTGCTGCGCATCGATATTGCGCGCGACCACGGTTTGCAAAGCCATCACCACACTGGCTGCGGCCACCAACGGATCCACCGCCAGATGCGGCATCGAACCGTGGCCGCCGACGCCTTCGATGGTCACGGTGAGCAAGTCCTGCGAAGCCATCATCGGCCCTTCGCGAAAGCCCAGATGCCCCGCCGGCAGGCCCGGCATGTTGTGCATGCCGAACAGCGCATCGCACGGGAAGCGTTCGAGCAGGCCATCGGCGAGCATCGCTTCGGCCCCGCCCTGGCCTTCTTCGGCGGGCTGGAAAATCAGCGTCAGGGTGCCGTCGAACTGGCGGGTCGCCGCCAGATAACGCGCCGCACCGAGCAACATCGCGGTGTGCCCGTCGTGGCCGCAGGCGTGCATGCAGCCTTGATGCCGGCTGCTGTAGGCGACGCCGGTGTTCTCGATGATCGGCAGCGCATCCATGTCGGCCCGCAGCCCGAGCTTGCGTGTGCTGCTGCCGTTGCGCAGCACGCCGACCACGCCGGTCTTGCCGACCCCGGTGTGAACTTCATAGCCCCACTCTTCGAGCGAACGGGCGACCAGCGCCGAGGTGCGGCTTTCTTCGAAACCGAGTTCAGGGTGGGCGTGAATGTCCTGGCGGGTGGCGTGCAGGTCGCTGGCCACATCGTTGAGCCAGGCAAGAATGTGCTGATGTCGGGGCATGACGGTTCTCCTCGCGCGGGTGTTCCCGGTCTTGTTGTTCGGTGTTGTTTCACGACACGTGAACGGCAGGTCGTGCTCACCGCCAGATAACCGCGAGACACGCGAGAGGACAATCGAATGTGGTTCCACAGGGTGGAACCGGATCAGGGTTGCAGGCGACAGCCCTGGCGTTCGCCTAACCATTGGGCACTGTTGCTGCGTCCCAGGCCGCTGGCGGTGACGATTTTTTGCGTGCGGTCATCGGTCAGTTCGCTGGGCAGCCATTGCTTCACGTAGCCCCGGCAATATTCGGCGTCGTTGTTCATCACGTAACGGCACGAACAATATTCCTTGGCGGTGTAGGCGCTGATGATGTCGGGGAAGGCCCACAGGTTTTCGCGCTCGTGCCAGCCCCAGCCCAGCAGCGCGACCAACAACACCAGCAGGATTCTTCTGAACAGTTTCATGGCCGCACCGCCTCGAGCACACGCTTGAGCAATTCGTTGTGGCGATAGCTGCCGTCGCGGTCATCGGCGTAGCGCACGATCACCAGTTTTTCGCTCGGGATCACGTACAGCGCCTGCCCCCAGTGGCCGAGGGCGGCGAAGGTGTCGGGCGGTGCGTCGGGCCATGGCGACGGCGCGCCGTCTGCCGGGCGATTGAGCCACCACTGGCCGCCGGGTACGGCTTCGTCCTGATTAGCCATGTAGCCGGCGAAGGGTTGGCGATTGAAGGCGACCCAATCCTTGGGCAACAACTGCCGGTCGTTCCAGCGTCCCTCCCGTTCCATCAACAGACCGATTCGCGCCAGATCCCGGGCCGTCATATAAGCGTAGGAAGAGGCGACAAAAGTGCCTGTCGCGTCGGTTTCCCAGGTGGCATGGCGGATGCCCAAGGGATCGAAAAGTGCTGTCCACGGATAGTCCGGATAACGTTGCGGGCCGACGATGGTTTTCAGCGCCGCCGCCAACAGATTGCTGTCGCCGCTGGAATAGCGGAACGCCTGCCCCGCTGGCGCGTAGCTGTCGTGATCGGCGGTGAAGGCGGCCATGTCGCGGTGGCCACGGGTGTAGAGCATCGCCACCACCGAGGATTTCAGCGGGGCGTATTCGTAGTCTTCCTGCCAGTCGATGCCCGAGGCCCAGTGCAGCAGATCCTTGAGGGTAATGGCCGGGTGTTTTCCCAGCGCCGGATAAAACTTCGTGGCCGGATCATCGAGCTTGAACAGGCCTTCGCCGTACGCCACGCCGAGCACCGTGGCCATCAGGCTTTTGCTGATCGACCAGGTCAGGTGCGGGGTGTCGGCGGTGGTCGCGGCGGCGTAGCGTTCGTAGATGAGCTGGCCGTCACGGATCACCAGCAAGGCGTCGGTGCGGATGCCTTTTCGGGTGCTGTCATCGCGGGTCGGGAAGGCGTAGGCCTCCAATGCATCGACGGCCGGGCTGGTGAGTTTCGGGCCGGTCGGCCATTGCTCGCCCGGCCATTGTTCGGCCTGAACCGTGAAGCTGATCAGCAGCAGAAACAGGGACAGGCCTTTGAACATGGTGAGGGCTCTGGGGATGAACCTGAGAAGACTAGCCGGCGTTCATGACAGATGTGTTTTGGTTTGCCGCCAACGCCTTGGCCAGGCGTTTGGCCCGCGCCCCCGCCGCCAGTTGCATGACCGACTGATCGCGCTGCCACATCGCCGCCCACTCAGGATCGCCGTTGCGCAGGGCCTGATCGACTTCCGCTTTCAACCCGTCGAACTGCGCAAACAATCCGCCGAGCAACACATGCCCGGCGGGATTGTTCGGCGGCTGGCGACTGACCTCCGCGCACCCGGCCAACAGCGCCAGCAGGCGCAATTGCAGCAGCTGCGGCCAGCCGCTGTCCTGACCGACGCCGTACAACCACGCGGTCATTGCACTCAACACGTAAACGTCTTCAAGGGTGCGGAACGGCTTGACGTAAGCATCCCAGCCATCTCCCGCGAGCAATTCACACAACGCATCGTCGAGATGCAACCGGCCATGGCTGATGTCCGGCATCAACGGCAGCGCCGGGAGTTTTTCTACCCGCACGCCGGGTTCGCCGGGGTACACCACCGCCAGACTCAGGCGCGGTGATTCGCCGTGTTGTTCACTGCGCGCGGCGATCAGCAGCCAGTCCGCCGCATCGCCGGCGGTGACGAAATCCTTTTGCCCGGTGAGGCGCAGATCCGTGAGCCGGGTCTGCATGTCCGCCGGGCGCAGGCTGCGCTGCTCGGTCGCGCACATCGCACCGAGGCTCGGCGGCGCGCTCGGCCAGAGCATGCGCAGCGCCGCCTGATAACCCACCAGAAACGCCAGCCCCGGCGTCGCCATCCGCCGCCCGCCTGATACCGCCAGTTCGAACGGCGAAACGCTGCCCAGTTGATGCAGCAACGTGGCGAAGCCCTCGGCCAGGTCGGCAACGGCGGGCAGGCGTTCGCGGCATTCAAGCAGGGTCGACCAGGTCATCAGAGGCTCCTTGTGGGCTGTCATATAAGCATCACCAAACATTCATGGCGATGACACCGGGGCTACATAGCCTGACTTTGCACAACACGGCTGCATAAAGAAAGTCGATCGGCTGCAACCCATGACGGGTTCAAGGCCCGTACGGAGATTCACATGACTCAGATCGCCCGCATCAGCGACACCGGCAATGAACGCCGCCTGCAAGCCGAACGCCTGATCGGCGCCGAGGCCTTGCAGCAAGCCCAGGCCTTGCGCTTCAACGTATTCAGCGGCGAGTTCAACGCCAAGCTGAATGGCGCGGAGCTGGGTCTGGACATGGATGACTATGATGTTCACTGCAGCCACATCGGCGTGCGTGACCTGAACACCGGCCGCCTGGTGGCGACCACCCGTTTGCTCGATCACACCGCCGCCAGCAGCCTGGGCAAGTTCTACAGCGAAGAAGAATTCAGCCTGCACGGCCTCGCCGGTCTGCAAGGCCCGATCCTGGAAATCGGCCGCACCTGCGTCGACCCGGCCTACCGCAACGGCGGCACCATCGCCGTGCTGTGGGGCGAACTGGCCGAAGTGCTGAATCAGGGCGGCTACAGCTACCTGATGGGTTGCGCGAGCATCCCGATGCAGGACGGCGGCATACAGGCCCACGCGATCATGCAGCGCCTGCGCGAACGCTATCTGTGCACCGAACACCTGCGCGCCGAGCCGAAGAATCCGCTGCCAAGCCTCGACATTCCGTCGAACGTGATCGCCGAAATGCCGCCGCTGCTCAAGGCCTACATGCGCCTGGGCGCGAAGATCTGCGGCGAGCCGTGCTGGGACGAAGACTTCCAGGTCGCCGACGTGTTCATCCTGCTCAAGCGCGACGAACTCTGCCCGCGCTACGCCAAGCACTTCAAGGCGGCCGTGTGATGAGCCGGCTGCGGGTGTACGCGCGGATCGCGCGAGTGCTGCTGGTGGTGACTCTGGGCCTGAGCATGGCCGGTGTCTTCGGGGTTTTCGAGCGCCTGGGCCTGGCCCATTCGATGGAGCGTCGGCAGCGCTGGTCGCGGTTTTTCATGGCGCGTCTGAGCAATGCCCTGCCCTTTCGCGTGACCGTCCACGGTGAGCTGCCGAAACAGCCGATGCTGTGGGTCAGCAACCATGTGTCGTGGACCGACATTCCGCTGCTCGGCATGCTCACGTCGCTGTCGTTTCTGTCCAAGGCCGAAGTGCGCACCTGGCCGGTGGCCGGCTGGCTCGCTGCGAAGGCCGGCAGCCTGTTCATCCGTCGCGGTTCGGGCGACAGCCAGCTGATCCGCAAGCAGATGACCCGTCACCTGCAAACCGCTCATCCGCTGCTGATGTTCCCGGAAGGCACCACCACCGATGGTCGTTCGCTGCGTACCTTTCACGGCCGCCTGCTGTCGGCGGCGATTGATTCGGAAGTGAAGCTGCAACCGGTGGCGATCCGTTATCTGCGCGACGGCAAGATCGATTCGCTGGCGCCGTTCATTGGTGACGATGATCTGCTGTCGCACCTGATGCGCCTGTTCAGCAACGACTGCGGCGATGTCGAAATCCATCTGCTCAAGCCGATTGCCTGCCACGGTCGGGAGCGCGCGGCATTGGCGTACGAGGCCCAGCAAGCGGTGCAGAAAGCCTTGTTCGGTGATGTGCTCAAACCGGTCGAAGCACAACATGCCCGCGATCTGATAGCGGCCTGATCGGCGACATCTATCTACAGCTGCCGGCCGGCAAAGTCCTGCAGCTGTGGGTAGAACAAACGAAAGTCCTCGCTCAACGGCTCATACAACCGCCGCAACTCCTCCATCGCCCCCGCCAGCTCTTCGGGTCGGGTCAGGCGCCGGGAGATTCCACGCAACACCTGCTCCAGCACTTCGAACTCCTGATACGAGCCCAACCAGTCATTGGCGACCATGTGCGGGGCGATCTTCGCCAGGCGCTCGGGCAATTGCCGCTCGCTGGACAGCACGCGGTAAACGTCGGTGGTGAATTGGCCCAACGGACGGTCGGCGTACTGCGTCCAGTCCCGCGCCAGGCAATGGTCGAAAAACACGTCGAGAACGATGCCCGCGTAACGGCGGCGAGTCGTCGAAAACCGCGCCAGTGAAGCGTCCACCAATGGATGGCGATCAGTGAACACGTCGATCTGTCGATGCAGGGCAATCGCCGCTTCGATCTCCGGCTCGAACTGCCCTTGCAGCCGCCCTTTGACGAAATCGCCATACAGACTGCCGAGCAGTTGACCGGGGCGCTGGCCACCGAGGTGTAAATGTGCGAGATAGTTCATGGGCGCAGCTTAGCACCGCGCCCGCAATTGTTTACACCTCACATATCGTTATAACCCGATATACCGATTTATGCGGTCATCAGATCAAATTCATATTGGTGTATCGCGAAGTACCGATATAAAGTTCGCCTCATCGCGATATAGCGCTACACACATCACGAGCACCCAGCCATGAACATTGACCTCGACGAAATAATAAAAGCCCTGGCACACCCAGTACGGCGAGACATCCTCAACTGGCTGAAAGACCCGAAAGCCCAGTTTCCGGAACAGATCCACAACCACGAGTACGGCATCTGCGCCGGGCAGATCGATCAACGCTGCGGCCTGTCGCAGTCGACCGTCTCCGCCCACCTGGCCACCCTGCAACGGGCCGGGCTGATCAGCAGCCAGAAGGCCGGCCAGTGGCACTTTTTCAAACGCAACGAGGACGTGATCCAGGCGTTCCTCAGCACCCTCAGCAAAGAGCTCTGACCCTTAACGTCAGCCAGCCAAAAGGATTAAACGATGCCCCTCTCGCTACTCATACTCGCCTTGAGCGCCTTCGCCATCGGCACCACCGAGTTCGTCATCATGGGCCTGCTGCCCAATGTGGCGGCCGACCTCGGTGTGTCGATCCCCGGTGCCGGCTGGCTGGTGACCGGCTACGCCCTGGGCGTGGCGATTGGTGCGCCGTTCATGGCAATGGCCACTGCAAAACTGCCGCGCAAGGCTGCACTGGTTACGCTGATGGGCATCTTCATTATCGGCAACCTGCTCTGCGCCATCGCCACTGATTACAACGTGCTGATGTTCGCCCGAGTGGTTACCGCCCTCTGCCACGGTGCGTTCTTCGGCATCGGCTCGGTGGTGGCGGCCAACCTGGTGGCACCGAACAAGCGCGCCTCGGCCGTGGCCCTGATGTTCACCGGCCTGACCCTGGCCAACGTGCTGGGCGTACCGCTGGGCACCGCCCTCGGTCAGGAAGCCGGCTGGCGCTCGACCTTCTGGGCAGTGACCGTGATCGGTGTGATCGCGCTGATCGGCCTGATCCGCTTCCTGCCGGCCAAGCGTGACGAAGAAAAACTCGACATGCGCGCCGAACTGGCCGCGCTCAAGGGCGCCGGGATCTGGCTGTCCTTGAGCATGACCGCGCTGTTCGCCGCTTCGGTGTTCACCCTGTTCACTTACGTCGCGCCGTTGCTGGGCGATGTCACCGGTGTTTCGCCCCGTGGCGTGACCTGGACCCTGATGCTCATCGGCCTGGGCCTGACCGTCGGCAACATCATCGGCGGCAAACTAGCCGACAAGGGCCTCGCCGCGACGCTGATCGGCGTGTTCATCGCCATGGCCGTGACCTCCACCGTCCTGACCTGGACCAGCATCGCCCTGATCCCCACCGAAATCACCCTGTTCCTCTGGGCTACCGCGTGTTTCGCCGCCGTGCCGGCTCTGCAAGTGAACGTCGTGACTTACGGCCAGGCCGCACCGAACCTGGTGTCGACCCTGAACATCGGCGCCTTCAACGTCGGCAACGCCCTCGGTGCCTGGGTCGGCGGCAGCGTCATCGCCCACGGCTACGGCCTGACCAGCGTGCCTCTCGCCGCTGCTGCGCTGGCGGTCCTCGCGCTGCTGGTGACCCTGATCACATTCCGCCAGAACGGCAATCCCGAGCTGGCCACCGCTAACTGATTCACTCACTTACCTCACGAGGGTTGTATCTCATGGCAACAATTTTCGATCCGATCAAACTGGGCGACCTCGAGCTGTCCAACCGCATCATCATGGCGCCGCTGACCCGCTGCCGCGCCGACGAAGGCCGCGTACCGAACGCGCTGATGGCCGAGTATTACGTACAACGCGCCTCGGCCGGCCTGATCCTCAGCGAAGCCACTTCGGTGACCCCGATGGGCGTCGGCTACCCGGACACCCCGGGCATCTGGTCCAACGACCAGGTGCGCGGCTGGACCAACGTGACCAAGGCCGTTCACGCCGCCGGCGGCAAGATCGTCCTGCAACTGTGGCACGTCGGCCGGATCTCCCACCCGTCGTACCTGAACGGCGAAACGCCGGTTGCACCGAGCGCCATCCAGCCTAAAGGCCACGTCAGCCTGGTTCGCCCGCTGGCCGACTATCCAACCCCGCGTGCACTGGAAACCGCTGAAATCGCCGACATCGTCGACGCTTACCGCGTCGGTGCAGAGAACGCCAAGGCAGCCGGTTTCGACGGCGTGGAAATCCACGGCGCCAACGGCTACCTGCTCGACCAGTTCCTGCAAAGCAGCACCAACCAGCGCACCGACCACTACGGCGGCTCCCTGGAAAACCGTGCACGCCTGCTGCTGGAAGTGACCGACGCGGCCATCGAAGTCTGGGGCGCCGGCCGTGTCGGCGTACACCTGGCACCACGCGCCGACTCCCATGACATGGGCGACGACAACCTGGCCGAGACCTTCACCTACGTCGCTCGCGAACTGGGCAAGCGTGGCATCGCGTTCATCTGCTCTCGCGAGAAAGAAGGCGCCGACAGCCTCGGCCCACAACTGAAGGAAGCCTTCGGCGGCGCCTACATTGCCAATGAGCGTTTCACCAAGGACAGCGCCAACGCGTGGCTGGCCGAGGGCAAGGCTGACGCCGTGGCATTCGGCATCCCGTTTATTGCCAACCCGGATCTGCCGGCCCGTCTGAAGGCCGATGCTCCGCTGAACGAACCGCGTCCAGAACTGTTCTACGGCAAGGGCCCGGTCGGCTACATCGACTACCCAACGTTGTAATCACTACGCCTTGCAATTTAAGGGCCCCGGACTCGCAAGAGCCGGGGCTTTTTGTTTATCAGGGGGGGCGACTACTTGCGAAATAAACCATTACATAGATCGCATGCACTTCGACCTTGGCACTGTTATTTTCGCACCCTCCAACTAAACAAAAAGAGAAACCGTCATGAATGACACAACAAACGACACCATTTCAAAAGACGAAAACAATCATGAAGAAACTCAAATCAAAACATTTGAAAACACTACTCTAACCTCAATTCTTTCAAGCTCAACTTACTTGATCAGCCCAGTCGCCGCCAGTATATTAGGCACTGTGCTTTCCAACATCACCGACGACGAACACACCAAGACTACTACTCACTTAGAACTTGAAAACGAATTTCAAACCGTTATCAAAAAAGCTCAACAACAGGAAGAAAAAACCTGGAATACGATTAAACACGAAGGCAATAACAGTATTCTAATCAATATTTACAATGGAACTTCGGAAACATTTTCACTCACTCAATGCAGCTGGGATACCAGTGGACTCCAAGGAGAGGATCTGGTCATCCACCCTTGGCAATACATGCAGTTCATACTACGCAGTAAGCCTCCAGCGCTTTCTGGTGGGGCGAAACGGCGAAGATCAACTCCCGTCGGACATGCGTTTACTTACTCCGGTGAAAAGCAAGCCTTTCATTTCACAACCTCAGTAAAGTTAACGGCTCCCTATGAACCGTTCGCCTTTGACACGAAAATAATCCCCAACCGCGAACATAACGTTCGTTCTATTGGTAAAGAACCACTCA
Source organism: Pseudomonas sp. IT-P2 (assembly GCF_949767575.1). Lineage (NCBI taxonomy): Bacteria > Pseudomonadati > Pseudomonadota > Gammaproteobacteria > Pseudomonadales > Pseudomonadaceae > Pseudomonas > Pseudomonas sp. IT-P2. The sequence goes on along the minus strand of NZ_CATKQA010000033.1, from coordinate 462,453 downwards.
CCGTCAAATCTCATATAACCCGGCACCAGTCCGCTCGTCCTTACAGCTATGCCATAGTGATCAACTTAGGTTAAGCACGACCGCCCGTATAACCAATTATTGGGCTGTTGTGAACCGAGATTACTTAGTTCGCAACCATTCAAGTAAAAAGATCCCTTTGATCGTAAAGCGGTATGCACTCAAGGATGCTCCACGGTCGGCCACATCGACTACCGACAGCATTCGTCAATTACAGAAATACGAAAAAAGCCCTGGACTCTTAAGAGTCGGGGCTTTTTGTTTATCGTAGGTCTGACGCAGCTCCAATAGGGGGTCACGTCAGGATTGATTGTCTGGCACTTACCCTCTCTCACATTCCAGACACAAAATTCCTACAAAATACTGAGCTAGCAATCTGTCAATCAAGTGAACGTGCGTATATAAAAGCAGCCCATTACCGCAGCGTGCGTGAAGCACCGTTCATTTTCAACATCACGGTTGACACCCACGGACCAATAACGAATTTTGTTTCATTTGCGCAGGCTGGGGCTCCAGCGCAGCATGTCCAGCCCGGTATCGACCCAACGCTCCGCCTCGGCGTACAGATCGAAGCTGTCTGGCGCCAGGAGCCATCCATAAAGGAGGCCGTCGATATAGGCGTGAATGCTGATGGCTGCCCGGGCGGTGTCGAGGTCCGCCGGCAACTGCCCACGATTGACCGCGTTACTCAGTGTCAGCGCGATCCGCACATTGCAATCGAGGCTGGCGGTCCGGCGCTGCTGACGCAGATCGCACATTTCATCGGTGAACTCGCACTTATGAAACAGAATTTCGTTGATACGCCGGGTCTTCGGATCCAGTGCAACTTTATGAAACAAATGAATCAGCAATTGGCGCATGCAGCCCAGTGGATCAGGTTCGTCCTCGCTTTCGCTGGCCTTGGCCAGTTCGTCCAGCGGCTCATGCAGAGTATCGAGCATGGCTTGCAACAGATCTGCCTTGTTGCTGAAGTGCCAGTAGATGGCACCTCGCGTCACCCCCGCCAGGGTCGCGATATCCGACAACGTCGTGCGCGCCACGCCCCGCTCATAGAAGGCTTTCTCGGCCGCTTCGAGAATCTGGCTGCGCGTTTCCTGAGCTTCCTCTTTGGTACGACGGACCATGGCAGTAAAACCTCAAACAGGATGTTTCAGGGATGGCTGAATATCCGCTGAATAAAAAAGGGTCGATCTCTCGCGGATCGGCTCCCCGGCCTACAATTTCAGACCTTGCGACGACTTTTGTAACAGGGTGGATACGACGCCAAGGTGTTTACAAACAACCATGAACGTAAGTATATTCATTAGCAAGCTACTTATCCACCCGGTAACCCTTTTTTACCCTTCCACACTTCTTGTGCGCTTTTCGCGCGCCTGACCCGAGGATCTTCATGCAATTCAAGCCAGCTGTTACCGCTCTGGTCACTGCCGTCGCCCTGGCATCGCTGCTCAGCGGATGTAAAAAGGAAGAGGCGGCTCCCGCCGCACCACCTCCTCAGGTCGGCGTCGTCACCCTGCAACCACAAGCCTTTACCCTGACTTCCGAACTGCCGGGCCGCACCAGCGCGTTCCGAATCGCCGAAGTTCGTCCACAGGTAAACGGCATCATTCTCAAGCGTCTGTTCAAGGAAGGCGGCGATGTCAAAGCCGGCCAGCAGCTGTATCAGATCGATCCGTCGGTCTATGAAGCGACCCTGAAAAGCGCCGAAGCCAACCTGCGTTCGACCAAGTCGATCTCCGACCGCTACAAGCAACTGGTCGACGAACAGGCTGTCAGCCGTCAGGAATACGACACCGCCGTGGCCAACCGCCTGCAATCGGAAGCGTCGCTGCAGAGCGCGCAGATCAACGTGCGTTACACCAAGGTCTACGCACCGATTTCCGGTCGTATCGGCCGCTCTTCGGTGACCGAAGGCGCGCTGGTCAGCAGCGGCCAGACCGATGCGATGGCCGTGATCCAGCAACTGGATCCGATCTACGTCGACGTCACCCAGTCCTCGGTGGAACTACTGGAACTGCGCCGCGAACTGGAAAGCGGTCGTCTGCAGAAGGCCGGCGACAACGCCGCTGCGGTCAAGCTGACCCTCGAAGACGGCAGCCAGTACAAACTCGACGGTAAGCTTGAATTCTCCGAAGTGTCGGTCGACCAGACCACCGGTTCCGTGACCCTGCGCGCCGTGTTCCCGAACCCCGACCACACTTTGCTGCCGGGCATGTTCGTCCACGCGCAGTTGCAGGCCGGTGTGAACAGCGCCGCGATCCTCGCACCGCAGCAAGGCGTGACCCGCGACCTCAAGGGCACCCCGACTGCGCTGGTCGTCGGTCCGGACAACAAGGTCGAGCTGCGTCAGCTCAAGGCCAGCCGCACCGTCGGCAGCCAGTGGCTGATCGAAGACGGCCTGAAGGCCGGCGATCGTCTGATCACCGAAGGGCTGCAATTCGTCAAACCGGGTGTTGAGGTCAAACCGACCGAAGCGACCAACGTCGGCAAGAAGAACCCGGCCCCCGCTCAGGCAGCTGACAAAGCCGCCGGCGGCAAAGGGGAGTAATCCATGTCAAAATTTTTCATCGACCGTCCGATTTTCGCCTGGGTAATTGCCCTGGTGATCATGCTGGTCGGGGCACTTTCGATCCTGAAGCTGCCGATCAACCAGTACCCGAGCATTGCGCCACCGGCCATTGCAATCTCCGTGACCTACCCGGGTGCTTCGGCACAGACGGTTCAGGACACCGTGGTGCAAGTGATCGAGCAGCAGCTCAACGGTATCGACAACCTGCGTTATGTGTCCTCGGAAAGTAACTCCGACGGCAGCATGACCATCACCGCGACCTTCGAGCAAGGCACCAACTCCGACACCGCGCAGGTCCAGGTCCAGAACAAGCTGAACCTGGCCACCCCGCTGCTGCCGCAAGAAGTGCAGCAACAGGGTATCCGCGTGACCAAGGCAGTGAAGAACTTCCTGCTGGTGATCGGCGTGGTGTCGCGTGACGGCAGCATGACCAAGGACGACCTGTCCAACTACATCGTGTCGAACATGCAGGACCCGATCTCGCGGACCGCCGGTGTCGGTGACTTCCAGGTCTTCGGTGCCCAGTACGCAATGCGCATCTGGCTCGACCCGGCCAAGTTGAACAACTTCAACCTGACCCCGGTCGACGTGAAAACCGCGATTGCGGCGCAGAACGTCCAGGTGTCGTCCGGTCAGCTCGGTGGCTTGCCTGCCGTGCAGGGCCAGCAGCTGAACGCCACGATCATCGGCAAGACCCGTCTGCAGACCGCCGAGCAGTTCAAAGAGATTCTGCTCAAGGTCAACAAGGATGGCTCTCAGGTCCGTCTGAAAGACGTCGCCGACGTCGGCCTGGGTGGCGAGAACTATGCGATCAGCGCCCAGTTCAACGGCAGCCCGGCGTCCGGTCTGGCGGTGAAACTGGCCAACGGCGCCAACGCTCTCGACACCGCCAAGGCACTGCGCAAGACGATTGACGACCTCAAGCCGTTCTTCCCGCAAGGCATGGAAGTGGTGTTCCCGTACGACACCACCCCGGTGGTGACCGAGTCGATCAAGGGTGTGGTTGAAACCCTGGTCGAAGCGATCGTACTGGTGTTCCTGGTGATGTTCCTGTTTCTGCAGAACTTCCGCGCCACCGTCATCACCACGATGACCGTGCCGGTGGTATTGCTCGGCACGTTCGGCATCCTCGCGGCGGCCGGCTTCAGCATCAACACCCTGACCATGTTCGGCATGGTGCTGGCCATCGGTTTGCTGGTGGACGACGCCATCGTTGTGGTGGAAAACGTCGAGCGGGTGATGAGCGAAGAAGGCTTGTCACCGAAGGAAGCGACCAAGAAATCCATGGGCCAGATCCAGGGCGCCCTGGTCGGTATCGCCCTGGTGCTGTCGGCGGTATTGCTACCGATGGCATTCTTTGGCGGCTCCACCGGTGTGATCTACAAGCAGTTCTCGATCACCATCGTGTCGGCCATGGCGCTGTCGGTACTGGTTGCACTGATCTTCACCCCGGCGCTGTGCGCCACCATGCTCAAGGCGATTCCACACGGCGAACACGGCACCCCGAAAAAAGGCTTCTTCGGCTGGTTCAACCGTGGTTTCGACCGCAGCGTCAAAAGCTACGAGCGCGGCGTCGGCAACATCCTGCGCCACAAGGCCCCGTACCTGCTGGCTTACCTGATCATCTTCGTCGGCATGATCTGGCTGTTCCTGCGTATTCCATCGTCCTTCCTGCCGGAAGAAGACCAGGGCGTACTGTTCGCCCAGGTACAGACCCCGGCCGGTTCGAGTGCCCAGCGCACTCAAGTGGTCGTGGATGAAATGCGTGAGTTCCTGCTGCGTCCGACCAAGGATGGCGGTGAAGGCGACGCCGTAGCGTCGGTGTTCACCGTGACCGGCTTCAACTTCGCCGGCCGTGGCCAGAGCTCGGGCATGGCGTTCATCATGCTCAAGCCGTGGCACGAGCGGAACGCCGACAACAGCGTGTTCAAACTCGCCGCCCGCGCCCAGCAGCACTTCTTCACCTTCCGCGATGCAATGGTGTTCGCCTTCGCCCCGCCGGCCGTACTGGAGTTGGGTAACGCCACCGGTTTCGACGTATTCCTGCAGGACCGTGCCGGTATCGGTCACGAGCAACTGATGGCCGCGCGTAACCAGTTCCTGGGCATGGCCGCTCAAAGCAAAGTGCTGTCGCAGGTGCGTCCGAACGGTCTGAACGACGAACCACAGTTCCAGTTGGAAATCGACGACGAGAAAGCCAGTGCTCTGGGCATCACCATCTCCGACATCAATAACACCCTGTCGATTGCGCTGGGCAGTAGCTACGTCAACGACTTCATCGACCGTGGTCGGGTGAAGAAGGTGTACGTACAGGGCCAGCCGGACTCGCGCATGAGCCCGGAAGACCTCAAGAAATGGTATGTGCGTAACGCCAGCGGCACCATGGTTCCGTTCTCCGCATTCGCCAAGGGTGAGTGGATCTACGGCTCGCCGAAACTGTCGCGTTACAACGGTGTGGAAGCGGTCGAGATCCTCGGTGCCCCGGCGCCTGGCTATTCCACCGGTGAAGCCATGGCCGAGGTCGAGGCGATTGCTGCCAAACTGCCGAAGGGTGTCGGTATTTCCTGGACCGGTCTGTCCTATGAAGAACGTCTGGCAGGTTCGCAGGCGCCGGCACTGTTCGCGCTGTCGCTGTTGATGGTGTTCCTGTGTCTGGCGGCTCTCTACGAGAGCTGGTCGATTCCGATCGCCGTCGTGCTCGTCGTACCGCTGGGGATCATCGGGGCATTGCTGGCGACCAGTCTGCGCGGTCTGTCCAACGACGTGTACTTCCTGGTGGGTCTGTTGACGACCATCGGTCTGGCGGCGAAAAACGCCATTCTGATCGTCGAATTCGCCAAGGAACTGCACGAACAGGGCAGCAGCCTGCGCGATGCCGCCATCGAGGCTTGCCGCATGCGTCTGCGTCCGATCATCATGACGTCCCTGGCGTTCATCCTCGGCGTGGTGCCTCTGGCAATTTCCACCGGGGCAGGTTCGGGCAGCCAGCACGCAATCGGCACCGTGGTGATTGGCGGTATGATCACTGCCACCGTTCTGGCGATATTCTGGGTTCCACTGTTCTTCGTCACTGTGTCGTCCATGGGTCAGCGCAAAAACGCTGGCAAGGATGACGCCATAGAAACTCCTAAAGAGGCTGGCCAATGAGCAAGTCGCTACTCTCCATCGCAGTCGCCGCCTTCGTGCTGAGCGGTTGCTCGCTGATACCGGATTATCAGCAGCCGCAAGCACCGGTGGCGGGCCAATACCCGCAGGGCCCGGCGTACTCGCCGGCCCAGGCACCGGCGCAGGCCGCTGCCGAACAGGGTTGGAAGCAGTTTTTCCATGACCCGGCCCTGCAGCAGCTGATCCAGGTCGCCCTGGAAAACAACCGCGACCTGCGTGTCGCGGCGCTGAACATCGACGCCTACGCGGCTCAATACCGCATCCAGCGCGCCGACCTGTTCCCGGCCGTGTCGGCCAACGCCAGCGGCAGTCGTCAGCGGGTTCCGGCCCGTGCGTCGCAGACCGGTGAAGCGGCCATCAGCAGTTCCTACTCCGCTACCGTCGGCATCAGCGCCTACGAACTCGACCTGTTCGGTCGGGTTCGCAGCCTGAGCGAACAAGCGCTGCAACAATACTTCGCCACCGAAGAAGCGCGCCGCAGCACCCAGATCAGCCTGGTGGCCAGCGTGGCCAACGCCTACCTGACCTGGCAGGCCGACAAGGAACTGCTCAAGCTGACCCAGGACACCCTCGGTGCCTTCGAGGAAAGCTACAAGCTGACCAGTCGCAGCAACGAAGTCGGTGTGGCCTCGGCGCTGGACCTGGCGCAGTCACGCACCTCGGTGGAAAACGCCCGGGCACAACTGGCGCGTTACACCCGCCAGGTCGCCCAGGACGAAAACAGCCTGACCCTGCTGCTCGGCACCGGCATCCCGGCCAACCTGCAAGCGGCCAAGCCGCTGTCGGATGACCTGTTGGCCGACGTACCGGCCGGTCTGCCGTCGGATCTGCTGCAACGCCGTCCGGACATCCTGCAGGCCGAGTACAACCTGAAGGCCGCCAACGCCAACATCGGCGCAGCCCGTGCAGCGTTCTTCCCGAGCATCAGCCTGACCGCCAACGCGGGCAGCCTGAGCCCGGACCTGTCCGGCCTGTTCAAGGGTGGTTCGGGCACGTGGCTGTTCCAGCCGCAGATCAACCTGCCGATCTTCAACGCCGGCAGCCTGCGCGCCAGCCTCGACTACGCCAAGATCCAGAAGGACATTGGCGTGGCGAACTACGAGAAGTCCATTCAAACGGCCTTCCAGGAAGTCGCCGACGGCCTGGCCGCGCGCCAGACCTACACCGAGCAGTTGCAGGCCCAGCGGGACTTCGTTCAGGCGAACCAGGATTACTACCGCCTCGCCGAGCGTCGCTATCGTATTGGCGTCGACAGCAACCTGACCTTCCTCGATGCCCAGCGTCAGCTGTTCAGCGCGCAACAATCGCTGATCACCGACCGCCTCGCGCAGCTGACCAGTGCGGTCAACCTGTACAAGGCCTTGGGCGGTGGCTGGAATGCGCAGACCGCGCAGAACGAGCCGCTCAAAGAAGAAGCGCCGAAGATGAAGTTGTTCTGATCATCTGCTGAATACAAAAAGCCCACCGTTTGGTGGGCTTTTTGTTGCCCGCAAATCTTGCGTTCGATAATCGCCCAAATTTCACTTTCGCCGATTGAATCGCCTCGCCCGCGCCCCGCACCATTCGAGCCACAAAACCAATAACAACAGGTTCGACACCATGCTCCCGCGCCCTGCTCCTCCCGGCTGATCGCCGCCGCTTCGCCTCTGAATCCATCGAATGTCTGCGCCTTGAAAAACGGCCGCAGCGCCCCCGTTTGCCCCAAAAAAACAAGAGAGACCCGAGCCCATGACAACCTCCCCTGCGCCCTACGCACTTCCCGGTCTGATCGCCCTCGCCCTGGCCGGCATCGCGCTGCCCGCTGCGGCTGAAGAAGCCGGTTTTATCGACGGGGCCAAGGTCAACCTGAACCTGCGCAACTTCTACATCAACCGCAACTTCACCAACCCGACCAAGGCTCAGGGCAAGGCTGAAGAGTGGACGCAGAACTTCATCCTCGACGCCAAATCCGGTTTCACCCAAGGCACCGTCGGGTTCGGTCTGGATGTGCTGGGGTTGTACTCGGTGAAGCTCGATGGCGGCAAAGGCACCGGCGGCACGCAACTGTTGCCGCTGGATCATGACGGACGCCCGGCGGACAACTTCGGCCGCACCAACGTCGCCTTCAAGGCGAAGCTGTCGCAAACCGAAGTGAAGGTCGGCGAGTGGATGCCGGTGCTGCCGATCCTGCGTTCGGACGACGGCCGCTCGCTGCCGCAGACCTTTCGCGGCGGCCAGATCACCTCGAAGGAAATCGACGGCCTGACCCTCTACGGCGGCCAGTTCCGCGCCAACAGCCCGCGCGACGACAGCAGCATGAGCGACATGTCGATGACCGGCAAAGCCGCGTTCACTTCCGATCGCTTCAACTTTCAGGGCGGCGAATACGTGTTCAACGACAAGCGCACCCAGATCGGCCTGTGGAACGCCGAGCTCAAGGACATCTACAGCCAGCAATACGTCAACCTGATCCACAGCCAGCCGCTCGGCGACTGGACGTTGGGCGCCAACCTCGGTTTCTTCTACGGCAAGGACGACGGCAGCGCCCGCGCCGGCGAACTCGACAACAAGACCTGGTCAGGCCTGTTCTCCGCAAAATACGGTGGCCACACCTTCTACGTCGGCCTGCAGAAACTCACCGGCGACAGCGCCTGGATGCGCGTCAACGGCACCAGCGGCGGCACCCTGGCCAACGACAGCTACAACGCCAGCTACGACAACGCGCAGGAACGCTCCTGGCAGGTCCGCCACGACTACAACTTCGTTGCCCTGGGCATCCCCGGCCTGACCCTGATGAACCGTTACATCAGCGGCGACAACGTGCACACCGGCACCATCACCGACGGCAAGGAATGGGGCCGCGAATCGGAACTGGGCTACACCGTGCAGAGCGGCGCGCTGAAGAACCTGAACGTCAGATGGCGCAACTCGACCATGCGCCGCGACTTCAGCAACAACGAGTTCGACGAGAACCGCCTGATTATCAGTTATCCGATCAGTTTGCTGTGACTGTGAAAACGGCGCTCCCGACGAGCGCCGTCTTTGACCGCTGGTCATTTGAGTCTGGCAAGCCACCAAGACCCGGTTACATTTAAGCGGTACTTTTTATTCTCCAGCCTGCAGTAGGAGTCATTTACCTTCCGTTATCTCCGGATGCCGTACGCGAAGCACACCTTGACCATGGAGGTCAGGTATGAAAAAGCGAATAGTGATCGTCGGTGGCGGTGTAGGCGGAACCATGCTGGCCAATCAACTGGTCGGCAAGCTGTATCCCGAACTCCTGCGCGACGAAGTCTCGATCATCCTCCTGTCGGAATCCCCCGATCATTACTACAAACCTGCGTTCATGTACGTGGCGTTCAACCAGTTCTTCAAAGAAGAACTCAAACGCCCGGAACGCTCGTTGTTGCGCCCTGAAATCGACTTTCAGGTTGAAAAGGTCATACGGTTCGACTTCAACAACCAGCGCCTCAAAACCCATAGCGGCAAGTTTTTTGTCTACGACTTTCTGGTCATCGCCACCGGTTGTGTACCCGCTCCGGAACGCATCGAAGGGTTGAAAGAGGCCGGCGACCATTTCTATCAATACGAACCGGCGCGCCAACTGGCGCAACGTCTGAGCACGATTGAAAAAGGTCGGATTTTCATTACCGTGTCTTTTCCGCAGACTCCCAATGTGCCGCACCAATGCGGTATTGCTCCGGTAGAAACGACACTCATGCTGCATGATTTTCTGTGCCGTCGTGGTGTTCGCAAGAACGTGGAGATCATCTACACCTACCCGACTACCGCCCAGCTGTTGCGCAACTGTCTGTTCCTGCAACGCCCGACCGGAGAGATCCTGCCGGGCATTTTCGACAAAGCGGGCATCCAGTATCGGCGCGGTTTCACTCTGAGCCAGGTCGATCCCGACGCAAAAATCGCCTACTCCCATGAAGGCGCGGACGAACAGTTCGACATCCTGATGGCAACCCCGCCGATCCGCGCCGTGGATGCGGTGCTGGAGTCCGGAATTTCCCAGGCACCCAACAACGAAGGCTGGTTGCCGACCAACCACGAAACGCTGCAGGTCTATGGCCATGAGGGGGTCTATGTGATCGGCGACACCGTTGACCTGCCAGTGAGCAAGGCCGGAGGCGCCTGCCATAACCAAGCACCGGTGATCGCCAACAACATCGCCGCCGAAATCCGTCTGGGGCACCCCATCAGTGCCTATGACGGTCGCGTTCAGGCCGTTGCGCAAATGGGCCTGAATGCCGGAATGCCGCTTTGGTACGACTACAGCCGTGACGTACTGCCGACGCCACCGACCAAACTCGGGGGTCTGCTGCGCAACAGCTTCAATCGCGGTCTGTACTGGGCGGTGGCCCGTGGAATGCTTTGACCCTGCACAGGGAGGAGTGATTGCTGATGAAAGAGTCTGAAGCCCTGTCGGCCACACCCGGCTACACCGCCCTGATGGCCAAACTACAGCCATTGATTGATGGCGGACGGCTGGAGAACATTATCGATCTGCTTTCCCTGCTGTCGGATCTGGTCGACCTGTTGGACGAAGCCATGGTGGAGAAGCTGTCCTTGCTGGTCGAACAGGCGGCAGCCTGCAGTTGGGAGATGGCCAATGCTCTGCGTCTGGCGAAGGCTGAAGTCGCTGCGCACCACCAGGCACCAAGCGCCGTTGCACTGCTCAAACTGTTGAACGACAGCGATACACGCAAAGGAGTAGCCGTTGTCCTGAAAGCGCTCAACGTCATCGGAAGACAACTTTAACTCGCCAGAGAGGATCACCTCATGAGCGTAAAACTCGAAACGCCGGGCAAGCCCTGCTCTGACTGGGATGCCCGGGCGTACCAGCAGTTTTCCCGTCTCAGACAACAACCGGTCGATGAATTGCTCGGCCGTGTCGACCTGAACAATCCTCAGCGCATTTATGACCTCGGTTGCGGCACCGGGATTGCCACCAAGGTTCTGGCCGATCGCTGGCCGCAGGCAGATATCAAAGGCATCGACAGTTCGAAAGACATGCTTGAGGTCGCCCGTTGCCTGCCGATCAAGGCGCGCTGGCAACACGCCGAACTGCAGCACTGGAAACCCCGCAAGCCGGCCGACCTGTTGTTCGCCGCGGCCGTGCTGCATTTCATCGATGACCATCAAACGCTGTTGCCGGGACTGCTTCGCCACCTCAACCCTGGCGGGTGCCTCGCCGCGCACATGCCGGACTGGCGTGATGCGCTGTGGTATCAGCTGATGCTCGACACCCTCGACGACGCCGGACCCTGCGGTCGCCCCATCGGCACTGCACAATTGCGCCAGCGCATGGCCGCGCGGCCGTTGTTGTCGCTGGAGGCTTACTACCGGCTGCTGGCCCCGCTGACCCAGTCACTGGATATCTGGGAAACAGAGCAATTGCAGGTGGTCGACGGCAAGTCGCCGGTTTATGACTGGGTGAAGGTGTCGGCGCTGCGGCCGGTGATGCAGGGACTGACGTCAGAGGAACAGGCGCGCTTCATTTATCACTACCTGATGCGGGTGCACGCGCATTATCCGCAGGAGAAAAACGGACATACGTTGTTTGCGTTCAAGCGGATTTTCATTGTCGCCAAGGTTTGAATCGGCGCGGCAAATACCGCCATCGCTAGCAGGCTAGCTCCCACAATGGACCGCATTTCACTGTGGGAGCTAGCCTGCCAGCGATGGCGTCCGCTCAGTCGCCGTTAATCCCGGGATTCGGTACCCAGCTCATCCCACACCGATTCGGCCAGATGGAACGTCGCATTCGCCGCCGGAATCCCGCAGTAGATCGCGCTCTGCATGATCACTTCCTTGATCTCGCCGCGACTCACGCCATTGTTGGCCGCCGCCCGCAGGTGCAACTTGAGTTCACCTTCGCGGTTCATGCCGATCAGCATGGCGATGGTGATCAGGCTGCGGGTGTGGCGTGGCAGGCCCGGGCGGGTCCAGATGTCGCCCCAGGCGTGACGGGTGATCATCTCCTGGAACTCCGAGTTGAACTCGGTCAGCGTGGTCAGGCTGCGATCGACATGAGCGTCGCCAAGCACCGCGCGGCGCACTTGCATGCCGTCGTCGTAACGTTGTTTCTCGTCCACGAAAATCCTCCTTCAGTCAGCCAGCAGGAATGTCAGCACACGGTCGCTGAACGCGTCGCCGGCCTGAACGTTGGAAAGGTGCGCCGCATAAAACTCGGCGTACTCGGCATCGCGCACATGCTCCTGGATGAAGTGCCCGCCGGACGGTGGCGTCACCGCATCTTCGGTACCGGCGATTACCAGCAGCGGCACCGTGATCGACGCCAACTGCTCACGGAAATCCGCATCGCGTACCGCTGCGCAGTTGGCGGCGTAACCTTCAGGGTTGGTCGCGGCCAGCATGTCGGTGATCTGCTTCGCGGCTGCCGGATTGGCGGCGGAAAAGTCCGGGGTAAACCAGCGGGCAATGGATGCATCGCGCAACGCGACCATCGCCGCCGGACCGTCGCGCAGCACGGTTTCGATGCGCGGATTCCACACCGACGGATCGCCGATTTTCGCCGCCGTGTTGCAGACGATCAGTTTGTTCAGCCGCTGGCCGGCGTTGATTCCCAGCCACTGGCCGATCAGGCCGCCCATCGACAGCCCGCAGAAATGCGCACGTTCGATGTGCAGCGCATCCAGCAGCGCCAGCACGTCGCGGCCCAGTTGCTCGATGCTGTAAGGGCCCGGCGTCACCAGCGACTGGCCGTGCCCGCGAGTATCGAAACGCAGCACGCGAAAATGTTCGGTGAAGGCCGGCATCTGCACGTCCCACATGTGCAGGTCGGTGCCCAGCGAGTTCGACAGCACCAGCACCGGCGCATCGACCGGGCCTTCCAATGTGTAATGCAGTTCGCCATCGGCGAGTTGAACGAAAGCCACAGCCCTCTCCTTTCAGTCAGACAATGCGTTGTGTTCGGCCACTGCCCGCTCGACCCAGACCTGTGCCTGGCCGAGGTAATGGGCGGGATCGAGCAGATGATCCAGTTCGGTTGCGCTCAGTTCGGCGGTCACCTGCGGCTCGTCACCGAGGACCGCTCGCAGATGGCGCTGTTCGGCCACCGCTCGTTTGCAGCATTGCTCGAGCAGATGATGCGCGGTGTCGCGGCCGACCCGTTGCGCGAGCACGATGCTCACCGCTTCGGCCAGCACCAGGCCTTGAGTCAGTTCCAGGTTGCGGGCCATGCGCGCGGCATCGACCTCCAGACCGTCGGCCAGCAGCCGCGCCTGTTGCAGCGCGCCCGACACCAGGCAGCAGATCTCCGGCAGGGTTTCCCATTCGGCGTGCCACAGACCAAGGCTGCGTTCGTGCTCCTGAGGCATGGCGCTGAACAGCGTCGAGACCAGCCCCGGAACGCGGGTGGCGGCGCCGATCAACACCGCCGCGCCCACCGGATTGCGTTTGTGCGGCATGGTCGAGGAACCGCCCTTGCCCGGCGCCGACGGTTCGAACACTTCCGCCGCTTCGGTCTGCATCAACAGGCTGATGTCGCGGCCGAATTTGCCGAGGCTGCCGGCGATCAGACCGAGCACCGCGCCGAACTCGACGATGCGATCGCGCTGGGTGTGCCAGGGTTGTTCCGGCAGGGTCAGATTCAGTTCTTCGGCCAGCGCCCGGGCGATCGGCAACGCCTGTTCGCCGAGCGCCGCGAGGGTGCCGGACGCGCCGCCGAATTGCAGCACCAGCAGTCGCGGTTTGAGCTCGCGCAGACGCTGACGGCTGCGCGTGATCGCACCGAGCCAACCGGCGATCTTCATGCCGAGCGTCACCGGCGTCGCATGTTGCAGCCAGGTACGTCCTGCCAGCGGCGTCGCGGCGTGGCGCTGCGCCTGAATGGCGAGGGCGTCGGCCAGTTGCGCCAGCTCCCTTTCAATCAATTCCAGCGCCTGACGCAATTGCAGCACCAGCCCGGAATCCATCACGTCCTGACTGGTGGCACCCAGATGTATATAGCGCTCGGCTTCGGCATCGGTCGCGGCGATCTGTTTGCCCAACGCCTTCACCAGTGGAATCGCCGAATTGCCGGCCGTGGCAATCGCCTCGCTCAGTGCTGCGAAATCAAACAGCCCGGCGCGGCAGGCGTTTTCGATCGACGCGACAGCACCCGCCGGAATCAACCCGACGCGTGCTTCGGCCCGGGCCAGTGCCGCTTCGAAGTCGAGCATCGCCTGCACCCGGCCCTGATCGCAGAACACGTCGCGCATATCGCGGGCAGTAAAGTAGGCATCGAACAATTGATTGCCCGGTCGCTGAGTCATAAACAGTCCTTGCCGGCGCGGGCCGGTGTGGCCCGCGCGCATCGGTTTAAAGGTCGTGGTGCAAATACTTCGCTTCTTTGGGCAGGCGCAGGCTGAACAGGAACGCCACGGCCATCATGATCGTGACATACCAGTAGAACGCGTTTTCCATTCCGCCAGCCTTGAGGCTCAGGGCCACGTATTCTGCCGAACCGCCGAAAATCGCGTTGGCCACCGCATAGGCCAGGCCGACGCCGAGGGCGCGGACTTCCGGCGGGAACATCTCGGCTTTCACCAGACCGCTGATCGAGGTGTAGAAACTGACGATCGCCAGCGCCACGGTGATCAGCACGAAAGCCAGGAACGGGCTGCCGACACTTTTCAGGCTGAGCAGGATCGGCACTGTGAACAACGTGCCGAGACCGCCGAACCAGAGCATCGAGTTACGCCGGCCGATCTTGTCGGCAAGCATGCCGAACAGCGGCTGCATGCACATGTACAGGAACAGCGCGCCGGTCATGATGTAGCTGGCGGTCTTGGCGTGCATGCCGGCGGTGTTCACCAGGTACTTCTGCATGTACGTGGTGAAGGTGTAGAAAATCAGCGAGCCGCCGGCGGTGTAGCCGAGCACGGTGATGAACGCAGCCTTGTGATCGCGGAACAGTGCGCGGATGCTGCCGGCGTCCTTGTTCTCGCGCATTTCCTTGCTGGTGGTTTCTTTCAGCGAGCGGCGCAGGAACAGCGAAATCAGCGCAGCGGCCGCGCCGACCACAAATGGAATCCGCCAGCCGTAGGCACGCAATTCTTCTTCAGAGAGGAACTGTTGCAGGATCACCACCAGCAGCACCGCCAGCAGTTGCCCGCCGATCAGGGTCACGTACTGGAACGAGGCGAAGAACCCGCGCTGGCCCTTGAGCGCGACTTCGCTCATGTAGGTCGCGGTGGTGCCGTACTCACCGCCCACCGACAGGCCTTGCAGCAAGCGCGCGAACAACAGCAGCAGCGGCGCCCAGACGCCGATGTCCTTGTAGGTCGGCAGACAGGCGATCAGCAACGAGCCGAAGCACATCATCAGGATCGAGATCAGCATCGAGTTCTTGCGCCCGTGCTTGTCCGCGACCCGGCCGAAAATCCAGCCGCCGATCGGTCGCATCAGGAACCCGGCGGCGAATACGCCTGCCGTGTTGACCAACTGCACCGTGGGGTTGTCGGAGGGGAAAAACGCCGGGGCGAAATAGATCGCGCAGAAGGCGTAGACGTAGAAGTCGAACCATTCGACGAGGTTGCCGGACGACGCGCCGACAATGGCAAAGATGCGCTTGCTGCGCTCTTCACCGGTGTAATGGGAGGTGAGGGTTGTCATTGTTTTTCACTCGATAGGGACAGTGAGAGTCTAGACACACTTTGCAACAGCCCCGTTCCACATTGGATCACCAGCCAGACCCGATCTCTGATCGTTCCCACGCTCCGCGTGGGAATGCCGCCATGGACGCTCTGCGTCCAATGTGACGCGGAGCGTCACGGTATGCATTCCCACGCGGAGCGTGGGAACGATCAGTATCCGGTTCAGTAATCGAAGAACACCGTCTCGGCATCAGTGCCCTGCAGGATCACATTCCACTGATAGACACCCGCCGCATCCGGCTTCGCCAGCAACGTATCGCGGCGCTCGGCCGGTACGCATTCGAGCAGCGGATCATTGACGTTCGCCGGATCGCCCTCGAAGTAAATCCGCGTCAGCAAGTGCTTCACCAACCCGCGCGCAAACACCAGCACCACCAAATGCGGCGCCTGGGTCGAGCCCTTGAGGCCTTCAACCGTGCCCGGCTTGATGGTGGTGAAACGAAAGCGCCCTTCCGCATCCACCGGCACCCGGCCGAAGCCTTCGAAATTCGGGTCGAGCGGCTTGGCCTGCTCGTCTTCCGGGTGGTCATATTTGCCGGCGGCGTTGGCCTGCCAGACTTCGAGCATGGCGTCGTTGACGACATCGCCGTTGCCGTCCACCACTTGCCCGGTGATCGCCACGCGCTGGCCGAGGGTCAGTTCGTTGGCGAGGTTTTCACGGTTCAGCCAGGTCAGGCCGATGTGGTAATACGGCCCGACGGTGTGGGACGTGGTCGCAGTCAGGGTCATCTCATTTCTCCATCGGCGTGGCTTCGCGGCCGCGCAGCACGATGTCCCAGCGATAAGCGAGGGCGTAGGACGGAATGGTTTTTTCCAGATCGAAAGCGGCGATCAGGCGTTCCTTGGCCGAGGTGTCCGGCACGCAGTTGTAGATCGGGTCGTAGGCCAGCAGCGGGTCGCCGGGGAAATACATTTGCGTGACCAGGCGCGTCAGGATGCTCGGCCCGAACAGCGAGAAATGCACATGGGCCGGACGCCAGGCATTGTGGTGGTTGCCCCACGGATAGGCGCCGGGCTTGATGGTCTGGAACTGGTACCAGCCGTCGGCGTCGGTCACGGTGCGGCCGGTGCCGGTGAAGTTCGGATCCAGCGGCGCGTCGTGCAGGTCACGGGCATGGTTGTAGCGACCGGCGGCGTTGGCCTGCCAGATCTCCACCAGAATCCCCGGCACCGGCAGGCCGTCTTCGTCGAGCACACGCCCGTGAATGATGATCCGCTCACCGAGCGGTTCGCCCTGATGCTGGGCGGTCAAATCGTTGTCGGTTTCGGCAACACGCTCGGCGCCGATGGTCGGGCCGGTGATTTCCGACAGCGAATGCGGCAGAAACACCAACGGCTTGGACGGCGAGCGCAGATTGGTGGATTGATAGGTCGGGTGCAGGTACGGCGGCTGGGTGCCTTCCTGCGGGCGGCGGTAACCAGGCTTGTCAGTCATTTCGCTTTCCTCTGTTCTTTTCATCACGGCTTGCGTCAGACGCGTTCGATGGCCAGGGCCAGACCCTGGCCGACACCGACGCACATGGTCGCCAGACCTTTCTTGCCACCGGTCTTTTCCAGCTGATGCAGGGCGGTCAGCACCAGACGCGCGCCGCTCATGCCCAACGGGTGGCCCAAGGCAATCGCGCCACCGTTCGGGTTGACCTGGGCCGCGTCGTCCGCCAGCCCCAGTTCGCGCAGCACCGCCAGACCCTGGCTGGCGAAGGCTTCGTTGAGCTCGATCACATCGAAATCGCTGACCGCCACGCCGAGACGTTCGGTGAGTTTGCGCACCGCCGGCACCGGGCCGATGCCCATCACCCGTGGCGCAACACCGGCGCTGGCCATGCCGAGCACTTTGGCGCGAGCGGTCAGGCCGTGTTTTTTCACCGCTTCCGCCGAGGCCAGAATCAGCGCGGCGGCACCGTCGTTGACGCCCGAAGCGTTGCCGGCGGTGACGGTCTTGTCCGGGCCGTTGACCGGTTTCAGTTTGCTCAGCGCTTCTAGCGTGGTGTCGGCACGAGGGTGTTCGTCCTGGCTGACCACGGTTTCGCCCTTTTTGTGGGCGATCCGCACTTCGACGATTTCCTCGGCGAAGTAGCCGGCAGCCTGGGCAGCGGCCGTACGTTGCTGACTGCGCAGGGCGAAAGCGTCCTGATCCTCGCGGGAAACTTCGTAGTCGTCGGCGACGTTGTCGGCGGTCTGCGGCATCGCGTCGACGCCGTACTGGGCCTTCATCAACGGGTTGATGAAACGCCAGCCGATGGTGGTGTCTTCCAGCTTCATATTGCGCGAGAACGCCGCATCAGCCTTGCCCATCACGAACGGTGCGCGGGACATCGACTCGACGCCACCGGCAATCGCCAGCTCCATTTCACCGCTGGCAATGGCGCGGAACGCCGTGCCGATGGCATCCATGCCCGACGCGCAAAGGCGATTGAGGGTGACACCCGGAACGCTCTCCGGCAGACCGGCCAGCAACAGCGCCATGCGCGCCACGTTGCGGTTGTCTTCGCCGGCCTGGTTGGCGCAGCCGAGGAATACTTCGTCGATGGCGCTCCAGTCCACCGACGGATTGCGTTCCATCAGGGCCTTGATCGGCACGGCGGCCAGGTCGTCGGCGCGAACCGCCGCCAGACCGCCACCGAAACGGCCGATGGGGGTACGAATCGCATCGCAGATATAAACGTCGCGCATCATGCTTCTCCCGGTGCCTGGCCGTGGGCAGCGGCCGTGCGCGCTTCGAGATCGCGCAGCGCAGTCAGTTCGACTTCTGTCGGTTCAGCGGTGGTTGCCACGCTGTCGGCAAAACGGATCGGCCAACCGGTGGCGGCGACCACTTGCTCGCGAGTCACGCCCGGGTGCAGCGCGGTGACCACGAATTCGTGGGTGCCCTCTTCCGGCTCCATGATGCACAGGTCGGTGATGATCCCGACCGGGCCGGCGCCCGGCAGGCCCAGACGTTTGCGCGAATCACCACCCTCACCATGGCCGACCGAGGTGATGAAATCGAGCTTGTCGACAAACGAACGCGCCGACTGCTTGAGGATGATCAGCACACTTTTGGCAGAGCCGGCGATCTCCGGCGCACCACCGGCACCCGGCAGGCGTACTTTCGGCTGGTGATAGTCGCCGACCACGGTGGTGTTGATGTTGCCGAAACGGTCGACCTGGGCTGCGCCGAGGAAACCGACGTCGATGCGCCCACCCTGCAGCCAGTAGCGAAAAATCTCACCGGTCGGCACGACAGTATCAGCGGTTTCTGCCAGTTCGCCGTCACCGATCGACAGTGGCAATACGCTGGGTTTGGCGCCAATCGGACCGGATTCGTAGATCAACACCACGTCCGGCGACGACGTCAGGCGCGCCAGGTTGGCGGCTTTCGACGGCAGGCCGATGCCGACGAAGCACACCGAGCCGTTCTTCAGGCGACGGGCTGCGGCGACAGTCATCATTTCATTGGTGGTGTAAGTCATTACTTGGCCTCCGAAGCAGCGGCCAACTTGGCCTGGAACTCGCTGAAGTCAGCGCAGCCATGGATGTATTCGTTGATCCACGCGGTAAACGTCTCACGGTCGCGGGCGATCGGATCCCACGCCTGATAGAAGCGGTTGTCACGTTCGGTGTAACCGTGGGCGTAGGACGGATGCGCGCCACCGGGTACATGGCAGACCGCGCTCAAGGCCCAGGTCGGCAGCACGCAGGCGTTCATCGGGGCGTTGAGGTTGTCGACGATTTCTTCGACCGTGACGATGCAACGCTTGGCGGCCAGTGCGGCTTCTTTCTGCACACCGAGAATGCCCCACAGCAGCACGTTGCCCTGACGGTCGGCTTTCTGGGCGTGGATCACGGTCACGTCCGGACGCACCGACGGCACCGCCGCCAGCACTTCGCCGGTGAACGGGCAAGTCACGGATTTGATCAGCGGGTTGACCTTCGGCAGGTCGGAACCGGCGTAGGCCCGCAACACCGCGAACGGCAGGCCGGAGGCGCCGGCGACGTAGGCATTGGCCAGGTCGGCGTGGCTGTGTTCTTCGATTTCCAGCGCGTGCGGCCATTGCTTCTCGACCGCGTCGCGCAGACGGTGCAGCGAACCCACGCCAGGGTTGCCGCCCCAAGAGAAGATCAGCTTGCGTGCACAGCCGGCGCCGATCAGTTGGTCGTAGATCAGGTCAGGCGTCATCCGCACCAGGGTCAGATCTTTCTTGCCCTGACGAATGATTTCATGACCCGCCGCCGTAGGGATCAGGTGAGTGAAGCCTTCGAGCGCGACGGTATCGCCGTCGTTGACGAATTGCTTCACCGCGTCGTGCAGCGAAAGGATCTCAGCCATGGAGCGGGCTCCCGTTTTTGTAATGAATCGCCAGTGAATAAAAAGGCGCGAGGTTCTGCGCCGGAGTCACTGAAGATTAAGCCGCTGATTTTCACCAAACAATCCGATAATCGACTGAGTGTTCGTTTATCGAACAGATTGTTATCTGCCTATCATTCCGTCACTGATCGTTCCCACGCTCTGCGTGGGAATGCAGCCCGGGACGCTCCGCGTCCCTTCCGAAGCCGAACGCGGAGCATTCTCTGCGGCCAGTTCGACGCGGGAACGATCCTGCAATGAAACTCAGGTCGCGTCCGCGTGACTGACCAGCCCCTTGATCACCACCGCTGCCGTGGCCAGCCCGGCCGGAATCACCAGCGCCGTCAGCACTTGCTCGAAATTCCAGCCCAACCCCAACAGGGTCGCGCCCATCCACGCCCCGAGAATCGCGCCGAAGCGGCCGATCCCGAGCATCCACGACACACCGGTCGCCCGGCCCTGCGTCGGATAAAACCGCGCCGCGAGCGACGGCATCGCCGACTGCGCGCCGTTGACGCACATGCCCGCCACCAGCACCAGCGTCGCCAGCAGCGTGATGTTGCCCAGACTCTGCCCGACCGCGTAGGCAAACACCCCGGCCAGCAGGTAGAAAATGCCGATGACCTTGTGCGGATTGAACCGGTCCATCGCCCAGCCTACGCCCACCGCACTCAGCACCCCACCGAACTGGAACAACGCGCCGATGAAGGCCGCCTGCTCCATGCTCGCGCCGCTGTCGCGCATCAGGGTCGGCAGCCAGCTGGTCAGCAGGTACACGATCACCAGACCCATGAAATAGGTCAGCCACAGCAGCAACGTGCCGACGCTGTAGGTGCCGGAAAAAATCACCGCAAACACGTTGCGCGCTTTCACGGTTTTCTGTTCCGGCACGCTGAAACTCGCGGCCTGCGCGACGATGGCAGGATCAATGGGTGCGAGGGTCTTGCGCACCTTGTCGGTGCCGCGATTGCGCACCACCAGATAACGCGCCGATTCCGGCAGCCAGAGCAGCAGCACCACGGTGAGGATCAGCGGCAGGATCCCGCCGATCAGCAACAGACTGTGCCAGCCGAATGCCGGGATCAACTTGGCCGAAATAAACCCGCCACCGGCCATGCCCAGGTTGAAGCCGCAGAACATGCTGGTCACCAACAGGGACTTCTTGCGCTCCGGGGTATATTCCGACAGCAGCGTGGTGGCGTTCGGCATCCCGGCGCCCAGTCCCAGACCAGTGAGGAAACGCAGCACCAGCAACTGATCGACATTGGTGGCGTAGGCCGACGCCAGGCTGAAAGCACCGAACAGAAAAACCGCGCCGACCAGTACGACTTTTCGCCCGAAGCGGTCAGCCAATGGCCCGGAGCCCAGCGCACCGAAGACCATTCCGATCAGCGCGGCACTCATCACCGGGCCGAGGCTGGCGCGGTCGATGCCCCAGTCTTGGGACAGGGCCGGCGCGATAAACCCCATGGCCGCAGTATCGAGGCCATCGAGGAACACAATCAGGAAACACAGGATCACCACTCGCCACTGATAGCGCGAGATCGGTTGGGCGTTGATGAAGGACTGCACGTCGAGGCAGTGACCTACAGCGGACTGAGGCTGGTTCATTATTTTTATTCCACGCAAGAAAACGCAGTCGAACGGCGGCCGGCCAGAGAGCGGCACGGTCACAACTATATAAGGAAGAAATCAGGCGTTGCGCTAATACCGGCAACAGGAACGGGGGCGGCGACAGTCGGGGAACGTGCGCATGGGAGGTTGCCTCTTGTCATTATTATGGGAGTCGACGATCCGGCGGGCTCATTCACATTCGCGCCGGATGACGCTGCCGCGACATTAATGATCCGGGGGTTTTAGCGTCAATTCGATAAACGCAACTCTGTGCGTTTATCGAACAGCTTCATCAGGCAAACAATTGCGCACTGAGGTCGCGACTGGCGCTCAACAGGCCCGGCAGAAAGCGCTGCTCGAGCTCGGTACGGCTGACACGACCGGCGTGGGTGCTGACATTGAGCGCGGCCACCACCTGGCCGGAAGCGTCATACACCGGCACGGCAATCGAACGCAGACCTTGTTCCAGTTCCTGATCGACGATGCACCAGCCCTGCTGCCGGACTTCCTGCAGACATTCGAGCAAGGCGTCGGGGGTGTGAATCGTGCGGCTGGTTTTGGCCACCAGTTCGGCGTGGTCGAGATATTCGCGCAGCGAGGTGTCGTCCAGCGCCGCCAGCAGGATTCGCCCCATAGACGTGCAGTACGCCGGCAAGCGCCCGCCCACCGACAGGTCCACCGAAATCAGACGCTGGGTGGTGGCCGAACGGGCAATGTAGAGAATGTCGTCGCCTTCCAGCGTGGCCATGTTGCAGGCCTCGTGCAGTTGCTCGCTCATGCGGTCGAGATACGGCTGGGCCGAGACCGCCAGCGGCGTCGACGACAGATAGGCGTGACCGAGGGTCAGCACTTTCGGCAGAAGCGAATAAGTGCGCCCATCGGTGGTGGCGTAGCCGAGCTTGATCAGTGTGTGCAGGCAACGGCGCACGGCGGCGCGGGGAATTTCCGTGCGATGGCTGATCTGGGCGATGGTCAGGTGGCGCTTGCGCTCCTGAAACGCCTGCACCACCGCCAGGCCACGGGCCAGGGAGGTCATGAAATCCGGGTCGCCGGTCAGGGCCTGGATACGCTTGGCCGGCGAAGCGACGATCGGCGGCGCTACCGAGGTGAAGGAATTGCGCATTTGATCGTTCATGTCAGGTCCTTTTTTTCTTGTTCGGATCAACGGCTATACAAGCGGCTCGCTGGCAGATACACAAGCGACAGACCGCCAACACCGGGCGATTATCGAACCGTCGACCGATAATCGCAATCGCCCTCACCTACTCGTTTGGGTTGTGCGGAACAGATTTGAACTTGGAACGCCGGTGTGGTTTAAGCGCCTTAGTTGTCCGACTAAATGGCGCCAGAAATCAAACACTGCGCAACGGCGATGCAACTATTGATGAAAGTTGCACGTCACAAAACAATCACACATCCAGAACCGTTTTTAACTTGGCAAAGATAGGCAATCCCGATTCGCCCGCTATAATGCACCTCAGTGGCACCGTGCTCTTATTTGCCGACGGTGCCACCCGCTGGCGCGATGTCCATCGCTGCCGGCCCCGGCCAGCGCCTGACGCTCATTACTCATGCACCGCCAGCGCGCTCGCTGAAACAGGAAACTGATGCTGCGTCAGTTTTAATCTGGTGCCGTAGCCGCCTGCAACATGGAAGTCCTGACCGTCTTCCCGACAACACCGCTGCCTGTCCGGGCAAGCGCTTGTTGATGAACCGGTTAAATGATTCGTTGCAGTGCGTTTCACCAGACATTTATCTCAACTCATACAGGTAGCACTGTGACGAAAGACGAACTGCGCGCGGAACTTGAGCGCCAGGAACAACGTTACAAGGAAGTTTACGGCGGGGAAGTCACCACCTACGCCGCCCAGCCCGAACCAGAACGCAAAGCCTGGCGTAAACGCCCTACCGTTCAGGATCAGGTCTTTCAGCAAGAACTGAAAAAAATGGAAGAGGAACTCAAAGCCGAAGAGCCTTGAAGCCGTCCTTTGCACCTTCCGAAGGTAAGCGTACTCACCGGGCTACAAGCACGGTGGACTGACGATGCCTTGCGCGCCCGCTACCCGCGGGCAGCGGCCAACTCCCCTGTATTGCACAGGTCTGGAGCATGTCAGACGCATTTCTCAGATATTTCATACAACTTTCAGCCCCCTCCCGACAACTGGCGAATTCGCCGGCGTCTCAAATTTTTATCAACCAAATCAACACCTTGCAAAACCCTGCAAAAAGCTTGGGTAATGCCCCCTGATACAAATTAATTCGTTGAAGAATGTTACCGATGAGCAGGTAGGGGATCGATTTCCAGTCTTTTCTGGCATAATCGCGCCCCCTTATGACCGGGTCAGAAAACCTTCATGATCGATTTATTCAGCGGACTGGATGCCTGGGTGCTTGTGAGCCTCCTGCTCGCCCTGACATTTGTCCTCGCCTTCGAGTTCATCAATGGATTTCATGACACCGCTAACGCGGTAGCCACTGTTATCTACACCAAAGCGATGCCGCCTCATCTGGCGGTGTTCTTCTCGGGCGTGTTCAACTTCCTCGGCGTACTGCTGGGCGGCGTTGGCGTGGCGTATGCCATCGTGCACCTGCTGCCGGTAGAACTGTTGATCAACGTGAACACCGGCCATGGTCTGGCAATGGTGTTCTCGCTGCTCGCCGCCGCGATCGCCTGGAACCTGGGCACCTGGTACTTCGGTATCCCGGCCTCCAGTTCGCACACGCTGATCGGTTCGATCCTCGGTGTCGGCCTGGCCAACGCTCTGATCAACGAAATTCCACTGGCTGACGGCGTCAACTGGCAGAAAGCGATCGATATCGGCGCCTCGCTGGTGTTCTCGCCGATGGCCGGCTTCCTGATCGCCGCGCTGGTGCTGATCGGCCTGAAGTGGTGGCGTCCGCTGTCGAAGATGCACAAGACGCCGGAACAGCGCCGCAAGATCGACGACAAGAAGCACCCACCGTTCTGGAACCGCCTGGTCCTGGTGATCTCGGCCATGGCCGTGAGCTTCGTGCACGGTTCCAACGACGGCCAGAAAGGCATCGGCCTGATCATGCTGGTACTGATCGGTATCGTGCCCGCGCAGTTCGTACTCGACCTGAACAGCACCACCTACCAGATCGAACGCACTCGCGACGCGACCCTGCACCTGAGCCAGTTCTACAAGCGCAACGCCGACACCCTGGGTGAATTCCTGGCCCTGGGCAAAAGCGTGGAAGGCGACCTGCCGGAGAAATTCCGTTGCAACCCGCAACAGACCGAACCGACCATCGCCGCCCTGCTCGACACCCTCAAAGGCGTAGCCGACTACCACTCGCTGTCCGCGGAAAGCCGCATCGAAGTGCGTCGTTACCTGCTCTGCCTGGACGACACTGCGAAGAAAGTCAGCAAACTGCCAGGCCTCGCCCCGCGTGAAAAGGCTGACCTGGACAAACTGCGCAAAGACCTGACCACCACCACCGAATACGCCCCGTTCTGGGTAATTCTGGCGGTCGCCCTGGCCTTGGGCCTGGGCACCATGGTCGGCTGGAAACGCGTGGTACTGACCATCGGCGAGAAGATCGGCAAGCAAGGCATGACCTACTCGCAAGGCATGTCGGCCCAGATCACCACCGCCAGCCTGATCGGCATGGCCAACATCTTCAGCCTGCCGGTGTCCACCACCCACGTCCTCTCCTCGGGCGTGGCCGGCACCATGGTCGCCAACAAAAGCGGCCTGCAAGGCGGCACGGTGAAAACCATCCTGCTGGCCTGGGTCCTGACCCTGCCAGCCACCGTGGCCCTGTCGGCCGGCCTGTTCTGGCTGGCATCGAAGGCGCTGGGTAGCTGATAGATTGATGTAGTGAAGAAGGCGTGATTCGAGAGGATCACGCCTTTTTTGTTGCTTCCAGAAATGGGACGCAGAGCGTCCCGGGCTGCATTCCCACGCGGAGCGTGGGAACGATCAAAGCAAAAGCAAAAGCAGTCGCTTTTCGCCTCTAACCACTCAACACGATGAGCGTTAGCTCGAGTACCGCTCTTGACGTGCCGGCCCCATCGGAAGGCTGAGTGGAGGGATTTATCCGGGGGTGGGAGCGCAGCGACCGTTTGGCGGAGCCAAACACATCGAGAGGAGGTGCAGCGAAGCAAACCGTAGGCGATGCCCCCGGATGAATCCCGGAACGAAGGAACACCGAGCCAAAGCGAGGTGCCGAACGCCGGGGCCCAGCCTTTTGGTTCCTTTTTGGCGTCTGAAAAAGGGACTCGCCGTAAGGGCGAAACCGCCAGCCGCAACCCCCGAAGAAACGGATATTCACCCAAAACCCCAAGAGCATGGTCGGCCCAAAGGCCGCCAAGACACAAAAAAAAGGGCAACCGAAGTTGCCCAAAATGCCTTGCGTGCTCATCAAACCCGGAAGAATCAAGGCTTCTTGCGCTTGTTCGCATCCTTCCAGATAAAAAATCCAAACCCTGCAAAAAACAGAACCATCAGCCCCACAGTCAGGACCCCGGCAAACACCACGTTATCGAAAAACATGACTGGCCTCCTGGCCCCTGCTCTGCTGCGATGGAACTAAGTTAACCAATCAGGCAGGCGCAGGAATTGACCGGGATCAATGCCGGTCACAGAGAGGAGGAAAGGAAGGGAAATAACTGACCTGCATCAACGGATGCAGGGGAGATCAACGCTTTTTCGGTTTGTTTTTCGGCTTTTTCTTCGGTTTACCCAACGGCATGGCCTGCTCGAAAGCCTGGCGCACTTCATTCAGGCGCTTCTCGTTGAGGTCATGAACCCGCTTGGCGCGTTCGGTGTTGAGGTCGATCAGCTTGTCGTCTTGGCTCATGGCGTTCGGTGCATCGCTTGGACTGAATCACAACTGCCGCTTCAACGGCAGGACTGCGCCAATAATGCGGCCTGGCGCGAACGCTGACCAGCCACTCGCCTGAACCCTCTACAACATTTCATGTACCGCCCACCGGATTTGCTTGCACAATCGGCGCCTCGCCCTGAACCCGAAGGATCTGCGCCGTGCCCCTGCATCAAGACCTGCCACCGCTGATGGCCTTGCGTGCCTTTGAGGCCGTGGCCCGTCATTTGAGTTTCATCAAGGCTGCCGATGAGCTGTCGGTGACCCAAAGCGCGATCAGCCATCAGGTACACAAACTCGAAGAATTCCTCGATCAGCGACTGTTCGTGCGCCGCACCCGGGCGATCGATCTGACGGCCGCCGGCGAACATTACTATCGGCAGATCGAGCCGGCCCTCGCCGCGATTGCCGCCGCCACCCACGACCTGCGCGGCGAGCGCCCCACCACCTTGCGCATCGGCCTGCTCGCCTCCTTCGCCACCTTGTGGCTGGCGCCGCGTCTGGCGGACTTCAACGCGAAATACCCGAACATCCATGTCGAACTGCTGCCCGCCGTGCAACTGGCCGACGTCGATGCCGGCGAGGTGGATCTGGCGATCCGCTACGGCAAGGGCGGTTGGCCGAAAGTCCAGGCCCGGCGGTTCATGGCTGAAACCCTGACGCCAGTCTGCAGCCCGGCCTTCAAGGCCAAAGGCGTGACCAACGGCCCCTTGCTGATGGCCAAGTCGCACCAGCCGTTCGAATGGATCGACTGGCAGCAACACAGCGGCATCGATCTGGCTCATGTGTCCAGCGTCATGCTCCACGACTACAACATCGTCGTCGAAGCGGCCGTCGCCGGTCAGGGCATTGCCATGGGTCGCCAGCGAATGATCGAACGGCGGATCAAGGAAGGCGCGCTGGTACCGGCTTTCGACACCCCGCCGATGCTCGGCGAGATCGGTTATTGGCTGGTCACGCCGCAACGCCCGCCCACGCCGGCGGCGCAGAGTTTCTGCGAATGGCTGGAGGAAACCGCGAACGCATGAGTTTTTTGGATGCGTCGGATTAAATCTATCCGTTTGTCGCCCTTCGCTCGCCCCAACATGCTGAAGCCCTCACTCAGGAGGACTTCCCATGACCGATTCCCTCAGCCAACGCGTGCAACAACTCGGCCTGCGCCTGCCCGAGCCGAGCCAGCCGATCGCCAATTACGTCAACCACGTGGTCAGCCAGAACCAGTTGTTCATCTCCGGGCAGATTCCATTGCTCGACGGCAAACCTGCGTTCATCGGACGACTGGGCGAAGCGATCTCCGACGAAGAAGGCGCCAACGCCGCTGAACTGGCTGCCTTGGGCCTGCTCGCCCAGTTGAGCCATGCGCTGGGCGATGACCTGTCGAAGCTGGTGCGCATCCTGCGCCTCGGGGTTTTCGTGGCCGCCACGCCGGACTTCAAGGCTCAGGGCGTCGTCGCCAACGGCGCCTCGAATCTGCTGGTCAACGCCCTCGGCGACAAGGGCCGACACGTGCGCACCGCGGTCGGCGTGGCGAGCCTGCCGGCCGGCGTCGCGGTGGAAATCGACGCAATCTTCGAGCTCAAGCCGTGAACATCGACGACATCTTGCGTCTGCGCGCCGCCACGCCCGGCTGCGCCCAGGTGATCCACTTCAACCACGCCGGCGCCTCGCTGCCAAGCCACGCCACCCTCGATGCAGTGATCGAACAGCTGCAACGCGAAGCACTCGGCGGGCCGATGGAGTCGGCAGACAACCGGGTCCAGGAACGCGCGCGCAATGCGGCCGCCGTCCTGCTCAACGCCCAGCCCGAAGACATCGCCTTCGCCAGCAGCGGCTCGGCAGCCTGGAGTCAGGCGTTCAACGCGCTGGGGCCGTGGCAGCCCGGCGAACGGATTCTGGTGGGTCGCCATGAATGGGCCGGCAACCTGGCGTGCATGGCCGAAGCGGTGAAGGCCGGCGCGCGGCTCGAAGTGATTCCTTGCGATGCCAAAGGTGCGGTCGATCCGCAAGCCCTGGCGCAGATGATCGACGGCCAGGTACGTCTGATCGCCCTGACCTGGCTGCCGGCCAACGGCGGTCTGATCAACCCCGCCGCGCAGATCGGCAATGTCGCGCGGCGCCACGGCATCCCTTATTTCATCGACGCCGGCCAGGCACTGGGACAGTTGCCCTGCGATGTTCAGGCCTTGCAGTGCGACGTGCTCAAGGGTGCCGGACGCAAGTTTCTGCGCGGGCCGCGCGGCACGGCGTTGATGTACATTCGGCCGCAATTTCTGCAACGGCTGCTCCCCGTGCAACGCGATGTATTGTCGGCGCCGTGGGACGGCAAGCGATTTACCCTGCGTGACGACGCGCGCCGCTTTGAAACCAGCGAGGTGTCGCTGGCCCTGCTGGCGGGGTTGACCAATGCGCTGGAGGAGCACAACCGCCTCGGCGCGATCGCCATCCGCCAACGCATCGAACAGCTGAGCAGTGAATTGCGCCAACGCCTGAAGGCGATTCCCGGTCTGACACCGCGGAATCTCGGCGCGGCCAATCAACAATCCGGGCTGATCGCCTTCACGCTTGAGGGCTGGGACAGCGTGGCGCTGAAACAGACGTTGGCCGAACGACGAATCAACATCGGCGCCAATGGCGTGGCCTACACGCCGCTGGACATGCAGGCGCGCGGGCTGACAAATATTGCGCGGGTGGCGGTGAGCTACTTGAACACACAAGAAGAGATCGACGTGTTGCTGGAAAACCTGACGGAGCTGGCCGCCCGGCCTCAGATTTCGATATCGACCCAAAGCCCCTGACGCGGCTGATCGTCCATCAGCGGCGCCACCGGCACAGTGTTGTCGGCATTGAGTTCGGTGCCGGGAACGGCGAGGTGCGCTTCGGGGTCGTCGTCGGCTTCGCGGCGGCGGCGATCGCGTTCCTGCTGGCGGCGCTGCTCTTCGCGCAGCAGATAGCCGTCCTCTTCCGGGTCGCGCTTTTGCAGGTCGATGGTGCTTTCGTTGGAGCTTTCCTGCACCGGCACCACAGGGGGAATGTCCGGTCGCTGGCGGATCGGATCCTGCTGGGAGGTGATCGGCACGGCGCTCAGGGGGAGCATCGGTGGCAGCATATGAAGGGTCTCCTGTCAGCAAGCTATCGGCTGGGGCGAGGTTGCCTTGAACCATCTGTCGCAAACTTGTGACCGGGTTGGCACTCACAGGTGCCCCGGCCCTGCGTAAAACTGACAGATGACCACATTTGCCTTACTTGCAGCGTGCAGCCAAAAGCTCGTTACCGCTCCTTATCCTTTGGCCTCAGGCCCTCATTCCGTTAAGATAGCCCGCTTTTTCAAGGTGGGAGTCAGGCAGCATGGCGCAGCAGTATCAACCGGGGCAACGCTGGATCAGTGACAGCGAAGCAGAGCTTGGTTTAGGCACCGTTCTGGCACAGGACGGCCGCTTGTTGACCGTGCTTTACCCGGCCACTGGCGAGACTCGCCAGTACGCGCTACGGAATGCGCCCCTCACCCGCGTGCGGTTCTCGCCGGGCGATTCGATCACGCACTTCGAAGGCTGGAAGATGACCGTCCAGCAAGTCGACGACGTCGACGGCCTGATGGTCTACCACGGCCTCAACGCACAGAACGAAGCGGTCACCCTGCCGGAAACCCAGCTGTCGAACTTCATTCAGTTCCGCCTGGCCAGCGACCGTCTGTTCGCCGGCCAGATCGACCCGCTGGCGTGGTTCTCCCTGCGTTATCACACTCTGGAACACACCAGCCGCCAGTTGCAGTCTTCGCTCTGGGGCCTGGGCGGCGTGCGTGCGCAACCGATCGCCCACCAGCTGCACATTGCCCGTGAAGTCGCCGACCGCATCGCGCCGCGCGTACTGCTGGCGGACGAAGTGGGTCTGGGCAAGACCATCGAAGCCGGTCTGGTGATCCATCGCCAGTTGCTGTCAGGGCGCGCCAACCGCGTGCTGATCCTGGTTCCGGAAAACCTCCAGCACCAATGGCTGGTGGAAATGCGCCGCCGCTTCAACCTGCAGGTCGCGCTGTTCGACGAAGAACGCTTCATCGAAAGCGATGCCACCAACCCGTTCGAAGACACCCAGCTGGCCCTGGTGGCACTGGAGTGGCTGGTCGACGATGAAAAGGCGCAGGACGCCCTGTTCGCTGCCGGCTGGGACCTGATGGTGGTCGACGAAGCCCACCACCTGGTGTGGCACGAAGAGAAAGTCAGCCCGGAATACTCGCTGGTTGAACAGCTGGCCGAAGTCATTCCCGGCGTGCTGCTGCT
This sequence comes from Pseudomonas sp. IT-P2, assembly GCF_949767575.1. Taxonomy (NCBI): domain Bacteria; kingdom Pseudomonadati; phylum Pseudomonadota; class Gammaproteobacteria; order Pseudomonadales; family Pseudomonadaceae; genus Pseudomonas; species Pseudomonas sp. IT-P2. The sequence continues at coordinate 431,991 of NZ_CATKQA010000033.1, read as the reverse complement.
CACCGCTACCCCGGAACAACTCGGTCAGGACAGCCACTTCGCCCGTCTGCGCCTGCTCGACCCGAACCGTTTCCATGACCTGGCCGCCTTCCGCGCCGAGAGCGAAAACTATCGCCCGGTGGCCGAAGCCGTTCAGGAGCTGCTGGACAAGGGGCGCCTGTCGCCAGCCGCGCACAAGACCATCCACGGTTTCCTCGGCAACGAAGGTGAAGCCCTGCTCACCGCCGTCAACGATGGCGACACCGAAGCCAGCGCCCGCCTCGTGCGTGAACTGCTCGACCGCCACGGCACCGGCCGCGTGCTGTTCCGTAACACCCGCGCCGCCGTGCAGGGTTTCCCGGAGCGCAAACTGCACCCGTACCCGCTGCCATGCCCGGACGAATACCTCGAACTGCCGCTGGGCGAACACGCCGAGCTGTACCCGGAAGTCAGCTTCCAGGCCCAGCCGGACGCCAGCGAAGAAGAACGCTGGTGGAAATTCGACCCGCGCGTCGAGTGGCTGATCGACCAGCTGAAAATGCTCAAGCGCACCAAAGTGCTGGTGATCTGCGCCCACGCCGAAACCGCGATGGACCTGGAAGACGCCCTGCGCGTGCGCTCCGGCATCCCGGCCACGGTGTTCCACGAAGGCATGAACATCCTCGAGCGTGACCGCGCCGCCGCCTACTTCGCCGACGAAGAGTTCGGCGCGCAGGTGCTGATCTGCTCGGAAATCGGCAGCGAAGGTCGCAACTTCCAGTTCGCCCACCACCTGGTGCTGTTCGATCTGCCGTCGCACCCGGACCTGCTGGAACAGCGGATCGGTCGTCTGGACCGGATCGGCCAGAAGCACATCATCGAACTGCACGTGCCGTACCTGGAAACCAGCCCGCAAGAGCGCCTGTTCCAGTGGTATCACGAAGCACTGAACGCGTTCCTCAACACCTGTCCGACCGGCAACGCCTTGCAGCATCAGTTCGGCGCGCGCCTGCTGCCGCTGCTCGAAGAGGCCGACGACGGCGAGTGGCAAGCGCTGATCGACGAGGCGCGCACCGAGCGCGAGCGCCTGGAAGCCGAGCTGCACACCGGTCGCGACCGCCTGCTGGAACTCAACTCCGGCGGCGCCGGCGAAGGTGAAGCGCTGGTCGAGGCCATCCTCGAACAGGACGACCAGTTCGCCCTGCCGATCTACATGGAAACCCTGTTCGACGCGTTCGGCATCGACAGCGAAGACCATTCGGAAAACGCCCTGATCCTCAAGCCGAGCGAGAAGATGCTCGACGCCAGTTTCCCGCTGGGCGACGACGAAGGCGTGACCATCACCTACGACCGCAACCAGGCGCTGTCGCGTGAAGACATGCAGTTCATCACCTGGGAACACCCGATGGTGCAGGGCGGCATGGATCTGGTGCTGTCCGGTTCGATGGGCAACACCGCCGTCGCGCTGATCAAGAACAAGGCGCTCAAGCCAGGCACCGTGCTGCTGGAATTGCTCTACGTCAGCGAAGTGGTTGCCCCGCGTTCGCTGCAACTGGGCCGTTACCTGCCGCCGGCCGCCCTGCGCTGCCTGCTCGACGCCAACGGCAACGACCTGTCATCGCGCGTGGCGTTCGAGACCTTGAACGATCAACTGGAAAGCGTGCCGCGCGCCAGCGCCAACAAGTTCATCCAGGCCCAGCGCGATCAGCTGACGCCACGGATCAACGCCGGTGAAGACAAGGTCACCCCGCGCCACGCCGAGCGCGTCGCCGAGGCCCGCCGCCGTCTGGCAGCCGACACCGACGAAGAACTGGCACGCCTGACCGCATTGCAAGCGGTCAACCCGACCGTGCGCGACAGCGAACTGGATGCCCTGCGCAAGCAGCGTGAACAAGGTCTGGCGATGCTCGACAAGGCCGCGCTGCGACTGGAAGCGATCCGGGTGCTGGTGGCGGGCTAAACTGCCCTGCTCCATCGCCAAAAACGAAAAGGCCCGCAGCGATGCGGGCCTTTTTTTGTCTGCCCCCCTCACTGATCGTTCCCACGCTCCGCGTGGGAATGCCTCAAGGGACGCTCCGCGTTCCAGTTCTCGAATCGGACGCAGAGCGTCCCGGGCTGCATTCCCACGCAGAGCGTGGGAACGATCAGGCGATGCAGGTCATCAAGCGGTAACGGCCTGACTCTGCGGCTCAACCACCGCCACCATCCCGTCCTTCATCCGCTTCGCATCCCGCACAAAACAGCGCGAGGCGAGGAACAGGAACACCATGGTCAGGAACAGCGCCACCGGAATCAGATACATCGCATCATGCAGACCGACGGCCTTGAAGGCTTCGGTCATCTGCTCGGCGCCCGCCGAGGCCATCGCCGACTTGGCAAAGTGATCCGACAAACCACCGACCACCACCGGGCCCAAGCCGCCACCGAGCAAATACAACCCGGCAAAGAACAGCGCCATCGCCGTGGCCCGCAGACGCGGTTCAACCACGTCCTGAATCGCCGTGTACACACAGGTGTAGAAGTTGTAGGCGAACAGCCAGCCAACGCTGAACACAGCGACAAACACCCCGATCTCGATGCGCCCGGCATGCAGCGCCCACGCCGTGCACAGGGTCGAGATGATCAGGCTGAACGCGGCAAACAGCAGTCGCCCGTTAGCCACCCGCTGGTGAATCTTGTCGGCGATCCAGCCACCGAGGGTCAGGCCGATCAATCCGGTCACACCGACGATCACCCCGGTCGCCACCGCCGCGTCCTGCAACGGCATCAGGAAATAACGCTGGAGCATCGGCACCAGGAACGAGTTGCAGGCGTAGGTCGCGAAGTTGAAGCACAGCCCGGCCATCACCAGCCACAGGAAGGTCGGCACGGCGAGGACGCGGCGGATCGGTTTGTCGACTTTCTCCTGGGACACCTGCACGGTTTCCGCCGCGCCGCGCTTGGGTTCCTTGATGAAGAACATGAACACCGCCAGTACCAGCCCCGGCACGGCGGCGATGAAGAACGGCGCGCGCCAGCTGTCGAACGCCTTGACCATCCAGCCGATGGTGAAGAAGGCCAGCAGCAGCCCCAGCGGCAGGCCGAGCATGAAAATGCCCATGGCCCGGGCCCGGCGATGGGCCGGGAACAGATCGCCGATCAGCGAGTTGGCGGCGGGCGCGTAACTGGCTTCACCAATGCCGATGCCCATGCGCACCAGCAGGAAGCTCCAGAAACTGCCGACCAGACCGTTGACCGCCGTCAGCGCGCTCCAGGTCGCCAGGCCCCAGCCCATCAGTTTGCTGCGCGAACCGGTGTCGGCCAGGCGGCCCAGTGGTAATCCGGCAATCGCGTAAACCAGAGTGAACGCGGTGCCGACGATCCCCAGCTGAAAATCGCTGAGGTGCCATTCCATGCGGATCGGCTCGATGATGATCGCCGGGATGGTGCGATCGAAGAAGTTGAACAGGTTGGCAAGGAACAGCAGGAACAGAATGCGCCAGGCATTCGCCGCTTGGGTCGAGTTCTGCATGGGTCCGTCTCTTTATTGTTATGAGGGCTTCACTGCCAACGCATCGAGCCCGGAACCTGCAATCTAGTCACGCTCGTCGGGGCTGTCTGTGATCATTCGTCAGCCTGATGACGGGCCATGGCCGTGTAACGAAACGTAAGCCCTTGAAATGCTTCGAATCCCCCGAAAAACGGGGGTTTTGCAGAAAAATCCGGCAATGAAAAAATACTTTCACGCCCCCCTTCCCAACGCCGTGGCGAAGCCTAGAATGGCCGCCGGATCCGTCCGGATCCTGCCGATCAACCCCTTTGATATCCCGCCCATGTCCGAAGTCAGTCCGTGTCTGAATTGCGGTGCCTGCTGTTCCCATTTTCGTGTGTCATTTTTCTGGGGTGAATGCGCATCCTCCGGCGGGACCGTGCCCGATGAACTGGTCACCCAGATCACGCCCAGCCGGGTCGCGATGATCGGCACCGACCGCAAGGCGCCGCGCTGCACCGCGCTGGAGGGCGAAGTCGGAACAGCCGTGAGTTGCACGATCTACGACAAGCGTTCCAGCCCCTGCCGGGAGTTCGAAGCGTCGTGGGAAAACGGCGAACAGAATACCGACTGCGACAAGGCACGTGCCCGGTTCGGCCTGCCACCGCTGCAACCGCACTGGAACGAAGTCGCCTGAGTCCAGGCCTTTCAACGCTTAGTGCCAAACGCTATGACGCTAATGCCGAAATCATTAGCGCCAATGTGCCACTACCGCTTGCACGGCAAAAACCGCCTCTATACTGCAAACATTCGCCTGCGTTGATGACGCAGTAAGGACGTATTCAGAGACGGGGCATGCTATGGAGTGGCTTGGTTTGCAATTTGTTGCCGAGCAGCCGGAGAGCGGGCAGGTCATCCTCAATTGCACACACAATCCCCTGTTGGTGCTGGTGGCCTACCTGGTCGCCTGCGCCGCGAGTTTTGCCACCCTCGACATGGCCGAACGGGTCGCCCACGCTGAAGAACCCGGTTCGCAGCGACTGTGGCGCTGGATCGGCGCGACCTGCCTGGCCGGCGGTATCTGGGCCATGCACTTCATCAGCATGCTGGCGTTCCAGGCGCCGATCGACATTCAGTACGACCTGCCCGTGACCCTGTTTTCTCTGGTGATCGCGTTATTGGCGTCCTGGCTGGCGATGCACACCCTCAGCCATCCGCAGCCGAGTCTGCTGCAATACCTCAAGACCGCCATCGTCATCGGCCTCGGCATCGCCGGCATGCACTACGTCGGCATGGCCGCCATCGAATCCGCCGCCACGGCCTACTACGAGCCCACCCTGTTCCTGTCGTCGATCGTGATCGCCATCGGCGCCAGCTTCGCGGCGTTGTGGGTCGCCGGCAACTTGCGCGAAGGCACTGGCCTGCACATCCAGATGCTCAAATACCTGGCCGCGCTGATTCTCGGCGCCGGCATCCTCAGCATGCATTTCACCGGCATGGCGGCGCTGCAACTGGTGCTGCCCGAGGGGCAATTGCCAACCCTGGCGTCGCAATCCAGTCACTTGCAGTTGGGCCTCACCGTCGCGCTGATCACGCTGCTGATTCTCGGCAGCGCCATCAGCGCCGCGCTGGCCGACAAGAAGCTGCAGAACAAGGAACACGATCTGCGCCGGGTCAACGCTCTGCTCAGCCAGCTCGATCAGGCGCGCATGTCGCTGCAGCACGTGGCCAACTACGACGCCCTGACCAACCTGATCAACCGGCGCGGCTTCAATCAGATCTTCGCTGAAAAACTCAGCCAGAAAACCAGCGAAGGCGGCATGCTCGCGGTGATGTTCCTCGACATCGACCACTTCAAACGCATCAACGACAGCCTCGGCCATGACGCCGGCGACGAACTGCTGAAGGTCATCGCCCAGCACATCAAGGGCTCGGTGCGCAGCCATGAAGACGTGGTGGCGCGATTCGGCGGCGACGAGTTCTGCATCCTCATCGGCCTGCGCGACCGCGAAGAAGCGCGCAATCTGGCCCAGCGCATCATGCTCAAGATGAAAGAACCGATCGAACTGGCCGGACGACGCATGGTGATGACCACCAGCATCGGCATCAGCCTGTTTCCCGAGGACGGCTCGACCTGCGATGAACTGCTCAAGCATGCGGATCTGGCGCTGTACCAGTCCAAAGGCGCCGGGCGCAACGGCGTGCACTTTTTCGATTCCAACCTGAAAAACCGCGCCAGCCTCGAACTGCAACTGGAGGAAGAACTGCGCCACGCGCTGCGTCAGGAGAACGGTCTGTTGCTGTATTACCAGCCGATCTTCGAACTCAAGACCGGCAAGGTCACCAAGCTCGAAGCGCTGATCCGCTGGCAGCATCCGGTACACGGCCTGCTCACCCCGGATCGCTTCATTGCCATCGCCGAAAACAACGGCCTGATTGCCGAGCTCGACAACTGGGTCCTGCGCAAGGCCTGTGAAGATCTCGGCGAGCTGTCGCGCCATGGCTGTGAAGAGCTGAAGATCGCCTGGAACTGCTCACCGCTGAATCTGGCCCGGGAAGAACTGGCCAATGAAATCGAGCACGCCTTGCGCAGCGCCGGGGTCGCCCCGGAACGGCTGGAACTGGAGGTCACCGAAAACGCCTTGATGGGCAACATCGCCAACACCCTGGTGCTGCTGCGGCAGATCCGCGCCCTCGGCGTGTCATTGTCGATCGACGACTTCGGCACCGGCTATTCGTCGCTGGCCTATCTCAAGCGCCTGCCGCTCAACACCCTGAAGGTCGACCGCTCGTTCATCCTCGACATTCCCAAGGCCACCGCCGACATGGAAATCGTCCAGGCGATCATCGTCATGGCGCACACCCTGCATTTGCAGGTGGTCACCGAAGGCGTCGAAAGCCTGGAGCAGTACGAATTCCTCGAGCGCTCGGGCTGCGACTTCATTCAGGGCTACCTGCTCAGCCGCCCGGTGCCACTGGCCGAACTGCGCCCGGTGCTGGAGGAAATCAACCAGCGCAAACACGCGCACGTGCTCAATCCGCTGAGTCTGGCGCGCGGTACATTTGCACCAGTGTCGCTGGATCCTTCTGCAAAAAGCCTTGTGCCCCATGCAGGCGCATCAGTTGTGCGGCCAATCCGCTGATCGGTGTGGCCGAGCCGGTTTCCCGGGAAAACTTCACTGCGGTATCCAGATCCTTGAGCAGCGTGCGCACGTGCCACTTCACCGGTTCGAAACGGCTTTCGGCCATTTGCGGGGCGAGGATCTGCAACGGTTTCGAATCGGCAAAACCACCGGCCAGCGCTTCGGCAATCAGGCTGGCATCGACCCCGGCCTGCTCGGCCAGCGCCACCACTTCGGCGATCACCAAAGCGTTGCAGGCGACGATCATCTGATTGCAGGCCTTGGTTACCTGACCGGCGCCGACGCCACCCATGTGCGTGACGCGCTGCCCGAGTTCGAGCAGTACCGGTCGTACGCGATCAAGATCCGCTGCATCACCGCCCACCATGATCGCCAGGCTGCCTGCCTCGGCGCCGACCACCCCGCCGGACACCGGCGAATCGAGCCAGGCCATGCCTGTCTTGTCGGCCAGTTCGGCGGCCATTTCACGGGTGGCCGTCGGTTCAAGGCTGGAAAAATCCACCAGCAACTGACCGGGTTTCGCCCCCTCAGCCACGCCGGCCGGACCGAACACCACTTCGCGCACCACCGCCGTGTCGGCCAGGCACAGCATCACCACGTCAGCCTGCTCACAGAGCTCAGCGGGCGTCGCCACCTGCCGGGCGCCGGCCTCGACCAGCGGCGCGCACTTGGCCGGGTTGCGGTTCCACACCGTCAGCGGGTAACCGGCGGCCAGCAGACGGCGGCACATCGGCAGGCCCATCAGGCCGATTCCGGCAAAACCCAACGAAGGTCGCGTTGACATCATTTAGCCTCCTTTTGATTAAAGATCGCCGAATAATGGCCGATCCATCATCAATCAGGAAAGGATTCCCCCGCGCGACACTCAGGCCAGACCCCTGACGCACGGGCCAAACACGCGCAGAAAAAAGACGCGAGATTCCCATTCCGTGAGGTTCGACGACAGCGGTCGTTGAACCAACCAGTCCAGGTAGATGGCGCTCAATGACTTCTAAAAACAATCCGGCCACTGCGGTATCCGATCTGACTCTGAGCCCTGCGGCGAACAGCCCTGCCCCGATGAAGCCATTGCCCCCCTCGCGCCCGCTGGGCACCCAGCAATACCTGTACTTCACCGAAACCAACACCGACCGCATCCTCGACAACCTCGATGGCCTGCGTGACCTGGTGTTCCCGCGCCCGCCGCACCTGGAAGGCGACAACGAACAGCACAACGATCAGGAATTCCCCTCGGTGTGCCTGATCGGCCTCGGTCGCTGCGGCTCCAACATCGCCCTCGACGTGGCGGAGCTGGTGTACAACGCGCGCAAGTTCTACCTCAACGAATTCAACAACGAGGATCGCCCCTCAAGCGATCGTCGCTTGGCCGACAAGGGCTACAGCCCGGCCCAGTGGATCAAGCAGAACCTGCGGATCGGCCCGAACAAGTCGACCAAACCGGTGTTCCTGGTGGAGCCGCTGGTGATGCTCGGCGACCTCGACAAGGACATTGCCGGGCGTATCCGTTTCTCGCGCAAGGGCGAAAAAAGCGGCTTCCTGCGCGACTACAGCAAGATGAAGATCATGGACTTGTCCGAAGTCCACGCCGGTGGCGCCGGTAACGCGCCGATCCTCGGCCAGTACCTGGCGAAGATCATCCTCAACAAGGACACCCAGCGTTTCTCCAGCCCCGACTGGAAAATGATCCACTCGTACCTGATCGACAGCTGCGGCATCAAGGCCAACCAGTCGCGCCTGTATTTCTCGATCTTCAGTGCCGGCGGTGGTACCGGTTCGGGCATGGCCTCGGAATTCGGCCTGGCCCAGCAGCACTCGTACATGAACAAGACGTTCGACACCAAGCCGATGGACGAGCATGACGGCAAGAGCGGTCATTCCTTCGTGTTCGAACCGATCTTCACCAGCGGCATCTGCGTGCTGCCGAACATTTCCGATCACCGCAGCGAAATGTCCGAGGCGCTGCACATCAACGCCGGTCGTCTGCTGTGCAAATACCTCTCGGAAGAATGGGATTTCTCGTACAACTTCGCCAACGAAGACAGCAGCGAAGCCAGCGTCATGGGCCGTATCCGCCCATGGAACGCGATGATGCTGATTTCCAACGACATCATGCGTTACGCCGAAGAGAGCGATGACGGCAACATCCAGAACATTGATGTCAATGCGATGGAGAAGCACGCCAACCAATACATCTCGCAGCAGATCTTCAACATTCTGACGGCCCAGGCGGTCACGACCGACTACGACCAGAACTATTTCCGTCGCGCCGGCATCGACATCGGCGAGACCATTCGCCTGGACGCCAACGACCTGTTCATGAGTCTGGCCGGCCCGGTGGCGATTGCCTACGCCGAATCCGTGGTGCCGGAAACCCCGCCGCCGAGCAGCGACAAGTTCAAGGTGTTCGACAAAGAGCCGCAGCGCCTGAACATCGACGACCTGTTTTTCCGCTCGATCGACCTGCCGCACTTCAATAAAGTGACCCAGGCCATCGAAGGCATCAGCCTGCTGCCGATCGAGTCCAAGCGTTATCGCGCCTCGCTTGAGCAATACAAGAACTCCGGCTACGACGCGGCTGCGCTGCACGACCTGCACTTCTTCAAGAACTGCTCGTCGGTGGTCTCGATCGTTTCGCTGCCGAAAGACTACAAGCTGTCGTACATGGACCTGAACCGGTTGAAGACCCACCTCAACAGCCTGTTCCCCAACACCACGCTCAAGCGCTACGCGCTGGTGATCGGCGCCTCGGCCAACCTGTCGCTGACCACCCTGATCGCCAAAAGCCCGTGCCTGTCGGACGACTTCCTGACGCTGATCGTGGCGTTCATCAAGCGTTGCTTCGCCAAGACCCCGTACCGATTCGACGAGACCTTGGACAATTCGATCCTCGATTTCATCATTCAGGAAGAGTTCGATGAGGACCGCATCGACGACCTGCTCAACGAATTCGAGAATCCGGCGAAGATCCTCGATACCAACTGGTACGCGATCAAGCCGATGTATGAGAAGAAGTACCGCGAACTGATCAACGACAAAGAGAAGTTTGTCTCGATCAATGACATTCGCCTGTCGCGCGATTGCGTGAAGAAGTCGATCAAGTACCTGCGTGAGATCTACCGTCACCGGATCGGCAAGACCAAGGTTATTTCCCTTAATAACCATACTGGCAAGTCTTACTCGGTCTGACACCAGATCGAGGCGCCCCCATCGCGAGCAGGCTCGCTCCCACAATGGAATGCATTTCCTGTGGGAGCGAGCCTGCTCGCGATAAGGCGCTCAAATTCCCGGTTTATTCAGTTTTTCCAACATCCCGAAACAATTAAGCAGCCGTCAGGCTGCTCACTGAACTGTGCCCGTTACGTTTACGTCACCGTTATGCCACCCCCGCCTGTGGCATTTCTCTACGGCAATCGGCCATCACGCTACTCCGCTACACACTTTTTCGCGATCACAGCTCGCACCAATAAAGTGCAAACCATTAAACCACTGCCCTTTCCTGGATCAGGATCCACGGCCGGACTACCACCGCCCACATCTCGGGATCACGCTCGAAGATATCCAGCGCCCGCGTTTCAGACAGCTTGGCGACCTTGTCTTCGGCCAGCCAGGCAGCGACTTTCTCGCCCTGATCCGACGCCACGGCCTCAGCGACCGCGATCAAATCCAGGCCGGCGTCGACCCACAATAGGGCACCCTGGGCGTAGAAGCGCTCCAACTCTTTCCAGGTAATAGATGCGGTTTCACCAAGCAGCTTGGCATAGAGGGTGCTAGGTTCTTGATTCATGGGACTGTCCGGAAAAGAAATCGGCGCGAATGATAACGTCGGTGGTCCGGCAGAAAAACCCGGTTGCAAAAGGCCGTACCGAACGAAAAGAGCAGGAACGCCAAGGAATGCTGATGATTGGGGCATAAGCCCTCTGAACGTCCCGCCGCAATTCTGTCTTTTTCTTTCATTAAAGCGACACCCTCAGGTTTTGCCCCCTGGCGCCAGCTTCCCAGGCCAACAACCGGCGCTCTACACTGTACCGGTACAGTTGCCGGGGGCTTTTCCGGAGGGTATCGCCCAGATATCTGTCCCGGTTCTGCTGCTACGGCGTCAGGACTCTAAAAAAATACAACAGTAAGAGTGGAGCACTATGACTAAGGCTACTAAGCAGATTTCCAAACTGTTTGCCGCTATGGTTCTGGCCGGGGTTGCCAGCCATTCGTTCGCAGCTGACACCATCAAGATCGGTATCGCCGGCCCTAAAACCGGTCCAGTAGCCCAGTACGGCGACATGCAGTTCAGTGGCGCGAAAATGGCCATCGAGCAGATCAACGCCAAGGGCGGCGTCGACGGCAAGAAGCTCGAAGCCGTTGAATACGATGACGCCTGCGATCCCAAACAAGCGGTAGCGGTCGCGAACAAGGTCGTCAACGACGGCGTCAAGTTCGTGGTCGGTCACCTGTGCTCCAGCTCCACCCAGCCTGCTTCGGACATCTACGAAGACGAAGGCGTGATCATGATCACCCCGGCTGCCACCAGCCCGGACATCACCAACCGTGGTTACAAAATGGTCTTCCGCACCATCGGTCTGGACAGCGCCCAGGGCCCTGCCGCCGGTAACTACATTGCCGATCACGTGAAGCCGAAAATCGTCGGCGTGCTGCACGACAAGCAGCAGTACGGTGAAGGCATCGCCACCGCCGTCAAATCCACCCTCGAGAAGAAAGGCACCAAGGTTGCCGTGTTCGAAGGCGTCAACGCCGGCGACAAGGACTTCTCCGCGATCATCGCCAAGCTCAAGCAAGCCAACGTCGACTTCGTCTACTACGGCGGCTACCACCCGGAGCTGGGCCTGATCCTGCGTCAAGCCCAGGAAAAAGGCCTGAAAGCCAAATTCATGGGTCCGGAAGGCGTGGGTAACGACTCGATCACCCAGATCGCCAAGGACGCGTCCGAAGGCCTGCTGGTGACCCTGCCGAAATCCTTCGACCAGGATCCGGCCAACGTGGCCCTGGCCGATGCATTCAAGGCCAAGAAAGAAGACCCGAGCGGTCCGTTCGTGTTCCCGTCCTACTCGGCCGTTGAAGTGATTGCCGAAGGTATCAAGGCTGCCAAGTCCGAAGATGCTGCCAAAGTGGCTGAAGCCATCCACAAAGGCACCTTCAAGACACCTACCGGCGACCTGAGCTTCGACGACAAGGGCGACCTGAAGGACTTCAAATTCGTGGTTTACGAGTGGCACAACGGCAAACCTAAAACCGAAGTGTCGCCTCAGTAAGGCGCTGCCTGACTGACTGCCAATAAAGCCCACGGCGTGCCGTGGGCTTTGTTTTACGAATGTATTGGGCCGCGCTGGCGTGATCCGCCAGTCTCCCCACCTGAAAATCTCAAAACCGTCATCAGCGGTTCGCTGGCAAAACCCGGATTCGAAGTGGATAAAGATCCACGGGACCGGGCGGGAAAATGACTCCACCAGTGAAATGCGTATCAGGTTTTTAGGAGCGCTGTAATGCCTGACATCTATCACTTCTTCCAACAGCTGGTTAACGGCTTGAACGTTGGCAGCATGTATGCCCTGATCGCCATCGGCTACACGATGGTCTACGGCATCATTGGAATGATCAACTTCGCCCACGGCGAGGTGTACATGATCGGTTCCTACGTGGCGTTCATCGCCATCGCCGGGCTGACCATGATGGGACTCGAAAGCGTCCCGCTGTTGATGACCGTGGCGTTCATCGCCAGCATCGTCGTCACCAGTTCCTACGGTTACAGCATCGAACGCATTGCCTACCGCCCGTTGCGCGGCAGCAACCGTCTGATCCCGCTGATTTCCGCGATCGGTATGTCGATCTTCCTGCAGAACACGGTTCTGCTGGCGCAAGACTCCAAGGACAAAGCAATCCCCAACCTGATTCCGGGCAACTTCGCCTTCGGCCCGGGTGGCGCACATGAAGTGCTGATTTCCTACATGCAAATCGTGGTGTTCGTGGTGACCCTGATCGCCATGCTCGGCCTCACGCTGTTCATCTCCCGCTCTCGCCTGGGCCGCGCCTGCCGCGCCTGCGCCGAAGACATCAAGATGGCCAACCTGCTGGGCATCAACACCAACAACATCATCGCCCTGACCTTCGTCATCGGTGCTGCGCTGGCGGCCGTCGCGGCCGTGCTGCTGAGCATGCAATACGGCGTGATCAACCCGAACGCCGGTTTCCTGGTCGGCCTCAAGGCCTTCACCGCCGCGGTACTGGGCGGAATCGGCAGCATCCCCGGCGCCATGCTCGGCGGGCTGGTGCTCGGGGTGGCGGAGGCCTTTGGCGCCGATATCTTCGGCGACCAGTACAAGGACGTCGTGGCTTTCGGCTTGTTGGTTCTGGTGCTGTTGTTCCGTCCGACCGGCATTCTGGGCCGTCCGGAGGTTGAGAAAGTATGACTAGGAATCTTAAACAGGCGCTGTTCAGCGCCTTGCTGGTCTGGGCCGTGGCCTATCCGGTACTGGGTCTGAAACTGACCATCGTCGGCATCAACCTGGAAGTGCACAACACCAGCCCGGCCATTCTGGCGACCATCGCCATCTGCTCGGTGCTGATGTTCCTGCGGGTGCTGTTCAACCAGCAGATCAGCAAGGCGTGGCGTTCTTCGCCGGGCATGCCGCTGATCCCGGCCAAGGCCAGCAACTTCCTGACCCTGCCTTCCACCCAGCGCTACTTCATCATCGCGCTGATCATCGGTGCGCTGGTGTGGCCGTTCTTCGGCTCCCGTGGCGCGGTGGACATCGCGACGCTGATCCTGATCTACGTGATGCTCGGCCTGGGCCTGAACATCGTGGTCGGTCTGGCCGGTCTGCTCGACCTGGGTTACGTCGGTTTCTACGCCGTCGGCGCCTACAGCTACGCGCTGCTGTCGCACTACTACGGCCTGAGCTTCTGGATCTGCCTGCCGATCGCCGGCCTGATGGCGGCGACGTTCGGCTTCCTGCTCGGCTTCCCGGTGTTGCGTCTGCGCGGCGACTACCTGGCGATCGTGACCCTCGGTTTCGGGGAAATCATCCGCCTGTTCCTGCGTAACCTGACCGACATCACCGGCGGCCCGAACGGCATCAGCAACATCGAGAAACCGACGTTCTTCGGCCTGACCTTCGAACGCAAGGCTGCGGAAGGCCTGCAAACCTTCCACGAATATTTCGGCCTGCAATACAACTCGATCAACAAGGTGATCTTCCTCTACCTGGTTGCCCTGCTGCTGGCGCTGGCGGCGCTGTTCATCATCAACCGCCTGCTGCGCATGCCGATCGGCCGTGCGTGGGAAGCACTGCGTGAAGATGAAATCGCCTGCCGCGCGCTGGGTCTCAACCCGACCGTGATCAAGCTCTCGGCGTTCACCCTGGGCGCGAGCTTCGCCGGTTTCGCCGGCAGCTTCTTCGCCGCCCGTCAGGGTCTGGTGACGCCGGAATCGTTCACCTTCATCGAGTCCGCCATCATCCTCGCCATCGTGGTGCTGGGTGGCATGGGCTCGCAGTTGGGCGTGATTCTCGCGGCCGTGGTGATGATCCTGCTGCCGGAAATGATGCGTGAGTTCAGTGAGTACCGCATGTTGATGTTCGGCGCCCTGATGGTGCTGATGATGATCTGGCGACCTCAAGGTCTGCTGCCCATGCAACGTCCTCACATGGAGCTGCGCAAATGAGCCGCGAGATCCTGAAAGTCGAAAATCTGAGCATGCGCTTCGGCGGCCTGCTGGCGGTCAACGGCGTGGCCCTGACCGTGAAGGAAAAACAGGTGGTGGCACTGATCGGGCCGAACGGCGCCGGCAAGACCACCGTGTTCAACTGCCTGACCGGTTTCTACCAGCCATCGGGCGGCAGCATCCTGCTGGACGGCGAGCCGATTCACGGCCTGCCGGGCCACAAGATCGCCCTCAAGGGCGTGGTGCGCACCTTCCAGAACGTGCGGTTGTTCAAGGACATGACGGCGGTCGAGAACCTGTTGATCGCCCAGCACCGTCACCTGAACACCAACTTCCTGTCCGGCCTGTTCAAGACCCCGGCGTTTCGCAAGAGCGAGCGCGAGGCCATGGAGTTCGCCGAGTACTGGCTGGAAAAGGTCAACCTGAAAGAGTTTGCCAACCGCCCCGCCGGCACCCTGGCCTACGGTCAGCAGCGTCGTCTGGAAATCGCCCGCTGCATGATGACCCGTCCGCGGATCCTCATGCTCGACGAACCGGCCGCCGGCCTGAACCCGAAGGAAACCGAAGACCTCAAGGCGCTGATCAGCGTGCTGCGTGAAGAGCACAACGTGACCGTGCTGCTGATCGAACACGACATGAAACTGGTCATGAGCATTTCCGACCACATCGTCGTAATCAACCAGGGCACGCCCCTGGCCGACGGCACGCCGGAACAGATCCGCGACAATCCTGAAGTGATCAAAGCCTACCTGGGGGAAGCGTAAATGCTGCAGTTCGAAAACGTTTCCACCTTCTACGGCAAGATCCAGGCCCTGCACAGCGTCAACGTCGAAGTCCGCCAGGGCGAGATCGTGACCCTGATCGGCGCCAACGGTGCCGGCAAGTCCACGCTGCTGATGACGCTGTGCGGTTCGCCGCAGGCCCACAGCGGCAGCATCCGCTACATGGGTGAGGAACTGGTCGGCCAGGACTCGTCGCAGATCATGCGCAAGAGCATCGCCGTGGTGCCGGAAGGTCGTCGGGTGTTTGCCCGTCTGACCGTCGAAGAAAACCTGTCCATGGGCGGATTCTTCACCGACAAGGGCGACTATCAGGAACAGATGGACAAGGTTCTCGGACTTTTCCCACGCCTGAAAGAACGCTTCAACCAGCGCGGCGGCACCATGTCCGGCGGCGAACAGCAAATGCTCGCTATCGGCCGTGCGCTGATGAGCAAGCCGAAACTGCTGTTGCTCGACGAGCCGTCGCTGGGCCTGGCACCGATCATCATCCAGCAGATTTTCGACATCATCGAACAGCTGCGCAAGGACGGTGTGACGGTGTTCCTGGTCGAGCAGAACGCCAACCAGGCGCTGAAAATCGCCGACCGTGCGTACGTTCTGGAGAACGGCCGGGTGGTGATGCAAGGCACCGGTGAAGCGCTGCTGACCGACCCGAAAGTACGCGAGGCGTACCTCGGCGGTTGATCGATCGCTTCAAACAAAAAACGGCCTTCGGGCCGTTTTTTTTGTGCCCGGCAAAAAACTTTTACCGATCGCTGTAACGCATCGCCGAGTCGTTTCTCTAGTGGGGCAAGCAAGCGCAATCGCTTGTTCAAACCCAAGTTCAAACCGGAGAAACATCATGACTGCTACCACCCGCACCCTGTCCGCCACCGCCCTGGTTCTTGCCCTCGGTTCCGCCCTGAGCATCGCTGCCGTCTCCACCGCCCACGCCGCTGACGACAACATGGAAAAATGCTTCGGCGTGGCCATGAAAGGCAAGAACGATTGCGCCGCAGGCGCGGGCACCACCTGTGCCGGCACCGCGAAAATGGATCATCAGGCCAACGCCTGGAAACTGGTCCCGAAAGGCACCTGCACCACCACTGAAAGCAAAACCTCGCCGACCGGTTTCGGTCAGCTCGAAGCGTTCAAAGCCAAGTCCTGATCCGGGAGCCGCCCGAGTGTCGATCATGATCACATCCTGCGACCATGCCTTGCGCCGCACTCGGGCAGCCCTCACCGGGCTCCCGTCCCGTGCCGGGCTGGGGCTCAAGAGCGAGCACTTCAGCGAAGTGCTCGACTCACGTCCGGACATCGGTTTCTTCGAAGTCCACGCCGAAAACTACATGGTGGCCGGCGGACCGTTTCACCACTTTCTGGGTTTGATCCGCGAGGCGTATCCGCTGTCGCTGCATGGGGTCGGGCTGTCCATCGGTGCCGAAGGCCCGCTGGATGTCCAGCACCTCAAACGCCTGGCCGCGCTGATCGAGCGCTATCAACCCCACTCCTTTTCCGAACACCTGGCCTGGTCGAGCCATGGCCCGGTGTTCCTTAATGACCTGCTGCCCCTGGCTTACGACACGCCGACGCTGAACCGCGTCTGCGACCACATCGATCAGGTGCAGAACACTCTCAAACGCCCGATGTTGCTGGAAAACCCGGCGACCTATCTGGCGTTCCAGCGCTCGACCATCGACGAAGCCGATTTCATCCGTGAAGTCATCCGGCGCACTGGCTGCGGGCTGTTGCTGGACGTGAACAATGTCTACGTCTCGTGCATCAACCATCAGCGCGATCCCCTGACTTACCTCGATGCACTGCCGCTGCACGCGGTAGGCGAGGTTCATCTGGCGGGGTTTGCCGAAGATTCCGACAGCCTCGGTGATCGCTTGCTGATCGACGATCACGGCGCGCCTATCGATCAAGCCGTCTGGTCGTTGTATCGAAAAGCGCTGGAACGTGCCGGCCCGGTGGCGACGCTGATCGAACGGGACAATCAGGTGCCGGCCTTCAAGGTGCTGTTGGCCGAAGCGCATCAGGCCGATGAGCTGTTGCTGTGCGCGGGAGGTCGGCCATGAACACTCAAGCCGCATTCAGCGCAGCGTTGCTCGATATCGACCTGCCCTGCCCCGAGGGTTTGTGCAGTGCCAACGGCGCCGATCCGGCCAGCCGTTTCGCGGTGTACCGCAACAACGTGCAGGGTTCGTTGATCAATGCACTGGCCGACAGTTATCCCGTGGTGATGCAGCTGGTGGGGGACGAATTCTTCCGGGCCATGGCCGGAATTTTCGTGCAAAGCCGTCCGCCCCACAGTCCGTTGATGAGCGACTACGGCAGTGAGCTGGAGGATTTCCTCAGAGGCTTCGAACCAGCCTCGAGCGTTCCCTATCTGGCCGACGTCGCAAGGCTGGAACGCCTGCGTACGCTGGCCTATCACGCGGCCGATGCGTTGCCTCTGAGTCAGGAGCGGATCGCTGCCGTATTCGCAGATGCCGATGCGCTGAATGAACTGCGCATTGGCCTGCACCCTTCGCTGTATCTGCTCGATTCAAACTTC
Source organism: Pseudomonas sp. IT-P2 (assembly GCF_949767575.1). Classification (NCBI taxonomy): domain Bacteria; kingdom Pseudomonadati; phylum Pseudomonadota; class Gammaproteobacteria; order Pseudomonadales; family Pseudomonadaceae; genus Pseudomonas; species Pseudomonas sp. IT-P2. Next base: position 414,428 of record NZ_CATKQA010000033.1, on the reverse strand, counting down.
GCCGTGGTGGACATCTGGGCCGCGCATCAGCACGACGCGACCCTGGCCGGGATCGATCTCAATCACGCCCAACACGCGCTGATCCTGCGCAACGGACTGGAGGTCGAGGTGTTCGCCGTGGAGCTCGGCGCCAGCCAGTTCATTCGCCAGCTCAAGGCCGGTCTGTCACTGACCCGGGCACTGGAATCCGCCGAGGCCTTCGACCTCAGCCAGACCCTCGCCCTGCTGATCAGTCGCCAAGTCATCACTCATTTCCATCCAAAGGTGTCGTCATGAACAGCCTCATTGTCCGCGCCATCGCGCTGCTGGAAAAAATCCCCCACAGTCTGATCGCTTTCATCGCGCGTTTTTCCATCGCGGCGGTGTTCTGGAAATCCGGGCAGACCAAGGTCGAAGGGCTGGCCGTCGACCTGATCGACGGCACCTTCGAGTTCGGCTGGCCGCGCCTGGCCGACTCGACGATTCCACTGTTCAAGAGCGAATACCCCGTGCCGCTGCTGTCGCCGGAAATCGCCGCGCATCTGGCAGCGTTCGCCGAACACTTTTTCCCGATCCTGATCCTCATCGGCTTCGCCACGCGCTTTTCGGCGTTGGCATTGCTGGGCATGACCCTGACCATTCAGCTGTTCGTGTATCCGGATGCCTACCCGACCCACGGCGCCTGGATGGCGGTGTTGCTGTACCTGATGGCCACCGGACCGGGCAAACTGTCGATCGACCACCTGATCGCCCGGCACTACAACCGGTCCAGCGCCTCGCCGCTGAGCTTGAACCAGCCGATCAGATAATCCGCCAGCACTTGGGTGCGTTTCGGTAACCCGCCCTGGTACGGATGCACCAGGTACATCGGCATGCGGCGGGTCTGAAAATCGCGAAGGAGCCAGCGCAATCGGCCGTCAGCCAATTCCGCCTGCAGCAGATAGGAAGGCAGGCGGGCAATGCCGGCGCCAGCCAGAGCGGCTTTCTTCAACAGGTTGTAGTGATTGCTGGCGAACGGCCCCGACACCCGCACCCGCAGCAGTTCATGCTGCTGGTGATAAAGCCATTCCTCGCGACCGCTGTAGTGACTGTTGAGCAGGCAACGGTGTTCGGCCAGCGCCTGCGGCGTCAGCGGTTCGCCAAAGCGCTGCAGATATTCAGGGCTGGCGCAGGTCATTTCCTGCCAGGCCAGCAACGGCCTGGCCACCAGTCGCTCATCATTGGCCACTTCGGTGCGGATCGCCAGATCGAAACCTTCGCGGGACAGGTCTCGGTAGCTGTTGCTCAGCTCCAGTTCGATCTGCACTTCAGGGTATTTCCGGGAAAACTCCAGCAGCAGACCGTCGAAGAAGGTTTCCCCCAGCGACACCGGAACCGTCATACGCACCGGGCCGGCCATGTCGTCCTTCAATCGCGCCAAAGCCTGACGGGCTCGCTCCACCTGGACTACAAGTGCCTGAGCCTGTGGCAATAACGCCGCGCCGGCCGCTGTCAGGCTCAGCCGACGCGTGGTGCGTTGCAGCAACACCACGGAAAACCGCGCCTCCAGCTGACTGATGCGCTTGGACAACTGCCCCTTGCTGCACCCCAGTTGCTGCGCCGCCAGGGTAAAGCTGCCCGCCTCGATCAACACCGCGAACGCCGCCAGATCATCCATCTCGCTCATGGATTGTTTCCATTTGAAAACCAAAGGTTGCCCATTAGTGCGCTTATCCGCAGAAAAAACCACTCTAGACTGAAACCTCGTTCAATCACTTGAGGCAATCACGATGAAAATTCTGTTGATCGGCGCGGGCGGCACCATCGGTTCGGCCGTGGACAAAGAGCTGTCGCAGCGTCATGAAATCATTCGCATCGGTCGCAGCAGTGGCGATTATCAGGTGGATATCAGCGACAGCGCATCGATTCGCAAGCTGTTCGAACAGACCGGCAAGTTCGACGCGCTGGTCTGCGCCGCCGGCAACGTGACCTTCGCCCCACTGGGTGAAATGACCGAAGACAGCTTCGCCCTCGGTCTGAAAGACAAGTTGATGGGCCAGGTCAATCTGCTGCTGATCGGCCGCGAATTCGCCAACGACGGCGCCTCGTTCACCTTCACCACCGGCGTGCTCAGCCACGATCCGATCCGCAGCGGCGCCTCGGCTGCACTGGTCAACGGCGCGCTGGACAGCTTCGTGCGCGCCGCCGCCATCGAGCTGCCACGCGGTCTGCGCGTGAACTCGATCAGCCCGACCGTGCTGGTCGAAGCCATGGGCAGCTACGCCCCGTACTTCCGTGGCTACAAGCCGGTTCCTGCGGCGGATGTGGCATTGGCCTACGCCAAGAGTGTCGAAGGCTTGCAGACAGGTCAGACATTTCACGTGGGCTAAACCCTTGTGATGAACGGTCAGCCTGCGTAACGTGGCGGCACTTGTCTGGAGAGCCGAAGATGCGTGTTGCCCGTTCCCTGATCGTTGTTGCCCTGCTCCCGTTGTTTGCCGCGTGCCAGTTGTTCGATGGGGCGCGGGAAAGCGCCTCCCACGTCGGCCAGACGCGGATGCAGGGGCAACTGACCGCTGCCGACGGCAAACTGGTGTTCCAGGCCTGCGGCGAGCAGCGCCAATACGTAGTCAATGACATCGGCGGCACCAGCGTCCTGCAAGAGGCCGCCACGCTGGCCGATGAGCAGGGCAAACTGTTCGCCGACGTACGCGGAAAGATCGCCGGCGACCGCCTCGACCTGACCCAGCTTTATCGCGTCGAACGCTCCGGCACTGCCTGCGACGATCCCAACTTCAAACAGCTGATCCTGCGCGCCGCCGGCCATGGCCCGGAATGGAACGTCAAGGTCAGCGGCAAGGGCCTGGTCATCGACCGCGAAGGCCAGCCGCCGCTCGCCGTGCCTTACGTCGAAGAACAATTGGGCGATGGCCGCTTCAACCTCAGCAGCGAAGCCAACAACCAGCGCATCGAACTGTGGGTGGCGCCGCAGCGCTGTGTCGACAGCAGCACCGGCAGCGTGCAGCACATGAGCGCCGAGCTGCGTATCGACGGCAAGGTGCAGCGTGGTTGCGGGTATTTCGGCGGCTCGCGCAACGACTGATCGTTTTACCCTCACGGGATCCGGCCGATGCGGCTTATAATCGCCGCCTTCAAACGCCCTGGCGCAGTTGTGCGCCCCGCGAACCGGATCCTGTCATGTTACGAATCACCGAACTCAAGCTGCCGATCGACCATCCCGACGAAGACCTGCGCGCTGCCATCGTGCAACGCCTGGGCATTGCCAGCGATGACCTGCTCGACTTCACCTTGTTCAAGCGCAGCTACGATGCGCGCAAAAAGTCCTCCGAACTGTGCTTCATCTACACCATCGACCTCGAAGTGCGCGACGAGGCCAAAGTGTTGGGCAAGTTCGCCGACGACCGTAACGTCAACGTGGCGCCGGATGTCAGCTACAAATTCGTCGGCCAGGCGCCGAGCGACCTGAGCCAGCGCCCGATCGTGGTCGGTTTCGGTCCGTGCGGGATCTTCGCCGGCCTGCTGCTGGCGCAGATGGGCTTCAAGCCGATCATCCTCGAACGCGGCACCGAAGTGCGCCAGCGCACCAAGGACACCTGGGGCCTGTGGCGCAAAAGCGTGCTCAACCCCGAGTCCAACGTGCAGTTCGGCGAAGGCGGCGCGGGCACGTTCTCCGACGGCAAGCTGTACAGCCAGATCAAGGATCCGAAATTCCTCGGCCGTAAAGTCCTGCACGAGTTCGTCAAGGCCGGTGCGCCGGAAGAAATCCTCTACGTCAGCAAACCGCACATCGGTACGTTCCGTCTGACCGGCATGGTCGAGACCATGCGCGAAGAAATCCGCGCCCTCGGCGGTGAAGTGCGCTTCCAGGAACGCGTCACCGACGTGCTGATCGAAGACGGCCAACTGGTCGGCGTCGAGCTGGCCAGCGGCGAAATCCTGCATTCGAAACACGTGGTCCTGGCCCTCGGCCACAGTGCCCGCGACACCTTCCGCATGCTCCACAGCCGTGGCGTGTTCATGGAAGCCAAGCCGTTCTCGGTGGGTTTCCGGATCGAGCACCCGCAATCGCTGATCGACCGTGCGCGTCTGGGCAAGTACGCCGGCCACCCCAAGTTGGGAGCCGCCGACTACAAACTGGTGCACCACGCCAAGAACGGCCGTTCGGTCTACAGCTTCTGCATGTGCCCGGGCGGCACCGTGGTGGCGGCGACCTCCGAGCCGAACCGCGTGGTCACCAACGGCATGAGCCAGTACTCGCGTAACGAGCGCAACGCCAACTCCGGCATCGTCGTCGGCATCACCCCGGAAGTCGATTATCCGGGCGGCCCGCTGGCGGGGATCGAGTTGCAGGAACGTCTGGAGTCCCACGCCTTCATCCTCGGCGGCAGCGACTACAAGGCGCCGGCGCAACTGGTCGGCGACTTCATCAACGACATTCCTTCGACCGAACTGGGCGAAGTCGAGCCGTCGTACAAACCGGGCGTGGCACTGGGCGATCTGGCCCTTGCCCTGCCGGACTTCGCCATCGAAGCGATCCGCGAAGCACTGCCAGCGTTCGAGAAGCAGATACGCGGTTATTCGCTGCACGATGCAGTGCTGACCGGAATCGAGACCCGCACCTCGTCACCGCTGCGCATCACGCGTAACGAGGCGCTGCAGAGCATGAACGTCAAAGGGCTGTTCCCGGCCGGTGAAGGCGCGGGTTATGCGGGCGGGATTCTGTCGGCGGGTGTTGACGGGATTCGGATTGCGGAAGCCGTGGCGCGTGACATCCTCGGTCTCGAGGCCTGACACCGGAAAATTGTGGGAGCGGGCTTGCTCCCACATCAGGTTCCGGGTGTATCAAATATTGGCGCGCAGAACCGAGGTCGGCAGCGCCTCACCCCTCTCGGCACTCGCCGCTACAGCCGCCATCAATCCCTCCAGCTCATAGCCCTGCGCCTTGAGCCACGCCTGATCGTAATAGGTGTCCGCATAGCGCTCGCCACCATCGCACAGGATCGCCACGATCGAGCCTGACTCCCCCGCCGCTTTCATCTGCTGCGCCGCCATCAGCGCGCCGATCAGGTTGGTACCGCTCGACCCGCCCACATGCCGGCCCAGACGCTGCGCCAGGTAATGCATGGCCGCCAGCGACAACGAATCCGGCACCTTGACCATCGCGTCGATCACCTTGGGCAGGAACGACGCCTCCACCCGAGGCCGGCCGATGCCTTCGATCCGCGAACCGTGGTCCAGACGCAAACTCGCGTCGCCAGTCTGGTAAAAATCGAAGAACACCGAACGCTCGGCATCAGCGCACAGCACGCGGGTGCAGTGCTGGCGATAACGCACGTAACGCCCGAGGGTCGCGGTGGTACCGCCGGTGCCGGGGCTGGAGATCAGCCAGGCCGGGCATGGATGCTGTTCGTAGCGCATTTGCTGGAAGATCGATTCGGCGATGTTGTTGTTCGCCCGCCAGTCAGTGGCGCGTTCGGCGTAGGTGAACTGGTCGATGAAGTGACCGTCGTGTTCGCGGGCCAGGCGTTCGGATTCGGCGTAGATCTGGGTCGGATCATCCACCAGATGACTCTGGCCACCGTAGAAGGCGATCTGCGCAATCTTTTCCTTGGAAGTGGTCGCCGGCATCACCGCAATGAACGGCAGGCCGAGCATCCGCGCGAAGTACGCTTCGGAAATCGCCGTCGAACCACTGGACGCCTCGATCACCGGCGCGCCGGGCTTGAGCCAGCCGTTACACAAGGCGTAGAGAAACAGCGAACGGGCCAGTCGATGCTTGAGGCTGCCGGTCGGGTGGCTGGACTCGTCCTTGAAATACAACTCGATGCCCGGAAAACCCGGCAGCGGCAAGGGGATCAGGTGGGTGTCGGCGCTGCGCTGGAAGTCCGCTTCGATGATCCGGATGGCTTCGCGGGCCCACTGTCGGTTGTCGCTCATGGCTGTCGTTCTCGTTGAATCGGGCAGAAGTGCCTTCACAGGCTCAGCCCCCAAGCTTAGGAAAAAACCTACGGCACCGACAGATACAGCTGAACTTCAATCCCTTGGGCAACTGCTAGGCTCTCCTGCACGTGGGGCCGATGCCCTGCAATCATATATAACAAAAAAGAATATAACTTTTGTTTTAACAACTAACGGTACGGGTTAGGGTGTGCCACCTTTTGACTTTATCGATGGAGAGCGACCTTGCCTCTGCGTAGCACTTTCACGCGTTTCTTTCAGTTGGAAGCTGCCAGCGGTCTGTTACTGATCGCCGCAGCCATCCTGGCTCTGATCATCAACAACTCGCCGCTGTCGTGGTTGTACAACGGCCTGCTCGACACCCCGGTGGTGGCGCAGATCGGCGCATTGAAAATCGCCAAGCCTCTGCTGCTGTGGATCAACGACGGCCTGATGGCGCTGTTCTTCCTGCTGATCGGCCTGGAAGTGAAGCGCGAAGTCCTCGACGGTCAGTTGTCCAAGCCGTCGCAGATCGTCCTGCCCGGTGCGGCGGCGATCGGCGGCATGCTGGTGCCGGCACTGATCTACTGGTTCCTCAACCGCGACAACCCGGCCGCCCTCGATGGCTGGGCGATTCCGACCGCCACCGACATCGCCTTCGCCCTTGGCGTACTGGCCTTGCTCGGCAAGCGCGTGCCGGTGTCGCTGAAGCTGTTCCTGATGACCCTGGCGATCATCGATGACCTCGGTGCCATCGTGATCATTGCGATCTTTTACTCCGGTGAGTTGTCGACCCTGTCGCTGGGCCTGGCGGCGGCGTGCATCGCGGCGCTGGTGGCGATGAACCGGCTCGGGGTGGTCAAGCTCGGGCCGTACATGATCATTGGTTTGATTCTCTGGGTCTGCGTGCTCAAGAGCGGTGTCCACGCCACACTGGCCGGCGTAACCCTGGCATTCTGCATCCCGCTGCGCACCAAGAATGCCGAGCCTTCGCCGCTATTGGCCCTCGAACACGCGCTGCACCCGTGGGTCGCCTACGGCATTCTGCCGCTGTTCGCCTTCGCCAACGCCGGCCTGTCGCTGACTGGCGTCACCGCCGAAAGCTTCACCCACCACGTCCCGATGGGCATCGCCGTCGGCCTGCTGCTGGGCAAGACTCTCGGCGTGTTCGGCCTGACCTGGCTCGCCGTAAAAATCGGCATCGCCGGCCTGCCCCAAGGCGCCAACTGGGGCCAGGTGCTGGGCGTGGCGATCCTCTGCGGGATCGGCTTCACCATGAGCCTGTTTGTCGGCTCCCTCGCCTTCGTGCCGGGCGCCAGTGAATACGCCGGGATGGACCGAATGGGCATTCTCACCGGCTCGGTGTTTGCGGCATTGATCGGTTATGCGGTGACATTGGCGGCGAGCAGAAAGAACAGCGCGCTGCGATAGCCGTAGCGAACAATCCCCACGTCTTTAGAGATACGTCCTACAGCCACGATTTTCCTGCTTCGTTAACGTCGTGCAGCCCCTTGCGAGGGGTTGCCGATGCATGAACGAAAGGACAATTAGTGGCTGGTCAAAAGGACATTCCCCGGGTTCCCAACCCACCGGCAGGCGACGGGCATCACGTTACCTACCGCTACATGACGGCCACCGAACTAGCCGATCAGCAAGAACGACAAGACAAGTACGACGCCATGCTAGCGAGGCAGGACGCCTTCGAGCGTAGCCGTGAGGTGGCGGCGAACAAGCCTGAGCCGGTGCGCGCGGGCTGCGTATTTGCCAAGTCCTGCAAGTTGCCGGACGCGATCATCGATTACTCGAATCCTTCGGGGATGGTGCCGACTGACAGCCTGAAGGATTACGGCGAGCTGATTTTGCTCGGTGGCCGGGAAGCCGATGGCAGCGGCGGGGTTGAGCTCAAGAAAATCAGCGGCACCGCCATTCCTGCGGGGCTGGGCACTTTTTCCCTTGCCGGTGAGGCGTTCAAGGCATTGCCCGCGATGGCCTCCGCCGCTGTCATCAGTCCGTTGCTCGGGCTGGTGGCGATGTTCGTGCCCTCGAACCTGGGCGACAGCGCGCTCTATACCGAAGACCAGTTGCTCGCCCTCAAACAGGCCCGAACCCGTGTGCGCTTGCGCGTTGAACAGCAGGCCGATGGCAGCCTTAAGGGCTACGGCTTCTACACCGGCAAGAATCGCGATTGGGAGATGGTTGATGTTGTGCAGTTCGCTGCACGCGATAGCCGGTTTGTCGCAGACCTTGGTGAAGGTGTTGAGCTGGTCTGGACGCCTGCCGTGGATGGTTCCGACATTCTTGGTATTCCGGAACTGGAGGCTGCTCCGCAGGCGCCGCATATCTGGGTGTACCCGCCGACGAAAGCGGCGGACGGGATTCTGGTGAATCCGGTTTATCCGCCGGAGTATCGGGATTTCATATTGGTGTTTCCGGCGGAGTCCGGGGTTAAGCCGCTGTACATTGTTGTCAGCAAACCTGGAGACCATAAGTACTACGATGATCCCGAAACACTTCCTGCGTTCCCCGACACTCAAAGGGTGAAGTCAAAGGCCTCAGTACGAGGTGGTGGGAAAAAGAGAGCCCGCTGGCTTGATGGAAAAGGCCGGATATATGAATGGGACTCCAAAACCGGCGCTATTGAGCTGTACGACAAGCTGGGAATTCATTTGGGAGAATTCAATCATTTGACCGGAGAGCGAACAAAAAAAGCAAAGCCAGGCAGAACGACTCCCAAATAACTCACTAAAGAGAAAGAGATGCGCTATTTATCGATCACCGGATTTTTCCCCGATGAGAAACAGGATGACTCGTTGCAATTCGAGCTTAAGGTCAAAGACTACGGATTGAGCCAAGCGTTAGCGCAAATCACTGAATCCAAACCACTTGAGGAAATAGAACCAGGAGAGCTGGAGATGACAGAGAGTCAGGTCAGACAGGCAGCTGAGCTACTTAAAGTCGACTTTCCGCAAGGCTTGGAATACTTCATTGGTACTCGTGCGAGCTCGTGAACATATAAAGAAAAACCCCGACCAGTCACCTGATCGGGGTTTTCTTTTACCGCTCGTTTGCGATTAGTGCGAAACGCGGCTGGTCCCGCCAACGGTCGAAATCCGTACCCGCTCACCCACGCGGAACACTTCATTCTCCTGCACTTGCTGCACATAGGCGCGCATGCTGCCGTCGTCTTCACGCACGGTGATTTCAACACCTTGAGTGCGGGTCAGGCCTTCTTCAGTGGCCGAACCGATCAGGCCGCCGGCCACGGCACCGATAACGGCTGCAACGATGCTGCCTTTGCCGCCGCCGATCGCGCTGCCACCGACGCCGCCAACCACTGCACCGGCAGCGCCGCCGATCGGGGTCTTGGTGCCTTCAATTTTCACCGGACGCAGGGATTCGATGGTGCCCATGCGAATCGTCTGCACGCGACGCGCTTCGTCACGGGAGTAGGAGTCACCGGTCAGGCTCGACTGGCAGCCGGTCAGCAACATCGCCATCGTGGAAAAGGAAGCAACCAGCAGAACAGACTTACGCATAGCATCAACTCCAAAGGACAGGTATTCATTAAACTCCGCAGCTTGACGCCTGTCACGGCGTCGCCCGGATTAAGTTGCTTTCATTCAGGCCCGGTACAGGCGCCCGCGAACTCACCCAACAGTAGCGCCAAATTCCATTTCCTGCGCCGCCGACCCAAGGATTTCCATGGATTACTTCATCATTGTCGTCACCACCGCCGCCGGTCTGTACTTCCATTGGTGGCTGTATGTACGAATCAAACGCTGGATGGATCGCGATCTGGCATTGTCACTGGCCGGCAAGGATGAAGGCAAACGCGCCTTCATGCTCGAACGGCTGGAGCAGGCTCAGGCGCAGAAGATCAAGCGCCGGGACCTGCCGAAGTGGCTCGACGCCGCTGCGGCAGGCTATCCCGCTCGGTAGACTGCTCAGGGTGCCAGACGTTCAAGAATCCAGTCGGCGCCCTGCACACGGTAGTTGAGGCGATCGTGCAGACGGCTCGCGCGGCCCTGCCAGAACTCGATGCGCTCGGGGAGCAGGCGGTAACCGCCCCAGTGTTCCGGGCAGTGAGGCTGAGTGTCGGTGAAGCGTTGCTCGGTCGCCTTGAGCAAGTCTTCCAGTTCGCCCCGGCCGTTGATCACCCGGCTCTGCGGTGAGGCCCAGGCGCCAAGTCGGCTGCCCAGCGGCCGCACTTGATAGTACGCGTCGGACTCTTCAGGCGAGACCTTCACCACCCGCCCTTCAATCCGCACCTGGCGCTCGAGGGTCGGCCAGAAGAACGTCATGGCAGCGAACGGATTCGCCGCCAGATGCTGGCCCTTGGCGCTTTCGTAGTTGGTGAAGAAGGTGAAGCCCTGCTCGTCCAGCCCCTTGAGCAGCAGAATGCGGCAATGCGGACGGCCGTCCGCATCCACCGTGGCCAGGGTCATCGCGTTGGCTTCCACTGGCGCCTGTTCGGTTTTCACCGCTTCGGCAAACCACTGGTGAAACAACGCAAAGGGCTCCGCCGGGGCTTGCGCCTCGGTCAGGCCGTCCCGGGTGTAATCACGACGCATATCTGCCAGAGACTGGGTCACGGCGCATTCCTTTTCGTTAGCGGATCACTTTTTGGTGGTATCGGTCGCAGCGACTTTCTTGTCGGTTGCGGCGGCTTTGGCGGGCGCGGTCTTTTTCGCCGGAGCCTTGGCCGGGGCCTTTTTCGCTGGAGCCTTGGCAGCAGCTTTCTTGGCCGGAGCCTTTTTGGTGGCCGGTACGGCGGCCTTCTTCGCAGCCGGCGCCGGGGTTACCGGTTTGGCGGCAGGCTTGACGTCCTGGGCGGCGACCATGGTCACCGGCTTAGGTGCTGGCATGTTGTATTTGCTCAGCAGCGCGACCATGGTGTTTTGCGGAGTCACCAGCAGTTCGACACGGCGGTTCAGGGCACGGCCTTCAACGCTGTCGTTGGCGGCACGCGGTGCTTCGGAACCCATGCCGCGCAACATCAGGCGATCACGCTGCAGGCCGCTGAGGCGGAAGATCGCCGCCACAGCCTGGGCGCGTTCCTGGCTCAACTTGACGTTGGCCGGAGCGGCACCGGTGGTGTCACTGTGACCGAGCACCAGTACGGCGGTTTTCGGGTCGGCTTCGAGGATTTTCGCCACGCGGGTGAACGGGCCGAGAGTCACTGGCAGCAGCATGGCCGGGCGATCCGGGTTGAACGAGCCTTCCACCGGCGCCGTCACGACCAGCACGTTCTCACGGCGTTCGAGTTGCAGGTTGCTGTCCTTGATTGCGGTGCGCAGGCGCGGTTCGTAGTCATCCAGCCAGGCTTGAGTGACTTTCGGATCGGGCATCGGCACGACTTTGGCCGTGTCCTGCTCCTTGCCGCCGAACGGCCACCACCATTTGCCGCCCTTGTCGGCTTCAGCCTTGGCGACTTCGACCGGTTTTGCTTCGGGCTTGGCTTCAGCTTTCACTTCTGGCTTGGCTGCCGCCGAGTCGTCCGAGCCAAACGGCCAGTACCACGGACTGCTGCTCTCGGCCTTGGCCACCGGCTCGGTGGCGGCCGGTTTCAACGGCGCAGGCGCCGGAGCCGGCTCCTTGGCAGCAACTTTGTCGGAAGAACCGAACGGCCACCAACTGCCGCCATCGGCGTCGTTCTTCGGAGTCTGTGCACAACCGGTGATTGCGAAACACAGGGCCAGGGCGAGAGTTTGTTTGGACGACATTGGAAACCCACAAAAAGAATTAGTGAACAATCAGAGGACTTTCGCCCGGATAAACAGACGCTTTGAAACGAAATTCGCCATGAGGTTCCGGCCCTGGAACCTCGGACGATGCTTTACAGACAAGTGGCAAGTACCCGCGCCAGCTTCTGCGCGCGCGGATCCATCAAGACGTACGGCCCCAGGGTATTTGTCACAAATCCGAAGGCCACATCGTGCTCCGGATCAGCAAAACCGATGGAACCACCCGCACCCGGATGCCCGAATGCACGCGGGCCGAGGCCGTAAGTGGCATTCGGCACGTCGGGTTGATCAAGCATGCAACCGAGACCGAAACGGGTGCGGGTCAGCAAGGTCTTGTCCTCGCCGAGGCTGTGTTCACGGGTCAGTTCGTCGAGCATTTCGCTTTCCAGCAGGCTGCCGTCGAGCAGACCGGCGTAGAACCCGGCCAGACTGCGCGCATTGCCGTGGCCGTTGGCCGCCGGTTGCTGCATGCGGCGCCATTCCGGCTTGTTGGTGCTGGTGAGCACCGACGGCGGATTGGTGAAGGCCCGAGTGGTCATCGCTGTTGGTTCGCGCATGGTCACTTGCAGCAAGCGCTGGGCGGCAGCGTCGCCAGTGTTGCCCTTGCCCCGGGCAATGTGCGCCACGCGATGGAATTCTTCGTCGGCTAGACCGACATGAAAATCCAGCCCCAAAGGTTTGGCGACCCGCGCCACGATCGACTCCCCCGGTCCACGACCATCGGCGCGCCGCAGCAATTCGCCGATCAGCCAGCCGTAGGTGATCGCGGCATAGCCGTGACCGGTGCCCGGCGTCCACCACGGTGCTTCGGCCGCGAGGGCGTCGACCATGGTTTGCCAGTCGTACAGCGCTTCCGGCGCGAGCAATTCGCGCAGGGCCGGCAGACCGGCCTGATGGCAAAGCAGTTGGCGCAGGGTGACGGATTCCTTGCCGGCGGCGGCGAATTCCGGCCAGTAACGGGCAACCGGCGCATCGAGCTGCAACTTGCCTTCGGCAACCAGTTGCAGCGCGGTGACGGCGGTGAAAGTCTTGGTGCAGGAGAACAGGTTGGCGATGGTGTCGCTGTGCCAGGCCTCGGCGCCGTCCTTGTCGGCGGTGCCGGACCAGAGGTCGAGGACGGTTTCGCCGCCGACCCGGATGCACAACGCGGCGCCGCGTTCCTGGGGATCGTCGAACAGTGCGGCGAAAGCTTCGCGCACCGCTTCGAATTGAAGCTCGTAATGTCCCTGAATCTGCACCCGCAACTCCCCCGCGAAAACGCTCTACAAAGTGGCCCGCATTGTTCCAGCCCGTGAAGCTTTTGGGAACCGCTGCGGGCCGGGCGGTCTTCAGGTTTCGTATTGATCAGTGGCCGTTGCCGGAATGCCCGCCGGTGTGGCCTGCCCCCTGCCCCGGGCCTTTGCCGGCGTCCGCTTTACGGCCGCCTTCGGCTTCGTGGCCGGCCTTGTCCGCTGCGGCAGCCGCCTTCTGCGCCTCTTTGCTCAACTGATCGACGGTCGCCAGGTTGCTCTTGCGCACGGCTTCGACAAAACCCTGGAACGGCAGATCGGTGACGCCAACCAGACCGAAGTGGCCGTTCTCGCCATCGAGCAGGCGCCCGGTCACCGGTTGGTCCAGATACTGGAACCAGTGCACGCCGACAATCGACGGTTCGCTCAGCGCCTGTTTGAGGAAGTTGGCGTAGGCCGGGCCACGGTCTTCTTCCTTGCTCAACGGGGTCACACCGCCCCAGAACGGGCCTCGGTCGGTGGAGCCGAAGTTGAATTCGGTAATCAGCACCGGTTTGTCGAGGCTGCGCAGCGCGGCGAAGTCATAACCGTCCTGCGGTTGCAGGGTGTACATGTTGAAGCTCAGCACATCGCAATACTGGGCGCAGGACGCCACGGCTTCCGGGGTGCTGGTGGCGAAACGGCCGCCGAGCAGCAACTGGTTCGGCGCGTGCCATTTCAGCGAGTCGGAAATGGTCTTGAAGTAGGTGTCGGCGAAGACCTTCTGGAAGTATTTGAAGTCGGCCTCGATTTCCGGATGCTCCGGGTTCGGCAGCGGCGCCTCGAAACCCGGGTCTTCCATCAATTCCCATGCCGGCAGATCAATGCCCCAGGCCTTCGACAGCCCCGCCTGATTGCGGTACTTGTCGCGCAACTGCTTGAGGAACGCGCGTTTGGCCGGAACGTCGGTGGTCATTTTCAGGGTGCCGTAGGCCAGCGCGTAACGGGATTTCGGATCATCGCCGGGGCCGGCCCAGGCCAGTTCGTTGTCGGCGAAATAGCCGATCAACCACGGATCATCGCGATGGTCACGGGCGGCAATCGCCACGGCGCGTTCGGTGGCCATGGCGAAACGCGGATCGAACGGGTCAGGCATGCCGCCCCACCAGTCGGTCCCGGTGCTGATGCTGGTGTAATCGCCGACGATCGACAGCGGCAAGGTGTACGGCATGCGCTCGGCGTCACCGAGGACAGGCGCGCTCCAGTTACCGACCGTGTTGAAGCCCCAGGCTTGCAGGCGGTCGAGAGTGTGGCTGGCCCACTTTTGCTCGTCGACCGTGTTTTTGCACGGCGTCGCAACTCTTTGCCCGCTGGTGGCTGCCGACTCGGCAACCCCGGCTTTCGGCTGTTCGGAGGCGGCGACCGGCGCACTGGCGTTGGTCGCCGCTTCTTCAGCGGCCCCGGCCTTGGCGGCTTCGGCCACTCCGGCCTTGTTGCCGCTGTCCGAAGTGCACGGCTCGCCATACAGACGCTGAAGGTTGGCGCCGTAGAAGTCGTACCAACGCCCGAAGTTGTAGCCACGGCCCTGATCGGCGCCGTTGCCGCCACGGTTATCACCTTCGCCGAAGTGGCTGGCCAGTGGCTCTTCCGGTTTGGGCAGGGATTCGAACATGTATTCGCGGCCTGCCACGTAGGTCTGGTTGACCTCCGGGCTGACGGTGTTTACGCCCAGGGAATAGAACGGATGGCCCTCGGGCGTCACCAGATACCAGCGGCCTTCACGCTTTTCGGTGCGGAAGAAACCGCTGGCCTTGAACGCCGGGCCTTTGCTCCAGCCACCGAACTTGTCCAGCGAGGATTTTTCGCGCTCGGCCAGCCAGGTGTTCAGTTGTTGCTGTTCTTTGGCGGCGGCGGATTTCAGTTGTTCGTCATTGGCGACTTTCTCCAGCCACTTGCCGCGAGTGGATTGGCCATAGGCATCCACCAGATTGCCGTAGGCGGATTTGATCACCTCGCCCTCGTCCTGCACGCCAAAGCGCTCGAGCAACAGACTTTGCGCGGCTTTCGGCTGGTCCATCGACAGGCTGACCGATACCACCTGGCTGCGATCCAGCTCACCGCTGCTGCTCGCCAGCAGAATGCGCTGCCCATCGATCGTCATCGGCATCACCGGGCCGGCTTTCATGCCCTGGCTGAGTGGCGAGGTCGCGGTCAACGGCACGAGCAAGGTCTGCGCCGGGCCGGCCGGCAGGTCAACGCGGCTGACCAGGGTCTTGCCGTCATTGCTCTGGATCTGAACGTAGACGGTCACCGCCCAGTTCATCGCGCTCTGGATACGCAGGCTCATCATGCCGGACTGTGACCAGTCCCAGGCACCGGTCTGCGGGGACAGACGCAAGGTCGGGCGGGCCGTCGGGTTGAACGTCACCCGGCGCAGCACTTCACCCTCGGGAGTCTGCTCGGCGTTGGCTTGCGGCAGGTCGGCGTTTTCGGTCGCCACTTTCACCACATCGGCGGGGCGAACAAAGTTGAACAGGGTCTGCTGGCCGGCAGGTGCCGCGATTAAAGGCGCAGCGAAAACCAGGGCAAAAACGGCAGGCAACGAACGACGAATCATGAGAACGGAATTCTCCCTAACGACCCGCAAGGGCCAATGGAAAAGCAGTGACAGAGAGATAGACAGCGCGGCGGGCAAAACTGCCCACCGATGTCTCAGGATATTTCACGACGGAAAGGAGGCAACGCATTGAGGATCGCCTTGCCGTAGCGCTGGGTGACCAGCCGCCGATCCAGCAAGGTGATGGTGCCGCGGTCTTCTTCGGTACGCAGCAGTCGGCCGCAGGCCTGGACCAGCTTCAACGAGGCGTCGGGCACCGAGATTTCCATGAACGGATTACCGCCACGGGCCTCGATCCACTCCGACAGCGCCGCCTCGACCGGGTCGTCCGGCACCGAGAACGGGATCTTGGCGATCACCACGTGTTCGCAGTAGGCCCCCGGCAAATCCACGCCTTCGGCAAAACTGGCGAGGCCGAACAACACGCTGGAATCGCCGCCATCGACCCGCGCCTTGTGCTTGTTCAGGGTTTCCTGTTTCGACAGGTTGCCTTGAATGAACACTTGCTTGCGCCAGTCACGGTCGAGGCCGTCGAACACGTCCTGCATCTGTTTGCGCGACGAGAACAGCACCAGACTGCCGCGCGAGCCTTCGACCAGTTCCGGCAGGTCGCGGATGATCGCGGCGGTGTGGGCAGCGGCATCCCGCGGGTCGGCCTTCAGGTCCGGCACCCGCAACACACCGGCGTCGGCGTGATGGAACGGGCTCGGCACCACGGCGGTGACGGCTTTTTTCGGCAGGCCGGCACGCATGCGGAAGCGGTCGAAGGTGCCGAGGGCGGTCAAGGTCGCCGAGGTCACCAGACAGCCGTAGGCCACGTTCCACAGGCTGCGGCGCAGGGTTTCGGCGGCGAGGATCGGGCTGGCGTTGACCTCGATGTCGAACAGCGAACCGCTTTCGGCCAGGGTCAGCCAGCGGGCCATCGGCGGGTTGTCTTCGGGGTCTTCGGCGGTGAACGCGGTCCACAGTTCCCAGTTGCCGGAGGCACGGGACAACAGGCTGCCGAACAGTGGATACCATTCCTCGGCCTGATTGCTGGCGATGCCGATGTTGACCTCGCCGTCCATGCCTTCCTTGAGCAGATCCGTCAGGCGGGTGAACAGGTCGTTGAGGCGGGCGAAGCCTTTTTTCAGCTCGATGCCCATCTCGCGCATGTGCTCGGGAATCACCCCACCGATGAAGCGGTGACGCGGACGTTCGCGGCCTTCGACATCTTCACCGGGCTTGAAGTCGGCGATCTGTTCGCAGGCGGTGAACATGAACTGCTGCTGGGTCTTGATCTCCCGCGCCAGCTCCGGCACCTGCTCGATCAGCTTGCCGAGATCGCCCGGCAGCGGGTGCTGGGCCAGCAGTTTGGTGAGGTTCTTGGCGGTGGTTTCCAGCCAGTCGGCGGTGGAACGCAGGCGCGTGTAGTGAGCGAAGTGGCCGATGGCCTTGTCCGGCAGGTGGTGGCCTTCGTCGAATACATAAATGGTGTCGCGCGGGTCTGGCAACACGGCCCCGCCACCCAGTGCGAGGTCAGCCAGCACCATATCGTGGTTGGTGACGATCACGTCGACCTTGCCCATACCTTCGCGGGCCTTGTAGAAGGCGCACTGGCCGAAGTTCGGGCAGTGACGGTTGGTGCACTGGCTGTGATCGGTGGTCAGGCGCGCCCAGTCGGCGTCTTCCAGCGCGTTGGGCCAGCTGTCGCGGTCGCCGTCCCATTTATTGCCGGCGAGTTTCTCGATCATGCTGGTGAACAGCTTCTGGCTGGCCTCATCGACCTCGATCTTGAAGCCTTCTTCTTCGAACAACTGGGCGGTGGCGGTCTGTGCGTGGCCTTCCTGCAACAGCATGTCGAGCTTGGACAGGCACATGTAGCGGCCACGGCCCTTGGCCAGGGCGAAGCTGAAGTTCAGCCCGCTGTTGCGCATCAGGTCGGGCAAATCCTTGTAGACGATCTGCTCTTGCAGGGCGA
Source organism: Pseudomonas sp. IT-P2 (assembly GCF_949767575.1). NCBI lineage: Bacteria > Pseudomonadati > Pseudomonadota > Gammaproteobacteria > Pseudomonadales > Pseudomonadaceae > Pseudomonas > Pseudomonas sp. IT-P2. The sequence goes on along the minus strand of NZ_CATKQA010000033.1, from coordinate 396,983 downwards.
CGGTGGCGGTGGCGATCACCAGGCGCTTGCCGGCCAGTTTGGCCGTCGGGATCGCGGCCAGGCTGTAGGCCACGGTCTTGCCGGTACCGGTGCCGGCTTCCACCGCGACAATCGCGGGGTCGCCACTGCGCCGGCCTTCGTCGTCGGTGTCGATATCCCCGAGGACCTTGGCGACTTCAGCGATCATCAGGCGTTGGCCGTAACGCGGCTTGAGGCTCTTGGCCTCTAGAAAACGCGAGTAGGCGCCCTGGATCGTGGTTTTGAGTTCAGTGCTGATCATTGAGTGTCGGGCGCAAAAAACGCTGGATAAATTTTCAGTGGTTCGGATGGGGGGCTATCATACCCCGCGAATCAATCCTGCGCAGATCGGAGTACCCCAATGACACCTTTTAGCCTCGTTTACCCCATCCATGTACTGGCCGCGCTGGTGTGGGTCGGCGGTATGTTTTTCGCCTGGATGGTGCTGCGCCCTGCGGCGATGAAGGCCCTGGACGGTCCCGGGCGCCTGACGCTCTGGGTGGAAGTGTTTCAAGGTTTTTTTCGTTGGGTGTGGGGAGCGGTGATTCTGCTGCCGGTGACCGGGGTGGGCATGCTGCACCTGCAACACATCGCCTTCGACAACGCACCGCGCTATGTGCAGGTGATGATGGGGTTGTATGTGGTGATGACCGCGTTGTTCATCCGGATTCAGGCATTGATGCTGCCGGAACTGCGCACGGCGGTGCAGGCGAAGGACTGGCCGGCGGGTGCGGCAGTGCTGGGGCGGATTCGCAAGGTGGTCGGGTTCAACCTGCTGATCGGGGTGCTGCTGGTGGCCGTGGCTGCTGCGCGCCCCTCGTTCTGACAAGCGCGTTTTACCTGATCGTTCCCACGCTCTGCGTGGGAATGCAGCCCGTGACGCTCCGCGTCACTGGACGCGGAGCGTCCCTAAAGGCATTCCCACGCAGAGCGTGGGAACGATCAACGTAGAGGGTGGGAGCAATCGATTACAGGCGCTGTACGGTGACAGACCCCGCCGCACCCGCAGGCCCCGGCTGCCCGTCAGCCCCCGGCTTGCCGCTCTTGCCGCCGTCGGCGCGATACACCAGGCAGCCCTTGGATTTGCCACCCGCCCCCGGTTTACCGCCAGGACCGGCCGGGCCACCGGCACCGCCGGCGACTTCGACCTTGATCAGCTCAGCCGGAAACTCGCGCGGTACTTCAAGTCGCACCAGCGCGCCCGGTGCACCCGGCTGACCATCGCTGCCGTTGCTGCCATCAAAACCGTGTCCCGCCTGACCCCAGGTGCAACCCGGCTCCTGACCGTTGGCGCCATCAAGCCCGACAAATCCCGGCGCACCGGTGCCGCCACGGGCATCGACCACCAGTTTCGGCGCGTTCAACGCCTTGAACTGCAGATTCAGATTGCGCCCGGCGCGGGCAGCTTTTTCGTAGGTGCCCGGTGCGCCACGGGCGGTGATCTGGCTGCCTTCGGCGAGTTCGGCGCGGCTGACTTTCATCTCCAGCGCCTGTTCGCTCGGCACGATGGCAATGCGCGCTTCATGGCCCAGCTGCAATTCGCCGACACTCAGTTCGGTCACGTTCGAGGGAATCAGCAAAGTGCCGTAATCGGCGACCACCAGTTTCTCCAGTTGCAGAGTGCTGGCGGTGTTCGGCAGACGCATCAGCGAGTTGGTTTCGACGCTGACCACTTGGGCGCAGGCCAGGGGACTGATGAATGCAGCAAGCAGGCAGAGTTTACGCATGGGAAGCCTCCGGAGCGGCCGGGGCCGGGATGGTTTGCAGGTGGAATACGCCGAACAACAGGATGCGGCCACGATCACGCCAAGGGTGCGGACGCCCCTTGAGGCTGCGGTTGCACAGCAGCACTTCGAGCACGTGGATCGCCAGCAGCAGACCGCCGGCCAGATTGACCAGCAGGTGCAGCGGATGAACAAACGGCACCAACTGATTGGCCAGCACCACGCAGCAGAACAGCAGGGTCAACAATCGCCCCAGCCCACAGAACACCTTCATACGCTCCCCCGTGTTGCGAATTATTCTTTGGGCGCACAGTAACGGCTTCTGCAGGGGATAAGCCAGAGGGAAAAATGAAAAAAACCGATCCACCGCCGGATGGCTGCCGGTTCGACGACGTTCATCGACCGACAGCTCTAGCCCGCGGACTACAGACCCATCCTAACGATTGATGTGCAGTTCCACCCGACGGTTCTGCGCACGCCCCTCGTCCGTGTTGTTATCGGCGACCGGTTCGGTTTCGCCGCGCCCTTCACTGGTGAGTTTGTTCGGCGCCAGGCCCTGACTCAGCAAATACTCCGCCACGCTGCTGGCGCGACGTTCCGAAAGCGCCTGGTTGTAGGCATCCGAACCCTTGCTGTCGGTGTGGCCGATGACCTTGATGCTCACCACATCGGCATTGCGCAGTTTGTCCATCAGCGTGTCGAGCTGGCTTTTTGCGGCCGGTTTCAAATCCGACTTGTCGAAGTCGAAGAGCACGTTGCCGGCATCGTTGAGAGTGATGACTTCGGTTTGCGGGGCCGGTTCGGCGGGTTTCTCGGTGAGCGGGTATTGCGGCAACGGGCAGCCACGGTGGTCGACCGGGGTGTTGGCCGGGGTATCGGGGCAACGGTCGCGGCGATCGAACACGCCGTCGTCGTCTTCATCGCCATCCTGGGCATAGCAGATCAATCCGCCGGTGAGGATCCCCAGCGCAGCGCCACCGCCGGCCCAGCCGCCACTTTCGAGCGCGCCGAGACCGCCGCCGACCAGTCCGCCAATAAGGCTGCAGATCGGCCAGGTACGTTGATTGAGGGGAGCGGTGCCATCGCTGTGGGTGGCGCAACCGGTCAACAGGCTGCCCAGCAGCAGAACCGGCAAGACGGACCTTGTAAGAACACTCATCGTTAAAGCTCCTGTGTCACCGGCCCATACCGGTTACACAGGAGTAAAGACCCGCATCCGCGACTGCACAAGCCGCGGATGCGAGGGGGCTAGCGGTTGATTTTGATTTCGGTACGACGGTTCAGCGCGCGACCGTCCGCAGTTTTGTTGTCTGCCACCGGCTGGCTTTCACCGGCACCGGTCACCGACACGAAGCTGCTTTGCGGTACGCCGCTTTCAACCAGGTACTTGACCACCGAGTGCGCGCGGCGATCCGACAGTTTCTGGTTGTAGGCATCGCTGCCGACGCTGTCGGTGTGGCCGGTCACGGTCAGTTGCGCGGTGCTGGATTCCTGTTTCAGGCGCGAAGCGACCTTATCCAGGACCAGTTTGTCGGCCGGGGTCAGCGTGGCCTTGTCGAACTGGAAGTGAACATCGCGGATGACAATGGTTTCTTCCTTGACCACTACAGCTTCTTCGACCACTGGTGCAGGGGCTGGTGGAGGGCAGCCGTCGGCATCGACCTGTACGCCTTTAGGCGTGCCCGGGCACTTGTCGCGACTGTCCGGCACACCATCGCCGTCTTCATCGCCGTCACCGTGAACCCAGCAATAGGCCGCTGCCGTACCGCCGACGAGTAACGCGCCATACCCCGCCCATGCGGAGCTTTCGGTCGCACCGAGCCCCGCACCGACGACACCACCGACTGCCGCACAGGTCGGCCAGTCGGTTTTCTGCAAACCTGCGCAACCAGTCAACACACTGGTTAGCAGAACCAAGGGTAATGCTGTCCGAACTATGCTCATCTAGTTTTCTCCTGAGGGATCGGCTTAGAACCGATTCAGGGAGTAAAGACCGGAGTTTTAATCTCCGCCAGCAATAGGCCATTGCTGTTTGTGCGCCTGTTCACGGGACTTCGACGAATTTGCCGCAAACCCGCAGGACAGAGATCTAGGCCTTGGCGTCCGGGCAGGCTAGTCTTGGCGCTCTGATTGAGGAGCTTCGATGAACGTCGCCATTTCTTCCCGCACGCCACAGCAGGCATTGGCCGCCCTGCTCGACCGCTACGCCCCGGCACGTCTGCTGCTGATCGGCGCCAGCGAGTTCCCGGCGCTGGCTGCCTTCAAGGAAGCGCACCCGGACACCTGCGTCGCGCACGCCGCGCCCGGTGCGTTGCCGGCGGAGCTGGCGGCCCGCCGTTTCGACCTGGCGCTGGTGGTCGATTGCCTGGAACATTTGCCCAAGCGCGACGGCCTGAACCTGTTGGGCGGGATCCGCAACCTCAACGCCAGCCGCATCGCCGTGCTGGCGGATCTGCCGGCCAGCGGCTGGCAGGAAACCGATTTTTACTCTCTGGCCCTGCAAGCCAGCGAACGCTTCGCCCGTGACGAGCAGGTACTGACACTCTTCACCTACGATCTGCTTGACTACAAACAAGTCCCCGACTGGCTCAACTCGCGGTTCTGGGCCAATCCGGAAAACTTCGGGAAATACTGGTGGTAATGCAATGAGTACAGCCATTTGCCCTTGCGGCAGCGGCAACCTGCTGGATGCCTGCTGCGGTCACTATCACGCCGGCCACCCGGCCCCGTGCGCCGAAGCCCTGATGCGCTCGCGCTACAGCGCCTACGTGCTGGGCCTGATCGATTATCTGGTGGCGACCACCCTGCCCGCCCAGCAAGCGGGGCTGGATCGCCAGTCGATCAGCAACTGGAGCGCCCAGAGCACCTGGCTCGGTCTGGACGTGGAAAGCTCGGAAGTGCTCGGCGGCCAGCCGGAGCACGCGTTCGTCACCTTCACCGCGCGCTGGCATGACGGTCAGGGCGAACACAGCCACCGCGAGCGCTCGTCATTCGTGCAGAACAGCGGGCGCTGGTACTTCATCGACCCGACCGTGCAACTGAAGCTGGGCCGCAACGACGCCTGCCCGTGCGCCAGCGGCCAGAAGTTCAAGAAATGCTGTGCGGGGTATTTCAGCAGCTGAGGCTAGACTGGGCAGCAAAGGGAGTTAAACCATGCTCGGTCATTGGCGCACAATCCAGGTCTTCTCACTGCTCATGTTTCTGGGGCTCGGCGGCTGCGCGTCCTGGTTTACCGACGACGCCCGCGACCCCGCCGTGCACCTGGTGAAAGTCGAAGTGGTGCGCGCCAAGTTGCTGGAACAGAAATTCATCCTGCACTTTCGCATCGACAACCCCAATGACAGCGACCTGACCGTGCGCGGCCTGGAATACCGCATACACCTGGCCGACATGCTGCTGGCCGAAGGCGAGCACGAACACTGGATCACGGTGAACCCCAAAAGCAGCGCGTTTTACAAGGTGCCGATCCGTACCAACCTGTGGCCAAAGGTGAAAGAGGTGGTGAAAATGCTGAAAAACCCGAACCAGCAGATTCCCTATCGACTGGAGGGCGAGATGGAAACCGGTTTATTCATCGCTCACTACGTGCACCTGGCGCGCAATGGCGTGATAATCCCCGCCGATTTGATTACGGAGTGACCCCGATGACCCAGCAACCTCATGTCCATGGCCCAGACTGCAACCACGATCATGACCATCACCACCATGATCACGACCATGGCCATGTCCACGGCCCGAACTGCGGCCACGCTCACCAGGAACCGGTGCGCAACGCCCTGAAAGACGTTGGCCGCAATGACCCTTGCCCCTGCGGCAATGGCAAGAAATTCAAGAAGTGCCACGGCGCTTGATGTTTCAGGCAATTATCCTCTTCGCCTGACACACCGCCATCGCGAGCAAGCTCGCTCCCACGGGGATCGCGCTCCATCAGGAGCAACTCGGTCGAATGTGGGAGCTGGCTTGCCAGCGATGAGGCCGGCGCACTCCCCGATCAGTATCAGGCTGCCCCGAGAATCTCGGCACTGCCGACCACCGTCGCATACTCCCCGTGCAGATTCCCCAGCGACATCGCATGTACCTCTTGCGCCGAACGCAAAGTGCCGAAATAGTCGGCCTTGTCGAAGGTAAAGCACGCATCCTCCGCCACCCACGCGTCAAACCCCAGATTGCCTGCCGTGCGTGCCGTGGATTCCACCGAGTTGTTCGTCGCCACGCCGACAATGATCAACTGCCCGATCCCCGCCTCACGCAACTTCGCCTCAAGCCCCGTCGCACAAAACGCATCCGGCACCTGTTTCTGGATCAGCCACTCGCCTTCCTGCGGTAAAAACCTTTCCTGAAAATCCACGCCTGATTGCTCGGGCCAGAACACCGAATTCGGCGAGCGCGACAGGTGCTGCACGTGGATCACCGGCCGTCCGCTGCGCCGCCAGAAGTTCAGCAAGTCGAGGATTCGTTCTTCGGCCAACGGATTATTCCGTCGACCCAGACGCGGTTCCAGAATGCCTTTTTGCTGGTCGATGATGATCAGTGCAGCGTTGGCCTTGAGTTCCATGGCGATTTTTCTCACGCGGGGTCATTGAATTTCCCGTACTTGAGCATCACCTCCTGTGACTAAGCAAGCTATCGAACGCACACAGGACAACCTGAAGCCGGCGTTTGCTGTCCGCACGTAAGCCATTTTCCTGATTTGGAGCTTTCCATGATCGACCTGTATTACTGGACCACGCCCAACGGCCACAAGATTTCCCTGTTCCTCGAAGAAGCGGGCCTGCGCTACGACGTGCACCCGATCAACATCAGCCAGGGCGAGCAGTTCCAGCCGCACTTTCTGAAAATCGCCCCGAACAACCGCATCCCGGCAATCGTCGATCATGAACCGGCTGACGGCGGCGAACCGTTGTCGCTGTTCGAGTCCGGGGCGATCCTGCTGTACCTCGCGGAAAAGACCGGCAAGTTCCTGCCCAAGGATCTGCGTGGCCGCCAGGTGGCGTTGCAATGGCTGTTCTGGCAAATGGGCGGGCTGGGGCCGATGGCCGGGCAGAATCATCATTTCAGCCAGTTCGCTCCGGAAAAAATCCCCTACGCGATCAAGCGCTACATCGATGAAACCGCCCGCCTGTACGGGGTGCTGGACAAGCAACTGGCCAACAACGAGTTCGTCGCCGGCAGTGAATACAGCATTGCCGACATGGCGATCTACCCGTGGATCGTCTCCCACAAATGGCAGAGCCAGAACCTGGAAGACTTCCCGAACGTGCAGCGCTGGTTCAACCACATAAAGGATCGCCCGGCGACCGTGAAGGCCTACGCGCTGGTGCAGAAGATCAATCCGCCGAAGTCCTGACCTGCCTTGATCGTTCCCATGTAGAGGCGTCGAACCGCCCGCGTAGAAATGGGCCGCGGAGCGACCCGGGCTGCATTCCCACGCAGAGCGTGGGAACGATCTGCGTGAGCGGGAAGAAATAACCGCTCGCCCCGCTTGCGCGGCCCCCTCCTGCTCACTAACGTAGCGGCTTTATTGCGCCCCCAGCCTCTACCCCCCCGCAGGAGCTTTGCCATGGCCTCGCCAGCCCTTTCACATTTTCTTCCCCGGTTCGGCGTTGCCGCAGCAGTGGCCGGTGTTCTGAGCCTGACCGGTTGTCAGACCTGGAACGCCCAGGACACCCTCCCGCCGACCTCCGGTGTGCAGCCGCTCAAGGGCCTGGCGCAGAACGTTTCGGTCCGCCGCAATGCCATGGGCATGCCGCTGATCGAAAGCAACAGCTTCCACGACGCACTGTTCGCCCTCGGTTACGTGCATGCCAGCGACCGGATCAATCAGATGGTCACCCTGCGCCTGCTGGCCCAGGGCCGTCTGGCGGAAATGTCCGGTTCGTCGATGCTCGACGCCGACCGCTATATGCGCGCCGTTAACCTGAAGAAAAGCGCCGGCGAGCTGTACAAGGCTTCGTCGCCACGGCTCAAGCGCTTCTTCGAGGTCTATGCCCGGGGCGTCAACGCCTACCTGTTCCGCTACGCCGACAAGTTGCCGGGGGATCTGGCTTCCAGCGGCTACAAGCCTGAATACTGGAAACCCGAAGATTCGGCGCTGATCTTCTGCCTGCTGAACTTCAGCCAGTCGGCCAACCTGCCGGAAGAAATCGCTTCGCTGGTGCTGGCGCAGACCGTGACCAATGACAAACTGGCGTGGCTGACCCCGTCCGCTCCCGATGAAAACCTGCCGCTGGCCGAGGCCGACAAGCTGCAAGGCATCAAGCTCAACGGGCAGATTCCGGGGCTGACGGAGCTGAGCAACGCCAGCGAACAACTGGCCGCCATCAACCTGCTGGGCACTCAGTCGTCGAACAACTGGGCCATCGCCCCACAACGCAGCCGCAGCGGCAAGAGCCTGCTGGCCAGCGACAGCCATGGCCCGCTGGCCGCTCCGTCGCTGTGGAGTTTCGTGCAGATCCGCGCGCCGAAATACCAGGCCGCCGGCGTGACCGTGGCCGGTCTGCCGATGGTGCTCGGCGGTTTCAACGGCAAGGTGGCGTGGAGCCTGACCAGCGTGCTGGGCGATAACCAGGACCTGTTCCTGGAAAAAATCCGTCGTCAGGGCAGCACGTTGTCCTACGAGGTCAACGGCAAGTGGCAACCGGTCGCCGTGCGCAACGAAACCTATTTCGTCAAAGGCCAGCGGCCGATTCGTGAAGCGGTGTACGAAACCCGCCATGGCGCACTGCTCAACAGCACCCAGGCCGCCGCTCAGGGCGCAGGCTTCGGCCTGGCCTTGCAGACGCCGAGCTTCACCGACGACAAATCCCTCGATGCGTTTTTCGACCTGAGCCGCGCCCAGAACGTGGAACGCGCTTCGGACGCCAGCCGGGAAATCCGCGCCATCGCGCTGAACCTGGTGTTTGCTGACGCCAGCAACATCGGCTGGCAAGTTACCGGGCGCTTCCCCAACCGCCGCGAAGGCGAGGGCCTGCTGCCGTCGCCGGGCTGGGAAGGTCGCTACGACTGGGACGGTTACGCCGACCCGATGCTGCACCCGTACGATCAGGATCCGGCCCAAGGCTGGCTCGGCACCGCCAACCAGCGGGTCATTCCCCACGGCTACGGCATGCAACTGTCCAATTCCTGGGCCGCGCCGGAGCGTGGCGAGCGCCTGGCCGAACTGGCCGGCAGCGGCAAGCATGACAGTCGCAGCGTGATTGCCATGCAGTACGACCAGACCACCACCTTCGCCGCCAAACTGAAGAAAATGTTTGAAGCACCGGGCATGGCGCACCCGCTGAAACAGGCGATCGACGCACTGCCGGAAGCCGAGCGCAGCAAGGCCCGCGAAGCCTATACCCGCTTGATGGCCTTCGACGGCAAGCTCAGCCCGACTTCCGCCGACGCGGCGATCTACGAGCTGTTCCTGCAGGAAAGCATGAAGCAGATATTCCTCGACGAGCTCGGCCCGCAGAGCAGCCCGGCGTGGAAAGCCTTTGTCGCCAATGGCGATCTGTCCTACGCCGCCCAGGCCGATCATTTGCTGGGCCGCGAAGACAGTCCGTTCTGGGACGACGCCCGCACCCCGCAAAAAGAAGACAAACCGGCGATCCTCGCCCGCAGCCTGGCGGCAGCGATCAGCGCCGGCGACAGTCAGTTGGGCGGCGACCGCCGGGCCTGGCAGTGGGGCAAACTGCACCGCTACGAGTGGAAGAATGCCAACGGCCAGACCGTCCGCGGCCCGCTCGCGGCAGGCGGCGACCACACCACCCTCAACACCGCGGCGTTTGCCTGGGGCCAGGATTTCAACACCACGCGTGCGCCGTCGATGCGTTTCATTGTCGATTTCGGTCAGAGCGAGCCACTGATGGGCCAGAACGGGACGGGGCAATCCGGAAACCCGGTGAGCCCGAACTACCTGAACGGCATCGACCCGTGGCTCAAAGGCCAGTACATCGGCTTGCCGATGCAGCCGCAGAACTTTGACCGGGTGTATGGCAAGACGCGGTTGACCCTGACTCCCGGCAAGTAACCCCCCATGATCGTTCCCACGTCGAGGCGTCGAACCGTCCGCGTGGGAATGCAGCCCGTGACGCTCCGCGTCACTGGACGCAGAGCGTCCCCTGAGGCATTCCCACGCAGAGCGTGGGAACGATCATGCGACAGTTCAGAAAATCAATAGAACTTCTGACTTCGCGCCAACCTCATAGCTAACAAGTCCCTCCATTCCGGTAACGCCATGGACCTTGTTATCGCCCGCCCCGAAGGCCTCTACTGCCCCGCCGGGGACTTCTACATTGACCCGTGGCGGCCCGTCGAGCGTTCGGTGATCACCCATGCCCACGGCGACCACGCCCGTGGCGGCAATCAGCATTACCTGGCCGCCAGCGCCGGCGAAGGGATTTTGCGTGCGCGTCTGGGCGCGGACATCAACCTGCAAACCCTCGACTACGGCCAGCGCCTGACCCACCACGGCGTCACCCTGAGCTTTCATCCCGCCGGTCATGTGCTCGGCTCGGCCCAGGTGCGGCTGGAATACGGCGGCGAAGTCTGGGTCGCGTCAGGCGATTACAAGATCGAACCCGACGGCACCTGCGCGCCGTTCGAACCGGTGCGCTGCCACACCTTTATCACCGAATCGACGTTCGGCCTGCCGATCTACCGCTGGCAGCCGCAGGCGCAGGTGTTCGCCGAAATCAATCAGTGGTGGCAGGCCAACATCGAGGCCGGCAAGGCCAGCGTGCTGTTCTGCTATTCGTTCGGCAAAGCCCAGCGGATTCTCCACGGCATCGACGAAACCCTCGGGCCGATCCTCAGCCACGGTGCGGTCGAGCCGTTGAACCGCGTGTACCGCGAGGCCGGCGTCTACCTGCCGCCAACGATCTACGCCGGCGAGGTGAAAAAGAACGATCCGATGATGCGCCAGGCGCTGGTCATCGCCCCGCCCTCTGCTGGCGGCAGCAGCTGGATGCGCCGTTTCGGCGATTACAGCGACAGCTTCGCCAGCGGCTGGATGCGCCTGCGCGGCACCCGTCGGCGGCGCGGGGTCGATCGCGGTTTCGTGCTTTCCGATCACGCCGACTGGCCCGGTCTGTTGTGGGCCATCGAACAGACCGGTGCTGAACGGGTGATGGTCACCCACGGCTCGATTGGCGTGCTGGTGCGCCATCTGCGCGAAAAAGGGCTGGACGCACAAGGTTTCAACACCGAATACGGTGACGATGAAGAAGAGCTTTCCACCGCCACGCCTGCGGTTGCCGAGGTGCAACCATGAAAGACTTCGCCGGGTTATACGCCGAACTCGACGCCACCACCTCCAGCAACGCCAAACTGGCGGCCATGCAAGCCTACTTCGCCCAGGCGCAACCGCAGGATGCCGCGTGGGCGGTGTATTTCTTGTCCGGCGGGCGGCCTCGGCAACTGGTGCCGGTGCGGATCCTGCGGGAACTCGCGGTCGAAGTGTCCGGGCTTTCGCCGTGGCTGTTCGAGGAGAGCTATCAAGCGGTCGGCGATCTGGCGGAAACCATCTCGCTGGTGCTGCCGGAACACCCGCACACCTCCGAGGCCGGGCTCGCCGAATGGATCGAAGACAAACTGCTGCCCCTGCGCGGTGAAACCCCGGAATACCTCGCCCACCAATTGCCCGCTCTGTGGGCGCAACTGGATCGGCCGAGCCTGATGCTGTGCATCAAACTGATCACCGGCAGCTTCCGGGTGGGCGTGTCCAAACTACTGGTGACCCGCGCCCTGGCTTCCATGGCCGGGCTCGACAGCAAACGCGTGGCGCAACGGCTGGTGGGTTACACCGACCTGTCCAACCGGCCGAACGCCGCCGCTTACCTGAAACTGATCGCCCCCGAATCCAGCGAAGAGCACGCCCAACGCGGCGGCCAGCCCTACCCGTTCTTCCTCGCCCACGCGCTGGCGCAACCGGTGGAAACCTTCGAGGCCCTGCTCGGGCCGCCGAGCAACTGGCAGGTGGAATGGAAGTGGGACGGCATTCGGGCGCAGGTGGTCAAGCGTGATGGAAAATTGTGGGTCTGGTCGCGCGGCGAGGAGTTGGTCACCGAGCGTTTTCCCGAATTCGACACGCTCCTGCACGGTTTACCCGACGGCACGGTGATCGACGGCGAGATCGTGGTCTGGAAAAACAACCGCCCGGTCACCGAAGACGCGTTCGACCCGCAGTCGACAGAAGCCCCGGCGGTGCAACCCTTCGCACTGTTGCAACAACGGATCGGCCGCAAGTCACTGGACCGCAAAATCCTCGAAGACGCGCCGGTGGTGATACTCGCCTACGACCTGCTCGAATGGCAGGGCGAAGACTGGCGCAACCAGCCCCAGGCCAGGCGTCGCGAGCAACTGGAACAAGTTATCGCCCACTGCAACAACCCGGTGCTGCTGCCTTCGCCGATTCTGACGGGTGACGACTGGTTCGATCTCGCCCGCCAACGTGAAGCCTCCCGGCGCCTGGGGGTCGAAGGCATGATGCTCAAGGCCCGGGACGCGATGTACGGCGTCGGCCGGACCAAGGACATGGGCGTGTGGTGGAAATGGAAGGTCGATCCGTTCAGCGTCGACGCGGTGCTGATTTACGCCCAGCGCGGTCACGGTCGCCGCGCCAGCCTTTACAGCGATTACACCTTTGCGGTGTGGGATGGCCCGCCCGGTTCCAGTGCGCGGGCGCTGGTGCCGTTCGCCAAGGCCTATTCCGGGCTGACCGATGCGGAAATGCGCGAAGTCGACAGCATCGTGCGCAAGACCACCGTGGAAAAATTCGGACCGGTCAGCAGCGTCAAGCCGAGTCTGGTGTTCGAACTGGGCTTCGAAGGCATCGCCCTCTCCCGCCGGCACAAGAGCGGCATCGCCGTGCGCTTCCCGCGCATGTTGCGCTGGCGGCAGGACAAGACCGTGGACGAGGCCGACAGCCTGGCGACCTTGCAGAACCTGTTGGTCTGATTCCCTTCCCCCGATACTCCCCCCTCACCCCGATCGTTCCCACGCTCCGCGTGGGAATGCCTCAATGGACGCTCTGCGTCCGCTTTGGGACGCGGAGCGTCCCGGGCTGCATTCCCACGCAGAGCATGGGAACGATCCCCTGAACCATCCTGGTGCAGCTTTTGCGTCGCGCCCGTTTTCGTGCACTGACCCACCTTGGCATGCACTTGCTACACCTTTTAAAACACTTGTTCGGGACTCTGGTTCGGAAATTGCTACTTTCTATAAGTCGTAAGCGCTCCAGTAACAATCATTCCGCGCCACAAGCGCTCATATTGGTTCTTAGGGATTGAATAATGAAAAAAGCATTGCTGACCCTTTCTGCACTGGCGTTGTGCATGGCCGCCGGCTCCGCGCTGGCCAAGGAATACAAAGAACTGCGGTTTGGCGTTGACCCTTCCTACGCACCGTTCGAGTCGAAAGCGGCAGACGGCAGCCTGGTTGGCTTCGACATCGATCTGGGCAACGCGATCTGCGCCGAGCTGAAGGTCAAGTGCAAATGGGTCGAAAGTGACTTCGACGGTATGATTCCGGGCCTCAAGGCCAATAAATTCGACGGCGTGATCTCGTCGATGACCGTTACCGAAGCCCGTGAAAAAGTCATCGATTTCTCCAGCGAGCTGTTCTCCGGCCCGACGGCCTACGTGTCGAAAAAAGGTTCGGGCATCACCGACGACGTCGCTTCGCTGAAAGGCAAAACCGTCGGCTACGAGCAAGGCACCATCCAGGAAGCCTATGCCAAAGCCGTGCTGGACAAGGCCGGCGTGAAAACCCAGGCCTATCAGAACCAGGACCAGGTGTATTCCGACCTGACTTCCGGCCGTCTCGATGCGGGCATTCAGGACATGCTGCAGGCCGAACTGGGCTTTCTGAAGTCGCCGCAGGGCGCCGATTATGAAGTCAGCAAGCCGGTCGACAACCACTTGCTGCCAGCCAAGACCGCTGTCGGTATTAAGAAAGGTAACACCGAGCTGAAAGCGCTTTTGGATAAAGGTATCAAAGCGTTACACGATGATGGCAAATACGCCGAGATTCAAAAGAAACACTTTGGCGATCTGAATCTGTACAGCGGCAAATAATGCCCCGGCGCCCATCCTCGATGGGCGCCTTTTTCATTCAGTCAGGTTGCTGATTTATGTTCGAAAACCTCCTGCAAAATCTGGGGCTCTCCGCCTTCAGCCTCAAGGGCTTTGGCCCTTTGCTGTTGGAAGGCACCTGGATGACCATCAAATTGTCGGCGTTGTCGCTGCTGGTGGCCGTGTTGCTCGGCCTGCTCGGCGCCAGTGCCAAGCTGTCAAAAGTCAAACTGCTGCGCCTGCCCGCCCAGCTCTACACCACGCTGATTCGCGGGGTGCCGGACCTGGTGCTGATGCTGCTGATCTTCTACAGCCTGCAAACCTGGCTGACGACGCTCACCGATTACCTGGAATGGGAATACATCGAGATCGACCCGTTCAGCGCCGGGGTCCTGACCCTGGGCTTCATTTACGGCGCGTACTTCACTGAAACCTTCCGCGGGGCGATTCTCGCCGTGCCGCGCGGTCAGGTCGAAGCCGCCACCGCCTATGGCCTCAAGCGCGGCCAGCGCTTTCGTTTCGTGGTGTTCCCGCAAATGATGCGCTTCGCCCTGCCGGGCATCGGCAACAACTGGATGGTGATGCTCAAGGCCACCGCGCTGGTTTCGATCATTGGTCTGGCCGATCTGGTCAAGGCCGCGCAGGACGCCGGTAAAAGCACCTATCAACTGTTTTACTTCCTGGTCCTCGCCGCGTTGATTTACCTGCTGATCACCAGTGCCTCGAACTTCATTCTGCGCTGGCTCGAACGCCGCTACGCCGCCGGTGCCCGGGAGGCCGTACGATGATCGAACTCCTGCAGGAATACTGGAAAGCCTTCCTTTATACCGACGGCCAGAACATCACCGGGCTGGCGATGACGATGTGGCTGCTCAGCGCCTCGATCTTCTTCGGTTTCATCGTGTCGATTCCGCTGTCGATCGCCCGGGTCTCGCCGCACTTCTACATTCGCTGGCCGGTGCAGTTCTACACCTACCTGTTCCGTGGCACGCCGCTCTATATCCAATTGCTGATCTGCTACACCGGGATCTACAGCCTGGCCGCCGTGCGCGCGCAACCGCTGCTCGACAGTTTCTTTCGCGATGCGATGAACTGCACGATCCTGGCCTTCGCCCTCAACACCTGCGCCTACACCACGGAGATTTTCGCCGGGGCGATCCGCAGCATGAACCACGGTGAAGTCGAAGCGGCCAAGGCCTACGGGCTGACCGGCTGGAAGCTTTATGCCTACGTGATCATGCCGTCGGCGCTGCGCCGTTCGTTGCCGTACTACAGCAACGAAGTGATCCTGATGCTGCATTCGACCACCGTGGCCTTCACCGCGACCATCCCCGACATCCTGAAAGTCGCGCGGGACGCCAATTCGGCGACCTTCCTGACCTTCCAGTCGTTCGGCATCGCCGCGCTGATCTACCTGACCATCACCTTTGCGCTGGTCGGCCTGTTCCGTCTTGCCGAACGCCGATGGCTGGCGTTCCTCGGCCCGACCCACTAGGACCCTTTAGAGATGCGTCATCAGATACACGACCTGCTGGCCCCGCTGCCGGGGACCGCTCGACAGATCCACAGCTTTCATTTCGGCCCGGACAAGGCCCAGGGCAAGATCTACATTCAGTCCTCGCTGCACGCCGACGAACTGCCCGGCATGCTCGTGGCCTGGCACCTCAAGCAGCGTCTGGCGGAGCTGGAAGCCGCCGGCCGCCTGCGCAGCGAAATCGTGCTGGTGCCGGTAGCCAACCCGGTCGGCCTCGAACAGGTGCTGATGGATGTGCCGCTGGGCCGCTACGAACTGGAGAGCGGGCAGAACTTCAACCGCTGGTTCGTCGACCTCAGCGAAGAAATCGGCAACGAGATCGAAACACAGCTGTGCGACGACCCGCAGCGCAACCTTGAGCTGATCCGCGCCAGCCTGCGCAATGCCCTCGCCCGCCAGACCGCCAGCACCCAACTGCAATCCCAGCGCCTGACCCTGCAACGGCTGGCCTGCGATGCGGACATGGTGCTCGACCTGCATTGCGATTTCGAATCCGTGGTTCACCTCTACACCACGCCCGAGGCCTGGTCGCAGGTCGAGCCGCTGGCGCGCTATATCGAATCCCAGGCGAGCCTGTTGGCCACCGACTCCGGCGGCCAGTCGTTCGACGAGTGCTTCACCCTGCTGTGGTGGCAATTGAAGGAGCGCTTCGGCGACCACTTCGAGATTCCACTGGGCAGTTTCTCGGTCACCGTCGAGTTGCGCGGTCAGGGGGATGTCACCCATCCGCTGGCCAGTCGCGACTGCCAGGCGCTGATCGATTACCTGATCCATTTCGGCGCCATCGTCGGCGAACCCAAAGCCTTGCCGGCCCTGCCACATCCCGCCACACCGCTGGCCGGTGTGGAACCGGTGGCCACTCCTGTCGGCGGGCTGCTGGTGTACAGCGCCACGCCCGGCCAGTGGCTGGAAGCCGGGCAGAAAATCGCCGAAATCATCGACCCGATCAGTGACCGGGTCACGCCAGTCCATTGCACCGCTTCCGGTCTGCTCTATGCCCGCTCGCTGCGGCGCATGGCCACCGCCGGGATGGTGATCGCCCACGTCGCGGGCGCCGAAGCCTATCGCAGCGGCTATCTACTTTCGCCTTGAGGATGTCTGTCCCATGTACAAATTGACCGTTGAAGGCCTGCACAAAAGCTATGGCGACCATCAGGTGCTCAAAGGCGTCTCGCTCAAGGCCAGGACCGGCGATGTGATCAGCCTGATCGGCGCCAGCGGCTCGGGCAAAAGCACCTTTTTGCGCTGCATCAACTTTCTCGAACAACCCAACGACGGCGCGATGAGCCTCGATGGCCAGGCGATCCGCATGGTCACCGACCGCCACGGCATGCACGTCGCCGACGCCGATGAACTGCAACGCCTGCGCACACGGCTGGCGATGGTGTTCCAGCACTTCAACCTGTGGAGCCACATGACCGTGCTGGAAAACATCACCATGGCCCCGCGCCGGGTGCTGGGCTGCAGCAAACAGGAAGCCGACGACCGCGCCCGGCGTTATCTGGAAAAGGTCGGTCTGCCGGCACGGGTGGCCGATCAGTATCCGGCGTTCCTCTCCGGCGGCCAGCAGCAACGGGTGGCGATTGCCCGAGCCTTGGCGATGGAGCCGGAAGTCATGCTGTTCGACGAACCGACCTCGGCGCTCGATCCGGAGCTGGTCGGCGAAGTGCTCAAGGTGATTCAGGGCCTGGCCGAAGAAGGTCGGACCATGATCATGGTCACCCACGAAATGAGCTTTGCCCGCAAGGTGTCGAGCCAGGTGCTGTTCCTGCATCAAGGGCTGGTGGAGGAGGAAGGCGCGCCGGAAGAAGTGCTGGGCAATCCGAAGAGCGAACGCCTGAAGCAATTTCTCAGCGGCAATCTCAAGTAAAACTATTGCCCGGTCGGCGCGGTCATTGAAGGAACATCTTCAGAGCACACGTCGCCGGCATGGGCACCTCCACCGACTTCGCCAAACACTGGTTCAGCGCCCGCGACTGGAAGCCGTTCGCCTTTCAGAAACAGGTGTGGGCCGCGGTCAAACGTGGCGAATCCGGCCTGCTGCATGCCAGCACCGGCGCCGGTAAAACCTACGCGGTGTGGTTTGCCGCGCTCAATCGCTTTGCCCGCTCCGGGCCTGTTGCTGAAACCACCCGTAAACGCAAACCGCCCGCCGAACCGCTGACTGTCTTGTGGATCACCCCAATGCGGGCGCTGGCCGCCGACACCGCGCGCGCCCTGCAAGCGCCGCTGGACGATCTGCAGATCCCCTGGAGCGTCGGCCTGCGCACCGGCGACACCGGCAGCAGCGAACGCGCCCGGCAGAACCGGCGCCTGCCCACCACGTTGATCACCACCCCGGAAAGCCTGACCCTGATGCTCGCCCGTGCCGACGCGCAAACGGCGCTGTCGACGCTACGCATGGTCGTGGTGGACGAGTGGCACGAATTGCTCGGCAACAAGCGCGGCGTGCAATTGCAACTGGCCCTCGCCCGCCTGCGGCGCTGGCAGCCGGGGCTGATCGTCTGGGGCGTTTCCGCGACGCTCGGCAATCAGTCCCACGCCGAACAGGTGCTGATCCCACAGGGCGGTGGCGTCAGTATTCAGGGGCAAAGCGAAAAGTCGCTCAAGGTCGATACCTTGCTCCCACCGGCCATCGAGCGTTTTCCCTGGGCCGGGCATATCGGCTTGAAGATGTTGCCGCAGGTGGTCGCCGAACTGGACGTCTGCGCCAGCAGCCTGGTGTTCACCAACACCCGGGCGCAGTCGGAAATCTGGTACCAGGCCTTGCTGGAAGCGCGGCCGGACTGGGCCGGATTGATCGCCCTGCACCACAGCTCGCTGTCCCGGGACACTCGCGACTGGGTCGAGCAAGCGCTGAAGAATGGCCAGCTCAAAGCCGTGGTCTGCACTTCAAGTCTGGATCTGGGGGTGGATTTCCTGCCCGTGGAGCGGGTGCTGCAGATTGGCTCGGCCAAAGGCGTGGCGCGGCTGATGCAGCGTGCCGGACGTTCGGGGCATGCGCCCGGTCGAACGTCGCGGGTCACCCTGGTGCCGACCCACAGCCTGGAGCTGATCGAAGCTGCGGCCGCTGGCGATGCCGTGGCACAGCGGCGGATCGAACCGCGACTGTCACCGCACAAACCGCTGGATGTGCTGGTGCAACATCTGGTCAGCATGGCCCTGGGCGGTGGCTTTGTTCCCGATGAGCTGTACGAAGAAGTCCGTGGTGCCTGGGCCTATCGTGACCTGACGCTCGCGGACTGGGCCTGGGCGCTGGCGTTCGTGCGTCACGGCGGGATGTCGCTGACGGCGTATCCGGATTACCGCCGGGTCGAGCCGGATGAACACGGGATCTGGCGCGTCCCCGATGCCCGCCTGGCGCGCCGCCATCGGATGAGCATCGGCACCATCGTCAGCGATGCCAGCATTCATCTGAAGTTCTGGAGCAAGGGCGGTGGCGGCAAACAACTGGGCAGCGTTGAAGAAGGCTTTATCGCACGCCTCAAACCCGGTGATGGTTTTCTGTTCGCCGGGCGCTTGCTGGAACTGGTGCGGGTGGAAAACATGACCGCCTACGTCAAACGCAGCACGGCGAAAAAAGCCGCCGTACCGCGCTGGAATGGTGGACGCATGCCGCTCTCCAATGAATTGGCCGAAGCGGTGGTCACCCGTTTCAGCGCGGCGGCACAAGGTGAATTCGCCGGCCCGGAAATGCAGGCCTTGCGCCCGTTACTGGAAACGCAAATGCGCTGGTCGGGCCTGCCGACCGTCAACAATCTGCTGGCCGAAGTGCTGAAATCCCGCGAAGGCTGGCACCTTTTCCTCTATCCGTTTGCCGGACGTCAGGTGCATCTGGGGCTGGCCAGCCTGCTGGCGTGGCGGGTCAGTCAGCGCGTGCCTGTGACCTTCTCGATTGCGGTCAACGATTACGGGCTGGAACTGCTCAGCGCCACGCCCGTTGACTGGTCTGTGCAACTGGATGGCGCCCTGCTCGGTCCCGAGGGTTTGTTGAGGGATGTGCTGGCCAGCCTCAACGCGGGCGAACTGGCGCTGCGCAGGTTTCGGGAAATCGCGCGGATTGCCGGACTGGTGTTCGCTGGCTACCCCGGCGCGCCGAAAAGTACCCGTCAGGTCCAGGCCTCCAGCGGGCTGTTCTTCGAGGTGTTCAAACAATACGACGCCGACAATCTGCTGCTGGCCCAGGCTGGGGAAGAAGTCCTGCGGGAAGAACTGGATATTCGTCGGCTGGAGCAGACACTGGAGCGAATCAACCGGATGGAACTCGATATGCACTTGATCAAACGTCCGACACCGCTCGGCTTTCCATTGCTGGTGGAACGCATGCGCGAAAGCATGAGCTCGGAAAAACTCGCTGACCGCATCCGGCGTATGGTCGGCGATCTGGAGAACACCGCCGATAAGGGCCAATCCTGATGAACGCGCCCTACCCCGTGCGTCTGGCGGGCGAAGACCTCTGGTTGCTGCCGGAAAAGGCGCTGTACTGGCCGGCGCAGCAGACGCTGCTGATTGCCGATGTGCATTTCGGCAAAGCGGCCGCTTATCGTCGCCTGGGGCAGCCGGTGCCGCAGGGCACTACGACGAGCAATATCGCCGTGATCGAGCAGTTGCTGGCAAAGCTGCCATGTCGGCAACTGATTTTTCTGGGGGATTTCCTGCACGGACCCGGCTCCCATGCACCCGGCACCTTGCAGGCGCTGGCGCAGTGGCGGGCGCGTCATGCCGATCTGCCGATGACACTGATTCGCGGCAATCACGACAAGCGCGCGGGCGATCCACCGGTAGCGCTGAACATCCGGGTGGTGCCGGAGCCCATGCTGCTGGGTCCCTTCTCGCTGCAGCACGAGCCGGATCCGCACCCTGAACGGCATGTCCTCGCAGGGCACGTACACCCGGTTTATCGATTGATCGGCAAGGGGCGCCAGCGTTTGCGGCTGGCGTGTTTCAGGCTGGGGGAACGCATCAGCCTGCTGCCGGCGTTTGGCGCCTTCACCGGCGGTTATCCCGTGGAGAAGGAAGACAGCTGTCGGATCTTTGTCATTGGCGACAACGAAATATGGCCCGTCGGCTGACGTCCTGTTCAGGATTCAGCCGACGGGCCATACGTTCAATCAGGCGACGGGCGCGGGTGGCGGTTTATCCGGCAACGTAGGTTCGCCGGGCTCTGTCGGTTCTTCGTTGGGGGTATCGGGATCGGGCTGGTGAGGGATTCCGCCGGCCGTGGTGATGGGGGGGTGTGCCAACAACGACCAGGCCATTACGCCAACCTGATTGGGCTCGAGCCTTGCCAGTTCGGCAGTGATTTGCGGATCGATCTTCATGGAGCACTCCTCGGCGAAGGCCCGTCCCGCTGTTCGCGAAACGGGCAGTACACCTCATAGAGTGTCTACCCGCCGAAGAATTCCCGGTAACTGCCGGATGGACGGATCAGGTACGCGGCAGGGTCACGCCACGCTGGCCCTGATACTTGCCGGCACGGTCCTTGTAGGAGACTTCACATTCCTCATCGGATTCCAGGAACAGCATCTGCGCCACACCTTCGTTGGCGTAGATCTTCGCCGGCAGGTTGGTGGTGTTGGAGAATTCCAGGGTCACCTGGCCTTCCCACTCCGGCTCGAGCGGGGTGACGTTGACGATGATGCCGCAGCGGGCGTAGGTGCTCTTGCCCAGGCAGATGGTCAGGACGTTGCGCGGAATACGGAAGTATTCAACGGTCGTGGCCAGGGCGAAGGAGTTTGGCGGGATGATGCAGACGTCGCTGTGGACGTCGACAAAGCTGCCGGCGTCGAAATTCTTCGGATCGACGATGGCCGAATTGATGTTGGTGAACACCTTGAAATGATTGGTGCAACGCACATCGTAGCCGTAGCTCGACACACCGTAGGAGATCACACGGCTGTCGTCGCTGCCACGTACCTGGCGCTCGACGAACGGCTCGATCATGCCGTGTTCCTGCGCCATGCGGCGAATCCACTTGTCCGATTTGATGCTCATGGCGGGTGTCCTGAATAGCGAGGTGGAAAAAATCTGTCCGGCATCTTACCGGGCGCGCCGCCGGGTTCAAAGTGCGGGGTGCAATTCTCGCCGAACGTGCGGGATTTACGCGGCTTCGCGACGAACCGTCACACCGTCGATCCCTAAAACAGAGAAACCTTCGCAAGAAGCATTGGCACGTTCCGGAAAAAGGGTTAAGGTGGCGCCACTGTGCTGCTTGTGTCACTGAGAATCTCTACACGATATGTTGAATTTCGATCCAACCATCTACAAGAATTTTTCCTGCTCTTTGCACTCAGTCT
Organism: Pseudomonas sp. IT-P2; assembly: GCF_949767575.1. NCBI lineage: Bacteria > Pseudomonadati > Pseudomonadota > Gammaproteobacteria > Pseudomonadales > Pseudomonadaceae > Pseudomonas > Pseudomonas sp. IT-P2. The sequence goes on along the minus strand of NZ_CATKQA010000033.1, from coordinate 375,358 downwards.
CGGCCAGGGTTCTTCCTGAGTCGCAGTTATCTTTGTTCAAGGAGTTACACCATGTCTAATCGCCAAACCGGTACCGTTAAGTGGTTCAACGATGAAAAAGGCTTCGGCTTCATCACTCCACAATCCGGTGACGACCTGTTCGTTCACTTCAAAGCTATCCAATCCGACGGCTTCAAAAGCCTGAAAGAAGGCCAACAGGTTTCTTTCATCGCTACCCGCGGTCAGAAAGGCATGCAAGCTGAAGAAGTACAAGTTATCTAACTTGTAGCTTCTTTAGAAAAAGGCCCCGCCCTCAAAAGCGGGGCTTTTTTGTGGGCGTCTGTTTTTCCGGGCGCAAAAAAATATCGCAGCCCGTGAAGGCTGCGATATTTTGCGTTGCTTACCAGGCCACGCCGAAGCCGGCGGTGTAGCGGGTCTTGCTCAGGTCCGCATCCTCGGTGCCGCTGATGATGTCGCGTTCGGCCTTGAGGTTGAGCGAGGCCCAGTCGGTGACCTTGTAGCGCAGGCCCATTTCCGCATCCAGTGCATAGTCGGCCACGCCGGACAGCGGCTTGCCGACTTCGCCATTGGTGAAGAACTCGACCTTCTTGCCGATCAGGTAGCGGTTGTAGTCCCACTTCATGGCGACCGAATAGAAGTTGTCCTTGCTGCCATCGCGGTACTCGTAATCGGTTCGGTTGAGCAGCGAACCCAGGGAGAACGCTCCCAGTTCGTCATCCCAGAACTGGTAACCCGGGCCGGTACCCACCACGCGCTGGCGCGCCAGCTCTTCGATGTGATCGCGCTTGTAGTTCAACCGCCCCTGCCAGAACCATTGATCAGTGAGGAAGCGGTCGAGCGAGTACTCGGCGCGCCAGTTATCGGTGGTGGTCACGTCGTCTTGCACTTCGCGGTTGTATTCGCCCTCGGCGATATGGCGCCAGCGGCCGTGACGAGCAGTGGTCTTGAAGCCGACATCGTAGTCGTCGGTATCTTTCTCGGCGCGCTGGTAGTCGAGCGCCAGATCGACGTTGCCCTTCCACACCAGATCCTCGACCACCGGTTTCGGCTTGAGAATCTGCTGAATGCTCGCCAGCTCCACGGTTTTCGGCGCCTCGCCGTTGGCCAGGGTGACCTTGCCCTCTTCGGCAGCACTCAGGGACTTGGCCTTCTCGCCGTTGTAGGCGTCCTGCTTGACCAGCAGTTCCTGATCGCTCTCCAGGGTCTTGACCTGCTTCCAGTCGATGGTAACGGCCCCGGCGTACTGGGTCTGGACCAGCAACTTGCCGCCGTCGAACAGCGTGATTTTACCGCTCAGCTTGTCACCGTTCTTCAACCAGACGGTGTCGGCAAGCAAGGGTGTGGACGCACTGAAGACAGCAAGGCACAGCAGGGTTCTGGACAACATAAGCGAATCGAAGACTCAAGTTTGCGAAAAAAGGGTCGGCATTATCCGTAGGAATAATTCCCTGACAAGGAGTGACCCGGCTAATTCTGTTGAGTTCATTTCTCAATTGCCCATCCACCGATTACGCTTAAGCACATAACGCGATCAAGTTCAGGAACCGCGCACGTGACAGACCCGATGCATGCCTGCGAAAACGATCCGCAAATCCGACGCACGGCACTCTATTCCACCCTCGCCCAAGTGCCTGAGGGCAAAGTCGTCAGCTATGGTCAGTTGGCCGAACTGGCGGGGTTGGGGCGCGCCGCCCGCTGGGTCGGCCGGACCCTGAGCCAATTGCCCGGCGACACCAGACTGCCCTGGCACCGCGTACTCGGCGCCGGCGGTCGGATCAGCCTGCCGGCGGGCAGCCCGTCCGGGGACGAACAGCGGGCACGATTGCGCATGGAAGGCATCACCGTCCTGAACAATCGTGTGGATATTCGGCGCCATGGCTGGCGTCCGGTAGAGCACAGCGGTTAGAGTGCGCGCTTTGTTTTCGCAATCTTGAGGCAGACTTCAGCCCATGCCCCGTAAAACCTGGCGCGCCGCGCTCGCCGCCTATGCCAGTCCTTCGACGCTCGTGCTGTTGTTGCTGGGTTTCGCCGCCGGCCTGCCGTACATGCTGGTGTTCTCGACACTTTCGGTCTGGCTGCGTGAAGCCGGTGTGGCCCGTGAGACGATCGGCTACGCCAGCCTGATCGGTCTGGCCTACGCCTTCAAATGGGTCTGGTCGCCCCTGCTCGACCAGTGGCGCCTGCCGCTGCTGGGCAAGCTTGGGCGCCGTCGTTCGTGGCTGGTGCTCTCACAGACGCTGGTAATCCTCGGCCTGATCGGTATGGGTTTTTGCGACCCGCAGAAACACCTGTCCTGGCTGATCGCCATCGCGGTGGTCGTGGCGTTCGCTTCCGCCACCCAGGATATCGCGGTCGACGCCTATCGCCTGGAAATCGCCGAAGACAGCCGTCAGGCCGCGCTGGCCGCCAGCTATATGTCCGGCTATCGGATCGCCGCCCTGCTCGCGACCGCGGGTGCGCTGTTCTTCGCCGAGGGCTTCGGCTCTACAGGCTTCAAGTACCAGCATTCGGCCTGGACCGGCACCTACGTGCTGTTCGGTGCCCTGATGGTGCCTGCCCTGCTCACCACCCTGCTGATGCGCGAGCCGCCGGTGCCGTTGCGCACCCAGTTGCAGGCGGGGCGTTACACCTTCATGCATCAGTTGATGTCGGTGTTCGTGCTGATCATTTTGCTGGTCTCCGTACCGGCCATGTTCACCCAGCTCTACAACACCGATTTCGCCAGCGTGCTGTTTGGCGACATGAGCCCGCTGGACCTGCTGCTGGAAGACCGGGCGTTCCTGCGCGCGATTCTCTACACCACGCTGACCTGCCTGTGCCTCTCGGCCATGGGGCGCCGTGGTCTGGCGCCGGTTCTGACACCGGTCAACGACTTCATCCTGCGCTACCGCTGGCAGGCGTTGCTGCTGCTCGGCCTGATCGCCACCTATCGGATGTCCGACACGGTGATGGGCGTGATGGCCAACGTGTTCTACATCGACCAGGGTTTCACCAAGGACCAGATCGCCAGCGTCAGCAAGATCTTCGGCCTGATCATGACCCTCGTCGGCGCCGGCATGGGCGGTCTGCTGATCGTGCGCTTCGGTATCCTGCCGATCCTGTTCATCGGCGGTGCCGCGTCGGCGGGCACCAACCTGCTGTTCCTGATGCTCGCCGACATGGGCCCGAACCTGCAGATGCTGGTGGTGACGATCTCCCTCGACAACTTCAGCTCCGGCCTGGCCACCTCAGCGTTCGTCGCCTACCTGTCGAGCCTGACCAACCTGAAGTTCTCCGCCACCCAGTACGCCCTGCTCAGCTCGATCATGCTCCTGCTGCCACGCCTGATCGGCGGCTACTCCGGGGTGATGGTGGAGAAGTTCGGTTATCACAACTTCTTCCTGATCACCGCGCTGCTCGGCGTTCCGACCCTGGTTCTGATCGCCCTGCACTGGTTCCAGGAAAGCCGCCGCGAAGGCCCGACGCCGACGCCGGAACCTGCACCGACCTCCGTCGTGGAAGAATCGTAAGACATCTCGCACCCGGCGGAAGGTTTTCCGCCGGGGCCGCACTTCTGTACGTCGGCGGATCTCGCCGTTACACTGCTCCGTCATTTCCAGTCATAGCAACCGACAACGGCCAACCATGCGCACCAGTCAATTTTTGCTCGCCACACAGAAAGAAACGCCTTCCGACGCGGTCGTGATCAGCCATCAGCTGATGCTGCGCGCCGGCATGATCCGCAAACTCGCCTCGGGCCTGTACACCTGGCTGCCGATGGGCTTGCGAGTGATGCGCAAGGTGGAAGCCATCGTTCGTGAAGAAATGGACGCCGCCGGCTCTCTGGAAGTGTTGATGCCGAGCACCCAACCGGCCGAGCTGTGGCAGGAATCGGGGCGCTGGGAAGAATACGGCCCAGAACTGCTGCGCATCAAAGACCGCCACGGTCGTGATTTCTGCGCGGGCCCGACCCACGAAGAAGTGATCACCGATCTGATGCGCAACGAGTTGAGCAGCTACAAACAGCTGCCGATCAACCTGTACCAGATCCAGACCAAATTCCGTGACGAAATCCGTCCACGCTTCGGCCTGATGCGCGGTCGCGAATTCATCATGAAGGACTCGTACTCGTTCCATGCGGATCAGGCGTCGCTGCAGATCACCTATGACCGCATGCACGAAGCGTACTGCAACATCTTCACCCGCCTGGGCCTGAAATTCCGTCCGGTGGAAGCCGACAACGGCTCGATCGGTGGTGCCGGCTCCCACGAATTCCACGTACTGGCCGAGTCCGGCGAAGACGATATCGTCTTCAGCAACGGTTCCGACTACGCGGCGAACATCGAGAAAGCCGAAGCCGTGCCGCGTGAAACCTCGCGCGCCGCGCCAAGCGAAGAGCTGCGTCTGGTCGATACGCCAGACACCAAGACCATCGCGGCCCTGGTGGAAAAATTCAATCTGCCGATTGAAAAGACCATCAAGACCCTGATCGTGCACGCCGAAGAAGAAGGCAAGCTGATCGCCCTGATCATTCGCGGCGACCACGAGCTGAACGAAATCAAGGCTGCCAACCAGCCAGGCGTTGCCAGCCCGCTGGTCATGGCCTCCGATGCCGAACTGCGTGACGCCATTGGCGCCGGCGCCGGTTCCCTCGGCCCGCTGAACCTGCCGCTGCCGATCATCATCGACCGTTCGGTGGAGCTGATGAGCGACTTCGCCATCGGTGCCAACATCGACGACAAGCACTACTTCGGCGTGAACTGGGAGCGTGATCTGCCGGTTCCGACCGTGGCCGACCTGCGCAACGTTGTGGCCGGCGACCCGAGCCCGGACGGCAAGGGCACCCTGGAAATCAAGCGCGGCATCGAAGTCGGGCACATCTTCCAGCTGGGCAACAAGTACAGCAAGGCGATGAAGTGCGAAGTGCTGGGCGAGAACGGCAAGCCGGTGACCCTGGAAATGGGTTGCTACGGTATCGGCGTGTCCCGCGTGGTGGCTGCCGCCATCGAGCAGAACAACGACGAAAACGGCATCATCTGGAGCGACGCCCTGGCACCGTTCCAGATCGCTCTGGTGCCACTGCGCTATGAAACCGAGCTGGTGCGCGAAGCCACCGACAAGCTGTACGCGGAACTGACCGCGGCCGGCTTCGAAGTGCTGCTGGACGACCGCGACAAGAAAACCAGCCCGGGCATCAAGTTCGCGGACATGGAGCTGATCGGCATTCCGCACCGGATCGTGGTCAGCGACCGCGGCCTCGCCGAAGGCAACCTGGAATACAAGAGCCGTACCGAAGGCCAGGCGCAAGCGCTGCCGGTTGCCGACGTGCTGTCCTTCCTTCAGGCCCGTATCCGCCGCTGAAACCAGATAGAGACGTCATGTTCAAGCGAAACACCTTAGGCCTCGGTGGTGCCGCCCTGTGCGGCACCCTGCTGGTCAGCGGCTGTGCCAATCACATGTCACAACGCAGCGAGCACGAGGAACGTGTCGAGCGCAAACTGCTCGATCACAGCCTGCAGATCGATGTCGGCGAGCCCAAGGTGCTTGAGCTGCCGCAACGGCGCGTGAAGATCAACGAACAGAAGACTTTCGAAGTCACCGAGTTCGAGGTTACCCGCCATTACGACCGTTACACGCCTTACCAGCCATGGCGGGAGATCTACGAGATCCCGCTGGGCGCGGTCGCGGTGGTCGGCGGCGTCGGCGCGAACGTGGTCAACGTGTTTGCCCTCGGCAATCTGCCCGACAGCGTGACACGGGACTGGCTCAGCTACGGTTTCGCCGGGCTCAACCCGTTCATGAACGTGCAATCCAACGGTCGCGCGCAACAGAACCTGGCCGGTATCGACGAAGTCCAGCGCGACAAGCGCACGGAATATTCGAGCCTGCCGTGGAGCGAGCGCCCGGTTCAGGTCAAGGCCGGCAAGCAGACCTTCGACATGACCACCGATCGCAACGGCGTGCTGCGTCTGAACCTGCTGGACAGCCCGTTCGCCGAAAACGACCTCAATCATGTAGGCAAACTGCAGATCAGCGTCGAAGACGGCAAGGATGACGTGCATTCCGACTCGTCTTTGGCGATCAGCAGTCACCTGCGCGGCAAGCTGCTGGAAGCTCACGGGCTGATCTACGACGATCTGGAAGACGACGAAGTGAGCCAATGGGTGCACCGGGTCAAGCGTCTGTCGGAACTGGGTCTGGAAGAAGAAGCCAGTGAACTGGAACAAAGCCTGATCGAACTGACCCGCAACGATCCTGAGTTGCAGGCCGAATTCCTCAAGTCCCTGACCCGGGATGCGGGGCGTCTGGTGGCGGATCCGGGGCCGAACTGAACCCCTGAAAAAATGCCCGAACCTGCTTCGGGCATTTTTTTGTCCGCTTATCGCTCGAACAGCTCCATTTGTTCGAACCCGCCGCGTAAATCCTCCAGCCGCACGCCTACTCCCAATAGCCGCACCGGTTTGCCACCTCGGTTGAACGCCTGCGTCAGCATCAACTGGTAACTGCCCAGATCCCGCCCTGCCCCGGCCTGCTCCAGCGTGGTCTGGGTGAAATCGTGAAACTTCACTTTGACGAACGGCTTGCCCGGCCGGTAGCTGCTGTCGATCCGCGCCATGCGGGTTTTCAGGGTTTCCAACAGTTCCGGAAGTTTGTCGAGGCAACTGCGCAGATCCGGCAGATCGACATCGTAGGTGTTTTCCACACTGATTGACTGACGACGACTGTCGTTGTGCACCAGCCGCTCATCGATCCCACGGGCCAGACTCCACAAACGCTCGCCGAAACTGCCGAATTCCCGCACCAGCGCCAGCTTGTCCCACTCGCGCAATTGCAGGCAGTCACTGATACCGAGCTTGCCCAGCTTGTCGGCCGTGACCTTGCCCACCCCGTGCAGCTTGCTCACCGGCAGGCCACTGACGAAGTCTTCGACCTGGTCCGGGGTGATCACGAACAAGCCGTTGGGCTTTTTCCAGTCGCTGGCGATCTTGGCCAGAAACTTGTTCGGCGCCACGCCGGCGGAGACGGTGATGTGCAATTGATTGGAAACCCGGCGGCGAATGTCCTGGGCGATCCGCGTGGCGCTGCCGCCGAAATGCGCGCTGTCCGAGACGTCGAGATAGGCTTCGTCCAGGGAAAGCGGCTCGATCAGGTCGGTGTAATCGCTGAAGATCGTATGAATTTCCTTCGACGCTTCGCGATAGGCATCCATGCGTGGCTTGACGATGGTCAGGTCCGGGCACAGCTTCAAGGCATGTCCGGACGACATCGCCGAGCGAACCCCATAAGCCCGCGCCTCATAGTTGCAGGTGGCGATCACTCCGCGCCGGTCCGCCGAACCACCGACCGCCAACGGCTTGCCGGCGAGGCTCGGGTCATCCCGCATCTCGATGGCGGCGTAGAAACAGTCACAGTCGACGTGGATGATTTTTCGCTGAGTCATGACAGAAAAGGAAACATGGCGAGCCGGACCGGCAGTATCTCACTGACACCTGTATATAGCACCAGTGGTATGAATGTTCTTTTCAGTTTGTAGGAAACGGACTTTGAATTTATTTTCTCAATCGAAAAGCAACCTCCAATAGAGCTGAAACCCTTGTGCTGCCTGACCTGCAGCCGGGAAAAAGACCGTCCGTCAGCGCTAACCAATTGAAGCTGAACAGGTTTTATCCGAATTGAAGGTTGACACTCCGGCGTTCCTCTGTAGAATGCCGCCACACAGACGCGGGATGGAGCAGTCTGGTAGCTCGTCGGGCTCATAACCCGAAGGTCGTCGGTTCAAATCCGGCTCCCGCAACCAAACATCAAAAAAGGCCAATCGAAAGATTGGCCTTTTTTGTGCGCGTCGGTTTTTTGAATCCAGTCGCGCCAAGCGGAAATCGTTCCGATTCCGAAACTTAGCGCTTCCCCTGCGACCGTTTGCCGCGATTGCACACTTATTTGACCCATCACGGGATTATCGGTTGACACCTCGCCGTTCGCCTGTAGAATGCCGCCACACAGACGCGGGATGGAGCAGTCTGGTAGCTCGTCGGGCTCATAACCCGAAGGTCGTCGGTTCAAATCCGGCTCCCGCAACCAAACATCAAAAAAGGCTACTCGAAAGAGTGGCCTTTTTTGTATCTGTGGAAAAAGTCCTTTCGCAACAATGATCTGTCACTGTGCAGTGAACCGTTCAGGATCTTCAGACCCGCCGAGATGCGACTATGCTTGAGTCGCGAACAAGGCATCTGCAATCCAAGACCTGCCCTCGCCGATACCCGGTGAGAGGCGTAGTATTTTGTGATTATTTTTTTCTACAGGGATTGGTTACTTGGCTGGATACCTCCATCCTGTCGCGCACAATCCAAGAGGTGATTGATGCGCGCCAACTCGTCTGATTCACAAGACACCGTCACAGCGACCCCACCGATCAAGCCTGAGCGTCTGCGCCTGCTGGATCGGATCAGCAAATACCGCCAGCCGATCGGTCTGGCGGTCACACTGCTGTTGTTCGCCATTGCGCTGATTGCCTGTCGCCATTTGCTCAGCGAACTCGATCTCGACGCCCTGCACGACTCGATTCTCGACGTGCCGAAACCGGCCCTGCTCGGCGCCCTCGGTGCGACGGTCGTCGGCTTCATTATTCTGCTCGGCTATGAATGGTCGGCCAGTCGTTACGCCCGCGTGACGCTGGCACCGAAAGTTCTGGCCCTTGGCGGCTTCACCGCGTTTGCCATCGGCAACGCCATCGGCCTGTCGATGCTGTCCGGCGGTTCGGTGCGTTACCGTTTATATGCACGGCATGGCCTGGGCGCTTCCGAAGTTGCGCACATGACCCTGTTCGCCAGCCTGTCGCTGGGCTGCGCCCTGCCGCCGCTGGCTGCTCTTGCGACCCTGAGCAACCTGCCTGCTGCATCGCAGGCACTGGGGTTGTCCGAGACCTTGTTGGGGACGATTGCCGGCGTGGTGCTGCTGCTCGGCGCGATCCTGGCCATCGGCATCTATCGCCGTCGCCTGCCGGAACAACCTTATCCGGACAACCTGCTGGTCCGGGCCGGTCGTCGCACCCTGCGCCTGCCGGGTCGTCGCCTGACGTTCCTGCAACTGGTCATCACCGCCCTCGACGTCGCCGCCGCTGCGACCGTCCTTTATCTGCTGCTGCCGGAAGCGCCGCCCTTCGGTGCGTTCCTGCTGGTTTATCTGCTGGCGCTGGCGGCGGGCGTACTCAGTCACGTTCCGGGTGGCGTGGGGGTCTTCGAAGCGATTCTGCTCGCGGCGTTCGCCGACAAGCTTGGCGCCGCGCCACTGGCCGCTGCCCTGCTCCTGTATCGCCTGATCTATGTGGTGCTGCCGTTGCTGGTGGCCTGCGTACTGTTGCTGCTCAACGAAGGCCAGCGCCTGTTTCAGTCGCAGACCATGCGTGCGGCTTCCGGTCTGGCGGCACCGATTCTCGCGGTGCTGGTGTTCCTCTCCGGCGTGGTGCTGCTGTTTTCCGGCGCGACGCCAGAGATCGACACCCGTCTGGAACACATCGGCTTTCTGATTCCTCACCGCCTGGTCGACGCCTCGCACTTTGGCGCCAGCCTGATCGGCGTGCTGTGCCTGATGCTCGCCCAGGGCTTGCGTCGCCGGTTGTCGGCGGCGTGGATGCTGACCACCATTCTGTTGCTGGTGGGCGCCCTGCTCTCGCTGCTCAAGGGTTTCGACTGGGAAGAAGCGACCCTGATGACCCTCACCGCCGCGCTGCTGGGGGTGTTCCGTCGCTCGTTCTACCGCCCGAGCCGTCTGACCGAACTGCCGTTCTCGCCGCTGTATCTGGTGGCCAGCCTGTGCGTACTCGGTGCTTCGACCTGGCTGTTGCTGTTCGCTTATCAGGACGTTCCGTACAGCCATCAACTGTGGTGGCAGTTCACCCTCGACGCCGACGCCCCGCGCGGCCTGCGCTCGCTGCTCGGCGCCGCCGTATTGCTACTGGTGATCGCCCTGACCTGGCTGCTGCGCACCGCTCGCCCGGTGATCCATCTGCCGACACCCGATGAGCTGGAACGCGCCTCGAAGATTCTGATGGCCTCCTCGCAACCGGACGGCGGCCTCGCCCTGACCGGCGACAAGGCGCTGCTGTTTCATCCCAACGACGAAGCCTTCCTGATGTACGCCCGTCGCGGCCGCAGTCTGGTGGCCCTGTACGACCCGATCGGCCCCGGCCAGCAACGGGCCGAAATGATCTGGCAATTCCGCGACCTGTGCGACATCCACCACGCCCGCCCGGTGTTCTATCAGGTTCGCGCCGAGAACCTGCCGTACTACATGGACATCGGTCTGACCGCGATCAAGCTGGGCGAGGAAGCCCGGGTCGATCTGCATCGCTTTGACCTGGAAGCCAAGGGCAAGGAGATGAAGGACCTGCGCTACACCTGGAACCGTGGCACCCGTGACGGCCTGTCGCTGGAGATCCATGAGCCGGGCCAGGCGCCGATGGATGAGCTCAAGGTGATTTCCGATGCCTGGCTGACCGGCAAGAACGTGCGCGAGAAAGGCTTCTCCCTCGGCCGTTTCAGCGACGATTACCTGAAGCATTTCCGCATCGCGGTGATTCGCTTCGAAGGGCGTCCGGTGGCGTTCGCCAACCTGCTCGAGACCTACAGCCACGACCTGGCCAGTCTCGACCTGATGCGCGCGCACCCGGACGCCCCTAAGCTGACCATGGAATTCATGATGGTCGGTCTGATTCAACACTATAAGAGTCACGGATACGCGCGCTTCAGCCTGGGCATGGTGCCGCTGTCGGGGTTGCAACCCCGGCGCGGGGCACCGCTGACCCAGCGTCTGGGCTCGATGGTTTTCCGCCGTGGTGAGCAGCTGTACAACTTCCAAGGCTTGCGCCGCTTCAAAGACAAGTTCCAGCCTGACTGGGAACCCCGTTATATGGCCGTGCCCGCCGGACTGGATCCGCTGGTGGCGCTGGCCGACACTGCTGCCCTGATCGCGGGCGGCTTGACTGGATTGGTGAAACGCTGATGATTCAACGCTCCCTGAAGTACATCCTGGTCGCACTGCTGGTGCTGGCCGCGATTGCCGGTGGCGGTTTCTGGTACCTCAAACGCCCGGCACCGGAACCGACCCTCGAACAGCTCACCCCGGCCGATGGCGCCGCCATGACCCGGGTCATCCCTGGCACCAAGCCCAAGGCTCAGGTACTGGTGGCGGTCAACGACGACCAGAAGCTCAGTGACAAGCAACTGACCACCCTGAGCCGCAGCGCCTCGGCGCAGATCGTCCAGGTGATCCTGCCCAAGGACTGCCTGCTGCAAAGCCGTGCCCTGCAAGCCGGCCTGCGTGAACTGAACGGCCCGGCGACCCTGGTCAGCGGCATCGGCCCCGGCGCGGTGCTGGCGTGGCGCTGGCTGTCCGAACAGAAAGACGACAAGGCACAGGCCGTATCGGTCGACCTGGCCCTGGAAAAACCCGGCTGCACTCACCTGCTGCCAAAAGCCGCCGCCCACGGCCACTGGCTGGTGGCGTGGAACGACAACCCGGACGACACCAGCGCCGGTTTCGTGCGCGACCAACCGAACGCCGAAACCAGCATCAGCGACTACGACATCAACCTGCCGCAAGTGCTGAACAACGAACTGCGCAAGATCCTCGTCGGCGGCGACAAGGCCAACGGTGGTCTGCAGATCCCAGTGGTTGAAGTCCCGGCCGGTCAGGCCAAGGACACCGTGACCCTGTTCCTGTCCGGTGACGGCGGCTGGCGCGATCTGGACCGCGACGTGGCCGGTGAAATGGCCAAGATCGGCTACCCGGTCGTCGGCATCGACACCCTGCGCTACTACTGGCAGCACAAGAGCCCGGAACAGAGCGCGCTGGACCTGACCGAACTGATGCAGCACTACCGCCAGAAATGGGGCACCAAGCGCTTCATCCTGACCGGCTACTCGTTCGGCGCCGACGTCCTCCCGGCCATCTACAACCGCCTGCCGGAAACCGAGCAGCAACGTGTCGACGCAATCATCCTGCTGGCCTTCGCCCGCACCGGAAGCTTCGAAATCGAAGTCGAAGGCTGGCTCGGCAACGCCGGCAAAGAAGCCGCCACCGGCCCGGAAATGGCCAAGCTGCCACCGGCCAAGGTCGTGTGCATCTACGGTGAAGAAGAGACGGATGAAAGCGGCTGCACCGACAAAACCGCGGTGGGCGAAGCGGTGAAGCTGCCTGGCGGCCACCACTTCGACGAGAACTACCCGGCGCTGGCCAAGCGTCTTGTGGATCTGATCGAGAAGCGCCAGAACACGGCGCAGGTGGCGGAAGAGTGATCTGAAGCGCACCAACGAAAAGCCACCGCAACCTTAGGGTTGCGGGGGCTTTTTTACGCAAACTTGAAGCACTTCCTGCCAGTCAAACCCTGTATCGATGCCAAGACTAAAACTGAACATCTATCCATGTGATGTCATCGTCAACCTCGATACAGCTGCCATCCGGCGATTCTAACAAGCTGCTTTGCTGCGACTCGGTTAGCTCCGCCCAAAAGCCATCGGTTGCAAACACCAGTCGCTCTCTTAAACCCAACGGATGAAACACAAAGTCAGGGGTCGGTGGACGACTCACCTTCAAGCATCGAGTCACCCGGTGCCGAGCCGGATCCTGCGCCAGCTTGAAGTGGGAACGGTCACGCCTCCAATTGGCTTTACAGTGCGGCGACGTAATCCATTCGATCACGCCTGCCGACGTCACAACACCGCAAGAACAATCACCCTCATACGCAAGCGTGAGTTTGCCATGAGCAGCGACACCCACCACATAACAAACGGCGCCTGTCTGGCTTGCAAACAAGACGGGATGGAGGTCGGCCAGCATAGAAACCAGTACCTGTTCAACCGCTCCGTACTCAGTGATATCGAGGCCCTGTTCAAAGTGTTTTGACCAGACCGCTAAAACACTTTTCACAAAGGACTCAGCCAACTGGCCGCTGCCAACCCTCGAAGTACCGTCTGCGATAACAAATACGCCGCTCTCTCCATCACAGAGCGCTCCAGCAAAGTCATGATTGGTTTGCCTAGCTCGCCCCGTTACCGATCTGGCGTGGTATTTCATGCGCTGCCCAGTTCTTTCATGCGCCCATGAATGATTTGCCCTCTTCCTGGATTGGCCTGTACCGAACCCGAGCTTTCAATCACATAGTCGATGCCAGCGAGCCCCCTGAGTGCTCGAACCCCAGTCGTGATGAACTCCTTGAGCTCGGACTCCGCTTGCCGAACCTCTTCTAAAAGCTCTGGACGTCCATCAATCAAGATAATGATGTCTTCGACATCTTTATGGTATGGATCGCCACCGCCCCGACCGCTGAAGGCTTCCAGTTTTGTCGCAAGAAAATAGGTCGGTTCGAATATCTGGATGACGGTACCGCTGGGCAACGTAAATTTATCAGCCCGTGCCAACCCCTCTACAAACCAGCGGTTGGCGTATCCGAGAACTTCAGGATCAGAAGGCATCACGTCAACGACGATATCGTTGAAGCGGAAACGACAGTTGACTTCATCCTCGCCGGTAATCTTGAAATTCCTGGCTGCCAACCGTTCGGTAAGCTGCTGCCAGGCGCTAATACCTGCCAGCTCGATCACCAGGTCAACGTCATCGGTGAAACGAATGTCGTCCAGCACAACAGCATCCGTTACCAGCATGGCTGTGGTGCAACCTCCGACAAAGGCAACCTCAGCGAGAAACGCCTCTCCCAAGCCTTCGGCGACAAACTCTATAAGCTCGTAGTTGTGATCAGCGTTTGATGACATATTATTTCAGTCCCATCCCTGCTTTTAGAATGTTGACCGCGACACCGCACTCTCGCGGGCCTCCAAGGCGGATCGCATCAGCAAGCGCAAGATAGTGGTAAAGAATCCTGTCCTTCTTCACCGCTTCCGGCACTGTCTTGTAGAGCGGCTCTATCGCCTGACCACGCTCCGTTCCAAATGCATCAGGCCAGACCGGAATCAGTCCACCAGCACTTTTGATGCTTTTGGACAGTGCCGGTGCTGCGAAACCCGTCGGGATACCGCGAACCATTGCACCGGGCTTTACAGGAAAGAAATATTTCAGAGCGTGCTCAGTGATGCTTAGTAGCTGCCGCCGATTAACCTTCGCCAGCCCTGTCTCATAGTCATTGGTGAGCAGGCCGGACTCACGACACCTGGCGATGGAATTTGAAACCTCGCTTTTGCTTAGCCCGAGGGCAGCAGACAACGCACGCAACGAGTAACCCTCGCTCCAGCTTGCCAGGGGCGGAACAGCCACAGGCTCCGACCACCCCTCCCACCCTGCCTCATCGTTCAAGGCCGAATCGAAGTCCTGTCGACGGAATACAGTATCTTCACCGTCAGTGGAGTAGGTGACCAATGGCTGCCCCACCCGCCCACCTGCGGTCATTTGGCTGACCACATAGGGCTTCAACAGCTCCTCAACCCTGTTCGAATTCGACTCTGACTCCATTACACCAAGGAGGTTTTCCTCCTGAGCGTGAAGGCTGGCCATCTTGAATAAAAGCAAAATGTCTTGACTCTTCATGAAGCCTAAAACTCCAAGTGTCCACATTCCATAAAACGTGGACACTTGTCTCATTCAGAATATCTGATCGTCAAGCCCTTTATTCGGCCTCATTTTCTGTGGCGCCCACACAAAATCCACTGTCCCTGAAATTGCTCGTCACCTTAGTTCCGCCGACCGGTGTCGCAATATCAGATGACGTCCGCATACCTTGTAGGCAAACTCCTAATCTCGTGTTTGGGCACTTTGCCGCCCTGTTGCGCTGTTTTTCGACGGGATACTCTCCAGAGGTCGCTGACTATTTCAGTGATCGGGTGTGGTAACCCGGCAAGGCAAAGTGCAACAGCATTCCAAACACGGCTCAGGTGTTTTTATGCCTGCAATTCGAGTCATGGCGGCTGTGCGTGGGAGACCTTCGGGTCTGCCGGTTTCTTTGCTCCCCCGGTTTACCACCCTGCGTACAGCTGCCACCCATTCGTGTGGTAACGAATGCGGCAGCTCCTCGTTTTATGGAGCGAAACAATGAGCAAACAAAGTCCTTCATCACCTTCAGACCTGACGACCATCGGTTTCACCTCTTTCCTCTACAGCTCGGATCAGGCGTTACTCAACGTTCGCTCCGGCGTCCCTATCGTCGAAGCACTGTCCCAGGCTTCAGACCTGTTGTTCCTCGCCAAATCCTTCGCCGAGGACGCAGCCTACGACAAGGAAAGCGACCGCCACGCCTGGGCCGCGCATTACCTGACGATAATCGGCAAGGCCTTGGTCGACGACGTGATGAAGGCCCTGATGCCGCGACCTGCGCGAACGAAGACCGAATCTGAGGCAGAGCTGCCAGAAAGCATGTAACGGCGCAAAAACGAAAAAGCCCCCGCCAGCCGCAAAGCTGACGGGGGCTTTTCAGTTGCGACGAGGCCTACATCTCCACCTGCGTCCCCAACTCAATCACCCGGTTCAGCGGCAGATTGAAGAATCGCAGGTTCCCGTTGGCATTCTTCAACATGAACGCAAACAACGCTTCACGCCAACGGGCCATGCCTTCAAGTTTCGAGGCGATGACCGTTTCGCGGCTGAGGAAGTAGGTGGTGCGCATCGGGCTGAAATCGAGGTCGTCCAGATGGCACAGTTTCAGCGCCTGCGGCACGTCCGGTTCGTCGGTGAAGCCGAAGTGCAGGATCACCCGGAAGAAGCCTTCGCCGTGGGCTTCGACTTCGAAGCGGCGAGATGGCGGGACGCGCGGGATGTCTTCGTAAACGACAGTCAGCAGCACCACTTGCTCGTGCAGCACCTGGTTGTGCAGCAGGTTGTGCAACAGCGCGTGCGGCACGGCGTCGGAACGGGCGGTGAGGAACACGGCGGTGCCCTGCACGCGGTGTGGAGGCTGCACGCGGATGCTGCTGATAAAGATCGGCAGCGGCAGCGCGCCTTCGTCGAGGCGCTCGACCAGCAGTTGCTTGCCGCGTTTCCAGGTGGTCATCAGCACGAACAGCGCGATACCGGCGATTACCGGGAAGGCACCGCCCTGGACGATTTTCGGCACGTTGGCGGCGAAGTACAGACCGTCCACCAGCAGGAAGCCGAGCAGCACCGGCACCGCCAGAATCGGTGGCCATTTCCACAGCAGCAACATGACTGCCGACACCAGAATCGTGGTCATCAGCATGGTGCCAGTCACGGCCACGCCGTAGGCCGAGGCCAGCGCGCCGGAGGATTCGAAGCCGATCACCAGCAACACGACGCCGACCATCAGCGACCAGTTCACGGCACCGATGTAGATCTGGCCCTGCTCGTCGCTGGAGGTGTGCTGAATGTACATGCGCGGGATGTAACCGAGCTGGATCGCCTGACGAGTCAGGGAGAACGCGCCGGAAATCACCGCTTGGGAAGCGATCACCGTGGCCAGGGTCGACAGACCGACCAGCGGAATCAGCGCCCAGCTCGGCGCCAGCAGGTAGAACGGGTTGCGCGCGGCGTCCGGGTTCTCCAGCAACAAGGCGCCCTGACCGAAGTAGTTCAGCACCAGCGCCGGCAGCACCAGCAGGAACCACGCACGGGCAATCGGCTTGCGACCGAAGTGGCCCATGTCGGCGTACAGCGCTTCGGCACCGGTCAGCGCCAGCACCACGGCGCCGAGGATCGCCACGCCCATGCCGGTATGAACCATGAAAAAGCGCACGGCCCAGACCGGGTTCATCGCGTGCAGCACTTCCGGGTAGTGGCTGATACCGTAGACGCCGAGGGCGCCGAGGACCAGGAACCAAGTGACCATGATCGGCCCAAACAGAATGCCGATCCGCGCCGTTCCGTGCTTCTGGATCAGAAACAACCCGACCAACACCACCAGCGACAGCGGCACCACCCAGTGATCGATGCCGTCGAAGGCCAGGCCCAGACCTTCAATGGCCGAGAGCACGGAAATCGCCGGGGTGATCATGCTGTCGCCATAGAACAGCGCCGCGCCGATCAGCCCGCAAACCACCAGCAACGTGCGCAACCGCTTGCGCCCCGCCGCTGCCCGCCGGGCCAGCGCGGTGAGCGCCATGATCCCGCCTTCGCCCTGGTTGTCGGCGCGCAGGACGAACATCATGTACTTGATTGAAACGACCCAGATCAGCGACCAGAAAATCAGCGACAGAATGCCGAGCACTCCGTCGTGATTGACAGGCACGCCATAAGCGCCGGAAAACACTTCTTTGAGGGTGTACAACGGGCTCGTGCCGATGTCGCCGTAAACTACCCCGACCGCCGCGACCAGCATGCTCAGCGGCTTGGTGGCCGAACCTTCGGCGCCCGCCGCGTGACTACTTGCCTGACCCATCCAACACTCCTGATTCCCAGACCGGCTTCTTATATGAAGCACTATGCTTTGTGTGCAGCATGCGCGTTTTTACGCCCTGTAACAGACGTTTTCTTGACTGTAAAAATTCAGTAAAGCGCAACGGCGCGAAGCATAGCGCAGCACTCGTCGTATTTCCCTGCATAAAGCTGGTCAAGTGCGCTGCTCGTCGCTAGAATTGCGCACTTTTTGATCAGAGGCGCGCCTTAAGCGCCCGTCCGTCGGTTCCTGAATCAGGTAATCGATGTCACAAAACACCGAGGTTAGACATGTCCACCACTCCTGCGCCGGCCAATCCAAAGGTTGGCTTCGTTTCTCTGGGTTGCCCGAAAGCACTGGTCGACTCCGAGCGCATCCTGACCCAGCTGCGCATGGAAGGCTATGACGTGGTGTCCACCTATCAGGACGCCGACGTGGTCGTGGTCAACACCTGTGGCTTCATCGACTCGGCCAAGGCCGAATCGCTGGAAGTCATCGGTGAAGCGATCAAGGAAAACGGCAAGGTCATCGTGACCGGCTGCATGGGCGTGGAAGAAGGCAATATCCGTGACGTGCACCCGAGCGTGCTGGCCGTCACCGGTCCGCAGCAGTACGAGCAAGTGGTCAACGCCGTGCACGAAGTCGTGCCGCCGAAGCAGGACCACAACCCGCTGATCGACCTGGTGCCGCCGCAAGGCATCAAGCTGACCCCGCGTCACTACGCGTACCTGAAGATTTCCGAAGGCTGCAACCACAGCTGCAGCTTCTGCATCATCCCGTCGATGCGCGGCAAACTGGTCAGCCGTCCGGTGGGCGATGTGCTCGACGAAGCCCAGCGTCTGGTCAAATCCGGCGTGAAGGAACTGCTGGTGATTTCCCAGGACACCAGCGCCTACGGCGTTGACGTCAAGTACCGCACCGGCTTCTGGAACGGCGCACCGGTGAAAACCCGCATGACCGAACTGTGCGAAGCACTGAGCACCCTCGGCGTCTGGGTCCGTCTGCACTACGTTTACCCGTACCCGCACGTCGACGAGCTGATCCCGCTGATGGCCGCCGGCAAGATCCTGCCGTACCTGGACATCCCGTTCCAGCACGCCAGCCCGAAAGTCCTGAAGTCGATGAAGCGCCCGGCGTTCGAAGACAAGACCCTGGCGCGGATCAAGAACTGGCGCGAAATCTGCCCGGACCTGATCATCCGCTCGACCTTCATCGTCGGCTTCCCCGGCGAAACCGAAGAAGACTTCCAGTACCTGCTGGACTGGCTGACCGAAGCCCAGCTCGACCGCGTCGGCTGCTTCCAGTACTCGCCGGTCGAAGGCGCTCCAGCCAACGATCTGGATCTGGAAATGGTTCCGGACGACGTCAAGCAGGATCGCTGGGAACGCTTCATGGCGCACCAGCAGGCCATCAGCTCGGCGCGCCTGCAAATGCGCATCGGCCGTGAAATCGAAGTGCTGGTGGATGAAGTCGACGAGCAAGGTGCGGTCGGCCGCTGCTTCTTCGATGCCCCGGAAATCGACGGCAACGTGTTCATCGACAACGGCAGCAACCTCAAGCCGGGCGACAAAGTCTGGTGCAAGGTGACCGACGCCGACGAATACGACCTCTGGGCCGAACAGATCTAAGCGCGAAAAATACAGAAAGCCCCGCTCTCTTTTACGAGATGCGGGGCTTTTTTACGGCTAGAGTTTGTGAGGGGAAGGACTCCCTCATCCATGACAAAGAGGCTATCGGGCATGCGTCAGCATTCGGTCATCCACACGCCGAAACTCAGCGATTATCAGGAACTGACCCGGGTCTGGGAGGCCTCGGTCCGCGCGACTCATGATTTCCTGCCGGAATCCTACATCGAGCTGCTGAAGAATCTGGTGCTGACTCGCTACCTCGATGCGGTGATGCTGATCTGCACCCGGGACAGCCATCAGCGCATCACCGGGTTTGCCGGCGTCGCGGCGGGCAAGATTGAAATGCTGTTCATCGACCCGGCCCATCGCGGCCAGGGCCTTGGCAAGAAACTGCTGAAGTACGCCATGGAGCACCTGAACGCCGACGAACTGGACGTCAACGAACAGAACCCGCAGGCCCTGGGGTTTTACTTCAAGCAAGGGTTCGAGGTGATCGGCCGCTCGGAGGTCGATGGCATGGGCCAGCCGTATCCGCTGTTGCACATGCGTCTGAAACAACCGGAGCAGCGCGCGGTACGCGGCTAAAAGCCACACGGCGCAAATGCAATCGGGCTTAACCGGCCCCAGGCAGGTACAATGCCCCCCCCTTTTTTGTTACGGCCCCTGTCATGACTGACCCGATTCGCCTCTCCAAACGCCTCATCGAGCTGGTCGGTTGCTCCCGCCGGGAGGCCGAGCTGTTCATTGAGGGCGGCTGGGTCACCGTGGACGGCGAAGTCATCGACGAGCCGCAGTTCAAGGTCAGCGACCAGAACGTCGAGCTCGACAAGGACGCCAAGGCCACCGCGCCGGAGCCGGTGACCATTCTGCTCAACGTGCCGGCGGGCATGGATGTCGACAGCGCCATGCAGTCGCTGAACGTCGACACCCTCAGCGAAGAACACCGCTACGGCAAACGTCCGCTGCGCGGGCACTTCCTGCGCCTGACCGCCAGCGCCGACCTGCAACCCAAGGCCAGCGGCCTGCTGGTGTTCACCCAGGACTGGAAGGTGCTGCGCAAGCTCACCGCCGACGCGGCCAAGATCGAGCAGGAATACGTGGTCGAAGTCGAAGGCGACATGGTTGCCCACGGCCTCAATCGCCTGCAGCACGGCCTCACCCACAAGGGCAAGGAGCTGCCGCCGGTCAAGGCCAGCTGGCAGAACGAAAACCGCCTGCGCTTCGCCATGAAGAACCCGCAGCCGGGGATCATCGCCCAGTTCTGCGAAGCGGTCGGCCTGAAGGTGATCGGCATCCGCCGCATCCGCATCGGCGGCGTGTCCATCGGCAAGGTGCCGGTCGGCCAATGGCGCTACCTGTCCGGCAAAGAGAAATTCTAAGGCTCGCGAGCCACCCTACATTTCCGGCATCGCGTCCGCGTGATGCCCACAGCGAAAAGATCAGGATTGCACACATGGTTCATAACGACGTTCTGCGCAGCGTGCGCTACATGCTCGACATCAGCGACAAGAAAGTTGTCGAGATCATCAAACTGGGCGGCCTGGACGTCACGCTGGCTGATGTCGTGACGTACCTCGACAAGAAAGAAGAAGACGAAGAAGGTTTTGTACGCTGCCCGGACGAAGTCATCGCGCACTTCCTCGACGGTCTGGTGATCTTCAAGCGCGGCAAGGACGAAAGCCGTCCGCCGCTGCCGATCGAAGTGCCGGTGACCAACAACATCATCCTGAAAAAGCTGCGTGTGGCCTTCGAACTGAAGGAAGACGACATGCACGCGATCCTCAAGGCTGCCGACTTCCCGGTGTCCAAGCCTGAGCTGAGCGCATTGTTCCGCAAGGTCGGCCACACCAACTACCGCCCGTGCGGCGATCAGTTGCTGCGCAATTTCCTCAAGGGGCTCACGCTCCGCGTGAGAGCGTAGAAAGCAGCTACAAGTTTCGAGCTGCAAGCTGCAAGCATTTGACTTTGCTTGCAGCTTGAAACTTGTAGCTCGAAGCTGGCCGCATGGCCTAGGGTGTACTGAACCCTAGCCCTCAGGATTCGCCATGCACCCGTATTTCTCCCTGCAAGGCCGCACCGCCCTGGTGACCGGCGGCACCCGCGGTATCGGCAAAATGATCGCCAAGGCCTTTGTCGAGGCCGGCGCCCGCGTGTACGTCTGTTCCCGTGACGCGGAAGCCTGTCATCAAACCGCTGAAGAACTCAGTGCTCTGGGCACTTGTCTGGGTATGGCGGCGAACCTGGCGACCGAAGAAGGCGTGAAAGAGCTGGCCGAGCGACTGGGCGAACAGATCACGCATCTGGACATTCTGGTGAACAACGCCGGCACCACCTGGGGCGCGCCGCTGGAGAGCTACCCGGTCAAGGGCTGGGAGAAGGTCATGCAGCTCAACGTGACCTCGGTGTTCAGTTGCATCCAGCAGTTTCTGCCGTTGTTGCGTAAATCCGGGTCGGCGGCCAATCCGGCGCGGATCATCAACATCGGCTCGGTGGCGGGGATTTCTTCCTTTGGTGAACAGGCCTACGCCTACGGGCCGAGCAAGGCTGCCCTGCATCAGCTGTCGCGGATTCTCGCTCGGGAACTGGTGAGCCAGCACATCAACGTCAACGTCATCGCACCGGGTCGTTTCCCGAGCAAGATGACCCAGCACATCGGCAACGACCAGCAGGCACTTGCCGAAGACACCGCGCTGATTCCGATGAAACGTTGGGGCCGCGAGGAAGAAATGGCAGCACTGGCGATCAGCCTGGCGAGTACCGCTGGGGCCTACATGACCGGGAATATCATTCCGCTGGATGGCGGGTTCAGCCTCTGACATCGGCGGTGAAGCTATCGCTGCGATGCGGCGATAGCGCCAGATCTGTCAGCACCAGACTTGAAGCCTGCCGGGTTATCATGCCCGCCCTGTTTCCTGCCCTGACCCAAGACAATGACTTACAGCGTCTCCCCCATCGGCTTCGTCCGCTCCTGCTTCAAGGAGAAGTTCGCCATCCCGCGCCAGCCGCAACTGGCCCCCGCCGCCCGTGGCGTGCTGGAACTGGTGGCACCGTTCGATCAGGGCGACGCTGTGCAGGGGCTCGAGCAGGTCAGTCATGTCTGGCTGCTGTTCCTGTTCCATCAGGCGCTGGAAGAAAAACCACGCCTCAAGGTCCGCCCTCCGCGCCTGGGTGGCAACAAGTCCATGGGCGTATTCGCCACCCGCGCCACGCACCGGCCGAATGGCATCGGCCAGTCGGTGGTGAAGCTGGACAAGGTCGAGGCCAATCGCCTGTTTATCTCCGGCATCGACCTGCTGGACGGCACGCCGATTCTCGACATCAAACCCTACGTACCTTATGCCGACATCATTACTGACGCCTCCAACAGCATCGCCAGTGCCGCGCCGCACCTGATCGACGTGCAATGGACGGACACGGCGCTGCAACAGGCGCACACGCACGCTCAGCGCCTGGCCGAGCCGCTGGTCGAGTTGATCGAGCAATGCCTGGCCCAGGATCCGCGCCCTGCCTATCAGACGCCCGCGCCAGAGCGCGAATACGGCGCGCAATTCTGGGATCTGGACGTGCGCTGGCACTATCCGACGCCGGAGCAGATCCGCGTCCTGGAAGTCATCCCCGCCGCTGACTGAATCGCGAAAACGAAAAAGCCCGCGCTGCCTTCTCAGGCAACGCGGGCTGATCGTTCCCACGTCGAGGCGTCGAACCGTCTGCGTGGGAATGCATCCAGTGACGCTCTGCGTCACCTATAAACAGCTTACTTCTCGACGAATGCACGCTCGATCAGGTAGTCACCCGGCTCGCGCATACGTGCCGAGATCTTCAGGCCGAAGCTGTCGAGCACTTCGCTGGTCTCGTCGAGCATGCTCGGGCTGCCGCAGATCATCGCGCGGTCGTCCTGCGGGTTGATCGGTGGCAGGCCGATGTCGCTGAACAGCTTGCCGCTGCGCATCAGATCGGTCAGACGGCCCTGATTCTCGAACGGCTCGCGAGTCACGGTCGGGTAATAGATCAGCTTGTCACGCAGCGCCTCGCCGAAGAACTCGTTCTGCGGCAGGTGCTCGGTGATGAATTCGCGGTAGGCGACTTCGTTGACGTAACGGACACCGTGAACCAGGATCACTTTCTCGAAGCGCTCGTAGGTTTCCGGGTCCTGGATCACGCTCATGAATGGCGCCAGACCGGTGCCGGTGCTCAGCAGGTACAGGTGCTTGCCCGGGTTCAGGTCGTCCAGCACCAGGGTGCCGGTCGGTTTTTTCGAGATGATGATCTCGTCGCCTTCCTTCAGGTGCTGCAGCTGGGAGGTCAGCGGACCGTCCGGCACCTTGATGCTGAAGAACTCGAGATGCTCTTCCCAGTTCGGGCTGGCGATCGAATAAGCGCGCATAAGCGGGCGGCCGTTTGGCTGTTGCAGGCCGATCATCACGAACTGACCGTTCTCGAAGCGCAGGCCCGGATCGCGGGTGCACTTGAAGCTGAACAGAGTGTCGTTCCAGTGATGAACACTGAGGACACGCTCGTGGTTCATGTTGCTCATGTACGTGGGACTCCTGGAGATTGATCTGCGCCTGCCCGGCTCGTATTGAAGAATGCCGACGGTGCGCAATTGCATCGCATTCTAATAGCGCCGACAATATCTGTTAACTGGATTATTAAGATAAGGGTTATCGGTTATATCGATATGCGATTTACTCTTCGTCAACTGCAAGTCTTCGTCGCCGTCGCCCAGCAGGAAAGCGTGTCCCGTGCTGCGGGTCTGCTCAACCTGTCGCAATCGGCCGCCAGCACATCCATCACCGAACTGGAGCGCCAGTCCAGCTGCCAGCTGTTCGACCGCGCCGGTAAACGCCTGAGCCTCAACGCCCTCGGCAAACAGTTGCTGCCGCAAGCGGTGGCCATGCTCGATCAGGCCAAGGAAATCGAAGACCTGCTTAACGGCAAATCCGGTTTCGGCTCGCTGTCGGTGGGCGCGACCCTGACCATCGGCAATTACCTGGCGACCCTGCTGATCGGCGGTTTCATGCAGCGCCACCCCGAAAGCCAGGTGAAACTGCACGTACAGAACACTGCCAATATCGTGCAACAAGTGGCTCATTACGAAATTGATCTGGGTCTAATCGAGGGCGATTGCAGCCACCCGGACATCGAAGTGCAGAGTTGGGTCGAGGATGAACTGGTGGTGTTCTGCGCCCCACAGCATCCGTTGGCCAAACGCGGCAGCGCGACCATGGAGGAACTGACCCATGAAGCGTGGATTTTGCGGGAACAGGGTTCGGGGACGCGCCTGACCTTCGATCAGGCGATGCGGCATCACCGCAGCGCGCTGAACATCCGGCTCGAGCTGGAACATACCGAAGCGATCAAACGCGCGGTGGAATCAGGTCTGGGGATTGGCTGCATTTCGCGTCTGGCGCTGCGTGACGCCTTCCGCCGCGGCAGCCTGGTGCCGGTGGAGACGCCGGATCTGGATCTGGCCCGACAGTTCTACTTCATCTGGCACAAGCAGAAGTACCAGACCTCCGCCATGCGCGAATTCCTCGATCTGTGCCGCGCCTTCACCGCCGGGGTGCAGCGCAGCGACGAGATCGTTCTGCCGAGCATCGCTTAAAGCAGAATCACCGCCCACACCAGGGCGATCATGCTCAGTGCCACGAATTGCGCGGCACTGCCCATGTCCTTGGCGTTCTTGGACAGCGGGTGCAACTCCAGCGAGATGCGGTCGATGGCCGCCTCCACCGCCGAATTCAACAGCTCGACGATCAGCGCCAGCAGGCACACGGCGATCAGCAGCGCCTGCTCGACCCGGCTGACATCAAGGAAAAACGTCAGCGGAATCAGCACCACGTTGAGCAGCACCAGTTGCCGGAAAGCCGCTTCGCCGGTGAAGGCGGCGCGCAAGCCGTCCAGCGAGTAACCGGAAGCGTTGAGGATGCGTTTCAGGCCCGTCTGGCCCTTGAAAGGTGACATAAAGTAGATAACCGACCGAAATGAAGTGGGGAAGCTAGAGCAACGAAAGTCAAAAAAGCGTGAAGACGCCAGTGCTTACTGGCTCGGAATTGACTCAAGTTGTTGCAGCAGTAAAGCTGCCTGGGTCCGGGTCCGCACGTTCAACTTGCGGAAAATCGCCGTGACGTGGGCCTTGATGGTCGCTTCCGACACACTCAGCTCGTAGGCGATCTGCTTGTTCAGCAAGCCTTCGCAGACCATGGTCAACACCCGGAACTGCTGCGGTGTCAGGCTTGCAAGGCCATCGCTGGCGGCCTTGGCTTCATCCGAAACGCTGACCGCCTCGAACGCCTGGGGCGGCCAGAACACGTCGCCGTCCAGCACTTTGCGCACCGCTTCCTGAATCACGCTCAGATCGCTGGACTTGGGAATGAAGCCACTGGCCCCGAATTCCCGGGACTTGACCATCACCGAGGCTTCTTCCTGGGCCGAAACCATCACCACCGGAATCTGCGGGTACTGACCGCGCAGCATCACCAGCCCGGAAAACCCGAAAGCACCCGGCATGTTCAGGTCCAGCAGCACCAGATCCCAGTCAGACTTTTCGGTCAGGCGGGTTTCCAGCTCCGCGATGCTCGCCACCTCTACCATGCGTACATCCGGGCCAAGGCCCATCGTCACCGCTTGATGCAGTGCGCTACGAAAAAGAGGGTGATCATCGGCAATCAGGATGTCGTATGTGGCCATTTTTCAAATGATCCTGTTTTTGATGGCAGGCCCGCGCATTCGGGTCGTGCCAAAGCAAATCCAGATACCGCCCGGCAGCGGCATCCACAGGGGCACGTTCAACGCCAATCACGAACAAAAGCGGCGTTTCAAACCTTGGCCGCACCCCAATCGGCGCCAAGCATGACCAGCGAAGCCGGGGTGGTCAAGCCGCACGGCCACTGCTTTAGCAGTATGGGCCAGGATCAGGCCGGTACTGGCGCCGCGTTTCGGATATAGGGCAGCAATTCGGCGTGGGCCGGCGTCGACACATTGACGTCCAGTTGCTGCTTGGCCCCCAGGTAATGCTGGCTGAACACATCGAAATAGGCATCCAGCGCCGACGCCGCGTCCGAATCGCCGGCCAGTTCCAGGCACAATGCCGCCACTTCGGCGGTGCACAGGTGCTCGCTGCGGGTCGAGCGGCGCAGGCGATAGCGCGAGAGTTTGTCGGGTAACAGGCTCAGGATCGGCAAACGGTCGAAATACGGGCTCTTGCGGAATATCTTCCGGGCTTCGGTCCAGGTTGCGTCCAGCAGAATGAACAGCGGGCGCTTGCTGCTATCGAGATCCACGGTGTTGGTCACCCGCGAAGGTTCGACGTACTCGCCGGGAAACACCAGATACGGCTGCCATTGCGGGTCGTTCAGCAGCGCCAGCAGTTGCTCGTCGGGCTCGGTCCGCGACCAGATGAAGGCATGGTTGTCGCGCACGATGTCGGCGATCAACCAGCCGGTATTGCTCGGCTTGAACACTTCCTTGCCGGTCATGATCAGGCAAACGCCAGAGCGCGCATCAACCGTCGGCCGCCAGGCACACAGGCAATGGCTGATGATCACCCGGCAATCGCGGCAGCGCGGGGAACGAAAGCCACGGGCCTGGATCGGCTTGATGCCTTCGTCCTCGCGCTGATCGCGCAGGCGGGCCACGGCGTTGGGGGCATGATTCATCGCAGGCGGCACCGGCAGACAGGAAAACTCGACACGAACGACACTCGGCAGGGCAATAAAGGGCGGCAGTTTACCAGAGCGACGGGGACAAGCCTGTACCCTCCCGACCGGCTCCCCTATAATTCGCCGCCACTGAACGCACAGTCACGTGGCTGGTCGAACCACCAGTCACTGAACCAGGAGAGTTTCATGCTGCGCCTTATCGTTCCCACCGCTGCCATTCTGCTGGCTTCGTCCTTCAGCGCTCAGGCTGCATCCCTGAGTGAGCAGAATCTGAACCGAGAGCTGCGCAATGTCGCCGCACAAAGCAGCGTCGGCACGCCACGGGCGATCAACGAAGACATTCTTGATCAGGGCTACACCGTCGAAGGCACCACGCTGGTCAATCACCTGAGCGTGCAAAAGAGCCACGCCGACAAAATGCGCGCCGATCCCAAAGCCGTGTATTTCCAGCTGGGCGCTTCGGTCTGCAACAACCCGTCGTACCGCAAGCTGATGGCCAAGGGCGCGATCATGCGTTACGACTTCACCGAAGTGAAAACCAACAAGGCGATCGGCTCCGCCAGCTACCAGGAATCGGATTGCCCGAAAGCGGCTCCAGCGAAGAAGAAGTAATCATCTCGACGTGGCGCGCCGCTGTTCATCCTCGGCGCGCAGCTCGGCCAACAAGGCCTGCAAGTAACGCGAGCGGCGCTCCCCTCCCGCCAGGCGTCGGCAGCACTCCTCTTCGAGACTCACATGGTTGGTCTCGGCCGATGCTTTCAACAATCGATACAGCTGCGCATCGATCTCCAGAATGACTCTGGCCATGTGTCCCGCCTCCTTGCCACCCGCAAATCCTTGAATAGCGTGCACCTTGCGTACGCTCGTTGACGCAAAGTTGTCGTAAGGCGCCTTTAACTTAGTAAATCAGAGCATTCAGCCCTCGACGCTGCATCGGACGAGCGGTGAAAACACCTCGCAAAGCGGCAATAAGCAGTTGCCAGCAAAGACTTTGCGGCGCGATGCTCAGTGAGCGAAAAATGCATTGAGGGTCTAGATTCAACGTATTCCCGATCTTTTATTAACGGCAGGAAAGGAGCTGCCGGCTGTTTGTTTTCTTGCAGCGCGGCACTGACGTCGCACGTCAGGGCCGGAAGCTCTGTGCAGAAGGAGAAGTTGCATGCCTTACCAACCGAATGACCTGCTCAGCCGTCATTTTCAGGAAAGCGGCCACGACCTCATCAGCAAGGTCGAAGAACAACTCAACCTGGTGTCACCCAACAGCCCGAATTCCCCCATCTACCGCGACATGATCCTGACCGTGCTGCGCATGGCCCAGGAAGACCACAACCGCTGGAACGCCAAGATCACCCTGCAAGCCCTGCGCGAACTGGAACAGGCCTTTCGCACGCTCGAACAGTTCAAGGGACGACGCAAGGTCACGGTGTTCGGCTCGGCTCGTACACCGGTCGAACATCCCCTTTACGCCATGGCTCGGGAACTCGGGGCATCGCTGGCTCGCTCGAACATGATGGTCATCACCGGTGCCGGCGGCGGAATCATGGCCGCCGCCCATGAAGGTGCCGGCCGCGATCACAGCCTGGGCTTCAACATCACCCTGCCCTTCGAGCAACATGCCAACCCCACGGTGGACGGTACCAACAACCTGCTGCCGTTCCATTTCTTCTTCACCCGCAAGCTGTTCTTCGTCAAGGAAGCCGACGCGCTGGTGTTGTGCCCCGGTGGGTTTGGCACCCTGGACGAAGCTTTGGAAGTGCTCACGCTGATCCAGACCGGCAAAAGTCCCCTGGTGCCGGTGGTGCTGCTGGACGCACCGGGCGGCACGTTCTGGCAAGGCGCGCTGGACTTCATCCGTCAGCAACTAGAGGAAAACCGCTACATCCTGCCGACCGACTTGAAGCTGATGCGCCTGGTCTACAACGTTGAAGAGGCGGTGGAGCAGATCAACCAGTTCTACGGCAACTTCCATTCCAGCCGCTGGCTCAAGCGCCAGTTTGTCATTCGCATGAATCACAAACTTAGCGATCAGGCCCTCGACCATATGCAGGAGGCTTTTGCCGATCTGTGCCTGAGCGATCAGTTCCATCAACACGCCTACGCTGGCGAAGAACACGACGAGGCTCAATTCAGCCACCTGACGCGCCTGGCATTTGCCTTCAATGCGCGAAATCACGGGCGTCTGCGGGAACTGGTGGACTACATCAACCTGCCGGAAAACTGGGCCCAGTCAAAACCCCAGACCGCGCAACGCACCCGCGAACCGTCGAAGGTTACGTGAAGGCAAAAAAAAACGGCCCGCTATCGAAATAGCGGGCCGTTTTTTATTTTTTGATTGAAGCTGGAGCGATTTAATCATCCATCCCTCTGCCGCTGAACAAACGGTTGATCATCTCCATCGAGAATCCCCGGTACGCCAGGAATCGACCTTGTCTGGCGCGTTCCTTGGCATCGCCGGGAAGCTGTCCGGAGAACTTCCGTTGCCACGTGTCCGTTAGCTGCTCCTGCCAGTTGATACCGCTCTCACGCAAGGCGAGTTCGATATCGGCGCGTTGCAAACCGCGTTGGCTCAGTTCTTCGCGAATCCGCAGAGGGCCGTAACCGGAGCGGGCGCGATAGGAAACAAAGCTTTCAAGATAGCGGGCTTCGGAAAGCAGCCCTTCTTCCGTCAAACGGTCGAGGGCTGTTTCGATCATCTCGGGGGGAGCGCCACGCTGACGCAGTTTGCGCGTCAGCTCGACTCGACCGTGCTCGCGGCGTGCGAGCAGGTCCATGGCGGTTCGCCGCACCGCGACGAGGGTATCGAGTACGGCGGTTGTCATCGGTGCAATCAGATGTCAGCGTCAGCCAGGTCGTCTTCGGTCTCTTTGACCGCAGAAGCCTTGGAGTCGGCGATCACGGCTGGCGACAGCAGCTTGTCACGAAGTTGCTTCTCGAGCTTGGCCGCGACTTCCGGGTTGTCCGCCAGGAACTTGGCCGAGTTGGCCTTGCCCTGACCGATCTTGGTGCCTTCGTA
Source organism: Pseudomonas sp. IT-P2 (assembly GCF_949767575.1). Taxonomy (NCBI): domain Bacteria; kingdom Pseudomonadati; phylum Pseudomonadota; class Gammaproteobacteria; order Pseudomonadales; family Pseudomonadaceae; genus Pseudomonas; species Pseudomonas sp. IT-P2. The sequence goes on along the minus strand of NZ_CATKQA010000033.1, from coordinate 345,748 downwards.
GGCATACCAAGCGCCGGACTTCTCGACGAAACCGTGCAGTACGCCCAGGTCGATCATCTCGCCGTTCAGGTAAATACCCTTGCCGTAGAGAATCTGGAACTCGGCCTGACGGAACGGCGAAGCCACCTTGTTCTTCACAACCTTGACGCGGGTTTCGCTGCCGACCACTTCGTCGCCTTCCTTCACCGCGCCAGTACGGCGGATGTCGAGACGAACCGAGGCGTAGAACTTCAGCGCGTTACCACCGGTGGTGGTTTCCGGGCTGCCGAACATCACGCCGATCTTCATGCGGATCTGGTTGATGAAGATCACCAGGCAGTTGGCGTTCTTGATGTTACCGGTGATTTTACGCAGCGCCTGGGACATCAGACGGGCTTGCAGGCCCACGTGCATGTCACCCATTTCGCCTTCGATTTCAGCCTTTGGCACCAGAGCGGCCACGGAGTCGACGATGATCACGTCAACGGCGTTGGAGCGCACCAGCATGTCGGTGATTTCCAGGGCCTGTTCGCCGGTGTCCGGCTGGGAAACCAGCAGGTCGTCGACGTTGACGCCCAACTTGCCGGCGTACTCAGGGTCGAGGGCGTGTTCGGCGTCGACGAAGGCGCAGGTCGCGCCGGCTTTTTGAGCCTGGGCGATCACGGACAGCGTCAGTGTGGTTTTACCGGAAGATTCAGGACCGTAGATTTCAACGATACGGCCTTTTGGCAGGCCGCCGATGCCGAGTGCGATGTCCAGACCCAGAGAGCCGGTGGAAATGGCCGGGATCGCCTGACGGTCCTGATCGCCCATACGCATTACGGCACCCTTGCCGAATTGACGTTCGATCTGACCCAGGGCCGCAGCCAAGGCTTTCTTCTTGTTGTCGTCCATTAAAGTCCTCACGTAATCAATAAGGCCTGACGGCCAACACCTGTATAAGTAGCCAGTATTATTCCACAGCGTTCACGGATCGCCTACCCCTGATTTTCGATTTCTCGTGCCGCTAGTCGCAGCAAGCCCTCTAGCGCGGCCTTCACCGTTTGTCGGCGAACTTCGTCGCGGTTGCCGGAGAAGTGCTGGACCTCACTGGAAATCTGGTCGCCCACGCCCCACGCCAGCCATACGGTGCCCACCGGTTTGTTCGGCGAACCACCGTCCGGCCCGGCCACACCGCTGACCGCCACGGCAAACCGCGCCAGGCTTTTCTCCTGGGCGCCGCGCACCATGGCCTCGACCACTTCGCGACTGACCGCACCCACGGTGCCGAACAGCTCCGTCGGTACATTCAGTTGCTGGGTTTTCTGGCGATTGGAGTAGGTCACGTAACCCGCTTCGAACCACGCCGAACTCCCAGGAATCCGGGTGATGGCTTCGGCAATCCCGCCACCGGTACAGGACTCGGCCGTAGTGACGTGGGCATTGAGCAATTGCAGACGTCGGCCAAGTTCGGCCGCCAGTTGAGTGATTTCTTTCACGGCGCGCTCCGGATCGGATGGAATGGGTACCACCGTACACGAGCCGGTTGCGCTTTCAATACACAAGCTTATTCAAAATGTGCAGGAGCCAGCGCTCTGATATAGGCCTGACAGGCCTGCAAGGCGATCAGTCCGCGGTCGCCTTCGCCGGTGATGGCGACAATTCGTCGAGCATGCGCCGGGTCAAGTCGGGCGCGTATGGCTGCATGATCCACGCCGCTGGCGCCGGAGGCGGCTGGCACACCACAGCCTTGGGCAGCGTCGCCTGCGTCGATGAGGACTGACAGGCGCAGATCAGCAGTGGCAAGGCGATCGCGCAGGCGATCCTGATCACGTTGGGCATCGTTCAGTGCTCGGTAATGGGTTTGTTCGCTGGCCGTGAGCCGTTGCTCCAGGGCCAGACGCTTGTCCTGCTCGGCCTGTTGCGCGGTGGCAGCGGCCGAAGTCAGTTGATTGAGGGTTTCGGCATGCAACCGTGCCTGCTCGGCCAGTTGGCGACCGTAGCGCCAGTCCTGAAACTGCCAGGCCAGCGCTGCCGATACTGCGGCCAGCAGCACCAGGCCGAGCAGCCGCCAGACGCTCAAACCGAAGGCTGGCATAACACCGCCCTCGCCCGCCCCCAAAGCTCCAGTCGATCCTGCAAGCCGTTCAACCCGCCGTTGATCCGCCGGGTGATGCTGTTGAACTGGTCCTGATCCGCCAGTTCGTTCAGGCCGTTCTGCGCCCAGAACCACGCGGCGGACTCGGCCGCCCATTGCGGTTGTTCCAGCAGTTCCGGCAGCGCCAGCAAGCGCTCGTCACCAAACAGCCCGAGGCTGCACTGGCGATAGTTGGTGCGGCCGGTGATCTGGATCAGCCCGCGCCCGCGATACTTCTGCCCGTCGCCATCGGCCTCGGGCGTGTTGCCCAATCGCAAGGCCAGCGTGCCTGTGTCGTATTTGCTCAGGTATTGGTTGTTGCCCAGTTCACGCACGTACTGCAATTGCCCGGACTCGTGGCCGATTTGTGCCAGAAACGCAGCAACTCGCTTGGGCGTGTCGATGCGATGGCGAGCCATGGCGTCGTTGAGCGGTGAAACAAAAACGCCCGCTTGGCGGCGGGCGTTGGGCATGATGTTGAGTAGGTTGTCTTCAGTGATTTGCATAATGCTCGATCCTCCCTGGATGCGCCGATTGAATCACGGTTGGCGACCAAAGCTGATCAGCCATTGTTTACCTCAGTTTTCAGCGTGCTGTCCGGGGAAACCTGGATCATTCGCTTGAACAACCCCAGCATGCCCTGGCTGGCCGTCGCACTCTCGAGCGGCAGATCCAGAGGCAGTACCTGTCCCCCGGAAACCAGCCACTCCTGGTACTCGAGCCAGTCACGGTTGGTCGGATCCTGTGGAATGAACGCTGAATCACCCAGGCGCAGAACGCCAGACGATGTGAGCTGATAGCTCATGGACTTGCCTCCTAGATTTCCGCGTCCGCGGTCCATTCGATCTGCAAAATCTGCCCGGGAACACTGCCGACAGGAGTCACAGTGGCAATGGCAAAGCTTCTCTCGGTCACGCTTTGCAAAACGGTTCCCGTACACGCCTTCATCAGGCCCTGATGCCAGACTTGATTGCTCGCATCTCCCGGGCAATACAGCACGATGGTAGGTTGTACGCGCTTGAGCACCTGCATATCGATGCTCATACCGTACTGACCGGTATTGGCTGCCGCAGCCTGGGTGAAGTTACCAATGCAGGTTGCGGCACCATTGTTCGAACGGATCTGCAGACGGTTAGCAAAAGACTTCTCAAAATAACGCTGGCAAAGGCTCAGTTCTTCCGCCGCCGGACGGTATTCAAACGCTGTCGCAACCGGCCCCTCCTCCAATTGCATCTGTGCCAGATCGACGGTCTGCAACACGTTGAGCGGCAGATCGAACGACAAGGTCAGGCAGTCATTCACGCCCAGCATTTTCCCGGCGATGGTTGGCACCTGAAACGTTGCGCTGTATTTCTTCCACGACGTACTCAGTTGAAAGACGTCGACAACCTTCACTACACCCTCCGAACCGCCCGTTCCGAACTGCTGAGCAATCGTGACGCGCAAAGGACGCGTCGCATCGGATCGCGCCCAGAAGCTGACCGTAGCCGTTCGCCCGGCCAGAGTTCTGACCGATTCAATGCTCTGGGCGACTTTATGCACCGTTGCTCCCGTGCCTGCGGTGGCCTGCTGCCAGCGCAGGAAATAAGCGGGTTCACCCACGACTTCCGTTTGACCGAGGGGAAAATCCTGGCGCGAAATGCTGACACCTGCGTTGCCGTTCCAGTCGCACCGAAAGCGATCCGCCACATAGCCACCGATGTTCGGCCCCTGATTGGTCGTGCCGCGTTGCCAGATATTGAATCCACCATTGATCAACAGATTCTTGCGATACACCTGCACAGGAAACTGCTGCAGCGGATCAGGCTTGGCCAGTTGCCGAATGGCCTGTGCCAGTTGATCGGTCTGCTCCTCATCCGGCGTCAGACCGGCGGCCGTGATCGCATTGAGAATTTCCTGGGTCACACTGTTGCCCCAACTGGCCGGGATCAACGATCCCGGTTTTCCGGCAATCGGGTCTTCATCGACGAATTTGCCATTCTCCAGGCCTGAGCCGGGAACGCTTTTCGGGTAATCCATTTCCGTTTCCTTGATCCATTAGAGCGCCGAGGCCAACCAGCGCGGCGCCACCGGCCGATGCTCACTGAACGGGAAAAGCGACGCCTGGGGCCAATCCCGCAGAGCCCGCCGAAATGATTGCAGTTCGGCGTATTGCTCGGTAGTCAGGGTGGTGCCGCCGCCGTCCTCCAGCTCATCGCGATCACGCGCTACCAGACCATCGGTCGCGGCCAGTTGCGCCGTACGCCACTGGCGTTCGATATCGGCTGCTTCTTCGGGACTCGGCGGCGGCGGATCCACCAGAATCGGAAACCCGTTACCGTTATTGACGCCAATCACCTTTGGCGAGACGGCCAATTGCTGTAACAGGGAGATCCAGTACGCCTGAGGAATTTCGATCACATCCTCGGGAATGTCCGAGGTGTTGATACCGGGTACATAAACGGCCCGGGTAGTTGCGCTGAAAAACACATTGAACGGGTTCATTCAGTAGCCCTTTGCAAAATAATAGATACCCCAGTTTGCCGAGACGGCCCCGTTATAACTGCGGACCTTCAAACGGCATCCGGTTTTGCTTTCCGATCCCGCGTACTGAACGACCATGGCTCCGTCGCCGCCCGAATGGATGGCGACGATCGATGAAAAGGCAGTTGGGAATGCAATCGGAAAGGTCACATAGACATCGCCGTTGGCATCGGTCGTCCCTACTCCCCATTGATCGATGTTGCCGCTGGGAAAGCGCTGGTAACCGACATTGCCGTAGACGCCGGAATGGGCCGTCGCATACCGGTCGCTGACCGAGCCGCCGTACAGTCGCCACTGTCCGGTCAACTTGACCAGTTGCGCCGAATCACCGAGGCCAAGCTTGAGTGCGCCGATGGTGCCGTTGCAGGTTTCAATGGCTTCATTGCCGGTGGGACTGATCGTCAGAACGCCATTCCCGGCGTTGAGGATATGCAGGGTCCCGGCATGAGGAATATTGGCAACGGAAGGCAGGGTCGCCGTAATCGGCGTGGCGCTGGAAAAACTCGCCACGCCTCCCACGCTGGCCGCTGTCAAAGTCGTACTCGTCGGATAGGAGGCGAAACCGGAAAACTGCAGACCGCTGCGGCTCACGAAAGCGGTAGTGGCGACCGACTGACTGTTGTCGAACTGCGGCGCGGTCGCAAACAGTTTGTTGCTGCGCAATGCCGTCAGTACTTGATCGGTTCGAGTCTCGGACGGGGTGAGGCCAGCGGTCTGGATCACGGTCAGCAGCTCCTGAGTGATGCCGTTGCCCCAGCTGGCCGGGATCAAGGATCCCGGCTTGCCGGTGACCGGGTCTTCATCGACAAACTTGCCGTTCACCAGACCTGCGCTGGGAACACTATTGGGGTAGTCCACGGTTTATCTCCTTATCTGAATTCATGGGTTGTGTGAGGGCTTCAGCCAATGTCCGTGGCCAGCCATTGGGGCGCTGACGGCCGTAAAACGGAGGACGGAAATGCGCCGGCACCTGGCCAGTCGCGCAACGCCTGGCGGTATTCGAGCAACTCCAGATACTGCTGGGCCTTGAGCGTTGTTCCGCGTCCCAGTTCCTGCTCGTCGCGGTGGCGGGTGACTTGCCATTCGGTGGCTGCGAGCGCGGACTGGCGCCAGACTCGCTCTGCCGCCAGAGGCTCCTTGTCCTCGACCATTGGGGGTTGAGCGATGACAGGACTTTGCGGTTCCCGCAAAGGCTCGATAGCGCGAGCCGCCTCGGGCATCGGCGCGCCGATTTCGACGCTCACACCCTCGGGCACCTGCACCATCGCCGCGACGAAAGCAGGCGCAAACAGTTGCTCGATCGCATAGTCACCGGTGTCGATCACTTCGACCGCGACACCGTTTTCAATGCGTGCATAACGGGCCATTACTCGTACTCCCAGATTTCACAGAAGGCATTGCCGCCGGCGCCGCTCACGATTGACGCAGAAGCGTGAACCGAGCAGGAACCACTGCCGCCCGAACCTCGAACACCTGCATTGCCAACGGTGTTTGACCCACTGAAAGGGCCACCACCATCGAACGGACTCGGAGCTCCGCAACCCGACAGCACCCCCCAATTGGCGTTGCTCATTCCGAAACCTCCGGTGATACCGCGAGCACTGCAGAGATTGCCTCCAGCCAGTAATCCACCAACCCCGCCCTGAATGAATCCTGACGAAGTGCCCGTGACCACGATCCCCAGTTTCTGCCCGCCACCACCTCCCGAAACACTCATGTAGCTACCAAAGGAAGCGCCGCCGCCCGCAAGGCCCGTGGTGTTGCTGACGGCGCCCCCGGCGCCCAGCGAAACCGGTACGCCGGCGAGCATTTGCGCGGTGACGTCATACAGGCTTTCCGCATACGCGCCGGACCCGCCACCACCGCCGAGAATTTGAGTGCCTGTCGGAACAGGTTCGCATCCGCCCCCAGAACCTCCCGCCCCGACCAACCGCACGCGAATCCGTTTGGCCCTCGGGTTCGGCTTGTAAACTGTGATCCCGACCGTCTCGATCTGCCTGACCGCCAACAACCGCCCCACTGCATCGGTGATGCCGTAGCCCGCCAGCGTGGTCGGGGTGTTTTTCAGTTTGGTAAAGTCGACCAGAGCGCCAATGGCCGTTGCCAACTGATTGGTCTTGCTCTCGTCCGGCGTCAGTCCGGCGGCCTTGATGGCGTTGAGAATTTCTTGCGTGACGCTGTTGCCCCAGGCGGCGGGGATCAATGATCCGGGCGTGCCGGCAACCGGGTTTTCATCGACAAAACCGCCGTTGACCAGGCCGACGCCGGGGATGCTTTTGGGATAGTCCACGTCAACACTTCCGATGTTTTACAGGCAGCAGAATGCCGGCAGCACTTGGCCGCCTGTAAGGTTGATAAGGGATTGGATTCAGTTATGCAGCGGGCGAGATAACAAATCTTGCAGGCGCGACGGGCCAGTCGATGGTCGATGGATAACCCGGTTGCAGCTCAATCTGCGCCAACGTGACGGTGTAGCGTTTCAAGGCTTGCAGAGTGGTCAATTGGTCGCTGGTCGCCTCGCCCAACTCATAAGCGTATTGCAGAGGTGCAACACGAATGACCACGTCGCGCAGGCGCTTGTCACGTTCGACGTCGGCCTCGTAAACCAGGCCCTCGCGCTCGGCTGCGGCATCGTGCACCCAGTCATCGGTGCCCCAGACGTAATACTCGCCAGGTCGCGGTATGGCCGTCAGGTACTCGGGCAGCGGACCGAGTTCGTTCCAGTAGAGAGGAATGCCACTGTCTTTGCGATAAACCAGGCGATTGCGCAAATCGATCAATTGCAATGCTGCGCCATCACGCCAGACCCAGACATGGCCGGGCTCGGCGGCAGGCAATAATTGCGGCAATTCAAATGCATTGCCCGGTAACTGGACACCCATACCCGGCACAATCGGCAATTCGACAGGGCCGAAAATTTCTCGGGTCGTTTCGTCAAACACGTAGTAGTAAGTCATGAACACCTCATATCAATTTGATGCGGCCCGGATAGGCCATGTTTCGCGGGCGAGTTTCGGAGCCGCCCGTGTTTTCGGTAAACCCCAGACTGATGTTGGCCTGATTGAACAAGGCATCAGGCGCCGCGTTCTGTGCCGACACCAGCGGGACACCGAGCATGTCGCTTTTGAGTTCGTGCCGATGAGAGCGGAACAGGTCGACCTGCCAACTGCCAGTCGAGCGGCCGGCATCAATCCCGCGTCCCTCATCACACACCCTGATGAATTCACCTCGACCTTCCGGCCCGCGAAAGGTCAACGTGCCGTCTCCACTGGTCCAGCCGCCCTCAGCCCCAACCCTCGCAGCCTCGGTGGTCAGTGCGCCGGATTGCTGGGCGTGATCCCACAGCCACGGCCAGTCGCTGCGACTGAATACCGCTCCGTTAAGTGGACCGTATCCTCCGGGGTTGAGCAGTGCGGTTGTCTCGAAGACAGTCCGGCCCAAAGGCGTACCGTCGAATCGTCCGATCGGCCACCAACTGCCTGCGCCGTCACTTCGCAAATGCCACCAGTCACCCGAGCCCATCAGCAAAAAAAAGGGATAGCCGGCAGCCGCTAGGTGGGTGTGAAATCTGATTGTGTCGGTGCCTGAAGCACGCACTGCCAATCGCGACGTCGAGTTGTCGACCCGGCGCACGATGACGTCTCGAACCCCCAATGTGAGGTTCGCCGGCGGCAGGCTGATGGTGGTCGCACCGCTGCTCGCGTTGACCAGCAGCAGTCCGAGCTCATTTGCCGCCAGCGCTTTGGAGGCCGATACGCTGGTGACAGATGTTGCCATCGGGCTGGCCAATGCCAACAGCGATTGCAAGGCTTTGAGTAATTGCTGGTTGTCACCTTCAGCAGGAGTCAGTCCCGCTCCAGTGACAACGTTGAGGATTTCCTCTGTGACCGCATTGCCCCACACCGCCGGAATCAACGACCCGGGCGTTCCCGCCACCGGGTTTTCATCGACGAAGCGGCCATCGACCAGGCCGACGCTGGGGACACTTTTTGGGTAATCCATGGGTGCTCGTTCCTCTGTAATGACAAATGAAACGTGGCCGCGCGCAAGCTTTCGCCGCGACGCAGACGTCTCTGTTCCTGAAAATAAAAAGCCCACAATGAAGTGGGCTTGGGTGATGCGATTGCGGTTACGAGGCCGGGTTGGCGGTCAGTTCACGAATGGCCTGCAGCGCCTCATCGGCGGCAGCTCGGGCCTGATCCATCTGACCTTTGCCTGCGCAAGCACGAATCTGGGTCTTGGCCTTCAGGCGCAAGGTGCGCAGGGTCAGCAGGCTGTCGCTGAGCTGGGCGGCCTTGTCCAGAATCTGCTCGGCCGACTGCTTCGCCGAACGGCCCTTGGCAACCCACGCGGCGACGGACAGCGGTACTTCCTTTTTCGGGTAGCCGGCGTCCTGGAAGGCCTGAGCGTCAATGGCAGCCTGGGCGTATTCCAGGGCTTTGAGCGGATCGCCGGCCAAAGTCGTGCGCGCACTGTCGGCGACGGCATCGACCCCGGCGCACAGGCGTTCGGTTTCCTGCTGCTCCAGTAACGCGGCTTTGTCAGCGCTGGCAAGCCATTGCTCACCGTCCCAGTCATGGGCGGCAGAAGGTGGTACCGGACGCAAGCCGTCTTCGAATTGATGCAGTTCCTGAATGATGTTCATCGGATCAACTCCCAAGACAAATGCACATTCACGGCCGCCGTGAAATTGACTGCTATGCCGTTCGAATAATCGGTTTGAGAAAAACTTTTGATCCCCATCCCGAATAGCAATTCGTCACTGGCGGCATTCCCTGCGTTCCAGGTGTGCTCGGCTTGGTACACCTGCCACAGCGAACGCAGTTCCGAGTGATCGAAACCGGCCGTCAACGTTGAAAGCGTGGTGTCGTTGACGACGTTACTGGTGAAGATTCCCACCGATGCGCCTGCCGTTCCCCAACCGTCCCAATTATTGGACGTACTGATAGTCGGATTGAGGAAACAGTAATTCCCTCCCAGCCAGCCGCCCGGTGCAAACGACACATCAGTGATAGCCGTCGGGTGTGGGGTCGGATTCCCGACCACCAGACGCGCTGTTCGCGCATGAGGGTCAAGCGGCAGATAGACCACGCCATTGCCATTGACCACTTGAGTCCAGGACAACCGGTTACGGTTGTAGATCTGCCGGACAATCGGCACAGATCCTGGACCCGCCGTGACTACCCACGCGAGACAGATATCCAGCGGTGTCGACTGGAACCCACCCCCCGCCGCACCATTGACCGTCCCCTTCAAGCCATCAGGGCTGGCGTCATAAATCGTCCCGCGCTGCATGTAAAACGTCAGCGCACCACCCACCACCTGCGCTCGCAGAAAGTAACCCGAACTCGGCAACAGATCGGCGCTGCTCCAGGCCTGAGTGGTGAACGTTCGCGAGCGTCCCAACTGCCCCGCCACCACTTCCTGACCGATGCTGACGTAAACACCCGCCGGCACCGACACTCGCCCGCCACTGGTCGATGCGGCCGCTGGCGTAATCGGCATCCGTGCATCCGTCGTGGCAACTGTTGGCAACGGCAACGCTGCCAAAGGCAACGCCAGATCCTGATTCCAGCCCTTGGCCGAAACGCTCTGAATCGCCTGCAACAACTGATCGTATTTCTTCTCGTCCGGGGTCAGATCCCCAGCCTTGATCACATTGATGATTTCTTGCGTAACGCCGTTGCCCCAGTCAGCGGGGATCAGCGACCCCGGCGTCCCGGTCAACGGGTTTTCATCGATAAATTTCCCGTTCACCAGACCGGCGCTGGGGACACTCTTCGGATAATCCATTGCGCTATTCCCTAGTCATAGTTGATGTGCACCTTGGTATGCGCCGGTGCCGCCCGATGAATCAGGCACTCCAGCGCCGAGCCCGGATTCACGCCGAAGCGTTCGCCCCAGTAACTCGCGCCATAACGCCGGCCGAGCAGCAAGCGGCCGCCAGTGTTGAGCGTCCACATGAACTGCGCTTCCCAGGTGCCCCAATGCGCTGCGCCGAAACGCGAACGGCCCATGCGCGGGGCTTCGAGTTCGGTGATGGTGGCGTTGGGGTAACCCTGGCTTTTGGCGATTTCCAGGTAGTAGCCGACGGCCTGGCTGCCGACCGCCAGCAAGCGGCGGCGCACGGCGAGGCGACGGTCGTCGAACAGCGGCGTGGCGCCGAGGCACGGGTCGGGCAGGTTCATCACCTGTTCCCAGTCCGGTACCAGTTCGCTGACGCCGGCCGGGTCCATCTCGTTGAGCAGGTCGGCGGCGCGGGCGTCGAGGCGCGCCAGTTCGACGGCGACGCCTTGCAGCACTTCCTCAAGCTCCGGCACGCGCTCCGGATCCCACGCCGGACCGCTCGGCAGCAAGGCGCGCAGTTGCGCCTGGTATTGCGCGGCGGTTCTTATGGCAGCCATACGCAACCCCCGAAGGTGAGCAGTTCGCTGTCACCCGCGACCACGTTCGCCACCGGCGCCGACAGCACGTGATCGGTTTCACCCGCCGCGCTGCTGATCGCTTCGCGGATGTGGCTGATCAACAGATCCTCGCCCAGGTCGGCTTCGCGGTTATGCAGATCGCGCAGTTGGGTTTCGACGGCGGCGCGCACGGCGGTGGTGTCGGGGGTCAGCTTCAGTTGATAGGTCACCGGCTTCTGCACCGGCGGACGTACATGCACTTCGGCGGTCACCGGGCGCAACGGCTCAATGTAGGCCTGCACTTCGGCCAGTTGATCGGCATTCGGCACCGGTTGCGGATCGTCGTCGCGCATGATGTACACGCCGACGGTGCCCGGCCCGAGGAAGCCGCCTCGGCACCAGGCACGAGTCACGCCCGGCACTTCCAGCGCCCAGGTCTCGTAGTCGCTGGCCGAACCGCCGTGGGGGATCACGCGATAGGAACGAATGACCCGCGAGCGCAACGACTCCAGGCTTTCCCGCGCCACGCCGCCGTTCAGTCCCGGCGCCAGCACCACAAAACTGTTGCCGACTACGCCGGTGATCGGCTGCACCGGCGTCAGCGCCAGCCCGGCCTCGGCATTGCCCAGGCTGCCGGCCTCCAGCGCGGCGATGCTGGTGCTGTTGACGCCATTGACGGTGGTGCGGGTGGCGGTGACTTTGAAGGTGCGACCGTCACTCGACTGCAGCAACGTATCGGCGTCCAGCACCGCACCCGCCGTGGCGCTGAAGCTGACTGTGCCGGTGGCGACCTGCGCCGGTTTGCGCGGCTGGTTCAGGCGCAGTGCGGCGATGCGTTCCAGGGTCGATTCATCGGCGGTGTCGGGCAGGATCTGCTCGGCAATCCAGTCGAGGTAGCCGTACAGACCATAAGCGGCGCCGCCGAGTGTGCGGGCCAGGACTTGCGCATCGGACTGGCGCAGCGAATCGCCGGCCAGGTCGCTTTGGGTGCGCTTGATCAGCACCGGCAGCGAAGGGGTTTCAAACGGCATAGATCACCTGCCAACTGTTATCGGGGTTGATGTCCAGGCGCTCGCCGTCGGCCAGGGTCAGGACCGTGCGCAGGTTCAGGCGCTGGGCGTCGAGGCGTTCGCTGATGATGTCGATGGCGCTGCAATGGCCGTCGTCGATCAGCCATTGCAAGGCTTCGCGGGCATAGAACTCGGCGTCCATCTGGGTCTGGCGGGTCAGCTTGACCCGGCGCAACAGCCACAGCCGTGAGCCGATGCGATCGTCAGCCACGGTGGGAAAGGTGTCGCCCCACCAGCCGAAACGCTCCTCGTCGTCGAGGGCATCGTCGTCGGCGGCACGGCGCCAGGTGAACAGGCTGATCAGCACCGCACGGGTCAGCGCGGCGTGGAGGTTCTGACTGAAAAGCATCACTGACCTCCCGCCGGCGCGCCGGTCTGGCCATTGCCGGCCTGCACGCCAACGTGCACGTGTTTGATCTGGCTGATGCCGCCGGCCACCTGATCGCCGGTGGAGACGATCTTGCCGGTCTGGTTGATTACCGGCGTGTCGAAGTTCACCGCGGTGCTGGCGCGGATGTTGAGCGTGGCGGTTTCGATGTCGATGATCCGCCCCCGCTTGAAGTGAATTTTGTCGCCCTCGTCGGTGTAGATCGCCACCTCGCCGGCCGCCAGCGATTGCAGGCGGTAACGGCGGTCGGCGACCACCAGGGCGATGGCGTGGGAACGGTCGCCGCCGAGAAACGTGACGACGCCTTCGGCACCGGCCAGCGGGTGGCTGGTGAAGCCGTAGGGTTCGAAGTGCTCCATGTCGTCGTTCACTTCACCGGCGGTGAGGCGCATTTGCAGCGATTGCAGCTTGGATGCCGAATTGGCGAGCACGACAGTGCCGCGCGCCAGCAGGCGTGTCAGTAGGCTCATAGGGTTTCCTTGGAGGGAGGTGCCGGCTCAGGCTTTTTTCGGTGGGGTCGGATTGGCGTCGAAGGTATGCGGCGGCGCCACTTGCAGCGTGGTCACCGCGCCTTGTGCCGACAGCGAATACGTCACCTTGGAGATCAGCATGTCGCCATCGAAACCGAGTACCGGATCCTTGACCTTCACCAGCGTGTTGTGGCGCCACAGATCGCCGTTGGACTGGCGCCAGCCCTGCACCTGATACGTGGTGGTCAGCGCCCGGCCCATGCGCGTGGCGCTTTCCCACTGGGCCCGCTGCTGGGCCAGTTCGAACGTCAGTTGCGAGCCTTCGTTGATGATCGTGGTGCGCCGACGCTTGAAGCTCAGGTCGGTGGCGCTGGATTCAACCTCGCTGACCGCCGCCCCGCTCTTCTTGTCGTTGCCCTTTTGCTGGCCGATCACCTTGTATTCGGAGAACACCTGGCTGTGATCCATCGGCGCATTGGCCGAGAGAATGTTCTTGCCCAGCTCCAGCGCATCGCTCGCGCGGCCGCCGCTGCCCGGTTTGGCCAGCACCAGCCGACCTTCGGCGTCATCGGTGGAAAACACCCGGTACAGCGAGAGCAGACGGTCGATCGACTGAAACACGGTTTCACCCGGGACGATGGTGTGTTTGCTCAGGCGCGCGGTCTCGGGAATTTCGTTGACCACAAACTGCGAGTATTCCCCGGCCAGGGCCTGGACGATGTTCAACAGCGGCTGTTCCTGCCATTGGCCGGGGATGTTTCGCGCCGCACAATCGACCAGATCCTGGGTCTTGGAACTGCCTTCGATGCTCAGGCTGATCTGCCGCCCGTCATAGCTGATCGGGGCCTTGAACACATAACCGGTGAGCACCAGATCCTGGCCGATCCGCACTTCGCACGGGTCGCCGGCCTTGATCCGCTGATCCACGGTCTGCCCCGGCCATTGCCAGGTGATGTCGAGTTTGAAGGTGCGGAACTGGCGCTCCAGGTCCGCGGTGATCTGCACGCTTTTCCAGCCGCCGTATTCCATGTTGTTGACGGTCAGCGTGACGCGGTTGTCCATCTCACTCATGGCTCACTCCCTGGAAACTTTGACTTCGTTGGGTGGGAAGCTCGGATGAGACAGACCGTTGCGCTGAATGACCTCGGTCACACGGGTGGCGTCGCCAAACTGTTTGTAGGCCACGACCACTGCCGGAAAGGTTTCCTGAAAGGTTTTGCTGACCAGTCGCACACCGGATGAAGCCACGGCCTTGAGGTGCGCGATCAGCGCTTCCTTCACATCGGCGATGGCCTGGTAGTGCGCGGGGTCGGCCTTGTCCTGGGCCTTTTGCAGCGCTTCGTTCAACTCTTTTTGCAGCGTTTGCAGATCGTCGGTGACCGGCACTTCCTGACGCGTGACCGGCTGCTTCGATTGCTGGTCCAGCGAAGGTGTCGAGGTCAGTTTCACCGGCGTCGACGCCACCGGCATCGAGGCCACCCATTGCGCCACTTTGACGATCAGGGTGTCCTGCACCAGGTTGGCCATCGCCTGCGCGGCGGCGTTGGTGTCCTTGCCGGTGGTGATTTTCGGCGCGTCGGCCTTGCGGATGGCTTCGATCTGTTGGGACACGTCGGCAATCACGCCACGGTAGCCCTCCTTCGCGAATGCTTTCAGCTCCTTGATATCGCCGAGCAACCCCTTGAACTCCGCCGCCACTTCTTTGGGCAATTCCTTCACCGCCCTGACCAGCTCGGTGATCTGCTTGTACTGCGCGATCAGCGGCTTCAACTGCTCCTTGATCACGTCGTACACGCCGGTGAGGCTGTTGCGCAGATTGGCGATGCCGATCCGCGCCGCCTTGATCAGGGTCATCGCCTGTTCGAAGCGCGCCACCGCCGAGCCGAGTAAACCTTCGGCCTTGATCAGCAGGACTTTTTGCGTGCTGACCGTCGCCGTCGGAAACGGCAGCGGTCGGTCCGGGTAGAACTTCAGACTGAACGTCACCATCCCGCCGTCCTGGCGGGTATGGGTCATGTCGCACTCGCCGACCTTGACCTGCAAGCGCCCCAGCCACGGATGCACCAGTTCGCCGCTGCCCTGTTCCAGGGCCTGGAGCAGCTTGTCGCGCTGCTCCAGGCAATCGGCACCGATGATGAACGCCGTCAGGTCGTGGGTCTTGGCCTGCTGGCCGAGGTCCTCGAAAAACGGCAGGTCGCGTTGCGGGTATTCGTGCAACTGCCCCTTGCGACCGACCGGGGTTTTCGCCTGGTCGATCCAGAAGCCGACACCGCGAAAGGATGCCGGCAACAAACGGTCACGCCAGTTCATTGGAACCTCCCATGGACAGCGAGCGATAGCCGATGCGCGAATTGAGCGCCAGCCCCGGTTGATTGGTTTGCGGTTGATCGGTGCGCAGCCCCGCCGGTGCGTTTTCGAAGCGCACCGTCAGGCCGCCTTCGAGTTGCGTACGGTTGTTGGCGGCGCTTTGCTGGATCAGTGCGCTGGAAGATTGCGGCAACGAGCCGCCCTGCAACGCACTGCCGCCCTCGGGTTTCGAGCTGGCACCGAAAAATGCCGGCGCCAGTTCACCCTTGCCTTCGGCATTGGTCTGGCGTTGCGCTTCGGTCAGGGTTTCGACCTTGCCGGTGACCTTGGCGATCAGCCCGGCGAAGCCACCGTCGAACAGTTCCTTGATCGGTGCGATGACGGTTTGCAGCTTTTGCCACAGCTCGCCGAACCACCCGACAATCGGCCCCCAGCTCTCAATGAGCTGATCCAGGGGTTTCCATTCAAACAGGCCGTGCAAAAAATCCACGACCGGCGCGGACAGCGCCAGCACAACACCCCACAGCGCCGAGAAAACCTCACCGATGGGCTGCCAGTACTGCGCAATCTGCTCCAGCGGCGACCACTCGAACAGACCGGTGAAAAAGCCTTTGACCTGTTGCACTGACGTTTGCAGTGCCGTCCAGATCGGTTCGAAGAATCCGACAACACCACCCCAGGCGCTGGTGATCATTTCCATCGGGAAAAAATCGAACAGTGCCCGCAACGTATCCCGGGTGCTTTGCACGGCCGATTGCAGCGTCGTCCACACCGGCTGGAAGTACGCAACAACACCGCCCCAAGCGCTGGTGATCATCTGCATCGGCGAGAAGTCGAACAACGACACCAGGAATTCTTTGGCCGGTTGCGCGGCTTTTCGCAGGCTGCTGAACATCGGTTCGAAGAACCGGACCACACCACCCCATGCACTGTCGATCATCTGCATTGGCGAGAAGTCAAACAGGTTTCTGAGGAACGCCATCACCGGCACACTCAAGGCCTTGAGCAGTTCCCAGATCGCCGAAAACAGTCCCGTCAGCGGTCCCCAGTTTTCCAGGATCATGCCGGCGGGCGACCACGAGAAAACCGACTTGAAGAAGTCGATCACCGGCGCGGTCACGACCTTGACCTTGTCCCAGATTCCCGAGAAGAACCCCGTGACCGGTTCCCACAGCGCCGCCAGTGCCTGCAGCGGCCGCCAGTCGAGTACCGAGCGCAACGTCGCCATTGCACTGGCTCCGGCGTTTTTCACGCCCTCCCACAATCCGGTGAAGAACGCGGAAATTGGTGTCCAGTTGGCCACGATCAAACCGGCCGCCAGCGCAACGCCCATGGCGATCAGCATGATCGGGTTGGTCTTGAGCACCATGCTCATGACGTCCATCACCTGGGTCATGCCGGTGACGGCGGTTTGCATGGTGGAAAACGCAATTGCCCCCGCCGCCAGCCCTTCGACCAGTTTCGGGTTGTCGGCCAGCAGGCTGCCGACCTGGGTCAGCATCGGCTCCAGCCCGACGACCAATGCGCCCACCGCCGGCACCAGTGCGGCGTCCACCGCAGCGGATACCTTCTCCATGGATGCGCTGAACACGTTCATGTTCTGCGCGGCGGCTTTGGGCGTGTCCGGCAGGTCGACGGTTTTCGCCGTCTCGCTGACCTCGGCAAGCTTGCCCTGAAACGCCGCAGCCGATTTGATGCCGTCCACGAACGGCGTAATCACGCTGCCGCCCTTGAACAGACCGCTGATGTCCAGTTTGCCGAGGCCGGTCTGTTCGAGGTTTTTCTTGAAGTCATCGACCTTCACTCGCAGGGCGCCGAGTTTGGGTGACAGTTCGTCGATGCCCGTAAGCAGCACCGACGCTTTAGCTTTGGTTTCTTCTGCCATCACTGCACCTGCTGCATCGCATTGATCCGTTGCGCGTGCTCCAGCGATTCGCGAAGCACATCCAGTGGCCTGGCCATCATCTGTTCGGGGTCAACCTTCCAGAACCAGGCCAGGTCATAGGCGACCGAAATCAGGTCGGTGATGGCTCCGACGCCG
The DNA here is from genome assembly GCF_949767575.1 of Pseudomonas sp. IT-P2. NCBI lineage: Bacteria > Pseudomonadati > Pseudomonadota > Gammaproteobacteria > Pseudomonadales > Pseudomonadaceae > Pseudomonas > Pseudomonas sp. IT-P2. Next base: position 328,450 of record NZ_CATKQA010000033.1, on the reverse strand, counting down.
CACTCATGAAAAAACTCGCAACGGCCCAGCTCAGCGCGTTGAGGTCAGCCAGATCCAGCTGGTTGACCGACGACGGCGGAATGCCGGCGCACACGGCGATGTATTTGGCCGCCACGTCCATGTCGAGGCTGACCTCTTCGCTCTTGTCGATCTTGTACGGCAGCGCCTTGATCGCTCGCACTTCCTGCACCGTCGGACGGCGCAGGACGAGTTCGGTCAGGGGCTCGCCGTGAGCTTCGATCGCAACCTGAAGCTTCACGGCGCCGCTCATTGCCAGGTCCCCTTGATGCCTTCGAATTTCAGTTCGATGGTGGCGTCATCGCCTTTGGAGACGGGCTCTTCGACCAGGTAGGCACCGGCCAGTACGTAGACTTTGCCGTTGCTGAATTCGCAGGTGACGGTGATGTCGGTGCCTTCGATCAGCTTCTTCAGCGGGAAGTCGGCGGTGTGCAGCGCGGTCACCTTGAACGATGGCGCGATGTCGGTTTCCTTATAGAAGCCCGGCACGACGGTTTCGCGTTTGACGGCCATCAGCGGGGCTTCGCAGCCGCCATTGATAGTCAGTTGTGCACCGTCGACTTTGACGTAGCAGGTGCCTGCAATCAGTTGACCCATGGTGTTACTCCCTTCAAATAAAAAGCCCACGCAAGGTGGGCTGAAATCACAGTGTCAGACGAGCCGATCAGGCGACGTCGTCGTACTGCAGGCGGAACTGGTTGAGCAGTGCGAACACGCGCAGACCGTTGATGTAATCCGGCGGGAACAGCACGTTCACGCGGCTCGGGTCCTGCACGTCGCGCTCGACGATCAGGTGCTCGGCGAACAGCTCGGCGTTTTCCACGTGGCCTTCGAGTTCGAGCTTGGCGTACTGGGCGATCAGCTCACCGCGAATGGTCGCCGGGGTGACGATCGGCTGGCCGGCGCCAAAACGGGTGCCGTCGGAAGCCAGTTTGTGGCGACCGTACTTGCTGGTGATCACGCTTTGCAGACGACGCACGATGAACGCCGACTGGTGCATGGTTTCGCTGTCCAGGTACGAGTTGTCAGCCTGGCCGTAGGCGTTTTTCTGGTAGGTGGTAATCGAGCGCTGGATGCGCACGTAGCCGCCTTCGTAGTACGCGGTGGCGATGCCGTAGTTGAGCAGCGACTGACGTTCGGTCAGGGTGAAGCGCTCGCTCGCCGGGGCCGGATCGACGCCCGGCAGACTGCCGCTCTGGGTCGGACGGCTGGCGTCGGCGGAGATGAACACCGCCGTGCGCGCGGCCAGTGCTGCAGCTTGTACCCACACCGGTTGCGGAACGCCCGGTTCCAGCGCCTGAATGGTCATGTGCTGGTCGTTGCGTGCCTGACCGGCTGCCACCAGCGTGCCGACGGTGCCGCGCTTGGCGCTGTAAACGTGACCGAACAGTTGTTTGGCCCACGACCAGCGACCGGTGCTGTCGTCCATGACCGCTTGCCAGGTGTTGAGGGTGGCCAGGTCGGACCATGGCAGTGTGATGAACTCGAACGGCTCATCACCCAGTGCAGCAACCGCTTCAACCTGGTCAGGCACACCGACGCCGCCGGTCATGGCGGTGATTGCGGTGGTCAGGCCGGCCGGGGTTTCTTCACCGTTGCTCTTGCCCAGGCGATTGAATTGCAGGCTGATGTCGTTGCCGCTCTCGCCGGTCCATTTGGCGTTCAGAGTGACGACGCCTTCGGCCGCTGCTGCGCTCACCGGCAGATCGGCGGTGGCGTTGATTTTCTGTGCCAGGGCAGTCGCCGCTTGTGCCGCAGTGGCACCGTTGACCACAGTGGCCTGAACGCGGACGCCGCCGACATACAGGTTGAGCACGCCGGCCTGAGTCGCGGTGCCGGTCAGGGTCAGCACGCCTTTGGCGATGGCGCCGGTGGCGTTGTGCAGCGGCAGGCACCAGATCTCACCGATCGGGTCGGCCTTGCGGAAGGTCTCGTACATCGAGGCGAGCATCGAGCCCTGGCCGCCAATGCTCTTGGCCAGCGCCACGCTGGAGACCAGCACCAGTTTGCCGACTTCGCTCGGAGCGATGTTGTCGTTGACCTGCGCCACGATCAGGCGACGCATGGACGAGGACGCGCTATTGGCGGCCGAGTTGTCCATTTCGGCATAGAACAGCGGTACACGAATGTCCGCAGGGATGTTACTGAATCCGATCGCCATTATTTGGCTCCCTTTTGTTTGGCTGTTGCGGTTTTGAGGGTGATATCGCCGTCGGCCAGACGCCGGCGCCACCAGGCGCTGTCCAGCACTTCACGGCCTTCCAGTGGCAGCAGGTCGCCGGCTTCCGGGTCCGGCACGGCACGGCCAGGGGCCGGCACTACGGTGATGCGGTTGCTCATGGGGTTACGTCTCCAGAGAAAGTCATTTCCACGCGCCCGTCAGGGCCCGGGCGTTTCAGGTTGGGGTCGGCCGGGTCGATCGCATCGACCCGCACGGTGGCCCCGGTAAAGGACGACAAACCGTCCAGTTCGCGTTCGTGCCAACTCTCCGCAGGCTGACTTGGCAGATTGCGGCCCAGCTGGAACTCGGCAAAAAAGCGCAGCCGGTAGAACGCGCGGCTGCTGTTGATCGAGACCGTTTCGCCGCCGTCATAAACGATGGCGCTGTAGTTGGAATCGGGTTTGAAACCCACCAGTGCACGCCACAGTTCGGCGCGCAGGTCGTGCAACAGATCCAGCGCTTTTGTGGCGTCCGTGGCATCGAGTGCCAGGATGATTTCGAAGCGGTCGCGGATCGGTTGGCTGAGGGAGTTCTGTGAAGAGCTGGCGCTGGCTACGTCCGACAGCGGTAAAACATGGGCCGAGGGCATCGGCAGATTCGGGTCGTCTTGCAGCAGCGCCAGGTCGACACCTGTCGCGATATGGCCGGCAAGGCTTGGGCATTGCGCACGCAGCTGCGTGAGGATCGGAGAGATCTTCATGGGGAGCGTTCCAGGATGTGGGAGTGGCCACAGTGATGCGTGTGGCGGTGAGATCGGAGGATCAGTCCTTGGCTTTTGCCTCGGGATCCCGGCCGGTCGCTTCGATCAGGCAGCGATAGCTTTCCTCGCGCTTGCCGCTGGCCGTGACCTTTTCAATCGACCAGCGACCGCGCATGAAGTCCGGCCAGGTATCGTCGAGTACCAGCAGACCTTCGGCTGCCAGCAGTGGATCGCCCGGGCAGGTGACCTTCAGCTTGTATTTCTCGCGCAGCATCTTGCGCACTTCGGCCTCGCCGATGGCTTTGGCTTCTTCTTCGCTGGCCAGTTTCTGGCGAATGACCTTGTAGGGTTCGGAACCGGTGATCACCTCCCGCAGCTTGCCGAGAGCACCGTCCCAGAATGAGGTTTTGCAACCCTGATTCTGGGTGCGGGCGGTTTCTTCCAGCGTGGCGCTGATGAAGGCGTGATCGCCCGGCCGATTGTTTTGGGTCACCGACAGCCTGACGTCCGGTATCACCTGGCCCGACAGGTTTTTGAGCTGCGCCGGTTTCGCCAGTACATAGAGGTCGTTGAACGGTTTGGCCACCGCGTCGTACTTTTTCGCCAGGCGTGTGATGAAGCCCATGTCGGTTTCGTTCGACTGGTCGACATGAGCGATCCTGATCAGCGCCAGTTCGGGATCCACGCGCGGCGAGAATCCGTGTCTCGAGACCAGCTCGCGAAACAGTCCGCCAAGGGTTATAGGGCCATGACTGGCCGTGCGCCGTTCCTTGAATCCGGTGTCGTCCTTGCCGCTGAAAGGCGCGGCGGTCGCGACAAGCGTCAGGCGCAGTGGGAACAGCGTCGGCGTCAGTCGGGTCACCTTGAACTGGCCCTTTTCGACCAGTCCGGTCTCCAGATAGCCCACCCGCAGGCCGATGGTTCCGCCCAGGGTCGGCAAGCCTTCAAGGCCTTCCAGATCGAGCACCAGCGTCAGTTGATCGGACTCCATCCCGGCGGCATCGATGTGTTCCCAACTGATCAGGCGCTGGTTCAGCAGGTCCTTGTTGGCGCCGTAGATTTCAATCGCCGGCGTAAATCCCTGTGCCATGCAGCCTCCTTAATCCCAGGCCAGAACCGGTTTGATTGCAGCCGGTTTCGAGTCGAGCTCCGGCAGCGTCACCCAGACACCTGCCGGCAGGATCGGGCCGTGCTCGGCCAGGGTCGGGTTGAGTGTCCACAGGGCTTCTTCGGCGCTGTCATCGCTGCGACCGGTTTCGCGGTACAGCAACAGATTCACCGAGTCACCGGCCACGCTTCGTACCTTACGCATTGTTGAACTCCGACAATTCGAGGGTCCAGTCGACCACCATCGCCGTACCATCATCGATGATGCAGGTCTGGGTTTCCTGAACCGTGGTAATCCGCCACAAACCCCAGTTGCGGCCGATGCCATCAATCAGCGGCAGCGGCACACGAAGGGCTTGCAGCGCCCGCAGCTCATCCAGCCGATCCATGGCCACCGCGTACATTGATCTGCCGGTGATGGTCAGGGTCTCGGGCTTCTGTCCCGTCTGGTGCGACTTGGGTTTGCTGGTGAGGATCTGCAGCTCCGTCCAGCCGCCATCGGACTTGCGCAGAAAACTGCTGTAGGCAAAACCGCGTGACAGGCCAAAGATGAAACTGCCCAGTGCCATTTGTTGTTTCATGTACCGGCTCCGTCAGTCAGGGCTGCATCACGACGCGTCCCGAGTGGGTTGCCGCCCATCAGCAGCGGCATGAATTGGCCATGGAATTGACCGGAGATTTGTTGCTCGATAATCGAATGAATCTGTTGGGCAGTGTCGGGGGCAGGACAGGTGACCTGGATCAGCGGCGAGAACGAAACACTCTGGTTCTGTGTCTGCGCACTGGAAAGACTTTTGGCAACTTCAGCCGGTGGGGAAAGCTTGTCTTTGTCTGATTCGGGGGCAAGCTTTTCACCCAGCCACGAACCACCCATGCTGCCCGCGGTGCTGCCGATGATGCCGCCCACCAAGCCGCCGATCGCGGTGCCGATAATCGGAACGAAGCTGCCGATCATCGCGCCCGCCACGGCGCCGGCATAGCCGCCCGCCAGGCTTCCGCCCGCCGAACCGATTGCTCCGCCTACCGCTTTGTTGTCGCCATCCTCTACGCCTTTGATCACATCGGGAACCGCAGTGACCAACGTCAAAAGCGCATTGGACTTGGTAAATTCTTTGGCTGCGCTGTTCGCGTCTTTAAAGCGGCTGCCCCATGTCTGAGGCGACGCCTCCACAGTCGCAGCCAACTTCACATCCGCCTTCGCACCGGACTTTGCCTTCCCTCCCTTCTTCTGCTTTTTCGTCTTTTGCTCAGGCGAATTGGCAGAGGCGTTATCGGTAGATCCAGCAGCAACAGGTTTGCCATCGGGTCCAACGCCGGCTGCACGATCCACCACATCGATGATGGGACCCGCCCCCGCCGTCACCAGAAGCTTCGTTGCTGCATTACGCATGGCCGAAGCCATCGCAACCTTGATTTGCGCCCCCCGGGAAACAGCGATCACCCCTGCCAGTGCGAGCAGGGCTGCCGTGGCCTTTGGTTGCTCTTCGGCAAAGCTGCTTATTCCACCGGCTACAACGTCCAGACCGACCACCACACCATCAAACAGATTGGTCAGTGAGCCACCCAGAGCCGTGGTCAATCGGGTCACAGTCCCGTCGAGCGCATTCCATCGCCCTTGCGAAGTCTCACCCAGCTCCGTGGCCGTTTTGGCCACAGAACCGACGTACCCGGGTTTCGATTCCGACTTCGGGTCTTGGCCAGGAACCAGAGAAAACGCCTTCTGCACGTCCTCAGGCTTGTTCAACAATTTAACGATCGCATCATCGTTACCGAAGAGAGCCTTCGTCAGTGACGCCCGCTCTTTCTCGTCTGATTTGCCCTTGAGCGCTTCCAATAACTGATTGATAGTCGCCGGGGCGTCCGTGCGCATTCCGCTGGCCACGGTCTCAGGTGTCAGGCCTTCAACGCCCAACTGTGCCCAGGCAGCGCGCTGCTCTTGTGTCGCTGCCTCGCCCTTGGCCAGTACCGCGGTGAACGCATTCAGCCCGGCACCGGCACTGGCCTTGTCTGCGCCACTGTTGAGAAAAGCGGCGGCAAATGCAGCAATCTGTTCAGGTTTGAGCCCCGTGGCCATCGCTTTTTCGCCGGAGCTCTGAACAACGGAGCCGATGTCGGCGGCTTTGGCATCCAGCCCGCTGTGTCCCAGAAAGTTGGTCGCATCGGCCAACCGCTGGCTTTGCGTGCGATCAAGTTTCATCGCCGACTGCCACGCCAGCATCATTTCGCTAGCCGTTTTTACATCAACACCGAATGCCGAGGCGTTGATGGCGGCGTCGCGAGCAAATCCGGTCAGAGCGTCGGCTTTCGCCTTGCCTTCAAGACCTTCGCCAACACCGGACCTGGCCGCTGCCAGTTGAACCTTCAGCAGATCCACAGCGGTCGCCCCGCTCGGAGCGACCTGCTTGTCACTGGTCATCTTCTGGGTGTCTTGTGACAACGCCCGAAGTTGATCCTTGTCCAGCTTCACGATCTGATTGAGTTCAAGCAGTGCCATTTGGTTGGCCATTGAGGCCTGCATGAACTTGAGCGGTGAGCGTTGCTCTACCTCTGCCTTGAGTTTGGACTTCGACTCGCTCGTCGCAGGTGCTGCAGTGCCAGCCTTGAATAACGACTGTTGGGCGGCCAGCACTTCTCGAAGCTTGACCTGTTCCTGGGTCAGCAATCGGATATCGGCACTGGCCATAGCCAGTGCCAGACTCAAATCCACCAGCGGTGTGCCGAGACTGTCTGGCGCTATCGATCCGCCCGCCAGTCTGGCGTTGCCGAACGCCATGCTTCCAGTCTCGCTGGCGAGCATCGGCGCATACTTCGTATCTGCCATGCCGCTCTACTCCTGTTTCACGCCAAGGCGAGTGATCGCTATGTCGTAGCGGCGCAACGCCTTTTCGGCGTCCCACTCCAGAATTTCCGCCTCACTTACCGGGTAAATGAGCGGCACGATATCGAGGATTACTTCGATGTCGCGTTCTGAAAGAAGGCCGCCGGCTGGTTTAAAAAATCGTCGATGCGCACCTGCAATTGCGTCCAGTCCGGCACGCTCAACAGGGCCAGATCGGGGATCATCAGGCCGGTGCAATGGGCGGTGATGAACTCGGCGCGTTCCTTGGCCGTTTTCAGTTTCTTCATCACTTTGGTGGCCCGCAGCGCCGGCATTTCCAGACTCAGCGAAGTCACGGTGCGGCCGGTGACGGCGAGCGGCAACAGCAGTTGCACCTGATCGGGATCGTCGGACTGTTCCGCGTCTTCGACCTGGTCGAGAAAGAACGACGCCGGACGGGTCGAGAATTCGTGCACGTACTGCGCGATGGTCACGTAGTCCGGGCGCTTGAGCTGGTCGAGTTCCTTGACCGACAAGCCGGTGGCCAGCAGCGCCAGTTCAAAGAACTGGTCGTCTTCATCGTCGCCTGCGCGTTCCAGCGCTTCTTTCTGGGCGGCGTAGAACAGCGGCTTGAGCTGGATCGATTCGATCTGCGAGCCGTCGTCACCGGTGATCGGCGACAGCAGGTCATGCTTGGGTGGCATCCACGACATGTATGAATTCCTTGGTAATTCTTGAGGGGGTGTTGCAGTCCCTTGTGGGAGCGGGGTTTGCCCACTCCCGCAGGGTTTTGTGATTGCCTTTGGCCGAGGCTTACGGCATCAGCACCGCACGACGGGCATCACCGAGGATGTCGACGCCGTTGAGGACGAACTTCTGGGTACGCACGTCGATGTCGATCACCGGAACGCCGTTTTCCAGGCGGGTGTAAGTCCGGCAGGAGAGCTCCAGCGTGGTCTTGGGTTTCTCGCCCATTTTGATCGTGCCCTCATCGAGGATCTTCAGCTTGCCGCCCACGGTGTGGTAGGTGAACCAGGTGTTGCCGTCCTGATCCTGACCGGCTTCGCGCACGTTCAGCAGGATGTCTTCGCCCAGCTTCACACCCAGTGCAAGCATGATTTCCGGGCCGGTGCCCTGCAGGATCAGCTTGGCGCCGAGTGCCTTGGCGCTCTTGGCCATTTCCTCGACGATGAAGCGCCCGCCCGTCATGTTTTCCACATCGAATTCGATCTTCGGCGGGGTGAATTCCTCCACGGTCGCCGACAGCGGCAGGCCTTGCAGGGTGGCCGCGATGGCCTGGCGATTACGGTTGGTAAACATTAGAGAACGTCCTCCAGGAACTGCTCGATGATTTCATCGCGGGCGTTGAGTTGATAAACCATGTGTTCGTTCGGCGCGTAGCGGCCGTAGTCGATGACCACGTACCAGGTGCCGTTCTTGTATTTCTCGACGCTGTTGAGTTCCGGGTGCAGGTACACGCTGCCGCCGGGAATGGTTTCGTCGGCGACCAGGGTCTGCAGCCAGTCGTTGATGCGCTTGACCTCCTGATCCATGAACGACTTGGTCAGGTTCTTGGCCATGGCTTTCTGGCCGGCCTTCACCAGCTTGCGGCTGATCGCGTCTTCCAGACCGACGTAGCTGATGAACTTGCCGGTGATCGAACGGTTGCCCAGCAGCGAGAAGCCGCCAAGGATGGTGCGGGCGTAATAGCTGACGCCGTAGCGGTTGAGCAGATCGCCTTCGGTGGAGGTGTCGAGGATGTTGTATTCAACGACCCGCGACACGTCTTCGGCGTAGGTCACCTGGTTGCCCGGGCTTTCCCACTGCTTGACCTTGGCCAGCGCGGCAATCGCCAGGCTGGATGGCGCGAGGAACACGTTTTTCTTCGCGGCTTTCGAGTACACGGCAGGCATGTTGTGCACCACCAGGCAACGATCGAAACCGAGGTCAGCGCCGCCCAGTTCCTGGCTGTACAGCACCTGATCGGCGACCGAGACGTCCTTGCCGTCCAGCACCACACGGGCCTTGATGCGCTTGCCGAACGAGGCGAACTCGCTGGCCACAGCTTTGGTGCCGGTAAAGCCCGGCGCGCCGATGATGGTCAGGTCTTCAGGGACGCTGCCCAGTGCCGCCAGACCGAGCTTGCGGCCGGTGGCCGGTTCAACACCGCCGATTACCGCGTTGACAGTATCGGCCGGGGTTGCGCCTGCTTCGACGATCACCACGTACACCGGCACCTTGACCACTTTGAGGATCTGGTAAACCGCGTGGTACAGGGTCCCCTCTTCCGAACCGGTCGGATCGAGCAGTGCGTGGGTGGTGAAGCTGTTGATGCGAAACGGTGCGTTACGCGGAATCAGCGGATCGGCTTTCGGCGCGGTGCCGACCAGACCGATGACGTTGTCGCCCAGGCCACCCATGGCCTCGGGGGATTCGGTGGCATTGACGGTAATGCCGTTGTGCTCGAAGTTCAGAACCTCAGCCATAGTCAGTCAGCCTTCTTGGCAGCGGCCTTCACGGCCTTGGTGGTAGTTGTTTTCAGCTCCAGTCGACCGGCGCTGTGCAGCGCACTGGCCTCGACATCGAGCAGATCGAGTTCCTGGCCGACGCTCGACCAGTGCCCACCGCCGGTGGGGAATGGAACGAGCACGGTGTAGGTTTGGCGGGTTGCCATTTTTCGTTTCTCCATAAACGGGAAAGCCCCTCAAAGGGAGGGGCTTGGCGGGTGTTTAACCGGTAAGAAAACGCCCCGACGGTGCGGGGCGCCAATTGAAATTCAAAGGAACGTTATGGCGTCGGGATTGAATCCGGCCAGCCTTGCAGAACCATTTCCTCTGTGCACTCTCCAGCTTCAACGGCTGACAAAAGGACTCGCTCGCGATCAAAACAATCTTGAACATGGGTGCGAACCAATGTCGCCAGCGCAATGAGCCTCGCAGCCTCCAATTCGACAAATCCCTGAGCAAACTTCCAGGCGCACTTGTAGGCCGGGTCGAGTAACGCCGCTATGACTGCACTGGCAATCAACGCTTGGCCGTCTCGTGTGGTATCGGCTGTATAGCCTTCAAAAAGCACACCAGAACTTTCGCGACGATAACGCTCAGCGGCTATCCGCTGTGCAAAATCAACTTTGACCTCAGCAGAAACCCGGGTAAGGACTCCGTCGATCAGGCACCAACGTCCAGCCGTGTCGTTCGCGGATTGCATCCAGAGTTCTTCACTGATGCGCAACGCCCCTTCAGGAATGTCGCAAACGCCCTGAATCAGGCGCTCTTTGATATGCCCGGACGCATCGAATGTCATGTATTTGTTAGTCATGTTTTCCCCTTAGCAACCGACTGCCAGCCATCGAGTAGAAGTACCGGAAGAAGACCGAACCGTAAAACCAGCCTTGTTCAGAGCCCCCATCGCAACGAATCCGACTGACCCGGAACCGGGGGTATAGTCACTGAGCGCGATAGCCGATAGCGCCGCAGAGGGAAACGTGAGAGGAAAAGCGATCGTTTGGTCAGCCGTACTGGAGACGATGGTGTACACCCCCCACTGAATAATGAATCCACCCAGCCAGGACGGAAAAACGCAGTAACCGATGCCGCTTTTCTGAAACTGAAAGCCCCACGTCAATTTTTTCGGCGTGACAATAACGCTGTCATCGGCACCGGCATTGGTTTGTGCCTGGGTGGCGACTTTCGCTGTGCCTTGATTGGTTTCAGAAGCTTGCTGTGCGAGCACGGCAAGCGCTGCGATATCAATATTTCCCTGATTGATCGGCGCGTTCCAGGCCTTGATGCACCACATGACAGCCAGGTTGCGTGGGCGAGTTTCAGTCGCATTGCCGTAGTTATAGGTTCTCACGCTACCTATAGACAACTCAGCGTTATCGCCCCCGAATGTCGACCTTAGAGCCCAATCGGCTGCTGTGTCCTTCAGCACAACGGAAGGAGTTTCTCCATTGGGATCTATTGCCTGTCCACCTCCGGATCCTGTCGGAAGGTAATGACTATGCGCCTTGAGCGTATCCGTCTGATAGCTTCCGGCAGCTCGCCCTGTATCCACCCCTCGCCCATGGTCCCAGCCACGCAGAAACTCACCTCGAGACTCCGGCAAGCGGAAATTGCCGGTGTCCTCATCGCCTTTGTTGAACGTAGTGCCCAGGTACGCGGAGAGATCGGGATAGGTCGAAGTGCTCTGCACACTGCCATTGAGCTCAAGAAAGCCAGGCGGCACGATCCCCGTCGGAAACGCCATGACGGCACCCACCGGAACCGAAGATCCCAGCCGGGAAACCTCCTTCACCAGTGCCGCTACGTCGATGTTTCCCTGATTGATCGGTGCGTTCCAGGCCTTGATGCACCACATGACGGCGAAGTTGCGGGGGCGATTTTCATCCGCCGTGCGGGCCTGTCGAGCGTTATCGAAATTGACGTTGGTGTATGCATCTACAGCAGCCGTAACGCCCTTTGATACTCCCGACTTGCTGCCGGCATATACGCCGTTAAGCGCTTGAGCAAGGCCAGTAGCGTCAGCAGCAGCAATTCCGCCGGTCAAGCGTTGCATCGCATCAAGTTGAGCGGTTCCGAGCGCGCGTCCGGCGTCAACACCCCGCCCATGATCCCAACCGCGCAAGAACTCCCCACGCGCCTCAGGCAAACGGAAATTCCCGAAACCCTCATCCCCCTTGTTGAACTTGCCGCCCAGATAGGCACTCAAGTCCGGGTAAGTCGCGCTGCTCTTGACGCTGTTGTCCAGCTCCAGGAAACCCGGTGGCGGTGTATCAACGGGGAAGGCAACAATCGAACCCACCGGCAACGCCGACGCCTTGGCAATCAGCGCCTCGACTTCAGCTTTGGTGTAGGAGTCCTTGATACCAAAACCGGCCAGCGTGTCCGGATTCGAGCCGGCAGTCGCACGGCCGTATTCGTCGACGCTCAGACTCTTGTAAGTCCCGGCAGCAATCCCGGTACGCCCCGCGAGCATCTTGAATGTCAACGCAGTAGTGCCGAGGGTAATCGGCGCATTTGTGGTCAGATGCCACAGCGAATCACCGTTGAGCGTGCCCTCTTCCACCATCACCGTCAGGCCCGGTGTGACCTTGGCGCTGACGTTGGCATCGTTGGCCCGAACCCAGTCGCCGTTGGCCACGATCCACAGGCCGTTGTCCTTGGCCAGGGTCTGGTTCGGCAGCAACACGCGATCACCGGCAATCACTGCAACACTGTCGATTTGCTGCGCACCGTTCAACACCACGTTGGCGGTGGCGGCGACACGTACCGATTGTTTGCCATCGAGTTTGCCGAGTTCTTCGGCGAGGTAACTCATGACCCAAGCGCGGGTGGCCTTGACCACCGTGTCATCGATCAGCAGCGTCACCAGCGAAGCATTGCTGGTCTCGAAAATCGAGCGGATGTAGAACTCTTTGCCCGAGCCGGAGGTAGCCAGTACCGGTTTGAACGACTCCGGGTATTTGACGATGGCGTAGAGAATCCCGGTGTCGGTCCACAGCCCCGCTTCACGCACATACCAGCCGCCGACGTCCGGCGGGATGGTGACTTCGGCGAGCAGCCAGCTCGGATTCTTCTCGTCCTGGAACAGCGCGTTGAGCGGTCCGCGCCAGACTTCGCGTTTCAGCGCGGTGGCGGTTGCGGCCGGGTTGTAGACCGAGCCACCGCCGTCGCCGACGGAAATCTGCGTCAGCTTGATCGGTACGCCCGCCGCCTTGCAGGCGGTTTCGTAGGCAATCCCTGCGTTGGTGAGCAGGGTGTAATAGTCAGCCATTCAGGCCCCCTGAGGATAAATAGTGGATGTTTCGACGGTGTATAGCGCCGCCGCCATGAAGGCCTCACCGGATGTCTCGAGCCCTTCGAGGAACACCGGATACACCGTGGTCAGCTCACCGCAGAAGGTCGCGGCACCGATGACGTGATTGCCGAAGGCGCTGAGGCCGACCGACACCGACAGCACGTCCCGTTCGCTCTTGGCATCCGCCAGGCGCCGGTCGAGACGGGCGTCGATTTCTTCGCTGTAGGGTTGTTCGGTGAAAGCCCGCACGGAAAAGCTGTAAGGCTCGCCTGGCGGTGTCTGTTCGTACCAGGCGCGGATTTCCGGCCTGAGCTGCAAACCCTTGGCGGCGTTCTCCAACGCCTTGCGAGTGCCGGCCTGGCGCGCGGTGGGCCAGGCCAGTTCGACGGTCAGGCGCTTTTCCGCTTCCGGTGCGTCGGTGCTCCATTCGGCAACCCCACGATCTGCCGCGAGATACGGCAGGAAGGCGACGGGGGTTGAGGCCGGGTTCATCAGTTCTGGAAACGGCGGCGAGATGCGATCAAGCAGTGCGCCGAAGCCGATGTCGAGGGCCCGTTCCAGCGCCGAGCTGTTGGCCGGCAGCAGAGTTGGACGCGGTGTCTGATCGGTCATAGCGTCTGCACCTCGACTTCGACCGCCGTGCAGTACGGCGCTTGAAACGCCGAGCACACAACGGAATCCAGAGGTTCAAGAATCTGTAATTGCACGGCGCCGGCGCTGTGCAGCGTGTAGTCGATCCAGCTCGGATCGACCCGGCCTTCCAGGCGATGGCAACTGTCGGCGTAGGCCTGCAAATGCTGCTGCGCGGCGACTTTGGTCAGGCCCGAATCCGGACCGGAATTGATCTTCGCCACGACGCGGATTTTGTAGCGCTGAATCTCGGCGCCTTTGACTGTGACCTTGTCGGTCTCCGGACAAACATCGGGCCGGGCAAAGTGTTGGCGTACACCTTCGAGCAGCGTCGTGGACGGCGTACCGTCGCCCTCGCGGGCAAGCACGGTGACTTGCACTTCGCCAGGCGCGGTGCGACGACCATTGCCGTCCTTGACCTGCGCGGCGAGGCCGTCCGGGTCGAAGGTGTAGGTGACGTTCACCACACCGGCCTCGGTGGATTCGACTTTCACTGTCGGCCGCTCGCCGAGGGTGAACACCTCGCGGCGATACTGCATCCGGGACCCCGCCGCCGGCGCATGGGGCGCCAGGTAATAGCGCAGCCGGGCGTCATCGTCGCTTTCGTAGATCGCCGGCACCGGCGGGAATGCCGCCGGGTCGCCCGGATCGAGCAACTGTCGCTCCAGGCCCATGTCCGCCAACCGCGCATCAAGGTTGCTGCCGGTGGCCCACCACGCCAGCATCTGCTTGATGCGGGCGTTGTATTTGCGTTCGTGGGTTTGCAGGCGAACGCAGAAAGCTTCGAGCGCCAGGGTCAGCAGTTCGCTTTCGTTTTCCAGGCTGGTCTTGAGTTTTTCCGCGCTCTGCGGCGAGCGCGCGCTGACGTACTCGATGACGAAGATCTTGAACTCGGCGAGCAGATCCTCGAAGGCATCGACCTTGATCAGGGAGGGTTCGGCCAATTGATTCTGGCCGGGGATCAACATGCTCATGTCACGACCTCGAAAGTCTGTTGGCGGTTTTTCCAGGTACCGGCAAACCGCAGCAGCAAACCGGCGCCCTGTCGGGTGGCGACGATCACGCCGGGCTGGAAATCGCCGATGCCGTTTTGCGGGTTGTAGAACGCCTGGGCCGCGTGGCTCTGGGCGAGCAACAGGATGTCGTCGCCCAGGTTCTGCCCCAGCAGCGTGGGGATCAGCGAACCGTACAAGGGCCGTTTTTGCCGGGTGCCCAGCGGCGTGGTCAGGGCCCGGGTCGCGCGCTGCACGAATTGCAGCCAGTCGTCGACCGTGGCCCCGCTGTCTCTATCGATTCCGATCATGGGAAGCTCTTGATTCAGGGGCTGATGACGCGGCCCTGGTGATCCACCAACGGGCCGCTGAAGTGCACGCCCGAGGCGTCGATGGTCAGGCCGGTGGCGCCCAGTTGCAGGTTGATCGCTTGCGGGGTCATCGCCAGCCGTGCCGGCCCGATGCTCAGCTCAAGCGACTCGCGAGAACCGTTGAAGGCGGCCGGGCCGTTTTGCCAATGCAGCGTGTGCGTGGCGTCGTCGTAGCCGCTTTCGCTGCCGTCCTGATGGACGCGACGAGTCAACGTCGGCACCGTCGAGGTCGGTGGAAAACGGTCACTGTTGAGGCCGAACAACGCCACGCTCTGCGCGCCGCTTTCGCCGCTGCCGTAGTTGAACAGCAGACACTGTTCGCCCACCGTCGGGATCCGCGACTCGCTCTGCGCACCGGCGCTGGGGTTGAAGAACTTGATGGCCGGTGTCAGCAATCCGCCATGGCTGACTCTGCAGGTGTTACTGGCGGCATCGACTTCCTGACAGATGCCGATGCGGCAATAACTTTCGGCACGCCGGTGCAGGTCTTCGATTTCCGCTTCCATCTCGGCCAGGCGTTCGATGATCGGGCCCAGCTGCATTCGCAGTAACGCGTCGAACATCGGTCAGGCCTCCAGCGTGGTGTATTGGTCGGGATCGTCGATGTCGCTGACTTCCCAGGTGCGGGCGAATTTCGGTGTACCGAGCGGGTCGTCCAGCAGGGTCGGGCCCAAGTAGAGGGTCTGGTTGAAAGACAATGTCCAGGCTTTGTTCGGCTGGTCGGCGCGGATGAGCAATGACGGCAATCCATCGATGTTCATCGGCAGATCGCATTGATCGCCGGACAGGCCCCAGCGGTTGTCGGTGACCAGATTCTTCAGGGCGGCGATCAGGTCACAGGCGGCAAACGCCGTGGCGGACAGCGCCGGAATGACTTGCAACGACAGCGTCAGCACATGGGCGATGCGCCCATTGGCGGCGCGCTCTCCCGGTGCATTTCGCTCGATGTCGATCAGCACCCAGGCCTTGTCGCCGGGGGCCGTGAAGTCATCGTGACTGCCGACCTGCACGTTCAGCTCGGAGCTGTTGCGCAAGGCTGTCGCCATCGCCATGAACAGTTGCGAAGGCTGCTGGATCGGTGCGGGCATGCTTGACCTCCTTTTTCTGATGTCCACGCGAAGTCCCGCCGCACGGCGTGCAGCGAGACAGGAAAGTGAGGGGTTATTGCGGATCGCGCGGCGGAACTTCGCAGACGCCGATGCGCTTGGCGGCCCAGCGTTCGTAAAGACCGATGGCCACGTCGGCACCGGCCATTGCGGTGAGACAACCAAATGCCCCAGCGGCCCAGATCGACAGCCCGGCGGCATACAGCAGCATGATCGCCGAGACACCGCAGATCATGCAGGCGCCGGAGCGCAAGGCCAGGCGCCGCAACAGTGACCAGCCGCGAGCGCCCTCCTTGTCGGCACGCCACATTTCGCCGGACACCCCGCCCACGACGGCCAGGAGGATGACCAGCCAGATCGGCATGTCCGCCAACGCTTGTTGCTCGTTTGTCATGTCACGCCTCCGTGGGTGATTGATGAGTGATGTGTGTGGGGTTCAATCGATTTCTCTTGAGGTAGGCATTCCAAAAAGCCCGGCAACTCGCCGGGCTTTTCAGTAATGCGCTCCTTCGCCTTCCTTCAATCCTGTGTACGAGAAGGAAGCTGACTTTTCGGCGCTACTGGCGCGGTACGAGTCCATTCAAATTGTTTTTCCGACCGCGGTCCCTGCCCGCCGGATAACTGCTTCTGGTGCTTTACGCTGCACACCCGGGTCAGTTGCCAACCCTCTGAACCGTTGAGGCCGGTTCATCGCTGCCTGTTCTTGTGGAACTAAAGAGCTGTTGTTGCCAGCCGCTTTGTCGAGCGGCTTGGTGGCAAGAATATGCATGGATGCATATACAGTCAATGCGTAAATGCATTTATTTATGCACAAGAAATGCGCGAATGCATGAAAGCCCCGCGATTCAAGGGTTAGCCGGTTTTCTACAGGCGAAAAAAAACCCGCCGAGGCGGGTTTTGTCAGCGAGGAATCCGGTTACCGGGCGTACATGCCCCACCAGAAGACGTGACCGAGGATGACGATCTGCTCTTCCTGCATGTCCTGAAAGCTGTAGTCCTCATCCGGGTGTTCATCGCGGTTGAAGCTGCGCAGACGGATACCGGTAGGCAGGCGATAGAGCTGCTTCACCCGAAGTTGACCGTTGTGGTTGATCGCATAAAGGTCGCCATCAATGATGTCGCCGATCCCGCATTTGCCGGCATTGACCCCGACCGTGGCGCCGTCGCGCAGCACCGGCAACATGCTGTTGCCCCGCACTGTCACGCATTTGGCCTGATCGAACTGCACACCGTTATGGCGCAGGCTGCGCTTGCCGAAGCGCAGGCTGGAGCGTTCGCTCTCTTCGATGACGAATCTTCCTGATCCAGCAGCCAATTCAACCTCGCGAAGAAAGGGCACCGACACCTCGTCGTCATCGACTGGCGTGTCGTCGTCCCACAGGCTTATGTCCTTGAGTTCGGAATGTAACTCGTCGCGTCCGCCGTTGGCGGCGGGCGCAACATCCGCGCGCCCGCGCAACTGATCGGTGCTCACGGCAAAGTACTCGGCGATCTTCGAGATGTGTTTATCCGAAGGATCGACGATCTTCCCGCTGAGAATCCGCGAGAGCGTGGATTGAGGCACGCCGGTGCGACGGTGGAGCTCCGTGGGGGAGATCCCGTGCTGGTCGAGCAGTGCTCTTAAGACGGTAGATACGTTGCGTTTTTGCATAACGCGCATAGTGCTTGAAGTTTTTCGCGAAGACAAATGCTGATTTGCATAAATCGTGCATACTCGAGCTTTTGCGCCATATAGCTGTCACCCGGCCGCGATGCCTGCGTCCGACAGACCGCCCATGGTAACCTTGCGCCCATCGCGGAAAAGCCCGGCCACTGCCGCGCTTTTGCCCCACACCTTTGAACGAGTTGCCTGACAATCCGATGAATAAAGCCGTCTCCGACCTGTCCTCCCACACTCCGATGATGCAGCAGTACTGGCGCCTGAAGAATCAGCACCCGGACCAGCTGATGTTCTACCGCATGGGCGACTTCTACGAGATCTTCTACGAAGACGCGAAGAAGGCGGCCAAGTTGCTGGACATCACCCTGACCGCGCGCGGGCAGTCGGCGGGTCAGGCGATTCCGATGTGCGGGATTCCGTATCACGCGGCGGAAGGTTATCTGGCGAAGCTGGTCAAGCTCGGCGAGTCGGTGGTGATCTGCGAGCAGGTCGGTGATCCGGCCACCAGCAAGGGGCCGGTGGAACGCCAAGTGGTGCGGATCATCACCCCCGGTACGGTCAGCGACGAGGCGTTGCTGGATGAGCGTCGCGATAACCTGATCGCGGCGGTGCTGGGCGATGAGCGCCTGTTCGGCCTGGCTGTGCTGGACATCACCAGCGGCAACTTCACCGTACTGGAGATCAAGGGCTGGGAAAACCTGCTGGCAGAGCTGGAGCGGGTCAATCCGGTTGAGCTGTTGATCCCGGATGACTGGCCAAAGGATTTGCCGGCCGAAAAACGCCGTGGGGTACGTCGCCGTGCACCGTGGGATTTCGAGCGCGACTCGGCGCTGAAAAGTCTCTGTCAGCAATTCTCCACCCAAGACCTCAAAGGCTTCGGCTGCGAAACCCTGACCCTGGCCATCGGCGCCGCCGGTTGCCTGCTGGCGTATGCCAAGGAAACCCAGCGCACCGCCCTGCCCCATCTGCGCAGCCTGCGTCATGAACGGCTGGACGACACCGTGGTGCTGGACGGCGCCAGCCGCCGCAACCTGGAACTCGACACCAACCTGGCGGGTGGCCGCGACAACACCCTGCAATCGGTGGTCGACCGTTGCCAGACCGCCATGGGCAGCCGTTTGCTGACTCGCTGGCTCAACCGTCCGCTGCGCGACCTGACCGTGTTGCTTGCTCGTCAGACCTCGATCACTTGCCTGCTCGACCGCTATCGCTTTGAAAACCTGCAGCCGCAGCTCAAGGAAATCGGCGACATCGAGCGGATTCTGGCGCGGATCGGCCTGCGCAATGCCCGCCCTCGCGACCTCGCCCGCCTGCGTGATGCACTCGGCGCGTTGCCTCAACTGCAAGTGGCAATGGCTGACCTGGAAGCGCCGCACCTGCAACGCCTGGCGGCCACCACCAGCACTTACCCGGAACTGGCGGCGCTGCTGGAAAAAGCCATCATCGACAACCCGCCGGCGGTGATCCGCGACGGCGGCGTGCTGAAAACCGGTTACGACAGCGAACTCGACGAGCTGCAATCGCTGAGCGAGAACGCCGGTCAGTTCCTGATCGATCTGGAAGCCCGGGAAAAGGCCCGCACAGGCCTCGCCAACCTGAAAGTCGGCTACAACCGTATCCACGGTTACTTCATCGAGTTGCCGAGCAAACAGGCTGAATCGGCGCCGGCAGATTACATCCGCCGCCAGACCCTCAAAGGCGCCGAGCGCTTTATCACCCCGGAGCTGAAAGAGTTTGAAGACAAGGCACTGTCGGCCAAAAGCCGTGCCCTGGCCCGCGAGAAGATGCTTTATGAAGCATTGCTGGAAGATCTGATCAGCCAGTTGCCCCCATTGCAGGACACCGCTTCGGCTCTCGCCGAACTGGACGTGCTGAGCAACCTCGCCGAGCGTGCACTGAATCTCGACCTGAATTGCCCGACGTTCGTCAGCGAACCGTGCATGCGTATCACCCAGGGCCGTCACCCGGTGGTCGAGCAAGTGCTGACCACGCCGTTCGTGGCCAACGACCTGAGCCTGGATGACAACACTCGCATGCTGGTGATCACCGGCCCGAACATGGGCGGTAAATCCACCTATATGCGCCAGACTGCACTGATCGTGCTGTTGGCACATATCGGCAGCTTTGTGCCGGCAGCGAGTTGCGAACTGTCGCTGGTGGACCGGATCTTTACCCGGATCGGATCCAGCGATGACCTCGCCGGTGGGCGTTCGACCTTCATGGTGGAAATGAGCGAAACCGCGAACATCCTGCACAACGCCACCGAGCGCAGCCTGGTGCTGATGGACGAAGTCGGTCGCGGCACCAGCACCTTTGACGGTCTGTCCCTGGCGTGGGCGGCGGCGGAGCGTCTGGCGCAATTGCGGGCCTATACTCTGTTTGCGACGCACTATTTCGAACTGACCGTACTGCCGGAAGCCGAACCTCTGGTGGCCAACGTGCACCTCAACGCCACCGAGCACAACGAACGCATCGTGTTCCTGCACCACGTGTTGCCGGGGCCGGCAAGCCAGAGTTATGGCCTTGCGGTTGCGCAGCTGGCCGGTGTGCCAAGCGAAGTGATTGTGCGTGCTCGTGAGCACCTGAGCCGCCTGGAAGATACCGCGCTGCCGCATGAGGCGCCAAAACCGGCCGCCAAGGGCAAACCGGCGACACCGCAGCAGACCGACATGTTTGCCAGCCTCCCGCATCCGGTGCTGGATGAATTGGCCAAACTGGATCTGGATGACGTCACACCGCGTCGTGCACTCGAAATGCTCTATGCACTAAAGAACCGGATCTAAGCACCGACGAACCGGATATAACGCAAACGGCTTCAAGCTGTTAGAATCTCGCGCGGTTTGGGATGCTGCTGGCTAATAGCCTGGCTGGCAGACATCGCTCCCGAACCTGGCGACCCCAACCGTGAAGGGGCAACGCTGCCGCCGCCTGAGGAGAAAATTAGAAATGACCTTCGTCGTCACCGACAACTGCATCAAGTGCAAGTACACCGACTGCGTAGAAGTCTGTCCGGTGGACTGCTTTTACGAAGGCCCGAACTTCCTGGTGATTCACCCGGACGAGTGCATCGACTGCGCCCTGTGCGAACCGGAATGCCCGGCCGTGGCCATTTTCTCCGAGGACGAAGTTCCGGAAGAAATGCAGGAATTCATTCAGCTGAACGTCGAGCTGGCCGAAATCTGGCCGAACATCACCGAGAAGAAAGAATCGCTGCCGGATGCCGAAGAGTGGGATGGCGTCAAAGGCAAGATCAAAGACCTCGAACGCTGATCTGTCCCGCGTTCGAATGAAAAGGCCCCTCGCGGGCCTTTTTGTTTTTGCGGGTTTGGCTTTTCTTCAGGCAAAAAAAGGGGCGGTTTGACCCGCCCACATTTTTTCCCTATTCCCTGTGTTCCTTTTCATCGTCCTGATGAATCGCGTCCTGCGATGTCCATTCCCCTCTTCCTTGAAGGGCGTGTCTATCCGTCGACACAACCCAGATACTAAAGAGTTCCCCGATACGGGCAACCGGTCGGATCCAGTAAAACCTCGTGTCATAAGCATTTAATAATTAAAAATATTCATATAAATCAAAATCTTATAAATGACTCAACAGACCAATGGATGTCTTCCGCAGTGTAAAAATAACGAACACTTACGAAAGAGTAAGCCAGGGCTTACACCGCGAGACTACAAAACCGGGAAATGACGACCGGTCGTCAGATCCCAGGCCGTACTCCAGAGCCGGGCAACAAAAAGCCCCGAACGGGTCGGGGCTTTTTATTGGTTGGCATGCAGAACGCTTACTGGAACAGCGACTCGCTCGACAGACCGTTTTTCTCGAGGATTTCCCGAAGGCGCTTGAGGCCCTCCACCTGGATCTGTCTCACCCGTTCCCGGGTCAGGCCGATCTCCAGACCTACATCTTCCAGCGTGCTGCTCTCGTGACCGCGCAGGCCGAAGCGACGTACCACCACTTCGCGTTGCTTGTCAGTCAGCTCCGAGAGCCACTGATCGATGCTCTGCGACAGGTCGTCATCCTGCAGCAGTTCGCACGGATCGGTCGGACGGTCATCCGTCAGAGTGTCCAGCAGGGTTTTATCCGAATCCGGACCCAGCGAGACGTCGACCGAAGAAACCCGCTCGTTCAGGCCCAGCATGCGCTTGACCTCGCCCACCGGTTTTTCCAGCAGGTTGGCGATTTCTTCGGGTGAAGGTTCGTGGTCGAGCTTTTGCGTCAGCTCCCGTGCAGCCCGCAGGTACACGTTGAGTTCCTTGACCACATGAATCGGCAACCGGATGGTCCGGGTCTGGTTCATGATCGCGCGTTCGATGGTCTGACGGATCCACCAGGTCGCGTAGGTCGAGAAGCGGAAGCCGCGCTCGGGATCGAACTTTTCCACCGCGCGGATCAGTCCGAGGTTGCCCTCTTCGATCAGATCCAGCAGCGACAGCCCCCGATTGACGTAACGCCGGGCGATTTTGACCACCAGCCGCAGGTTACTTTCGATCATGCGCTTGCGCCCGGCAGGATCGCCACTTTGCGACAAGCGCGCAAAATGAACTTCTTCTTCCGGGGAGAGCAGAGGGGAAAAGCCGATTTCGTTGAGGTACAGCTGCGTGGCATCGAGTGCCCGAGTGTAATCGATGTACTTGTGTTGTTTAAGTGAAGCGGAGTGTTTGGATTTGGCACGAACGGAAGGTGGAGCAGCCCCTTCATCATTCGACATCGAATCCGAATCGATGCCGGTCTCCATCAGGAGAACCTCATCGTCGATGTCAAACTCCGGCACTTCTTTACTGAGAGCCATTGTTATAGTCCTTTGGTGAGTTCGACCCCAAGCTCAAGCGACGCCTTTATCCTTGGCAACGCTGGAGCCTGTCCCCTCTACGTGACGGAACAGGCTGGTCTGCAAATCAACGTCTTGGCAGGAACTGCAGCGGATCTACAGGTTTACCTTGTCGGCGAATCTCAAAATGCAGTTTCACCCGGTCTGTACCCGTTGACCCCATTTCGGCAATTGTCTGTCCGACCTTGACCTGCTGCCCCTCCCGTACCAACAGCCGACGGTTGTGTCCGTAAGCACTGACGTAGGTTTCGCTGTGTTTGATGATGACCAATTCGCCGTAGCCCCTTAAGCCACTCCCGGCGTATACCACCGTCCCATCAGACGCAGCTAAAACAGGCTGTCCCAAATCTCCGGCGATATCAATTCCTTTATTCAAACTACCGTTTGAAGAGAATTTTCCAATGAGAATGCCATTAGATGGCCATCCCCAGCCGGTCGGGGCCGGGCCCGCTGGAGGCAGTGGAGCGGGTGTTGGCTTGTTGGCGACGGACGGTACAACCGTCGTCGAAGCCGCACCGGAACCCGTGGTTGTGGTGGTGGTCGTGCCATTTGCCTGGCGCCGGATAACCGTGGTTTTGCTGGACGAAGACGCTGAGGAACCGGAGTTGCTGACGACCGCAGTCGACGTTGAACCGGTACGTCCGTCGAAGCGAATCGTCTGACCCGGATGTATCGTGTATGGCGTAGGAATATTGTTCCGGGCGGCGAGGGCTTTGTAGTCCCAGCCGTAGCGAAAAGCGATGGAAAACAGGGTATCGCCCGGACGGACTACATACTGCCCGGTCGTCACGACCGGACGCTGGGCCACCGTATTGTTGCGATCGACGACCCGAACGTTGCTCGATTTTGTGCTGGAGCAACCGACCAGCAAGGTGCTCAAGACAAGGCCAGTCACCAGGCGCTGAAAGCTCGTGTTACCCATACGCTGCGCAATGACTGTGAGACTCACCCGCCGCTCCCTTTGTGGTGGCTGAAAAATGTGGAATACCGATTCCGGCATGAAACTTCGCAAGTATAACGGGCGCAACCGGCTTTACCTTTATAGAAGCGCTATCGCTCGGCGCACACGTTTGCTTGTAGACGATCCGTCCTGTTTAAACACTCGCTGCCGCTGTAAGACAGGCACGCGCGAAAGGAATTCAGCGGCTTCGAACAAATGCTCAGGCCAGCGGGCCATTAAGCAATGGCACGAAACGCACCGCCCCCAGAACGTGTCGGGAGAAGCCGTTTTCTTCACGCACGATCAGCATCAATTGCTGCACTTCGCCCGAACCGACCGGGATCACCATCCGCCCGCCCGGTGCCAGTTGATCAAGCAAAGCCTGAGGCACATCGGTGGCCACGGCGGTAACGATAATGCCGTTGTACGGCGCCAGCGCCGGCCAGCCTTCCCAGCCATCGCCCCAGCGAAACACCACATTGCGCAGGTTGAGCTCGACCAGGCGTTCCTTGGCCCGATCCTGCAGCACCTTGATGCGCTCCACCGAGAACACCCGCTCGACCAGTTGCGATAGCACCGCTGTCTGGTAACCGGAACCAGTGCCGATCTCCAGCACTTTATCCAGCGGCCCGGCCTCCAGCAGCAGCTCGCTCATGCGCGCCACCATATAAGGCTGGGAAATGGTCTGGTTGTTGCCGATCGGCAGCGCGGTGTCCTCATAGGCCCGGTGCGCCAGCGCTTCATCGACGAACAGGTGCCGCGGGGTGCGACGGATCACTTCCAGCACGCTGGCGTTGGAAACGCCCTCTTCATACAGACGCTGGATCAGGCGCTCACGGGTTCGCTGGGACGTCATCCCGATGCCGCTGCGCAGCCTGTCGTCTTGTTCACGAGCCATTAATTGAGCCCCTCCAGCCAGCCGTCGAGATTTCTGAAGGCATCATTGAAGGTGCGATCGAGCTGCAACGGAGTGATGGATACGTAACCCTGCATCACCGCGTGGAAATCGGTGCCCGGCCCGCCGTCTTCCGCATCACCTGCAGCAGCGATCCAGTAACCGGCCTTGCCGCGCGGATCCACGACCTTCATCGGTGCCGCCGCACGGGCGCGATGGCCGAGACGGGTCAATTGAATGCCGCGAATGTGATCGATCGGCAGATTGGGAATGTTCACGTTCAGCACCGTGCGCGGTGGCAGGTCGAGCCCGGCATGGGCTTCGACCAGTTTGCGCGCAAAGTAGGCGGCCGTAGGCAAGTTGTCGACCTGCCGCGAAGCCAGCGAGAAGGCAAACGACGGGCGCTCGAGAAAGCGGCCCTCGAGGGCGGCTGCCACCGTCCCGGAATACAGCACGTCATCACCCAGGTTGGCGCCCAGGTTGATCCCCGACACCACCATGTCCGGCTCGCGTTCAAGCAAACCGTTGAGGCCCAGATGAACGCAGTCGGTCGGCGTGCCATTGAGGCTGATAAAGCCGTTGGCCAGGTATTGCGGGTGCAATGGACGGTCGAGTGTCAGCGAACTGCTGGCACCACTCTTGTCCTGTTCCGGGGCGATAACCACGCACTCGGTGTAATCCGCCAGCGCAGCATAAAGCGCGGCAAGACCGGGCGCAGTCACCCCATCGTCGTTAGAAATCAGAATACGCATGGGCTGTCCGTCTGCCCCACCGGCACCAGATCAACGAGTTCGCGCACCAATACGGTGGCGAAGCATCCGGCCGGGAGGACGAATTCCAGTTGCAGAATGTCAGGCTCGGGATAATGCCACGTCAACCCGCCAATGGGCAGCCGCAGGATGCGACGTTCGTGGCTCATACCGGCATTAATCAACCAATCGCGCAGATCCGCCTCGCGTGCGGCAATCCCCTGCTCCAGATCATGGACAACCCCGGCCGCCGGCGAGTCACCTTCGCCCCACTGCGGACCGGTCGGGTGCAGGTCGAGAATCGCCAGACGCGGATCACTGCATTCGGCTTCCCCGGCCGGGAAAAAGCTGCGACTATCGGTGAACGCCAGCAGATCGCCGACCTGGGCACGCTGCCAGGTGCCATCGGCGACCCGTGCTGCGAGCACCTGATTGAACAGAAAACTGCGCGCGGTCGACAGCAGTCGCGAACGCACATTGCGCTGCTCCGGCAGCGCCTTGCGCGCAGCCCACGAACGGGCATCGACCACGTTGCCACCGTCATGGCCAAAACGCTGGGCGCCGAAGTAATTCGGAATACCTTGTTTGGCGATCAGTTGCAGGCGCTCATCGATGGCAGCCTTGTCGCCTTTGAACTGGGTCAGGCGCAACGTGAAACCGTTGGCCGAATGCGCGCCACGTTGCAGCTTGCGCTTGTGGCGGGTGGTCTTGAGGATTTTCAGCGTGTCGTTTTCCGCCGCCGACAGATCCGGATCGGCCTTGCCCGGCAATTGCACGCTGAACCACTGACGGGTCAGCGCCTGACGATCCTTCAGACCGGCATAGCTCACCGTACGCAACGGTATACCGGCAGCCTTGGCGATACGGCGTGCAGCCTCTTCGGTATTCAGGCCGCGCTTTTCCACCCAGATCCACAAGTGCTCTCCGTCTCCGCTGAACGGAATGTCGAGCACTTCATCGACCTGAAAATCTTCGGCGATAGCTTTCAGTACCGCGGTGCCGAGGGCGTCACCATAGGCCCGCGGGCCGAGCAGTTGCAGTTCGTTCATGCGCGCAGCAACAAGGCAACGGAATGCACGGCGATGCCTTCTTCGCGACCGACGAAGCCGAGCTTCTCGGTGGTGGTGGCTTTCACGTTCACTTGATCCAGCTCTACTTGCAGATCCGCGGCAATCAGCGCGCGCATCGATTCGATATGGGGGGCCATTTTCGGGGCCTGGGCAACGATGGTGTTGTCGACATTGCCGACCTTCCAGCCCTTGGCGTGGATCAGACTGACCACATGACGCAGCAGCACACGGCTGTCAGCGCCCTTGAATTGCGGGTCGGTGTCCGGGAAATGCTTGCCGATATCACCCAGCGCAGCCGCGCCGAGCAAGGCATCGCTCAAGGCGTGCAGCAGGACGTCACCGTCGGAGTGAGCGAGCAGCCCGAAGCCGTGTGCGATTCGCACGCCGCCCAGAGTAATGAAATCGCCTTCAGCGAAACGGTGCACATCATAGCCGTGGCCAATACGCATAAAAAAACGCCCCGAATTTTGTCAGGGCGTGATTCTACCTGCATTAACCCGGGGGGTGTTCTCAATTAGTTTCCCCTCCGCGTTGTCGCCTTAAAGCGTGCCAGGCAAGGCGCAGGCCGCTGGGAATGGTTGTTCCCTTCCCAAGGCATGCAACGCAGCATGGCACGCTTTAAGGCACAACCCGAAGGGCCGGGCCTGCTGTTTTGCAGGGCTGCGTTGCTCGAAGCTTATTTGGAACAACCAAACCACGCTTCTCGCGCCTTGCCCTGCAAAACAGCAGACCCGGCGCGGAGTGGAAACTAACTGAGAACCCCCCCCAGAGCGCGTGCGTGATGCTGCAAGTGGTCGTCAATGAAGCTGGCGATGAAGAAATAGCTGTGGTCGTAGCCTGGTTGCAGGCGCAACGTCAACGGATGACCCGCTTGTTTTGCGGCTTGTTGCAGGGCTTCCGGTTTGAGTTGGGTGGCGAGGAAATCGTCACGGTCACCCTGATCGACCAGCAATGGCAGTTTCTCGTCCGCTTCGGCGATCAGTGCGCAGGCATCCCACTCGCGCCATTTCGAACGGTCGTCGCCCAGATAGCGGGAGAACGCTTTCTGGCCCCACGGACAATCCATTGGATTGTTGATCGGCGAAAACGCCGACACCGACTGATAACGCCCCGGATTGCGCAACGCACAGACCAGCGCACCGTGACCGCCCATGGAGTGGCCGCTGATGCTGCGCTTGTCCGAGGCCGGGAAATGCGCTTCAACCAGTGAAGGCAATTCCTGCACGACGTAGTCATGCATCCGATAGTGCCGCGACCACGGTTCCTGCGTGGCATTCAGATAAAACCCGGCACCGAGGCCGAAATCCCAAGCGCCATCGGGATCACCCGGAACGTCGGGGCCACGGGGGCTGGTGTCCGGCGCCACGATGATCAGGCCGAGCTCTGCCGCCATGCGCATCGCACCGGCCTTCTGCATGAAGTTCTCGTCCGTGCAGGTCAGGCCCGACAGCCAGTACAGCACCGGCAGCTTGCCGCCCTGCTCTGCCTGCGGCGGCAGGTACACGGCGAACACCATGTCGCAGCCCAGCACTTCGGAACGATGGCGATAGCGCTTGTGCCAACCGCCGAAACTTTTCTGACAGGAGATGTTTTCCAGACTCATGTAGGACTCCTACGCAACCACGGCCGCGCGGTGGCGGCCATGGCATCGGGATTGATCAGAAATGAATGACGGTACGGATGCTCTTGCCTTCATGCATCAGATCGAAGGCCTTGTTGATGTCTTCCAGGCCCATGGTGTGGGTGATGAAAGTATCCAGCGGGATTTCGCCGCTTTGCGCCATGTCGACATAGCTTGGCAACTCGGTACGGCCACGCACGCCACCGAAGGCCGAACCGCGCCAGACGCGACCGGTCACCAGTTGGAACGGACGGGTGGCGATTTCCTGGCCGGCGCCGGCAACACCGATGATCACCGACTCGCCCCAGCCCTTGTGGCAGCACTCGAGGGCTGCGCGCATCAGCTGCACGTTGCCGATGCATTCGAAGGAGAAGTCGACGCCGCCATCGGTCATGTCGACGATCACTTCCTGGATCGGACGATCGAAATCTTTCGGGTTCACGCAGTCGGTGGCCCCCAGTTGTTTGGCGATTTCGAACTTGGCCGGGTTGATGTCAATGGCGATGATGCGCGAGGCCTTGGCCTTTACCGCACCAATCACCGCCGACAGGCCAATGCCGCCGAGGCCGAAAATGGCCACGGTGTCACCCGGCTTGACCTTGGCGGTGTTGATCACCGCACCGATACCGGTAGTCACGCCGCAACCGAGCAGGCAGACCTTTTCCAGCGGCGCATCCTTGGAGATCTTGGCCACGGAGATTTCCGGCAGCACGGTGTATTCGGAAAAGGTCGAAGTACCCATGTAGTGGAAAATCGCTTGGCCCTTGTAGGAAAAGCGCGAAGTGCCGTCCGGCATCAAGCCCTTGCCCTGGGTGGCGCGAATCGCCTGACACAGGTTGGTCTTGCCCGACTTACAGAATTTGCACTGACCGCATTCCGGGGTGTACAGCGGAATCACGTGGTCGCCGACGGCCACGGATGTCACGCCTTCGCCGATCGCTTCAACGATTGCGCCGCCTTCGTGGCCGAGGATCGACGGGAAGATACCTTCCGGGTCAGCGCCGGACAGCGTGTACGCATCGGTATGGCAAACGCCGGAAGCCACCACGCGCAGCAATACTTCACCGGCCTTGGGCATGGCGACATCGACTTCTACGATTTCCAGCGGCTTCTTGGCCTCGAAGGCAACGGCGGCGCGCGACTTGATCATGCTGACTCTCCAGTGAATCCAATGAATAAAAAACCAGACAGTCAGTGTAGTCCAGCGCTGCTTGATGAATAATCCGGGCAAAAGCAAAACATTATTGCCATACAGGGATAATCCCGATGTCCGAAAACCGCTGGGAAGGCATCGACGAGTTCGTCGCTGTTGCCGAATGCAGCCAGTTCACCGCGGCTGCCGAACGCCTCGGCGTTTCTTCCTCGCACATCAGTCGACAAATCGTACGACTGGAAGAGCGTTTGCAGACGCGACTGCTGTATCGCAGTACCCGACGCGTCACGCTGACCGAGGCCGGCCAGACCTTTCTGCAACATTGCCAGCGCTTGCAGGACGGTCGCGAAGAAGCGTTGCGTGCGGTCGGCGACCTGACCAGCGAACCCAAAGGCATGCTGCGCATGACCTGCGCCGTGGCCTATGGCGAGCGCTTCATCGTGCCGCTGGTGACGCGGTTCATGGGGCACTACCCGCAACTGCGCATCGACATTGAACTGACCAACCGCCAACTCGATCTGGTGCACGAAGGCCTGGACCTGGCGATCCGTCTTGGTCGGCTTCAGGATTCACGGCTCGTAGCGACTCGCCTGGCACCGCGGCGCATGTATCTGTGTGCGTCGCCGTCCTACCTGGAACGATACGGGCGCCCACACAGCTTGTCGGAACTGGGTCGGCACAATTGCCTGATCGGCAGCTCGGACATCTGGCAGCTTGAACAAAACGGGCGGGAATTTTCCCAGCGAGTACAAGGAAACTGGCGCTGCAACAGTGGGCAAGCGGTGCTGGATGCCGCACTGCAAGGCGTCGGGCTGTGTCAGTTGCCGGACTATTACGTGCTGGAGCACCTGCACAGCGGTGCGTTGATTTCTTTGCTGGAGGCGCATCAACCGCCGAATACGGCGGTGTGGGCGCTGTATCCGCAGCAGCGGCACTTGTCGCCGAAGGTGCGCAAACTGGTGGATTTTCTCAAGGAAGGTTTGGCCGAACGGCCGGAGTACCGGATTTAACGACGATTGGCCCAGCGCTGGCGCAACCATTCGAGGTCTTCGGGGCGGGTGACTTTCAGGTTGTCCGCACGACCTTCGATCAGGCGCGGCGCCATGCCGGCCCACTCCATCGCCGAGGCTTCATCGGTGATCACAGCATCAGCCACCAGACTGTCCGCCAGTGCGCGGTGCAAGGCACCGAGGCGGAACATCTGCGGCGTGTAGGCCTGCCAGATCACGCTGCGATCCACGGTTTCCACCACACGACCGTGTTTGTCGACCCGCTTCAGGGTGTCCTTCGCCGGTACGGCCAACAGGCCACCGACCGGATCGTTCGCCAGTTCAGTAAGCAATTTGTCGAGATCATCACGGCTCAGGTTCGGTCGTGCCGCATCGTGCACCAGCACCCAATCGTCATCATCGGCACCTTGGGCATGCAGATGCAGCAAGGCGTTAAGCACCGAGCCGGAACGTTCGGCACCACCGTCAACCCGTTGTATTCGCGGATCGCTGGCGCTGGCCAGGTTCGGCCAATAAGGATCATCAACGGCAAGACTGACCACCAGGCCCTTGAGGCTCGGGTGATCGAGGAAACAGCCGAGGCTGTGTTCGAGAATTGTGCGCCCGCCCAGTTGCAGGTATTGCTTGGGACGGTCCGCGGCCATTCGGGCACCGACGCCCGCGGCAGGAATCACGGCCCAGAAGGCCGGCAGGGAATCGATCATTGGGCCAACTGGTAAAGGGTTTCGCCGTCCTTGACCATGCCCAGTTCGTGACGAGCCCGCTCTTCAACGGTCTCCATGCCCTTCTTCAACTCGCTGACTTCAGCGTCCATCACCCGGTTGCGCTCCAACAAGGCTTCGTTCTCGGCGTGTTGATCAGCAATCTGCTGATTCAGTTCGGCGACTTGCGCCAGACTGCCATTGCCCACCCACAGGCGGTACTGCAGACCGGCCAGCAGCAAGAGCAAAACGAGAAACAACCAGTAAGGACTGCGCATCGAATATCAGGTATCCAGTGAAAAAAGACAGCCACGCCAAAACTTTGAAGCATCTGATAGCACGAAGCCTGGAATATCCAGGCTTGTGCATATAAGGCATCAGATTAGTGGCAAATCCATCGCTGTCACGACTTTTCCGACACAATCCGGTGTCTTTTTACCATTTACAACTTAGCCGCGGAACTCGGAGCGACCGTTGTACTTGGCCTTGCCATTCAACTGCTCTTCGATACGCAGCAGTTGGTTGTACTTGGAAACACGGTCGGAACGGCACAGCGAACCGGTCTTGATCTGGCCAGCCGAAGTACCCACGGCCAGGTCGGCAATGGTCGAATCTTCGGTTTCGCCGGAGCGGTGCGAGATCACAGCGGTGTAACCGGCTGCCTTGGCCATCTGGATGGCTTCCAGGGTTTCGGTCAGGGTGCCGATCTGGTTGAACTTGATCAGGATCGAGTTGGCGATCTTTTTATCGATGCCTTCTTTCAGGATCTTGGTGTTGGTCACGAACAGGTCGTCACCGACCAGTTGGGTCTTCTCGCCGATCTTGTCGGTGAGGATCTTCCAGCCAGCCCAGTCGGACTCGTCCAGACCGTCTTCGATCGAGATGATCGGGTAACGCTCGGTCAGACCTTTGAGGTAGTCGGCGAAACCTTCAGCGGTGAACACCTGGCCTTCGCCGGACAGGTTGTACTTGCCGTCTTCGAAGAATTCGCTGGCCGCGCAGTCCAGAGCCAGGGTCACGTCGGTGCCCAGCTTGTAACCGGCGTTGGCGACTGCTTCGGAGATCACTTTCAGTGCGTCTTCGTTGGAAGCCAGGTTCGGCGCGAAACCGCCTTCGTCACCGACGGCAGTGCTCAGGCCACGGGCCTTCAGCACGGCTTTGAGGTGATGGAAAATCTCGGTGCCCATGCGCAGACCTTCCGAGAAGGACTTGGCGCCAACCGGCTGAACCATGAATTCCTGGATGTCGACGTTGTTGTCGGCGTGTTCGCCACCGTTGATGATGTTCATCATCGGAACCGGCATCGAGTAAACACCCGGGGTGCCGTTCAGGTTGGCGATGTGTGCGTACAGCGGCAGGTCCTGATCCTGTGCAGCCGCCTTGGCCGCAGCCAGGGATACGGCGAGGATGGCGTTGGCGCCCAGGGTCGCTTTGTTTTCAGTACCGTCCAGCTTGATCATCGCGTGATCCAGGGCTTTCTGGTCGCTTGGGTCGGTGCCCAGCAGCAGATCGCGGATCGGACCGTTGATGTTCGCTACCGCCTTGAGCACGCCCTTGCCCAGGTAACGGCTCTTGTCGCCATCACGCAGCTCGAGCGCTTCACGCGAGCCAGTGGATGCACCGGACGGCGCACAGGCGCTGCCGATGATGCCGTTGTCGAGAAGCACGTCCGCTTCCACGGTGGGATTGCCACGGGAGTCGAGAACTTCACGACCTTTGATGTCGACGATTTTTGCCATTGTTGTAAACACTCCAAAGTTGACGAAAACGACGCAGCTAGAGGAAATCTTTTGACCGTCGGCAAGTGGTGTGCAGCGGGCAGCTTGCAGACGACAACGCTCATACCCGAGGGCATGAGCGACAAATCGTGCGGTACTTTACCGGAGAATTGAGGTTTACGCGGTTTCTACCGTCGGAAAACTCTTCACCAGTTCGTCCAGGGCTTTGAGCTGGGCCAGGAATGGCTCCAGTTTGTCCAGACGCAAGGCGCAAGGGCCGTCGCATTTGGCGTTGTCCGGATCCGGGTGCGCTTCGAGGAACAGGCCCGCCAGCGACTGGCTCATGCCAGCCTTGGCCAGGTCGGTGACCTGGGCGCGGCGACCGCCGGCAGAGTCGGAACGACCGCCAGGCATTTGCAGCGAATGGGTCACGTCGAAGAATACCGGGTACTCGAACTGCTTCATGATGCCGAAGCCGAGCATGTCGACCACGAGGTTGTTGTAGCCGAAGCTCGAACCACGCTCGCAGAGGATCAACTGATCGTTACCCGCTTCCACGCACTTGTTCAGGATGTGTTTCATTTCCTGAGGCGCGAGGAACTGGGCTTTCTTGATGTTGATGACGGCATTGGTCTTGGCCATCGCGACCACGAGGTCGGTCTGGCGCGACAGGAAGGCCGGCAGCTGGATGATGTCGCAGACCTCGGCGACGACCGCGGCCTGGTCAGGCTCGTGGACGTCAGTGATGATCGGCACGCCGAAGGCTTGTTTGATGTCCTGGAAGATGCGCATGCCCTCTTCCAGGCCAGGACCACGATAGGAGGTCACAGAAGAACGGTTGGCCTTGTCGAAGCTGGCCTTGAACACGTAAGGGATACCGAGCTTTTCGGTGACCTTCACGTACTCTTCGCAAACCTGCATGGCCATGT
The DNA here is from genome assembly GCF_949767575.1 of Pseudomonas sp. IT-P2. Classification (NCBI taxonomy): domain Bacteria; kingdom Pseudomonadati; phylum Pseudomonadota; class Gammaproteobacteria; order Pseudomonadales; family Pseudomonadaceae; genus Pseudomonas; species Pseudomonas sp. IT-P2. The sequence goes on along the minus strand of NZ_CATKQA010000033.1, from coordinate 295,413 downwards.
CACGGCTTTCCAGCACGTTCATGCCGCCGAACAGCACCATGGGTTTGTCGTTGGCAATCTCGATGTCGCCGACGCGGATGATCTTCTGTGCCATCGGGGTTACGCCTTCTTCTGGTGTTGAGCCAATGCCGCTTTGACGAAGCCGCTGAACAGCGGATGGCCATCGCGTGGCGTCGAGGTGAACTCTGGGTGGAACTGGCAAGCGACGAACCATGGATGATCAGGTGCTTCGACCACTTCAACCAGCGCTGCATCGGAAGAACGACCGGAAATCTTCAGGCCGGCCTCGATGATTTGCGGGAGCAGGTTGTTGTTCACTTCGTAACGGTGACGGTGACGCTCGACAATCACATCCTTGCCGTAGCAGTCGTGCACCTTGGAGCCGGCTTCGAGCAGGCATTCCTGAGCGCCGAGGCGCATGGTGCCGCCCAGGTCGGACGCTTCGGTACGCACTTCAACGGCACCGGTGGCGTCTTCCCACTCGGTGATCAGACCGACAACCGGGTGGCCGCTGGCACGATCGAACTCGGTGGAGTTGGCGTCTTTCCAGCCCAGCACGTTACGGGCGAACTCGATGACCGCCACTTGCATGCCCAGGCAGATACCCAGGTAAGGAACCTTGTTTTCGCGAGCGTATTGAACGGCGGTGATTTTGCCTTCCACGCCACGCAGACCGAAGCCGCCCGGTACGAGGATCGCGTCGACGCCTTCCAGCAGCGCGGTGCCCTGGTTCTCGATGTCTTCGGAATCGATGTAGCGCAGGTTGACCTTGGTGCGGTTGGTGATGCCGGCGTGACTCATCGCTTCGATCAGCGACTTGTAGGCGTCCAGCAGCTCCATGTACTTGCCGACCATCGCGATGGTGACTTCGTGCTCCGGGTTGAGCTTGGCATCGACGACCTTTTCCCACTCGGACAGGTCGGCGCCATTACATTGCAGGCCGAAACGCTCGACGACGAAATCGTCCAGCCCCTGAGCGTGCAGCACGGCCGGGATCTTGTAGATGGTGTCGACGTCTTCCAGGGAGATCACCGCACGCTCTTCAACGTTGGTGAACAGCGCGATCTTGCGACGCGACGACACATCCACCGGATGGTCGGAGCGGCAGATCAGCACGTCTGGCTGCAGACCGATCGAACGCAGTTCCTTCACGGAGTGCTGGGTCGGCTTGGTCTTGGTCTCGCCCGCGGTGGCGATGTACGGAACCAGGGTCAGGTGCATCAGCATCGCGCGCTTGGAGCCGACTTCCACACGCAGCTGGCGGATGGCTTCGAGGAACGGTTGCGACTCGATGTCACCCACGGTACCGCCGATTTCCACCAGCGCCACGTCGGCATCGCCGGCGCCCTTGATGATGCGACGCTTGATTTCGTCGGTGATGTGCGGAATCACCTGGATGGTTGCACCCAGGTAGTCACCACGGCGCTCTTTGCGCAGCACGTGCTCGTAGACACGGCCGGTGGTGAAGTTGTTGTTCTGGGTCATGGTCGTGCGGATGAACCGCTCGTAGTGGCCCAGGTCCAGGTCGGTCTCGGCGCCGTCGTGGGTGACGAACACTTCACCGTGCTGGAACGGGCTCATGGTGCCCGGGTCGACGTTGATGTACGGATCCAGCTTCAGCATGGTGACCTTAAGCCCCCGCGCCTCCAGGATGGCCGCCAATGAAGCCGATGCAATGCCTTTCCCCAAAGAAGAAACAACACCGCCCGTGACGAATATGTAGCGCGTCATGAAAAACCCTAGAAGTCTGCGTTAAAGCGGTCCGAGCCGCCGGGGAAAGCGAAGGAAGGCCGAAGCCCCCGATCACCTGCATTAATCACAGTGCACCTTTCAAAAAAACCGCCGCGTTGGGACAGACCGGAAGTGAAAACACCGGTACGTTGCTCGCTACACATTTTTTGGAATCGCCCAGCAAAGACTGCTTGGTAATCGGCAACTTCTGCAATTCAGGCGAATCCACAGAAGTTGTATCAAGAAGGGAGCGTAGTCTACCGGAATGCCCCCTTCATCTCAAACCTTGATCTTCGTCCAAAGGCTGCCAATGCAATCGCCAGCCTTCCAGCGCATGGCCGTCGAGCCCCGGCAGGTTCGCCACGGCGAGCAATTCTTCACCGCGAAACAGCAGCGGCAATCTGCCACGCACGAAGCCCGGCACCGCGCGTTCATTGAGCAGGCGCTTGAGATCGCGATGACCGCGATCCGCCAGATGCATCACCTCGCCGCCCTGCCGATAGCGGACTTGCAGCGGTCCCACGGGAGTCTGACCGCTGAACATGACACGTCCGTTATCGGGCAAGCGTAGCGCCAGCGACGGCTCGTGCCAGTCGCCGCTGACCACCGGTGTACGCAACCATTGTCCGCTGAGCCACCACAGGCGACCGGCGCTTCGGTGCAGCTCGCCATCCGCCAGACGCCAGATCGGCGAGGCATCGTTACCGGCGTCACGCACATCGACCCAACCCGACCAATGGTCGGTATCCGGCAGTCGGGTCAAAGGTTCAAGCCAGTGGCTGAGTGCATTTCGCTGACGGGCATCGGACAACCCCGCAACGGCCGCAAACTCCAACGATGGCAATCCCGACCACTCGAACTCAGCGGGCAATTTCGCAGTAGCCAGATCGATTTGCGCCAGCTCATCGAGCAAACCTTGCGCCTCACGCAGATGCGCCGCGCTGCGGGCCATGTTTGCATGTGCCTGAGGCCAGCGACCGCTCAGCAACGGCAGAACCTGATGCCGTAGATAGTTGCGCGAAAACTGTCGATCCTGATTCGAAGGGTCCTCGACCCAGCGCAGGCCGTGGTCCTGCGCATAGGCTTCCAGCTCGGCACGCGTAACGTCGAGCAACGGCCGAACCAGACTGCCCTGCCCCAGCGCTCGCTGGACTGGCATGCCTGAGAGACCTCTGACCCCGGCGCCACGCAACAGCCGGAACAACAGTGTTTCAGCCTGATCGTCGCGATGCTGCCCGGTCAGCATCACAGCCTCGGCCTGGGTCGCCGCAATGAACGCTGTGTAGCGCGCATCCCGCGCCGCCCGCTCCAGACTCGCCCCCGGCGGCACCTGCACACGCACCACTTGCAACGGCACCGCCAGTTCATCGCAAACAGCCTGACAATGCGCCGGCCACGCATCGGCCGCAGCCTGAAGGCCGTGATGAACATGGATGGCGCTTAGCGCCGGAATGGATTCGGTTTTGGCGAGATTGGTCAGGAGGTGCAGCAGAACGGTGGAGTCGAGGCCGCCGGAGAAGGCGATGCGCCAATGGGAAGCACCGAGCCAGGGCTTGAGATTGCGCAGAAGCCTGGAAGGCAAATCAATCGAGGGCTGACCCATTTTTCTACCTTTTCACAAACCAAATGTGGGAGCGGGCTTGCTCGCGAAAGCGGTGAAACAGCCAACACAATTGTTGAATGTTACATCGCATTCGCGGGCAAGCCCGCTCCCACAGTGTTTTGCATCGCTGGTTGGAACGGCTCGACTTAGAGACCGTAGCTCATCAGACGATCATAACGACGCTTGAGCAGCGCTTCGTTGTCGAACTTCTTCAGCATCGCGAGTTGCGAGCTCAGCTCGGCGCGGATCGATGCTGCGGCAGCGGCCGGATCACGGTGGGCGCCGCCCAGAGGCTCGCTGATCACCTTGTCGACGATGCCCAGGCCTTTCAGACGCTCGGCGGTGATGCCCATCGCTTCAGCAGCATCCGGCGCCTTCTCTGCGGTTTTCCACAGAATCGAAGCGCAGCCTTCCGGCGAGATCACCGCGTAGGTCGAGTACTGCAGCATGTTCAACTGGTCGCACACGCCGATCGCCAGTGCACCGCCGGAACCACCTTCACCAATCACGGTGGCGATGATCGGGGTTTTCAGGCGGGCCATGACGCGCAGGTTCCAGGCAATCGCTTCGCTCTGGTTGCGCTCTTCAGCATCGATACCAGGGTACGCGCCCGGGGTGTCGATAAAGGTCAGGATCGGCATCTTGAAACGCTCGGCCATTTCCATCAGGCGGCAGGCCTTGCGGTAGCCTTCCGGACGCGGCATGCCGAAGTTGCGGCGTACCTTTTCACGCACTTCACGGCCCTTCTGGTGACCGATCACCATCACTGGCTGGTCTTCCAGACGTGCCACGCCGCCCACAATGGCCGCGTCGTCGGAGAAGTGACGATCACCGTGCAGTTCGTCGAACTCGGTGAAGATGTGCTCGATGTAGTCCAGGGTGTAAGGACGTTTCGGGTGACGCGCCAGACGTGCGATCTGCCAGCTGGTCAGCTTGCCGAAGATGTCTTCGGTGAGCGTCTTGCTCTTGTCCTGCAGGCGGGAGATCTCATCGCCGATATTCAGCGAATTGTCATTACCGACCAAGCGCAACTCTTCGATCTTGGCTTGCAGGTCGGCGATCGGCTGTTCGAAATCTAGAAAATTCGGGTTCATAGGCGTCCGTCTTGGGTCGTGTCCCAAATGAGCTTGGGCCGGCCGGTTGTCTATTCGCGCCCTACCTTAAGGGAGAGGCGCGCTGAGGTCGAGATTAAAAATTCAGGTTGTGGGCAGGCGCTTTGATGGCACCTCCCGGTCAACGGTATTGGAGGAAGACGTTGTCTCGCCCGAACTGGTCACGCAGGGCTTGAATCAAGGCATCCGCCGGGTCAATCCGCCAGGTCTCGCCAAACTGCAGCAAGGTCTTCGCATCGGGACTGGTGTATTCCATGGTGATCGGGCACGCACCGCGATGACGCTTGAGCAAATCACCCAACCAGCGTAGCTGATCGCCTTTCAGATCCTGTGTCTGCAACTTCAGGCGCAGGCTCTCGGCGAGGTTGGTGCGCGCATCTTCCATGCTCATCACCCGCTTGACCCGCAGGCGCAGGCCGCCGGAGAAGTCATCGTTGCTGACCTCGCCTTCGACCACCACCATTGCGTCGGTCTGCAGCAGCGACTGCGCGGAGTGGAACGCATCGGCGAACAGCGACGCCTCGATCCGCCCGGATCGGTCGTCGAGGGTGATGAAGCCCATCTTGTCGCCCTTTTTGTTCTTCATCACCCGCAGGGCGATGATCATCCCCGCCACGGTCTGGGTGTCCCGTGCCGGTTTCAGGTCGATGATGCGCTGGCGGGCGAAACGGCGGATTTCGCCTTCGTATTCGTCGATCGGGTGGCCGGTCAGGTACAGGCCCAAGGTGTCTTTTTCACCTTTGAGCCGCTCTTTGAGCGTCAGCTCTTTCGCCTTGCGGTGAATCGCGTAAACGTCCGCGTCCTCCTCAACGAACAGCCCGCCGAACAGGTCGGCGTGGCCGCTGTCACGGGTGCGCGCGGTCTGCTCGGCCGACTTGATCGCCTCTTCCATCGCCGCCAGCAGCACGGCGCGGTTGCGGTCGATGTTGGCCTGATAGGCCTTCTGCTCGTCATGGAAGTACGGACCGAGGCGATCCAGCGCACCGCTGCGGATCAGACCGTCCAGCGTGCGTTTGTTGATGCGTTTGAGGTCGACCCGGGCGCAGAAGTCGAACAGATCCTTGAACGGACCGGCCTGACGGGCCTCGGTGATCGCTTCCACCGGACCTTCACCGACACCTTTGATCGCGCCCAGGCCGTATACGATGCGGCCTTCGTCGTTCACCGTGAACTTGAACTCCGAAGTGTTCACGTCCGGCGCGTCGAGGCGCAGCTTCATCGTGCGCACTTCCTCGATCAAGGTCACGACCTTGTCGGTGTTGTGCATGTCCGCCGACAGTACCGCGGCCATGAACGGCGCCGGGTAGTGGGCTTTCAGCCAGGCGGTCTGGTACGACACCAGGCCGTAGGCGGCGGAGTGGGATTTGTTGAAGCCGTAGCCGGCGAATTTTTCCACCAGGTCGAAAATGTTACCGGCCAGATCCGCGTCGATATTGTTCGACGCACAACCCTCAATGAAACCGCCGCGCTGCTTGGCCATTTCCTCGGGTTTCTTCTTGCCCATCGCCCGACGCAGCATGTCCGCACCACCGAGGGTGTAACCGGCCATGACTTGGGCGATCTGCATCACCTGTTCCTGATACAGGATGATGCCGTACGTCGGCGCCAGTACCGGTTGCAAACCTTCGTACTGGTAATCCGGGTGCGGATACGCAAGTTCAGCGCGACCGTGTTTACGGTTGATGAAGTCATCCACCATGCCCGACTGCAGCGGGCCCGGACGGAACAGGGCCACCAGTGCGATCAGGTCTTCGAGGCAGTCGGGCTTGAGCTTTTTGATCAGCTCTTTCATGCCGCGGGATTCGAGCTGGAACACCGCGGTGGTTTCAGCTTTTTGCAGCAGCTGATAAGTCGGCTTGTCATCCAGCGGGATGAACGCGATGTCCAGCGGCGGTTCGTTGACCTTGGCGCGGTCACGGTTGATGGTCTTCAGCGCCCAGTCGATGATCGTCAGGGTCCGCAGGCCGAGGAAGTCGAACTTCACCAGACCGGCCGCCTCGACGTCGTCCTTGTCGAACTGGGTCACCAGACCGTCGCCGGCCTCGTCGCAATAGATCGGCGAGAAGTCGGTCAGCTTGGTCGGCGCGATTACCACACCACCGGCGTGTTTACCGACGTTCCGCACCACGCCTTCGAGCTTGCGCGCCATCTCCCAGATTTCCGCCGCTTCTTCATCGACCTTGATGAAGTCACGCAGGATTTCTTCCTGCTCGTAGGCTTTTTCCAGGGTCATGCCGACTTCGAACGGAATCATCTTCGACAGGCGATCGGCCAGGCCGAACGACTTGCCCTGGGCCCGCGCCACGTCACGAACCACAGCCTTCGCAGCCATGGAACCGAAGGTGATGATCTGGCTTACGGCATTGCGGCCGTACTTTTCGGCCACGTAATCGATCACCCGGTCGCGACCATCCATGCAGAAGTCGACGTCGAAGTCGGGCATCGATACCCGTTCCGGGTTGAGGAAACGTTCGAACAGCAGGTCATATTCCAGCGGGTCGAGGTCGGTGATCTTCTGCACATAGGCCACCAGCGATCCGGCACCCGACCCCCGGCCCGGGCCCACCGGCACACCGTTGTTCTTGGCCCACTGGATAAAGTCCATCACGATCAGGAAGTAACCGGGGAACCCCATCTGGATGATGATATCCAGTTCGAAATTCAGCCGGTCAACGTAGACCTGACGCTTGGCCTCGTAGTCCTCGGTGGTGTCCTTGGGCAGCAGCACGCTGAGGCGCTCTTCCAGGCCATCGAAAGAGACCTTGCGGAAATACTCGTCGATGGTCATGCCATCGGGAATCGGGTAATCCGGCAGGAAGTGCTTGCCCAGCTTCACATCAATGTTGCAACGCTTGGCGATCTCGACGGTGTTCTCGATCGCATCCGGCAGGTCGCTGAACAGCTCGGCCATTTCCTCGGCGCTTTTCAGATACTGCTGGTCGCTGTAGTTCTTCGAACGCCGCGGATCGTCGAGGGCCCGGCCCTCACCGATGCAGACGCGGGTTTCGTGAGCGGCGAAGTCTTCCTGCTTGATGAAGCGCACGTCGTTGGTGGCTACCAGCGGCGCGCCGAGCTTGTCGGCCAGGGCCACGGCACCGTGCAACTGTTCTTCGTCGTTCGGACGATTGGTACGCTGAATTTCCAGATAGAAGCGATCCGGGAACACTGCCATCCATTCGCGGGCAAGCGCCTCGGCTTCGGCGGGGTTGCCGCCGATCATGGCCATGCCGATCTCGCCTTCCTTCGCGGCGGACAGCATGATCAGGCCTTCGTTGGCCTCGGCGACCCACTCGCGCTCGATGATGACCATGCCGTTGCGCTGACCGTCGATGAAGCCACGGGAAATCAATTCGGTCAGGTTGCGATAGCCCTGGGCATTCATGACCAACAGGCTGATCCGGCTCAGCGGACCATCCGGGTCCTTGTTCGACAGCCACAGGTCGGCGCCGCAGATCGGCTTGATCCCGGCACCCATGGTGTTTTTATAGAATTTGACCAGCGAACACATGTTGTTCTGGTCGGTCACCGCAACGGCCGGCATGCCCATGCCGGTCAGGGCCTTGACCAGCGGCTTGATCCGCACGAGCCCATCGACCAGGGAGTATTCAGTGTGCAGGCGTAGATGAACGAATGAAGCCGGCATAGTGATCCTGTCCAGTTACATAGAGACAACAAGGCCCGGATTGTACCGGGCCCCGAACAAAACATCAGCCTTGCCGCTAAACCTGCGTCAGGCCTTGCAGCGCTTCGTAAGCCTGACGCACCGGGGCAAACGAACGCCGGTGAATCGGCGTCGGCCCGAGGCGTGACAGCGCTTCCAGATGAACGGGGGTCGGATAGCCTTTATGGCCGCCGATGCCGTAACCCGGGTAGATCAATTCAAACGCCGCCATCTCGCGGTCGCGGCTGACCTTGGCCAGAATCGATGCCGCTGCAATCGCCGGCACCTTGCCGTCGCCCTGCACCACCGCTTCGGAACGCATCGGCAGTTTCGGGCAGCGGTTGCCGTCGATCATCGCCAGTTTCGGCTGGATGTGCAGGCCAGCGACTGCGCGTTGCATCGCCAGCATGGTGGCGTGAAGGATGTTCAGCTCGTCGATTTCTTCGACCTCGGCGCGGGCGATGCACCAGCTGAGCGCCTTCTCGCAGATTTCATCGTAGAGCTTTTCGCGCTTGGCTTCGGTGAGTTTTTTCGAGTCGTTCAGACCGAGGATCGGCCGATTCGGATCGAGGATCACCGCTGCGGTGACGACCGCTCCGCACAACGGACCGCGACCGACTTCATCCACGCCGGCCACCAGCTCTTCGACTTCGGCGACCAGGGTGAAATCCAGGCCCATCTGCATGCTTGTCTTGCTCATCGTGTTTGCCCGATCAGGTTCAGAACGGCGTCAGCCGCCTGATTGGAAGCGTCCAGGCGCAGGGTGCGATGGATCTCGTCGAAGCCACGGGTCTGCTCTTCGCCACCGTCGATCAATGGCGACAGGGTCTGGGCAAGCGCCTCGACCGTCGCATCATCCTGCAACAATTCCGGCACCAGCAGTCGCTGGGCCAGCAGGTTCGGCAGTGAGACGTACGGACTCTTGACCATACGTTTGAGAATCCAGAACGTCAGCGGCGCAAGACGGTACGCCACGACCATCGGGCGCTTGTACAGCAGCGCTTCGAGGGTCGCTGTACCCGACGCGATCAGGACCGCATTGCACGCCGCCAGGGCCAGGTGGGATTTGCCATCGAGCAGGGTCACTGGCAGATCGCGGCCAGCCAGCAATTCTTCAAGCTGGGCACGACGCTCGGGGCTGGCGCACGGGATGACGAAACGCACACCCGGGCGCATGGCCCGCAAGCGTTCGGCGGTATCAAGGAACAACGCACCCAGACGGCTGACTTCGCCGCCCCGGCTGCCCGGCATCAAAGCCACCAGCGGACCGTCCGACAGACCGAGTTCGGCACGCGCGGCGGCGCGATCAGCCTCCAGCGGAATGGTATCGGCCAGCGTATGGCCGACGAACCGCACCGGCACGCCCTTCTCTTCGTAGAAGCTGGCTTCGAACGGCAGCAGCGTGAGCATCAGGTCGCAGCCTTCGCGGATCTTCAGCACCCGCTTCTGCCGCCACGCCCACACCGAAGGGCTGACGTAGTGCACGGTCTTGATTCCGGCCTGACGCAGCTTGAGTTCGATATTGAGGTTGAAATCCGGTGCGTCGATGCCGATGAACACATCCGGTTTTTCAGCGATAAGCGTGGCGATCAGGTCTTTGCGGCGCTTGAGCAGTTCACGCAAGCGTCCCAGGACCTCCACCAGGCCCATGACCGACAGACGCTCCATCGGAAAATAGGAAGTCAGGCCTTCGGCCTGCATCAGCGGGCCACCGACACCGATGAACTCCACCGCAGGGTGCTGTGCCTTGAGGGCCCGCATGAGGCCTGCGCCCAGAATGTCACCGGAAGCCTCCCCCGCCACCAGCGCAATACGCAGATTGGCCATGGTCAGCGGGTGATGCCGCGGGTCGACGACTGGATGGAGTCACGAAACATCGCGACCTCCGGGAACTGGGCGGACGGCTCGGCCAGTTCGGCCAGCGCCTGCTCGACGGTCAGGCCCTGGCGATACACCGTTTTGTACGCACGTCGCAGCGCGTGAATGGCGTCTTCGCTGAAACCGCGACGACGCATGCCCTCGAAGTTCATGCTGCGCGCTTCGGCCGGGTTGCCGAATACGGTGACGAACGCCGGGACGTCCTTGCCGATCGCCGTACCCATGCCGGAAAAGCTGTGGGCACCAATGTGGCAGTACTGATGAACCAGGGTGAAACCGGACAGGATCGCCCAGTCATCAACGTGCACATGGCCGGCCAGCGCGGTGTTGTTGACCAGAATGCAGTGGTTGCCGATGACGCTGTCATGTCCAATGTGGGCATAGGCCATGATCAGGTTGTGATCACCCAGGGTCGTTTCGGAACGATCCTGAACGGTACCACGGTGGATTGTCACACCTTCACGGATGACGTTGTGGTCACCGATCACCAGACGGGTTTCTTCGCCCTTGTATTTCAGGTCCGGCGTGTCTTCGCCTACCGAGGAAAACTGGTAGATGCGGTTGTGCTTGCCAATACGGGTCGGACCTTTGAGGATCACGTGTGGCCCGATGACCGTACCCTCGCCGATTTCCACACCTGCACCGATGATCGACCACGGGCCGACCTCGACGCCTTCAGCCAGGACGGCCGACGGATCGATGATTGCGCGAGGGTCAATCAAACTCATAGCTTGCGTTCCGCACAGATGATTTCAGCAGAGCAGACCGGCTTGCCGTCGACCGAAGCCTGGCATTCGAACTTCCAGATCTGACGCTTGCAGCTGATGAACTTGGCTTCGAGGATCAACTGATCACCCGGCAGCACTGGCTGGCGGAAACGCAGCTTGTCGGAGCCGACGAAGTAATAAAGGGTGCCGTCGGCCGGTTTCACGTCAAGCATCTTGAAACCGAGGATCCCGGCAGCCTGAGCCATGGCTTCGATGATCAGCACGCCCGGCATGATCGGGTGCGCAGGGAAGTGACCATTGAAGAACGGTTCGTTGATGCTGACATTCTTGTAGGCGCGAATGCGCTTGCCTTCCGTATCCAGCTCCACTACCCGGTCCACCAGCAGGAACGGGTAACGGTGAGGCAGGTATTCGCGAATCTCGTTGATGTCCATCATTTCGGGGGGAAGCCTATGTAAAGATTGGGAGCGCGACTGACGCGCACTCCTCTAGCAAATCAAGGAGGCAGTCCAGAGGCTGTGCACACTTGATATGGAAATGGTATCAGCCTTCAGATGAAGCATTACCGTCGGGGGTCACTTCCCCGGACCGCTTTTCCAGCTGTTTCAAACGTCGCGCGATGTCATCGAGCTGACGAATACGGGCCGCGCTTTTGCGCCATTCGGCCGCGGGTTGCATAGCTGTGCCGGAAGAATAGGCACCCGGCTCGGTAATCGAGTGGGTCACCATGGTCATCCCGGTCAGGAATACGTTGTCGCAAATATCGATATGCCCTACCAGGCCAACACCCCCGGCGAGCATGCAGTGCTTGCCGATTTTGGTGCTGCCGGAAATCCCCACGCACGCGGCCATGGCGGTGTGGTCACCGACCTGCACGTTGTGGGCGATCTGAATCTGGTTGTCGAGCTTCACGCCATTGCCGATCACGGTATCGGCCAACGCACCGCGGTCGATGGCGGTATTCACGCCGATCTCCACATCGTCACCGATGGTCACGCCGCCGATCTGGGCGATCTTCTGCCAGACACCCTTCTCGTTGGCAAAACCGAAGCCTTCACCACCAAGTACGGCGCCGGACTGGATCACCACCCGCTTGCCGATCCGCACATCGTGATACAGCGTGACTCGCGGGGCCAGCCAGCCGCCCTCGCCGATTTCACTGCGCGCACCGACGACGCAATGCGCGCCGAGTGTCACGCCAGCACCGATTCGCGCACCCGCTTCGATCACCACGAAGGGACCAACACTGGCGCTCGGATCGACCACGGCGTCCTCGGCGATCACGGCAGTCGGATGAACGCCGGCAACAGCCTTGGGTTTCGGATCGAACAGATGGGAAATGCGTGCGTAAGCCAGGTAAGGATCCGGCACCACCAGCGCATTACCGGCATAACCTTCCGCGTCGGCAGCCTTGAGCAAAAGAGCTGCGGCCTGCGAGCCAGCCAGGTATTTACGGTATTGGGGGTTTGCCAGAAAGCTCAACTGAGCTGGGCCAGCCTCCTGCAAGGTGGCTAGCCCAGTAATTTGCTTCTCGGGGTCGCCACTCAAGGTGGCGCCGAGGAACTCGGCCAACTGGCCGAGCTTGATAGTCACGGTCATGGGTTACTTCAGCTGATTCATGCGCTCGATAACCTGGCGCGTGATGTCGTACTGAGGTTTGACATCGATCACTGCGCCACGCTCGAACACCAGGTCAAAACCACCTTTCTTGATGACTTCTTCCACTGCGCTATCCAGTTTCGGCTTCAGTTGCTTGAGCATTTCGCGGTCGGCAACAGCCTTGGCTTCGTTCAGCTCCTTGGACTGGAACTGGAAGTCACGAGCCTTTTGCTTGAACTCAAGCTCCAGACGCTCGCGCTCGCCTTGCTGCATCTTGTCGCCACCGGCCATCAGACGATCCTGAATGCCCTTGGCACTGCTTTCCAGGGTCTTGAGTTTGGTCAGTTGCGGGCCGAACTTCTTCTCGGCGTCCACGGCGTATTTCTTGGCTGCGTCGGATTCCAGCAGGGCCATCTGATAGTTCAGAACGGCGATTTTCATGTCGGCAAATGCCGGGCCTGCCACCAGTACGGAGGCCAGGAGAACCAATTGAGTCAACTTACGCACGATGCACTCCTACAAAATCCATTGTCGTTGTCTTGGGTCAGACGCTTAGAACGTCTGGCCCAGGGAGAATTGGAACACTTGAGTTTCAGCTTCATCCGGTTTCTTGATCGGCATCGCCAGTGCAAAGCTCAGCGGGCCCAGTGCGGTGACCCAGGTCACACCGACACCGACGGAGCTGGCCATGTTGCTGAGGCTGATGTCGTTGCACTGAGTGGAAGAAGTCGAACCGACAGTCGCGTTGGTAGTCTTCTCGCACTTGGAGTCAAATACGTTACCCACGTCCCAGAATACCGAAGTACGCAGCGAACGCTGATCCTTGACGAATGGCAGCGGGAACAACACCTCGACACCACCCTGGATCAACACGTTGCCACCGAACGGCAGCGGATCCTGATCCGGGTCACGCAACGTACCGGCGTTACCGGTCACACCGGCGCCACGACTAGGGGTACTGCGTGGACCCAGCGTGCTGTCTTTAAAGCCACGAACCGAGTTGAAACCACCAGCATAGTAGTTTTCATAGAACGGCAAGCCGTCGGTCGAACCGTAACCATCGCCATAGCCCAGCTCGGTGTGCAGGCGCATGGTGTAGTTCTCGCTCAAAGGCTGGAACAACTGGCCACGGTAATCGAGCTTGAAGAACGACAGATCGCTGCCTGGAATGGTGGTTTCCAGGGTCAGGCTCTGGGAACGACCACGGGTTGGCAGCACACCCTTGTTCAGGGTCGACTCGGACCAGCCGGCCGAAGCCTTGAAGTTCAGGTAGTTGTCGCCTTCACGCTTAACGAAGTCGAAAATCTCGTCAACGGTGTACTGGCCGGTCTTGATCTTGTCCTGCTGAGCGGACAGGCCGAAGGTCAGACGCGAAGTCTCGCTGATCGGGTAGCCCACGTTCACGCCGGCACCCAGGCTGTCTACCGCATAGCTCGCTACGTCGACATCGAGGTCTTTGTAGTCGGTGGTGCGGTAGAACGCGTTGTATCCCAGGCTCACGCCATCGGCGGTCCAGTAGGGGTCAACGTAGCCGAAGTTGTAGCGGCTCTGGTATTCGCTGCGGGTCAGGCCGACGCTGACGCGATTACCGGTACCAAGGAAGTTGTTCTGGGTGATCGAACCACCGAGGATCAGACCGGCGCTCTGGGCGAAACCCACGCTGGCGGTGATCGAACCGGAAGCCTGCTCTTCCACGCTGTAGTTCACGTCAACCTGGTCGTCGACACCTGGCACGGCCGGGGTCTCGACGTTGACTTCTTTAAAGAAGCCCAGACGCTCCAGACGGGTCTTGGACTGGTCGATCAGGTAGGTAGAAGCCCAGCCACCTTCCATCTGACGCATTTCACGGCGCAGCACTTCGTCCTCGGACTTGGTGTTGCCACGGAAGTTGATGCGGTTGACGTAGGCACGCTTGCCCGGATCGACAGCGAACAGGATATCGACGGTGTGATCTTCGTCGTGCGGTTGTGGCACGCCGTTGACGTTGGCGAAGGTGTAACCCTCGTTACCCAGACGACGGGTGATCAGTTCGGAAGTGGTGGTCATCAGCTTGCGCGAGAACACCTGACCTTTCTGCACCAGCAACAGCGACTTGACCTGGTCCTCAGGGACTTTCAGGTCACCGCTGAGCTTGACGTCACGAACGGTGTACTTCTCGCCTTCGTTGACGTTGACGGTGATGTAGACGTGCTTCTTGTCCGGGGTGATGGACACCTGGGTCGAAGCGATATCCATGTTGATATAGCCACGGTCCAGGTAGTAGGAACGCAGACGCTCCAGGTCACCGGACAGTTTTTCACGGGCATACTTGTCGTCGTTCTTGAAGAACGACAGCCAGTTGGTGGTTTTCAGTTCGAACAGGTCGGTCAGGTCTTCCTCGGGGAAAACCGTGTTGCCCACCACGTTGATGTGCTGAATGGCGGCGACGGTGCCTTCGTTGATCTTCACTTTCAGGCCGACGCGGTTGCGCGGCTGCGAGACCACTTCGGTATCGACGGTGGCCGAGTAACGACCTTGTGCAACGTATTGACGTTGCAGCTCGTTACGCACGCCTTCGAGGGTCGCACGCTGGAAGATCTCGCCTTCGGCCAGACCGGATTGCTTGAGGCCTTTCATCAGGTCCTCGGTGGAGATCGCCTTGTTGCCTTCGATCTCGATGCTGGCGACCGAGGGACGCTCGACGACAGTGATCACCAGAACGTTGCCTTCGCGGCCCAGCTGGATATCTTGAAAGAAACCGGTTTTGAACAGCGCACGAGTGGATTCCACCAGGCGACGGTCATCCGCCTGCTCGCCGACGTTCAACGGCAAGGCACCAAAGACGCTACCCGCGGAGACCCGCTGGAGGCCATTGACGCGAATATCAGAGATAGTGAAGGACTCGGCGTGAACTTCGGCGATCATCAATACGGTGAGAACCGCAGTTAGCAGCAGACGTTTCATGAAGTCCTTTCTTATTCCAACTGGCAATAAACAAACTGCCGCAAAATGCGGCAGATTCGCAATTCAGCGAAGCGTTACAGACGACCCAGATCGTTGACCAGAGCAAGCAACATCACTCCGACCACCAAGCTGATACCGATCTGTATCCCCCAACCTTGCACCCGATCCGACAAGGGACGACCACGCGCCCACTCGATCAGATAAAACAACAAATGCCCCCCATCCAGTACAGGAATGGGCAGCAAATTCAGAACCCCCAGGCTAATACTCAGATAAGCAAGGAAATTCAGGAAATCAGCGACGCCCGACTGGGCAGAAGCGCCCGCCACTTTAGCAATGGTTATCGGTCCACTCAAGTTTTTTACCGAGAGCTCGCCGAAGAGCATTTTCTTCAGTGAATCCAGCGTCAGAACGCTCATGGTCCAGGTACGACGGGCACCCTCGCCAATCGCCGCCAAAGGCCCGTAGCTGACCTCGCGGATCATTTCCGGCGGCCAGTCGACAGCCTTGACACCTGCCCCCAGGTAACCGCTTGGCGACTTCCTATCGCCACGCGCGGCCAGCGTCACAGGGACGTCGATTTGAACACCGTCGCGCTCGACGCGCAGCACGATTTTGGTATCAGGACGCGTACGAACGGTATCGACCACCTGCTGCCAGTCATCCAGCGCCTTGCCATCCAGTGTCAGCAGGCGATCGCCGGTTTTCAGCCCGGCTGTCTGGGCCGGGCCTTTCGGATCAAGTTCGGCCAGCACCGGCGGCAATGCCGGGCGCCAAGGGCGAATGCCGAGGGAGCGAATCGGATCGGGCTCGTCGGCCCCCTTGAGCCATTTATCGAGTGCCAGTTCACGAGGCGTATCAGCCGTAGAGCCCTGCTCGCGCACCAGTACCTGCAAGGAACCGCTTTCGCCGAGACGTCGCACCAGCTGGAGGTTGACTGCAGCCCAGCCCGAGGTCGGCTCGCCGTCGATCGCGACAATTTCCTGACCAGCGCTCAGCCCCGCTGTCGCAGCGATGCTGCCGGACTCCACCGAACCGATAACCGGACGAATCTGCTCGCTGCCGAGCATCGCCAGCACCCAGAAGAACACCAGCGCCAGCAGAAAGTTAGCCACAGGGCCGGCCGCGACGATGGCGATCCGCTGACGAACAGACTTGCGATTGAATGACTGATGAAGCTGATCGGCCGGCACTTCGCCTTCGCGCTCGTCGAGCATCTTGACGTAGCCACCCAGCGGAATCGCGGCGACTACGAACTCGGTACCCTGCTTGTCATGCCAGCGCAGCAGCGGCATGCCGAAGCCCACGGAGAAACGCAGAACCTTGACGCCACAGCGACGCGCGACCCAGAAGTGGCCGAATTCGTGAAAGGTGACCAGCACACCCAGAGCGATCAGGGTGCCGGCAATCATATAGAGCGCGCTCATCTACTTTCTCCGCAATCCTGTCCAGTGCCGCGTGAAGCCATGTGTTGCAAGACCTATCGGCCGTGACGACTCAACCATTGCCCGGCCAATGTCCGGGCGGTTGCATCAGCGGCGAACACCGCATCGAGATCATCCAGCGTCACCACAGGCTCGAGATTCAAGACTTCCTCGATGATACTCGCGATTTCCAGGTAGCGAACCCGTCCGTCGAGAAACGCGGCAACCGCCACTTCATTCGCCGCGTTGAGCATGGCCGGGGCACTGTTTCCCGCCTCGGCGGCCTGCCGCGCCAGGCGCAGGCACGGGAAACGCTCTTCGTCGGGAGCTTCGAAATCCAGGCGCGCCACAGCGAACAGATCCAGCGGCGCCACGCCCGAGTCAATGCGCTCTGGCCAGGCCAGGGCGTTGGCAATCGGCGTGCGCATATCGGGATTGCCCAACTGCGCCAGCACCGAACCATCCACGTAATCGACCAGCGAATGGATCACACTCTGTGGATGAATCACCACTTCGACTTGCGATGGCATGGCATCGAACAACCAGCAGGCCTCGATCAATTCGAGCCCCTTGTTCATCATGCTGGCCGAATCCACCGAAATCTTGCGCCCCATGGACCAGTTCGGGTGTGCACAGGCCTGATCCGGTGAAACATGCGCCAGTTCGGCCATCGGCGTCTGCCGGAAAGGGCCACCAGAGGCTGTCAGCAAAATCCGACGGACCCCAACGTTACTCAGCCCGCGAGCAAAGTCCTGCGGCATGCACTGAAAAATCGCGTTGTGTTCGCTGTCGATCGGCAACAGGACCGAACCGCTCTTGCGCACAGCCTGCATGAACAAGGCGCCGGACATGACCAGCGCTTCCTTGTTGGCCAGAAGAATCTTCTTGCCCGCCTCGACAGCCGCGAGAGTCGGGCGCAGGCCCGCGGCGCCGACGATGGCAGCCATGACAGCATCCACCTCGGGCGCAGCAGCGACCTGACACAAACCTTGCTCACCGAACAGCACCTGCGTCGACAGGCCCGCCGCACGCAAATCGTCCTGCAGGTTGCGAGCAGCGCCGGCTTCCGGCACTACCGCAAATTTCGGGTGATGACGAACGCACAGGGCAAACAGCTCGCTCAGACGGGTAAAACCGCTCAGGGCGAAAGTCTGATAACGCTCCGGATGCCGGGCGATGACATCCAGGGTGCTCAGGCCGATCGAACCGGTCGCACCCAGGACGGTAATCTGCTGCGGGCGACTCACGATGCCGCCATCCACAGCAGCACCGCGAACACCGGGATCGCCGCTGTCAGGCTGTCGATGCGATCCAGCACGCCACCGTGGCCGGGCAGCAGATTACTGCTGTCCTTGATGCCGGACTGGCGCTTGAACATGCTTTCGGTGAGGTCGCCCACCACCGAGATGAAGACGATCACCGCAGCACCGATCAGGCCCTTGAACAGCTGCGCCACCGTCCAGTCACGGAACAGCGCGACCAGGGTGGTGATGACCAGGCTCAGCGCCAGACCGCCATACACGCCCTCCCAGCTTTTTCCGGGACTGACTTGCGGCGCCAGCTTGCGCTTGCCGAACGCACGACCGGAGAAGTACGCCCCGATATCAGCCCCCCAGACCAGCACCATCACCGCCATGATCAACCAGTTACCGAGCGGGTATTGCTTGATCAGTACCAGCCCTTGCCAGGCAGGCAACAGAATCAGCAAACCGATTACCAGCTTGGCGGCGGCGCTGGACCAATGCTCACTGGAGCGCGGATACGTCAGCACCAGCCAGGTCGCCAGCACCCACCAGATCACCGACGCGCCCAGCACCCATGGCGCCAGCCCCGGCAGGATGTACATGACGAACAGCATCAGCGCGACCACCGCCGCGTAGCCAACACGGAATGCCTGCGCGGTGAAGCCGGCCAGGCGTGCCCACTCCCAGGCACCCAGACTTACGACCAGCCCGATGAACAGGGCAAAACCGGACCCTTCGAGCAGGAAAAAACCACCCAGGGCGATCGGCAACAGAATCAGTGCAGTGATGATGCGTTGTTTAAGCATTAAACCCGGGCTCCAGCTTCGACCTGCTCGCTCGTTTTACCGAAGCGACGCTGGCGCAAAGCGAAATCGGCCAGCGCATTGCGCATGGCTTCGTGTTTGAAGTCCGGCCAGAACAGGTCGGAGAAGTACAACTCGGCGTACGCCAGCTGCCACAAGAGGAAGTTGCTGATGCGATGCTCGCCGCCGGTGCGGATGCACAAGTCGGGCAACGGCAGATCACCAGTGACCAGACAGGTCTGCAGCAGATCCGGGGTGATATCTTCCGGGCGCAAATGCCCGGCCTGAACCTCACGCGCCAGACGCTGCGCCGCTTGCGCAATGTCCCACTGACCGCCGTAGTTGGCAGCGATCTGCAGGATGAAACGGTTGGCACCGGCGGTCATCGCCTCAGCTTCACGCATCGCTGCCTGAAGCTCGGGATGAAACCGCGTACGGTCACCAATGATGCGCAGACTGATGTTGTTGTCGTTCAGGCGCTTGGCCTCACGACGCAACGCCTTGAAGAACAGATCCATCAAGGCACTGACCTCATCGGCCGGGCGCTGCCAGTTTTCACTGGAAAAAGCGAACAGGGTGAGCACCTCGACCTTGGCCTCGGCACACACCTCGATCACCGCCCGCACAGCGTCCACGCCCGCTTTATGCCCGGCAACACCTGGCATGAAGCGTTTTTTCGCCCAGCGATTGTTGCCATCCATGATGATCGCGACATGGCGCGGCACCGCGGACGGCGCAGTCTGCTTGGTCTTGTCCATTTAAAGCTCGACCCTTATACGGCCATCAGGTCTTTTTCTTTCTCGGCCAGCTTGGCGTCGATTTCAGCCACGAACTTCTTGGTCAGATCGTCGATCTCGCCGGCTGCGCGACGCTCTTCGTCTTCACTGATTTCCTTTTCCTTGACCAGATCCTTCAGGGAGCTGTTGGCATCGCGACGGATGTTGCGCACGGCAACACGAGCGTCTTCAGCCACATCACGCGCCTGCTTGGTGAAACCGCGACGGGTTTCTTCAGTCAGAGCCGGCATGCTGATCAGCAGCAACTCACCCAGGTTGGTCGGGTTCAGGTTCAGACCTGCACTGCCGATGGCCTTGTCCACGGCGCCCAGCATGTTGCGCTCGAACGCAACGACTTGCAGGGTACGGGCATCCTTGACGGTGATGTTGGCCACTTGCTTGATCGGGGTATCAGCGCCGTAGTAAGGCACCATCACGCCTTCCAGGATGCTCGGGTGCGCCTGACCGGTGCGGATACGGCCGAAGTTGTGAGCCAGGGACTCAACGGACTTCGTCATGCGCTCTTTAGCGTCTTTCTTGATTTCGTTGATCATTGTTGGACTTCCTCGATCAGAGTGCCTTCGGCGCCACCATGCACGATGTTCAGCAGGGCGCCCGGCTTGTTCATGTTAAATACGCGCAGCGGCATCTTGTGATCGCGGCACAGGCAGATAGCCGTCAGATCCATTACACCCAGCTTGCGATCCAGTACTTCATCGTATGTCAGATGATCGAACTTCTCGGCATGCGGGTCTTTGAACGGGTCAGCGGTGTAGACGCCATCGACCTTGGTCGCCTTGAGCACGACATCGGCGTCGATTTCAATGGCGCGCAGGCAGGCTGCCGAATCCGTGGTAAAGAACGGATTGCCGGTACCGGCCGCGAAAATCACCACGTCCTTGGAGTTCAGGTGGCGCATGGCCTTGCGACGGTCATAGTGATCGGTCACACCGACCATGGAGATGGCCGACATCACGATGGCGGAGATATTGGCACGTTCCAGCGCGTCGCGCATGGCCAAGGCGTTCATCACAGTGGCCAGCATGCCCATGTGGTCGCCCGTGACCCGATCCATGCCGGCCTTGCTCAGCGCTTCACCGCGGAACAGGTTGCCACCGCCGATCACCAGACCGACCTGAACGCCGATGCCGACCAACTGGCCGACTTCCAGCGCCATGCGATCCAGCACTTTCGGATCGATCCCGAACTCTTCCGAGCCCATCAGGGCCTCGCCGCTAAGCTTGAGTAGAATGCGTTTATAGCGAGCCTGATAACCACTGCCCTGCTGAGCCATTGCGAATCTCTCCTGCGGCGTATTTTAAAAATTCTTTGCGAGCTGTTTACAGCTGGCGTTCACTCTAGCTTGGCGCTGCTTCAGCGCCATCGGAACATGGCTTTGTAAGTCAGTTCCAAGGGGAAACCAATTAAAAATTGGTAACCCTATCTGAAAAGAGGCTGCGCGCGTGAGCGGGCAGCCTCTTTCGGGCGACAGTTGAAAACCGTCTTATTGCTTGGCGGCAGCCAGCTGGGCAGCAACTTCTTCAGCGAAGTTGTCGACCGGCTTCTCGATGCCCTCGCCTACTTTGAAGTAGGTGAAGGAAACGATTTCAGCGCCGCCTTTCTTGGCCAGCTCACCAACCTTGATTTCAGGGTTCTTGACGAACGCCTGCTCAACCAGGCTCGCTTCTGCCAGGAACTTGCTGATACGGCCCTTGACCATGTTCTCAACAATGTTTTCTGGCTTGCCTTTGATTTTTTCTTCGTTCAGCTGCAGGAACACAGCCTTTTCACGCTCGATCGCTTCGTCGGAGACTTGCGAAGGCAGCAGGAACTCAGGGTTGCTTGCAGCAACGTGCATCGCGATGTCTTTGGCCAGCTCGACGTCGCCGCCTTTCAGGACAACAGCAACACCGATCTTGTTGCCGTGCAGGTAGGTGCCGACTACGTCGCCCTCTACGCGCACCAGGCGACGGATGTTGACGTTCTCGCCTACTTTGGCAACCAGTGCTTCGCGAGCGGCTTCTTGAGAAGCGATCAGCGGAGCTGCATCGGTCAGCTTGTCAGCGAATGCTTTGTCAACGCTGGCAGCAACGAAGTTTTTGAAGTCGTCCTGCAGAGCCAGGAAGTCGGTCTGCGAGTTGACTTCGATCAGAACGGCAGCCTTGCCGTCGTCCTTGATGGCGATAGCGCCTTCAGCGGCAACGTTGCCAGCTTTCTTGGCAGCCTTGATGGCGCCCGAAGCGCGCATGTCATCAATGGCTTTTTCGATGTCGCCGCCAGCCTTTTCCAGGGCTTTCTTGCAATCCATCATGCCTTCGCCGGTACGCTCGCGCAGTTCTTTGACCAACGCTGCAGTAATTGCTGCCATTTTCAAATTCCTCTTGGATAGGTTTTCAACCATTCCACCCGATCGAACGGGCGTTCAATTCTTCCCGAACCTGTTTGTAGCTGCTGCACGTTACAGATGCTGTAGCTGCGCTGCCGACAGATGGTTTTCGAGGTGGCAAAAAGGGGGCCAAGCCCCCTTTTTGCTTACTGAGTCAACGCCAGGGCGTCGATTACTCAGCTGCAGCCTGAGTTTCTTCAGCTGCGAATTCTACAGTGCCGCCAGCAACGTTGTTGCGACCGCGGATCACTGCGTCAGCCATCGATCCCATGTACAGCTGGATAGCGCGGATTGCGTCATCGTTGCCTGGGATGATGTAGTCAACGCCTTCCGGGCTGCTGTTGGTATCGACAACGCCGATGACCGGGATGCCCAGCTTGTTGGCTTCGGTGATCGCGATGCGCTCGTGGTCAACGTCGATCACGAACAGTGCGTCTGGCAGACCGCCCATGTCCTTGATGCCGCCCAGGGAGCGATCCAGCTTCTCAAGATCACGAGTGCGCATCAGCGCTTCTTTCTTGGTCAGCTTGGCGAAAGTACCGTCTTCGGCTTGAACTTCAAGGTCACGCAGACGCTTGATGGAAGCACGGATGGTCTTGAAGTTGGTCAGCATGCCGCCCAACCAGCGGTGATCGACGTACGGCGAACCGCAACGTGCTGCTTCTTCAGCAACGATCTTGCCAGCGGAACGCTTGGTGCCGACGAACAGAATCTTGTTTTTGCCCTGGGCCAGACGCTCTACGAAAGTCAGAGCTTCGTTGAACATTGGCAGGGTTTTTTCAAGGTTGATGATGTGAATCTTGTTACGCGCGCCGAAAATGTATTTACCCATTTTCGGATTCCAGTAACGGGTTTGGTGACCGAAGTGCACACCGGCCTTCAGCATATCGCGCATGTTGACTTGGGACATGATAGTTCCTTGATAAGTCGGGTTGGGCCTCCACGTATCCCAATGACCAACCATTGATCCGAGGATCAAAGGCACCCAGGCCATCGTGTCGACACGTGTGTGGGTTAATGCTCCCGGAGCTATCCCCGGAAAGCGGCGCATTTTATACCACAGGGGCGACGCAAACGGAACCCGGAATCTGCAATCGCGTCAGGGACATGCGCGCCAGCCCCTTGGAATCGGGACAATGCGCCGCATTGTATAGACAGAAGCGATACACGCAGGCGCGGATTTGCGCCTTTGGTCTGTTAGAATCGCGTTTTTTGGGGCCGCCAAATCAACAGCCGCGCCCCTGTTCGTATCAGCAAGCGCCGTCGAGCGCAGAGAGAGCCTGTATGACCGTCACCCTCAAAACCCCCGAGGACATCGCTGGCATGCGTGTCGCCGGCAAACTGGCCGCCGATGTGCTGGAAATGATTGCCGAGCACGTCAAGCCTGGCGTGACCACCGATGAGCTGAACCAGATCTGCCACGACTACATCGTCAACGTGCAGCAGGCCATCCCCGCCCCGCTCAACTACAAGGGCTACCCGAAGTCGATTTGCACTTCGATCAACCACGTGGTCTGCCACGGCATCCCGAACGACAAGCCGCTGAAAAATGGCGACACCCTGAACATCGACGTCACGGTGATCAAGGACGGCTACCACGGCGACACCAGCCGCATGTTCCACGTCGGCACCGTGCCGGTCTGGGCCGAGCGCCTGTCGCAGGTCACCCAGGAATGCATGTACAAGGCGATCGAAATCGTCAAACCCGGCTGCCGCCTCGGTGACATTGGCGAAATCATCCAGAAGCACGCGGAAAAGAACGGTTTCTCGGTCGTACGCGAGTTCTGCGGCCACGGCATCGGCAAGGTGTTCCACGAAGAACCGCAGATTCTGCACTATGGCCGCGCCGGCACCGGCATGGAACTGAAGGCAGGCATGACCTTCACCATCGAGCCGATGATCAACCAGGGCAAGGCCGACACCAAAGTATTGGGCGACGGCTGGACCGCGATCACAAAGGATCGCAAGCTGTCGGCACAGTGGGAACACACCTTGCTTGTCACCGACACCGGCTACGAGATCTTCACCCTGCGCAGCGACGACACGATCCCGCGCATCTCGGCCTGACCCAGACACCGTTCCCAGCCTATAGAAGGAAAGCCAATCGATGCCGCAGGTGGATCCCGAACTCTTCGACCGCGGTCAGTTCCAGGCTGAACTGGCCCTGAAAGCGAGTCCTATCGCGGCGTTCAAGAAGGCGATCCGCCAGGCCCGCGAGGTGCTCGATGCACGTTTTCGGGCCGGTCGCGATATACGCAGGCTGATCGAAGATCGGGCGTGGTTCGTCGATAACATCCTGCAAAAGGCCTGGGACCAGTTCGACTGGAGCGAAGACGCCGACATCGCGCTGGTCGCGGTCGGCGGCTACGGTCGCGGTGAATTGCACCCCTATTCCGACATCGATCTGCTGATCCTGCTGGACAGCGCCGACCACGAAATTTTCCGCGATTCCATCGAGCGCTTTCTGACGCTGCTGTGGGACATTGGCCTGGAAGTCGGTCAGAGCGTTCGCTCGGTCGACGAGTGCGCCGAAGAGGCGCGCGCCGACCTGACGGTGGTCACCAACCTGATGGAAAGCCGCACCATCTGCGGCCCCGAGCGCCTGCGCCAGCGCATGCTCGACGTCACCAGCACTGCACACATGTGGCCGAGCAAGGATTTCTTCCTGGCCAAGCGCGCCGAGCAGAAGGCTCGCCACCACAAGTACAACGACACCGAATACAATCTGGAGCCCAACGTCAAAGGCTCGCCCGGCGGACTACGGGATATCCAGACCATTCTGTGGGTGGCCCGCCGTCAGTACGGCACCCTGAACCTGCGCGCCCTGGCCGGCGAAGGCTTTCTGGTCGAGAGTGAAAACGCCTTGCTGGCGTCCTCTCAGGAATTCCTCTGGAAAGTGCGTTACGCCCTGCACATGCTCGCCGGTCGCTCCGAAGACCGCCTGCTGTTCGATCATCAGCGCACCATTGCCGGGCTGCTGGGTTTTGAAGGCGACGACGCCAAACAGGCCGTCGAAAACTTCATGCAGCAGTATTTCCGGGTGGTGATGAGCATTGCCCAGCTCAGCGACCTGATCATCCAGCACTTCGAGGAAGTCATCCTCGCCCCGGAAGACGAAGCGCCACCACAGCCGATCAACTCGCGCTTCCAGCTGCACGACGGCTACATCGAGGCACGCAACGACAACGTGTTCCGCCGTACGCCGTTCGCCATGCTCGAGATCTTCGTGCTGATGGCCCAGCAGCCGGAAATCAAAGGCGTACGCGCCGACACCATTCGTCTGCTGCGGGAAAACCGTCACCTGATCGACGACAACTTCCGCAACGACATCCGCAACACCAGCCTGTTCATCGAGCTGTTCAAGTGCAAGATCGGCATTCACCGCAACCTGCGGCGGATGAACCGCTACGGCATTCTCGGACGCTATCTGCCGGAATTCGGCTTCATTGTCGGGCAGATGCAGCACGACCTGTTTCACATCTATACGGTCGATGCGCACACGCTGAACCTGATCAAGCACCTGCGCAAATTGCAGTACACCCAGGTGTCGGAAAAATTCCCGCTGGCCGCCAAGCTCATGGCCAAACTGCCCAAGCCTGAACTCATTTATATGGCCGGCCTGTACCACGACATCGGCAAGGGCCGGCATGGCGATCACTCGGAGATTGGCGCGGTGGATGCCGAGGCGTTCTGCCAGCGTCACCAACTGCCGGTCTGGGACAGCCGCCTGATCGTCTGGCTGGTGCAGAACCACCTGGTGATGTCGACCACCGCCCAGCGCAAAGACTTGTCCGACCCGCAGGTAATCCATGACTTCGCCCTGGCGGTCGGTGACGAAACCCGTCTCGACTACCTGTACGTGCTGACCGTGGCCGACATCAACGCGACCAACCCGACGCTGTGGAACTCGTGGCGTGCCAGCCTGTTGCGCCAGCTCTACACCGAGACCAAGCGCGCCCTGCGCCGCGGCCTGGAGAACCCGGTGGATCGCGAAGAACAGATCCGCCAGACCCAGAGCGCAGCACTGGACATTCTGGTGCGCGGCGGCACCGACCCGGATGACGTCGAGCAGTTGTGGGCGCAGCTGGGTGACGACTACTTCCTGCGTCACACCGCCGGCGATGTGGCCTGGCACACCGACGCCATCCTCCAGCAACCGGCTGACGGCGGTCCGCTGGTGCTGATCAAGGAAACCACCCAGCGCGAATTCGAGGGTGGCACGCAGATCTTCATCTATGCGCCGGACCAACACGACTTCTTCGCCGTGACCGTGGCCGCGATGGACCAGCTCAACCTGAATATTCACGACGCCCGGGTCATCACGTCCAGCAGCCAGTTCACCCTCGACACCTACATCGTGCTCGACACCGATGGCGATTCGATCGGCGACAATCCGGTCCGGGTCAAACAGATTCGCGAGGGACTGACCGAAGCCCTGCGCAACCCGGCCGACTACCCGACGATCATCCAGCGTCGGGTGCCGCGCCAGCTCAAGCATTTTGCGTTCGCCCCGCAGGTGACGATCCACAACGACGCCCAGCGTCCGGTAACCGTACTGGAACTCACTGCGCCGGATCGGCCGGGCCTGCTGGCACGGGTCGGCGGGATTTTCCTCGAGTTCGACCTGTCGCTGCAGAACGCCAAGATCGCCACCCTGGGCGAGCGGGTGGAAGACGTGTTCTTCATCACCGACGCCCACAATCAACCGCTGTCCGACCCGCTGCTGTGCAGCCGTTTGCAGGATGCCATCGTCGAACAGTTGAGCGTCAATCAGGAACCCGATATCAAACTGTCGCGCATCAGCATTTGATTGCGCGCCCGGATTCAACCGCTTTGCACGAGATCCCGCACCGATGAACAACGCTCTGTCCCAGCTTCAGCCCTACCCGTTCGAAAAGCTCCGCGCCCTGCTCGGCAGCGTTACGCCAAACCCGGACAAGCGCCCGATCGCGCTGTCCATCGGCGAACCGAAGCATCGCTCGCCAAGCTTTGTCGCCGAGGCGCTGGCCAACAATCTGGATCAGATGGCGGTGTACCCGACGACCCTCGGCATTCCGGCCCTGCGCGAAGCCATCGCGGCTTGGTGCGAACGTCGTTTCAACGTACCGAGCGGCTGGATCGACCCGGCGCGCAACGTACTGCCGGTCAACGGCACCCGTGAAGCGCTGTTCGCCTTCACCCAGACCGTGGTCAACCGTGGCGACGACGCACTGGTGGTCAGCCCGAACCCGTTCTATCAGATCTACGAAGGCGCGGCGTTCCTCGCCGGCGCCAAGCCGCACTACCTGCCATGCCTGGACGAGAACGGCTTCAACCCGGACTTCGACGCGGTATCGCCTGACATCTGGAAACGCTGCCAGATCCTGTTCCTGTGCTCGCCGGGCAACCCGACCGGTGCGCTGATTCCGGTCAATGTGCTGAAAAAACTGATCGCCCTGGCCGACGAATACGACTTCGTGATCGCCGCCGACGAGTGCTACAGCGAACTGTACTTCGACGAACAAACCCCGCCGCCGGGCCTGCTCAGTGCCTGCGCAGAACTGGGCCGCCAGGACTTCAAGCGCTGCGTGGTGTTCCAC
The DNA here is from genome assembly GCF_949767575.1 of Pseudomonas sp. IT-P2. Classification (NCBI taxonomy): domain Bacteria; kingdom Pseudomonadati; phylum Pseudomonadota; class Gammaproteobacteria; order Pseudomonadales; family Pseudomonadaceae; genus Pseudomonas; species Pseudomonas sp. IT-P2. The sequence goes on along the minus strand of NZ_CATKQA010000033.1, from coordinate 267,946 downwards.
AGCCTGTCCAAGCGCTCGAACCTGCCGGGCCTGCGCTCCGGTTTCGTTGCCGGCGATGCCGACATCCTCAAGGGCTTCCTGCTGTACCGCACCTACCACGGCTGCGCGATGCCGGTTCAGACCCAACTGGCCAGCGTCGCCGCGTGGAATGACGAAGTGCACGTGCGCGCCAACCGTGCGCTGTATCGCGAGAAATTCGATGCCGTGCTGGCGATCCTCAGCCCGGTGATGGACGTGCAGCGCCCTGATGGCAGCTTCTATCTGTGGCCGAATGTGCAAGGCGACGATGCCGCGTTCTGCCGCGATCTGTTTGCCGAAGAACACGTGACCGTGGTGCCGGGTTCGTACCTGTCCCGTGACGTCGATGGCGTCAATCCTGGTGCCGGGCGCGTGCGCATGGCGCTGGTTGCGCCGCTGGCGGAATGCGTCGAGGCTGCCGAGCGCATCCGCGATTTCGTCCTGCGCCACAAGTAATGTCTGAACGCCCGTGCCGGGCAATCCGGCACGGGCAATCAAATATCACGTAACAGTTGCCCTCCTGTTTCTACCTCACTCTCCTATTGGCCAGACGTTAGTCTTGGGCGGCGCCGCTCGCTGCGCACCACCAAAAACCGACCTTTGACTTCATGGAAGAAGTGAAAAATGACAGAACTGCTCGATTGCCAACTTCATCAATGGCCCGACGATCAGGCGGCCTACACAGCCGCCATCAATGAAAACCCGGCCAACGCCGGCAACGCGACCGGCACTCGCCGCAAGCGCTCCGTCGTCAACTATTCAAAGCTGTGGGCCAACGGCCGCACACTGAAAATCGCCTTCATGGACGCGCCCGATGCCGAGCACAGGACCAAGATCATCGACGCCGCCAGCCAGTGGTTGCCGTACATCAACCTCACGTTCGAATTCGTCGATGACCGGCAAGGCGATATCCGCATTGCCACTAACAACAATGACAACAGCTCAATGCTGGGCACCGATGCGCTGTTGATTCATCCGGACTATCCGACCATGAATCTGGGCGTGAAGCCGGACCACCAGGACTTTGAAGTGATCGTGATTCACGAGTTCGGGCATGCGTTGGGCGCGCTGCATGAACACCAACACCCACAGGCAAAAATTCCGTGGGATAAACCGAAGGTGTATGAGTTCTACAAAAATCGCGAAATGAACCCGCTGACCGAGGCGCAGGTCGACCGAAACCTGTTCGCCTCCTTCGACACGCTGGATGCGATCTACACCTCCTACGACCGCAGGTCGATCATGCACCACCCCGTGGCCAACACCTTGACGGTGGGCAACTGGGAGGTGCCGATCAACCGCAAGATCAGCAAGAAAGACAAACGCCTGATGAGGTTGCTTTATCCCAAGTAACGTTTTGCCTATTTGACCTGGCCCAGGTTGGCCTCACTCAAGTCGAGTTCGCCCAACACCTCGCGCAGCACGTCATCACCGATCTGGTGCTGACGACTGAGGCTGTACAACTCGAGGCGTTGCGCGCGCAGCGCCTTCAGGCGCAAGCGGCGTTCCAGCAGATCCATCTGGAACGCCAGCGCCTGGGCTTCGGCCGAATCGTTGAACACCTCCAGTTGGTGGCGGTACTCGGACATGATGCGCGCCTTGAGCTCGGCCGCCAGTGCGGCTTGCGCGGCGTCCTGCGGGCTGACCTCTTCGATCTCCAGCGCGTGAATCGCCGCTTCCGCCGTCTTGCGCCAGGCGTCGCGTACTTCCTGCCGGCGTTTGTCATCCGGACTCTTTTCGATGCCGCGCAACAGCAACGGCAGCGCAATACAGGCTGCCACCAGCGACAACAGGATCACCCCGGCGGCGATGAAGATCAGCAAATCGCGCTCGGGAAACGCCTCACTACCCATCAGCATCGGCACCGACATCACGCCCGCCAGGGTCACCGCACCGCGCACACCGCCAACGGTCAGCAACCAGCAGGAACGGGCGGTCGGCACTTGCGTCAGATCCCCCTTGCCACGCAGGCGACGCAACAGCACCGACAGACGCCAGATGCTCTGCACCCAGATAAAACGCAACAGCACCAGCGCCAGGAAAATCGCCACCACGTCGAGACAGCGGTAGAACAGGGTCGGCCACAACGAGGTCTCGTGGCTGACCACCGCTTTAATGATGTCCGGCAGTTGCAGACCGAGCAGCAGGAAGATCAGGCCGTTGAAGGCGAATTCCAGCAACGACCACACACTGCGGTTGAGCAACCGGGTGCTGGTCTGGCGCGGCAGCAGATCGAGCCAGCTCTGCATCATCCCCGCCGCCACTGCCGAAAGAATGCCCGATGCGCCGAGCCGTTCGGCCAGAACGTAAGCGGCAAACGGCAGCAGCAACATGAACACCACATGGGTCGCCGGATCGTCCCAGCCCCGGGCAATCATCCAGGCGCGCAACCGGCCGACCAGCCAGCTCAGTGCCACACCCACCGCCAGACCGCCGACCGCGACCAGCACGAAAGTCAGACTCGCGTTGGCCAGGGAAAACGCACCGGTAACCGCCGCGACCAGGGCGAACTTGAACGTCACCAGGCCCGATGCATCGTTCATCAACGCCTCGCCCTGCAGCATGTGCATCAGCGGCGTGGGCAAGCGGTTCTGCGAAATGGCCGAGACCGCCACGGCATCCGTTGGCGACAGCACCGCCGCCAGCGCAAAGGCCACCGGCAAGGGAATCGTCGGCAGCAGCCAATGAATGAAGTAGCCCGCCCCGACCACGGTAAACAGCACCAACCCGACCGCCAGTGTCAGCACCGGCCCGCGCAGACGCCACAATTCCCGCTTGGGCATGCGCCAGCCATCGGAAAACAGCAGCGGTGGCAGGAACAGAAACAGGAACAGCTCCGGATCAAGAGCCACGTGCAGGCCGAGGGTCGGCCAGGCCAGCAAGGCACCGGCGGCGATCTGCACCAGTGGCAGCGGCAGCGGAATCACCCGTCCAATCAGGCGCGAGACACTGACCAGCATCAGCAGGATCAGGACGGTATAAGCGGTTTGCATAGAGCGGAAATCCCGGACAATCGACAGCGTTGAAACTGCCATATTAGCCGCTTAGGCTGTGCGTGACCGTTGCACCTATGTCGCAGCCCCCTCAGCAAAAGCAACCTCGGCGCCGCGAAACCGTCTGGTCATGGCATAATCCGACACCATTTTTTTCCAGCACCTGTAAAGGGGGCAATTCCTTGACCGTTTCAAGCAAAACGTTGCACCTTTTCGGCATCAAAGCCTGCGACACCATGAAAAAGGCGCGCACCTGGCTCGATGAACACGCTGTCAGCTATGACTTCCACGATTACAAGACCGCCGGCATTGACCGCGAGCACCTGACCCAATGGTGCGACGAGCATGGCTGGCAAACGGTGTTGAACCGCGCAGGCACGACCTTTCGCAAACTCGACGACGAACGCAAAGCCGATCTCGACCAGTCGAAAGCCATCGAACTGATGCTCGCTCAACCCTCGATGATCAAGCGCCCGGTGCTCGATCTCGGTGACCGAACCCTGATTGGCTTCAAGCCAGACATCTACGCGGCCGCGCTCAAGTAAGCAGCCCGTCACTTTTTGTAGAGGTATTCACATGTCCAACTCCCTGTTCAGTATTGCCTTCGGCGTCGGCACCCAAAACCGTCAAGGCGCGTGGCTGGAAGTGTTCTACGCCCAGCCGCTGTTGAACCCTTCGGCCGAACTGGTTGCCGCAGTTGCACCGATCCTCGGCTACACCGAAGGCAACCAGGCCATCACCTTCACCACCGCACAGGCTGCGCAACTGGCTGAAGCCGTGAAAGGCATCGACGCGGTACAAGGCAAGCTGCTGACCCGCCTGGCCGAAAGCCACAAGCCGCTGGTCGCGACCCTGCTGGCCGAAGACGCGCAACTGACTTCGACTCCTGAGGCTTACCTCAAGCTGCACCTGCTGTCCCATCGCCTGGTCAAGCCGCACGGCGTGAGCCTGGCCGGGATCTTCCCGCTGCTGCCGAACGTGGCCTGGACCAGCCAGGGCGCGATCGACCTGAGCGAACTGGCCGAGCTGCAACTCGAAGCCCGTCTGCGCGGCGAACTGCTGGAAGTGTTCTCGGTGGACAAGTTCCCGAAAATGACCGACTACGTGGTACCGGCCGGCGTGCGTATCGCTGACGCCGCACGTCTGCGTCTGGGCGCCTACGTGGGCGAAGGCACCACCGTGATGCACGAAGGTTTCATCAACTTCAACGCCGGCACCGAAGGCCCGGGCATGATCGAAGGCCGCGTCTCCGCTGGCGTCTTCGTCGGCAAGGGTTCGGACCTGGGCGGCGGCTGCTCGACCATGGGCACCCTGTCGGGCGGCGGCAACATCGTGATCAAGGTCGGCGAAGGCTGCCTGATCGGCGCTAACGCCGGTATCGGTATCCCCCTGGGCGACCGCAACACCGTCGAGTCGGGCCTGTACGTGACCGCCGGCACCAAGGTCGCGCTGCTGGACGAGCACAACAACCTGGTCAAAGTGGTCAAGGCCCGTGAACTGGCCGGTCAGACCGACCTGCTGTTCCGTCGCAATTCGGAAACCGGCGCTGTGGAATGTAAAACCCACAAATCGGCGATCGAACTGAACGAAGCGCTGCACGCTCACAACTAAGCGCCAGAAGCTCACCTGAGGGAGCCGGCCCGTTTGCCATGGCGTTCGAACGATCGCCATCGCGGGCAAGCCCGCTCCCACAGGGTTCGGCGTTAACCCGCCCATCTTCACCAGGGCTTGAAACCGTGATGATTCCCTCCCCCTGGCGTGCCGATTTCCCGGCCATCGCCGCCCTGCAACGGCAAGACCAGACTTACCTGGACAACGCCGCCACCACGCAAAAACCCCAGGCCCTGCTCGACGCGCTGGCGCATTACTACGCCAATGGCGCGGCCAACGTTCATCGTGCGCAACATCTGCCCGGCGCCCACGCCACGCAGGCGTTCGAGGACAGCCGCCTGAAGGTTGCCCAGTGGCTGAATGCCGGTGACAGCGGGCAGATCATCTTCACCCACGGCGCCACCAGTGCGCTGAATCTCCTGGCTTATGGCCTGGAACATCTTTTCCATCCGGGCGATGAAATTGTCATCAGCGCCCTGGAGCATCACGCCAATCTGCTGCCGTGGCAGCAACTGGCGCAACGTCGCGATTTGAAACTGGTGATCCTGCCGCTGGACGATGACGGCGTGATCGACCTCGCTGCTGCCGTTCACCTGTTCGGTCCGCGCACTCGCTTGCTGGCGGTCAGTCAGTTATCCAACGTGCTCGGCGCCTGGCAACCGTTGCCGGCATTGCTGGCAATGGCCAAGGCGCACAACGCCCTGACCGTGGTCGATGGCGCTCAAGGCGTGGTCCATGGCCGGCATGACGTGCAGGCGCTGGGTTGCGACTTTTACGTGTTTTCCAGCCACAAGCTGTACGGCCCCGATGGCCTTGGCGTGCTGTTCGGAAGCAACGCAGCGCTCGAACAACTGCGCCCGTGGCAGTTCGGTGGCGAGATGGTGCTGGAAGCCAACTATCACGACGCGCGCTTCCGCCCTGCCCCATTGGGCTTCGAGGCGGGAACACCGCCGATTGCCAGTGTGATCGGCCTCGGTGCGACCCTCGACTACCTCGCGGGTCTGGATCAGGACGCCGTGTCCGCCCACGAAGCCGCGCTGCACGATTACCTTTTGCGAGGCCTCGCCGCCCGCAATGGCATCCGTCTGCTGGGCAAGCCGCAACTGGCGCTGGCCAGTTTTGTCGTCGAAGGCGTGCACAACGCCGATCTGGCGCACTTGTTGACCGAACAGGGCATCGCCGTGCGCGCCGGGCACCACTGCGCCATGCCGCTGCTCAAGCGCTTCGAACTGGCCGGGGCGATTCGCGTGTCGCTGGCGCTGTACAACGATTCCGAAGATCTGGAGCGGTTCTTTGAAGCGCTGGATCAGGCGCTGGAGCTGTTGCGATGAGCCTGCCGATCGAGGCCGCCGAAGCGCTGCAAACTTTTCAGAACGCCGCCGGCTGGGAACAGCGGGCGCGATTGTTGATGCAGTTCGGGGATCGTCTGCCACCGTTGAGCGATGCGGACAAGTGCGACGCCAATCGGGTACACGGCTGTGAAAGTCAGGTGTGGCTGGTTGGCGAATTGCGCGACGGCCACTGGCAGTTCGCGGCGAGCAGCGATGCACGGATGATTCGCGGGTTGGTGGCGTTGCTGCTGTTGCGGGTCAACGGCTTGACCGCGGGCGAGCTGCAGCAGGTGGATCTGCCGGACTGGTTCAATCAGTTGGGACTGTCGCGGCAGTTGTCGCCGTCGCGCAGCAATGGTTTGAATGCCGTGTTGCAGCGGATGCGTGAACTCGCCCCGAACTGATCGTTCCCACGCTCCGCGTGGGAATGCAGCCCGGGACGCTCTGCGTCCCATGCCGAAGCGGACGCAGAGCGTCCAATGAGGCATTCCCACGCAGACGGTTCGACGCCTCGACGTGGGAACGATCGGCGACGTAGAGCGTGTGAACGATCGGTCACTGGTCAGGCCTGAGGCTTGACCCGATCCGCCGGGCGCCGCACGCCCGCCACAATCTTGTCCACAGCCTTGGTCGCCGCGACCATGCCGAACGTCGCCGTCACCATCATCACCGCGCCAAACCCGCCGGCGCAGTCCAGCTTCACGCCGTCGCCGACAAAACTCTTCTGCAGGCAAATGCTGCCGTCCGGCTTCGGATAGCGCAGCTGTTCGGTGGAGAACACGCACGGCACGCTGTAATGGCGGGTCACGGTGCGCGAAAAACCATAATCGCGGCGCAACGTTGAACGCACTTTCGAGGCCAGTGGGTCGTTGAAGGTGCGGTTGAGGTCGCAGACCTGAATCAGCGTCGGATCGATCTGCCCGCCAGCTCCACCGGTGGTGATGATCTGAATCTTGCGGCGCTTGCACCAGGCAATCAGCGCAGCCTTGGCGTTGACCGCGTCGATGCAGTCGATCACGCAGTCGATGTTCGGCGTGATGTATTCGGCCATGGTGTCGCGGGTGACGAAGTCCGCCACGGCGTGCACCTTGCAGTCCGGGTTGATCCCGCGCAGACGCTCAGCCATCACCTCGACCTTGGGTTTGCCGACGGTGCTGTCGAGCGCGTGCAACTGGCGGTTGGCGTTGCTGACGCAGACGTCATCGAGGTCGAACAGCGAAATCTCGCCCACCCCGCAACGGGCCATGGCTTCCGCCGCCCAGGAACCGACGCCGCCAACGCCGACAATCGCCACATGGGCTGCACGCAGGCGCTCGAGGCCCTCGATGCCATACAAACGGGCGATGCCTGCAAACCGCGGATCTTCTGTACTCATGACCATTACCCTGAAAACCGGCGCGCATTATAGGACTACGCAGCGACAAGTTTTAAGCTTCAAGCTACAAGTGTAAGAACTTAAGTCAAAGTCGATTGCCCAACATCCGGCATTTTCCTGTCTCTTGTAGGACTCAGCGAACTGCCGGTGTAGGATGCGCGCCCTCTTGGCGTCAACCAGCCGACCCTTCGTTCCACAGCCTTTGGAACCCGACACAGCTATGTCATCGCGTAAATTTGGACTCAACCTGGTGGTGGTTCTGGCAATCGCCGCCCTGTTCACCGGTTTCTGGGCGCTGATCAACCGCCCCGTCTCCGCGCCGAACTGGCCGGAGCAGATCTCCGGTTTCTCCTATTCACCGTTCCAGCAAGGACAGTTCCCACAGAAGGATCAGTATCCGTCCGACGATGAAATGCGCCGCGACCTGGAGATCATGAGCAAGCTGACGGACAACATCCGCATCTACTCGGTCGACGGTTCCCTGCAGGACATCCCGAAACTGGCGGAAGAGTTCGGTCTGCGCGTGACCCTGGGGATCTGGATCAGCCCCGACCAGGAGCGCAACGAGCGGGAAATCACCCGCGCCATCGAACTGGCCAACACTTCGCGCAGCGTGGTTCGCGTAGTGGTCGGCAACGAAGCGATCTTCCGCAAGGAAATCACCGCCGAACAACTCAGCGTGCTGCTCGACCGCGTGCGCGCAGCGGTGAAAGTGCCGGTGACCACCTCCGAACAGTGGCACGTCTGGGAAGAACACCCGGAACTGGCCAAGCACGTCGACCTGATCGCCGCCCACGTTCTGCCCTACTGGGAATTCATTCCGGTGGACAAGGCCGGGCAGTTTGTTTTCGACCGCGCCCGCGACCTGAAAAAGATGTTCCCGAAAAAGCCGCTGCTGCTGTCCGAAGTGGGCTGGCCGAGCAACGGCCGCATGCGCGGTGGCGCCGATGCGTCGCCGGCGGATCAGGCGATCTACCTGCGCACGCTGGTCAACAAACTCAACCGCCAGGGCTTCAACTACTTCGTGATCGAAGCGTTTGACCAGCCGTGGAAGGCCAGCGACGAAGGTTCGGTCGGCGCCTACTGGGGCGTGTTCAACGCCGCGCGCCAGCAGAAATTCAACTTCGAAGGCCCGGTGGTGGCGATCCCGCAATGGCGCGTGCTGGCCATCGGCTCGGTGGTGCTGGCGCTGTTGTCGCTGACCCTGCTGATGATCGACGGCTCGGCCCTGCGTCAGCGCGGCCGTACCTTCCTGACCTTTATCGCGTTTCTGTGCGGTTCGGTGCTGGTGTGGATCGGTTACGACTACAGCCAGCAATACAGCACGTGGTTCAGCCTGACGGTGGGCTTCCTGCTGGCGCTCGGTGCGCTCGGGGTGTTCATCGTGTTGCTGACCGAGGCCCACGAACTGGCCGAAGCGGTGTGGATTCACAAGCGTCGCCGTGAATTCCTGCCGGTAGTCGGCGATTCGGACTACCGCCCGAAAGTCTCGATCCACGTGCCCTGCTACAACGAGCCGCCGGAGATGGTCAAACAGACCCTCAACGCCCTGGCCAACCTCGACTACCCGGACTTCGAAGTCCTGATCATCGACAACAACACCAAGGACCCGGCGGTCTGGGAACCGGTGCGCGACTATTGCGAAACGCTCGGCCCGCGCTTCAAGTTCTTCCACGTCTCGCCCCTGGCCGGCTTCAAGGGCGGCGCGCTGAACTACCTGATCCCGCATACCGCCAAGGACGCCGAAGTGATCGCGGTGATCGACTCCGACTACTGCGTGCACCCGAACTGGCTCAAGCACATGGTGCCGCACTTCGCCGACCCGAAAATCGCCGTGGTGCAGTCGCCGCAGGATTACCGCGACCAGAACGAGAGCACCTTCAAGAAGCTCTGCTACGCCGAATACAAAGGCTTCTTCCACATCGGCATGGTCACCCGCAACGACCGCGACGCGATCATCCAGCACGGCACCATGACCATGACCCGTCGTTCGGTTCTGGAAGAACTGGGCTGGGCCGACTGGTGCATCTGTGAAGACGCCGAACTCGGTCTGCGGGTATTCGAGAAAGGCCTGTCGGCGGCGTACTACCACGACAGTTACGGCAAGGGTCTGATGCCGGACACCTTCATCGACTTCAAGAAACAGCGTTTCCGCTGGGCCTACGGTGCGATCCAGATCATCAAGCGCCACACCCGCAGCCTGCTGCGCGGCAAGGACACCGAACTGACGCGCGGCCAGCGTTACCACTTCCTCGCGGGCTGGTTGCCGTGGGTGGCAGATGGCATGAACATCTTCTTCACTGTCGGCGCACTGTTGTGGTCGGCGGCGATGATCATCGTGCCGCAACGGGTCGATCCACCGCTGCTGATCTTCGCGATCCCGCCGCTGGCGCTGTTCGTGTTCAAGGTCGGCAAGATCATCTTCCTCTACCGTCGCGCCGTGGGCGTGAACCTCAAGGATGCGTTCTGCGCCGCACTGGCCGGTCTGGCGTTGTCGCACACCATCGCCAAAGCGGTGCTGTACGGCTTCTTCACCAGCAGCATTCCGTTCTTCCGCACCCCGAAAAACGCCGACAACCATGGTTTCTGGGTGGCGATTTCCGAGGCCCGGGAAGAGCTGTTCATCATGCTGCTGTTGTGGGGCGCGGCACTGGGGATCTTCCTGGTGCAGGGCATTCCGAGCAACGACATGCGCTTCTGGGTGGCCATGCTGCTGGTGCAGTCGCTGCCGTACGTGGCGGCGCTGATCATGGCGTTCCTGTCGTCGCTGCCAAAACCTTCGGCGGCGCCTGAACCGGCACCGGTGGTCTAAATCCTCACCGATGCACTAAACGGCGGCCAATGGTCGCCGTTTTGCTTTAAGATAACCGCCATTTTGCGCGCCTTGCCCCCCAGCTTTCGGAGTTTTCCATGACGGCCCATGCCGACCTTTCGCCGACCCTCCAACTCGCCATCGACCTGATCCGCCGTCCGTCCGTGACGCCGGTCGACGCCGATTGCCAGAAGCAGATGATGCAGCGCCTGGGCGATGCCGGTTTCCAGCTGGAACCGATGCGCATCGAAGATGTGGATAACTTCTGGGCGACTCACGGCAAAGACGACGGCCCGGTGCTGTGCTTCGCCGGCCACACCGACGTGGTGCCAACCGGCCCGGTGACGGCCTGGCAGATCGACCCGTTCAACGCGGTGATCGACGAGCACGGCATGCTCTGCGGCCGTGGCGCAGCGGACATGAAAGGCAGCCTGGCCTCGATGACTGTGGCAGCCGAGCGTTTTGTCGCCGACTACCCGGATCACAAGGGCAAGGTTGCATTCCTGATCACCAGCGACGAAGAAGGCCCGGCGCATCACGGCACCAAGGCCGTGGTCGAGCGTCTGGCCGCCCGTAACGAGCGTCTGGACTGGTGCATCGTCGGTGAACCGTCGAGCACCACGCTGGTGGGCGACGTGGTGAAGAACGGTCGTCGCGGCTCCCTCGGCGCCAAACTGACCGTACGCGGTGTGCAGGGCCACGTGGCCTATCCGCATCTGGCGAAGAACCCGATCCACCTCGCTGCCCCGGCTCTGGCCGAGCTGGCAGCCGAGCATTGGGATCACGGCAACGACTTCTTCCCGCCGACCAGTTTTCAGATTTCCAACGTCAACTCCGGCACCGGCGCGACCAACGTGATTCCGGGCGATCTGGTGGCGGTGTTCAACTTCCGCTTCTCCACCGAATCGACGGTCGAAGGCCTGCAGAAACGCGTCGCCGACATCCTCGACAAGCACGGCCTGGACTGGCACATCGACTGGGCGCTGTCCGGTCTGCCATTCCTCACCGAGCCGGGTGCGCTGCTCGACGCGGTGTCGTCGAGCATCAAGGACATCACCGGCCGCGAGACCAAGGCGTCCACCAGCGGCGGCACCTCCGACGGTCGTTTCATCGCGACCATGGGTACGCAGGTTGTTGAACTGGGCCCGGTCAACGCAACCATCCACCAGGTCAACGAGCGCGTGCTGGCGGCCGATCTCGACGTGCTGACCGAGATCTACTACCAGACCCTGATCAAGTTGCTCGCCTGATGCTCGCGTGCCCGATCTGCAGTGAACCGCTGAACGCGGTGGACAACGGCGTGGTCTGCCCCGCCGGCCACCGCTTCGACCGCGCGCGCCAGGGTTACCTGAACCTGCTGCCGGTGCAACACAAGAACAGCCGCGATCCCGGCGACAATCAGGCGATGGTCGAGGCCCGCCGCGACTTTCTGAACGCCGGGCATTACGCGCCGGTGGCCAAGCGTCTGGCGGAGCTGGCGGCGAGTTATGCGCCGGCGCGCTGGGTCGATATCGGTTGTGGCGAGGGTTACTACACCGCGCAGATCGCCGAGGCTTTGCCCGACGCCGACGGTTACGCGCTGGACATCTCGAAGGAAGCGGTCAAACGCGCCTGCAAACGCAATCCGGCGCTGACCTGGTTGATCGCCAGCATGGCCCGGGTGCCACTGGCCTCCGGCAGTTGCCAGTTTCTGGCCAGCGTCTTCAGTCCACTGGACTGGGAAGAAGCCAAACGCCTGCTCAGCGTCGGCGGCGGTCTGATGAAAGTCGGCCCGACCAGCGGCCACCTGATGGAACTGCGCGAACGCCTGTACGACGAAGTGCGCGAATACACCGACGACAAGCACCTGGCCCTGGTACCGGAAGGCATGGCGCTGGCGCACAGTGAAACCCTGGAATTCAAACTGACGCTGGACAAGCCCGAGGATCGCGCCAACCTGCTGGCGATGACGCCCCACGGCTGGCGCGCCAGTGCCGAGCGCCGCGCGGCGGTGATCGAACAGGCCGAGCCGTTCGTGACCACGGTCTCGATGCGCTACGATTATTTCGTTCTTCAATAACTTTTGGTCTCGGGCAACGACCCGGGGCCGGCTAAATCCGCGAATGGATTTTTCAGACCCGCAGTGAGGATATCCATGCGCCAACCGGACATCGAGATTTACCTGAAAGACGCCGACGTCGACCACAAGGCCATTTCCGCCTGGCTGGGCGCCGCTCTCGGCCCGTGCAGCGACTGGGTACAGAAAGGTCAGACGTACAAGTGCAAGGCCGGCAACATCCCGGTGACCTGGCTGCCGAAGGCCGTGGGCAAGTGGAACAGTCTGTACCTGGAAAGCGATGCGACCCCTTGGGACGACGACATCGCCTGCGCCCGCGCCGCGTTCGCTGCGCTGAACGTCGAAGTGCGCTGCGCACCGGGGACGTGGGTCGAGGAAGAAGGTGAAGAGACGGCGGATCGCTGGATCCGGATCAGCGCCGATGGTGAAGAAGAAATCACCTGGAAAACTGCATAAAAGCAGCTTCGAGCTGCAAGCCTCAAGCTGCAAGCCTGACCGCTTGAAGCTTGTAGCTCGAGACTGGCCGCAGGTCCTCCCTTACAGGCCTACAACGTCTTCAGCCTGCAACCCCTTCTGCCCTTCCACCACCGCGTATTCAACCTGCTGACCCTCGGTCAGCGAACGGTGGCCTTCGCCGCGGATCGCGCGGTAGTGCACGAACACGTCCACCCCGTCTTCGCGCTGAATGAAGCCGTAGCCCTTGGCGTCGTTGAACCACTTCACGTTGCCGGTTTCACGTGTTGCCATCTGTTCATACTCCTTTTTTATTATTGAACAGGCTTTTCGCAGGAAAGCCTTTGAGGAACGTCAGCCTGCGTCCGACGTCCATAAAAGGGCCCCGGCGACAGATCGCCGAGTATATGACAGGCGGCAAAACTCTCAACAGGAGATTACTTCGCCGCTTTTTTGCCGATTTTCGCCCAATACGGCAAACTGTCGCCCTCCCGAGCAAACGCTCGGTTTATCCACTCACGCAGAAGCCGTATGACCCGTTCCCCGTTCCGCCGTCTTGTGTTTGGCACCTTGCGCCGACTGTTGTATCTCTGGGTTCGCTCCGAGACGATCAACCAGTCGTCGTTCACCCTCAACCTCGACCGCAGTCGTCCGGTGTTCTACGTCCTGCAAAATCCATCGCTGACCGATCTGGCGGTGGTCGACACCGAGTGCACCAAGGCCGGCCTGCCGCGCCCGGTGCTGCCGGTGTCCGTGGGTTCGCTGATCGAACCGGCGGCGTTTTTCTACCTGACGCCGGATCCCGACTGGCTCGGCCGCCAGGACAAGCGCGGTGCGCCGCCGACCCTGACCCGACTGGTCAGCGCCCTCAGCCAGAATGCTACCGAAGACGCGCAGATCATTCCGGTCAGCGTGTTCTGGGGCCAGTCACCGGACAGCGAAAACAGCCCGTGGAAACTGCTGTTCGCCGACAGCTGGGCCGTCACCGGGCGTCTGCGTCGCCTTCTGAGCATCATGATTCTGGGGCGCAAGACCCGCGTGCAATTCTCCGCACCGATCCACCTGCGCGAACTGATCGAACACAACAAGGGCCACGAGCGCACCGTGCGCATGGCCCAGCGGATCCTGCGGGTGCACTTCCGCAATCTTAAAGCTGCGGTGATCGGCCCGGACATTTCCCACCGCCGTAACCTGGTCAAAGGTCTGCTCAACCAGCCGCTGGTCAAGCAAGCGATCCTCGACGAAGCCGAGCGCGAAAACATCTCCCCGGAAAAAGCCAAGGCCCAGGCCCTGCGCTACGGCAACGAGATCGCCTCGGACTACACCTACACCGCGATCCGTTTTCTGGAAGTGGTGCTGAGCTGGTTCTGGAACAAGATCTACGACGGGATCAAGGTCAACCACATCGAAGGCGTGCAGAAGGTCGCCCAGGGTCACGAAGTGATCTACGTGCCGTGCCACCGCAGCCACATCGACTACCTGCTGCTGTCGTACTTGCTGTTCCGCAATGGCCTGACCCCGCCGCACATCGCCGCCGGCATCAACCTGAACATGCCGGTGATCGGCAGCCTGCTGCGCCGTGGCGGGGCGTTCTTCATGCGCCGCACGTTCAAGGGCAATCCGCTGTACACCTCGGTGTTCAACGAATACCTGCACACCCTGTTCACCAAAGGTTTCCCGGTCGAGTACTTCGTCGAGGGCGGTCGCTCGCGTACCGGGCGCATGCTGCAACCGAAAACCGGGATGCTCGCAATCACCATGCGCAGCTTCCTGCGTTCGTCGCGGATGCCGATCGTGTTCGTGCCGGTGTACATCGGTTACGAGCGCGTGCTCGAAGGCCGCACCTACCTCGGCGAGCTGCGTGGCGCGAGCAAGAAGAAAGAATCGATCTTCGACATCTTCAAAGTCATCGGCGCGCTAAAGCAGCGCTTTGGCCAGGTGGCGGTGAACTTTGGCGAGCCGATCAAACTGGCGGAATTCCTCGACAGCGAACAGCCGGACTGGCGTCAGCAGGAACTCGGCCCGCAGTACAAACCGGCCTGGCTCAACGAAACCACCAACCGCCTCGGCGAGAAAGTCGCACAGCACCTGAACGAAGCGGCGGCGATCAACCCGGTCAACCTGGTGGCGCTGGCGCTGCTGTCGACCACCCGCCTGGCGCTGGATGATCGGGCCATGGCGCGGGTGCTGGATCTGTATCTGGCGCTGCTGCGCAAGGTCCCGTACTCGCCGCACACCACGTTGCCGGAAGGCGATGGCCGCGCGCTGATCGAGCACGTGAAGGACATGGATCTGCTGTCCGAGCAAAACGATGCGCTGGGCAAGATCCTTTATCTGGACGAGCAGAACGCCGTCCTGATGACCTATTACCGCAACAACGTGCTGCACATCTTCGCCCTGCCGGCGCTGCTGGCGAGCTTCTTCCAGAGCACCTCGCGCATGAGCCGCGAACAAATCCTGCGCTACACCCGCGCGCTGTATCCGTATCTGCAATCGGAGCTGTTCATCCGCTGGACCCTGGACGAACTGGATGCAGTCATCGATCAGTGGCTGGAAGCGTTCGTCGAACAGGGCCTGCTGCGTTTCGAAAAAGACGTGTACCTGCGCCCGGCACCGAGCTCGCGGCATTTCGTGCTGCTGACCCTGCTGTCGAAGAGCATTGCCCAGACCCTGCAGCGCTTCTACATGACCGTTTCCCTGCTGCTCAACAGCGGCCAGAACAGCATCAGCGCCGAAGAACTGGAAGACCTGTGCACGGTCATGGCCCAGCGCCTGTCGATCCTGCATGGCCTGAACGCACCGGAGTTCTTCGACAAGAGCCTGTTCCGCCACTTCATCCAGACCCTGCTCGACCTCGACGTACTGCGTCGCGACGAAGCCGGCAAGTTGAGCTACCACGAACTGCTCGGCGAACTGGCCGAAGGCGCAGCCAAACGGGTGCTGCCGGCGGAGATTCGCTTGTCGATCCGTCAGGTGGCACTGCACCGCAGTGAAGATGCGGCCGATCAGCCCGCCGCCCCTGTGCAAAGCGACTAAATTCCTACAGGCGCCAGGCTTCTTCTGGCGCCGTCGATACGGAGATCTCCGATGAGAAAACTTTCCCTGCTTGCCGCCGCCACGCTGCTCAGCGCCTGCCAGTCGACCTCACCGGCCGGCAAGGTCAGCCTCGACGGCGAAGTGTTCTACCTGCAACGCATCGCCCTGCCACCCAGTGCGACCTTGAGCGTAAGCCTGCAGGACGTTTCGCTGGCCGACGCTCCGGCCGTGGTACTCGACGAACAGAAAGGCCCGGTCAAAGGCCAGGTGCCGCTGCCGTTCCACTTGAGCTACGATCCGGCCCAGGTCAAACCCGGCCACCGCTACTCGGTCAGCGCGCGCATCGAAGTCAACGGCGAGCTGATGTTCATAACCACTGAAAACCATACCGTGCAGCTCGATGGCAAGGATCCGCAGCCGCTGAAGATCCGCGTCGACGCCGCACGCTAACCCTCTCCGAACAAGGAAGCCGCCATGCTCCGCCCTACCCTTCGCTTCGCCGGCCTGTGCGCGGGCCTGATGATCTCCGCCAACGCACTGGCCCTGTCCCTAAGCGACCTGTCGCAAGGCGACGCCACCGGCGGCCTCAAGGACGCCCTGACCCAGGGCGCGCAACTGGCCGTCAAACAACTCGGCACCCCGGGCGGTTTCAGCAACAACCCGGACGTGAAGATCGAACTGCCGGGCAAACTCGGCAAAGTCGCCGGCAAGATGAAAGCCTTCGGCATGGGCGCTCAAGTTGAAGAACTGGAAACCGCCATGAACAAGGCCGCGGAAACCGCTGTCACCCAGGCCCAGCCGATCCTCGTCGACGCCGTGAAGAAAATGAGCGTGGAAGACGCCAAAGGCATCCTCAGCGGCGGCAACGACTCCGCCACCCAATACCTGGACAAATCCAGCCGCGAACAGATCCGCACCAAGTTCCTGCCGATCGTCAAACATGCAACCGACAAAGTCGGCGTAGCCCAGAAATACAACGCCTTCGCCGGCCAGGCCGCGACCTTCGGGGTGGTGGATGCGAAAAGCGCCAACATCGAAAGCTACGTGACCGAACAAGCGCTCAACGGCCTGTTCGAAATGATCGGCAAACAGGAAGAAACCATCCGCAAGAACCCGGCCGCTGCGGCGACGAGTCTGGCGAAGAAAGTGTTTGGTACGCTCTAAACCGACACGACACGGGAGTGAGCTGTCTCACTCCTGTTGTTCAATCCGCCACCAGCGGAAACACGTAAAAAGTACACCCACTCGCGCCCCATTTTCTTCTTCTCGAAAACCTGCAGCTCAACCAACCCGCTCAAAGTCGACACCGCTGTGTTGTAGGCACAACCAAGATGCTCCTTGACGTTCCCCGCCGTGAACTCCTTCGCCACCCCGCTCCTGGCCACCTGATAAATGGCCCGCTGCCGCTCTGTCAGCCGATCAAAAAAGCCCGAACAGGTCAGCCAGCGCTCGAAGTCTTCGCTGTACGCCACACTCTTGCGGTACACATCGGTAAACCCCTCCACCGCCCGCAGAATCACCGAACACTGAAACTCGATGAAGTACGTCAGGTCGAGCTCATCAGCCTCGCTGTGCAAATACGACCGCCCGTACTTTACCGGCGCGTTGCGCAGTAAAAGACTGATCGCGATATAGCGGAACGCCGAAAACTCGTGCTTGAACATGAACCAGTAAAACAGCGCCCTGGCGACCCGCCCGTTGCCATCGCGAAAGGGATGTTCATAGCCCAGGGCAAAGTGCAGCGAGATCGCCTTGATCAGCGGATGCAGGTAATTTTTTTGCTGAGGTGAACCCTGTGGTTGATTGATCCACTGCGAGAGCAAATCCAGTCGCCTCACCAATCCGGCGGCAGGCGGTGGCGAGTGGACGGTATTCCCCTCGCCGTCCTGCACCACGACTTCATCGTTCGTCCTGAAAAGCCCGGGGTCGTACAGCTCGTCATCAATACCCTCGACACCGACTCGGTGCATCGACGCAATCAACTCCACGCTCAAAGGCTCATAACGTTTTTCCCAGGCGAAATTCATCATTCGGTAATTGCCCATGACCATCCGCTCATCCGGCGTCCGGGGCTGACGCCGTTGCTTGAGCATGTCCTTGGCAACACGGGTAGTGGTCGCGGCGCCCTCCAGCTGACTGCTGCTGATCGCCTCATCCTCGATCAAATCGTTAAGCAAATAACTGAAATGCGCCCGCTCGCCTATCTGGCTGGTCATGTACTCCAGCGACGCCGTCGTGGTTTGCCGATCAACCACTGAAAGGGCCTTCTGCGCGGTGGGCGTCGGCACAAACTTTCCCCACTGGGCCGGCTCCCCCAAAGGCAGAAGATGAATGTACTGAGCGGCCCGCGCCTTCTTGACCAACGCCCAACACAATCGCGAATCCAGCCCGCTGGCCCAGCGATACCGCAAATCCTCAAAAGGCAGATACCGCCCCTGATCATCCAGCGGCTTGAGCAACACAAGATAGTCCGCCAGACGCTGCTTGTGAGGCGCGCGCATCAACAACTCAAAGACCGGATCGGCCCGACCTTTCAATACCGGCGGTTTCTTCATCAACGCTGCTCAACCAAGGCTGAAAAACAGCCTCGAGTACAGCACTGCAAACACAGCGACTCAATATCGGAGGCGTCTGAAAAAAACGTAGGAGACGGCGCAAGATCCTACAAAGCTGCTTGCTCCCAAAAGAAAAGATCGGCCCACAGACCGCCATCACTAGCAGGCTAGCTCCCACAGTTGACACGGGTTTCCTCAAAAATATGACTTAGCCAACCCACTCAACACGATGAGCGTTAGCTCGAGTACCGCTCTTGACGTGCCGGCCCCTTCGGCCGGCTGAGTGGAGGGATTTATCCGGGGGGGAGGCGCGTAGCGCCGTTCGACGAAGTCGAACACATCGAGAGGAGGTGCAGCGAAGCAAACCGGAGGCGATGCCCCCGGATGAATCCCGGAACGAAGGAACCCCGAGCCCCAGCGAGGGGCCGAACGCCGGGGCGCAGCGTTTTGGTTCCTTTTGGGCGTTTGCAAAAGGGACTCGCCGTAAGGGCGAAACCGCCAGTCGCAACACCCGCAGAAACGGATATTCACCCAAAACCCCAAGAGTCTGGTCGGCCCGAAGGCCGCCAAGCTCACCAAACCAAATCAAGACTCCTTGCGAACCCTGAACCAAGCCGCATACAACGCCGGCAAAAACAAAAGCGTCAGAGCAGTAGCAACAATCAACCCCCCCATAATCGCCACCGCCATCGGCCCGAAAAACACACTGCGAGAAAGCGGAATCATCGCCAGCACCGCCGCCAAAGCCGTCAACACAATCGGCCGGAACCGCCGCACGGTCGCCTCGATAATCGCCTGCCACGGCTTGAGCCCGGCGGCGATGTCCTGCTCGATCTGATCCACCAGAATCACCGAGTTACGCATGATCATCCCCGACAGCGCGATCGTCCCGAGCATCGCCACAAACCCGAACGGCTGACGGAACACCAGCAGAAACAGCGTTACCCCGATCAACCCCAGCGGCGCGGTCAGAAACACCATCGCCGTGCGCGAAAAACTGCGCAATTGCACCATCAGCAACGTCAGCACCACGACAATGAACATCGGCACCCCGGCGTTCACCGACTTCTGCCCACGCTCCGAATCCTCCACCGTACCGCCGACATCCAGCAGATAACCGTCCGGCAATTCGGCACGAATCGGATCAAGCGTCGGCATGATCTGCTTCACCAGCGTCGCCGGCTGCTCCTTGCCATAGATGTCGGCGCGCACCGTCACGTTCGGCAGACGATTGCGGTGCCAGATAATGCCTTCCTCGAAGCCATATTCCAGCGTGGCAATCTGCGACAGCGCGACGCTGCGACCGTTGTCGGTCGGCACCGCCAGACTCGGCAGCAACGACAGTTCGGTGCGCTCGTGCACGGTGCCGCGCAGGAGGATTTCGATCAATTCGTTGTCCTCGCGGTACTGGCTGACGCTGGAGCCGGTCAGCGAACTCTGGAGGAATTTCGCCAGATTCGCCGTGCTCACGCCTAACGCCCGGGCGCGATCCTGATCGATGTTCAGGTACACGACCTTGCTCGGCTCTTCCCAGTCCAGATGCACGTTAACCACATGCGGGTTCTCGCGAACCTTGGCCGCCACCTTCCGCGCCAAAGCACGGACTTCCTCGATGTGCTCGCCGGTGACACGGAACTGCACCGGATAGCCAACCGGAGGACCGTTTTCCAGGCGCGTGACCCGCGAACGCAAGGCCGGGAACTGCTCGTTCAAGGTGTCGATCAGCCAAGTGCGCAGCGCTTCACGCTCCTCGATGGTTTTCGCCAGAACGACGAACTGGGCGAAGCTCGCCGCCGGCAGTTGTTGATCCAGCGGCAGGTAGAAACGTGGCGAACCGGTGCCGACGTAAGCGACATAGTTGTCGATGCCCGCATGATCCTTGAGCATCGCTTCCAGGCGTTTGACCTCGCCCGTGGTATTGGCCAGCGAGGCGCCTTCGGCAAGCTTCAGGTCGACCATCAGCTCCAGCCGCCCGGAAGCCGGAAAGAACTGCTGCGGCACGAACCGGAACAACGCCACCGACGCCACGAACAGCAGCACGGTGAGCACGATCACGGTTTTGCGCCGACGTACGCACCACTCCACCAGACGCCGTACCCGTTGGTAGAACGGCGTGCCGTAGGGATCAGTGTGGCCGTCAGCCGTGCCGTGTTTGGCCGCGTGAATTTTCGCCAGATCCGGCAGGAGCTTTTCCCCCAGATACGGCACGAACACCACCGCCGCTACCCAGGATGCGAGCAAGGCGATGGTCACCACCTGGAAGATCGAGCGGGTGTATTCGCCGGTGCCGGATTGCGCCGTGGCAATCGGCAGGAAGCCTGCGGCCGTAATCAGCGTACCGGTGAGCATCGGGAACGCGGTGCTGGTCCAGGCATAACTGGCAGCCTTGATCCGGTCGAAACCCTGCTCCATTTTGATCGCCATCATTTCCACGGCGATGATCGCGTCGTCCACCAGCAAACCCAGCGCCAGTACCAGCGCACCGAGGGAAATCTTGTGCAGGCCGATGCCGAGGTAATACATGCAGGCGAACGTCATCGCCAGCACCAGCGGAATGGTCAGCGCCACCACCATGCCGGTGCGTACGCCGAGGGAGAAGAAACTCACCAGCAACACGATGGCCAGTGCCTCGACAAGCACCTGGACGAACTCGCCGACACCGGTTTTCACGGCGGCGGGCTGGTCGGAGACCTTGCGTAACTGCATGCCGGCCGGGAGGTTTTTCTGGATCCGGGCGAACTCGATTTCCAGAGCCTTGCCCAGCACCAGAATGTCGCCGCCGTCCTTCATCGCCACCGCAAGACCGATGGCGTCTTCGCCCATAAAGCGCATGCGCGGCGCCGGAGGATCATTGAAACCGCGCCGCACGTCAGCGACATCGGAGATGCGGAACGTACGATCACCGACGCGGATCGGGAAGTTCTTGATCTCGTCGACTGTCTGAAAATTCCCCGACACCCGCAGCTGCAAACGCTCGCTGCCGGTTTCGAAAAACCCTGCGGTGGACACCGCGTTCTGTTCCTCCAGCGCCTGCTGCACGACTGCCAGCGGCAAGCCGAGGGTGGCGAGCTTAACGTTGGACAATTCGACCCAGACCTTCTCGTCCTGTAAACCGAGCAGATCGACCTTGCCCACGTCCTTGACCCGTTGCAGCTGGATCTGGATGCGGTCGGCGTAATCCTTGAGCACCGCGTAGTCGAAACCGTCGCCGGTCAGCGCATAGATATTGCCGAAGGTGGTGCCGAACTCATCGTTGAAAAACGGCCCCTGAATGCCCGGCGGCAGGGTCTGGCGAATGTCGCTGACTTTCTTGCGCACCTGATACCAGAGATCCGGAATCTCCACCGAATGCATCGAGTCGCGGGCAATGAACGTGACTTGGGATTCACCGGGGCGCGAGAACGAAACAATCCGCTCGTACTCGCCGGTTTCCATCAGTTTCTTTTCGATGCGTTCGGTAACCTGGCGCGAGACTTCCTGAGCCGTTGCGCCGGGCCAGCGGGTCTGGATGACCATCGCCTTGAAGGTGAACGGCGGGTCTTCGCTCTGGCCGAGCTTGGTGTAGGACAAGGCACCGACAATCGCCAGCAAAAGCATCAGGAACAGTACGATCTGGCGATTGCGCAGCGCCCAGGCGGAAAGATTGAAACCCATCGGGGATTACTCCTTGTCCGCCAGATTGACCACACGGTTGGAGCGATCCACCGGACGCACCTGCTGCCCTTCCAGCAATACGTGAACGCCAGCGGCAACCACCCAGTCGCTGGCGTTCAGGCCTTCGAGCACCGGCACGGTTTTCTCACCGAACGGGCCGACGCGCACCGGGGTCTTTTTCAGGGTGTTGTTGGCGCTGACGACCCAGACGTAGGTCGCGCCGTTTTCGGCGGTCAGTGCCGAGAGCGGCACCGACAGCGGGATGACATCGGCGGTCTGCACGAAGACCCGGGCGCTCTGGCCCAGTTCCGCCGGGACCTTGCCGGCGGTGAATGCAATGCGTGCGGCGAAGGTGCGGGATTTCGGATCGGCGGCCGGCGACAGCTCACGGATCTGCCCGGCAAAGCGCTGGTTCTGTTGAGTCCACAGCTCCACCGAGACGGGCTGGCCGACCTTGAAGCGGCCGAAGCTCTGCTCCGGCAGGCTGATCAGCACTTCCCGTTCGCCGTCAGTGGCGAGAGTGAAAACGGTCTGCCCGGCGGCGACCACCTGCCCGACCTCCACCGAACGCTTGGCCACCACGCCATCCTGGGGCGCGCGCAGCACGGCGTAACTGGCCTGATTGGTCGAGACGTTGAATTCGGCCTTGATCTGTTTGAGGCGGGCTTCGCCGGAGCGGTAGAGGTTCTCGGCATTGTCGTAGGCCGAGCGGCTGACCATCTGCCGTTCCATCAGGGTCTTGTAGCGGTCACGCTCGGCACGCACCAGGTTCAGGTTGGCTTCGGCCGCCGCGACCTGGGCCCGGGTGGCTTCCAGTTGCAGGCGTACATCCTGCGGATCAAGTTCGGCGAGCGGCTGATCGGCCTTGACGCGCTGGCCTTCCTCGACCAGTCGTCGGCTGACTTTGCCGCCGATGCGGAACGCCAGATCGGGTTCGTAGCGGGCGCGAACCTCACCCGGATAACTTTCCATCGCCTGCGCCGAAGGCTCTGGCTGCACCACCATGGCCGGTCGCACGCTGACTTGCGTTACCTCTTCCTTGCCACACGCCGACAACAAAAACGCCAGACTGACTGGCACCGCAAAGGACAACGCATGGCGGAACATGGTGAAGGACCTTTCGCTAAGGAGGCTTGGAATAATTATACTGGCCGGTATGTTATTAATAGCAAACTCACCAGTCCAGTATTAAAAGCGAAGAATGTCGAACAATCTTTCCACTCCAAACGGCCCGGGCCGACCGAAGGATCCGGCCAAGCGCCAGGCGATTCTCGAGGCAGCGAAAATCCTGTTTCTGAGTCACGGCTATGCCAACACCAGCATGGACGCGGTGGCCGCCGAGGCCGGGGTGTCGAAGCTGACGGTCTACAGCCATTTCAACGACAAGGAGACGCTGTTCTCTGCCGCTGTAGTGGCCAAATGCGAGGAGCAATTGCCGCCGCTGTTCTTCGAATTGCCGGACGGCATCGCCGTGGAAAATGTGTTGCTGAACATTGCGCGCGGCTTTCACCACCTGATCAACAGCGATGAATCGGTGAACCTGCATCGTTTGATCATGGCGCTGGGCAGTCAGGATCCGAAGCTGTCGCTGATCTTCTTCGAGGCCGGCCCACAGCGCATGGTGCAGGGGATGGAACGTTTGCTGCGGCGGATTCACGAAACCGGCGTGCTGAGCATCGACAACCCGCACAATGCCGCCGAGCACTTCTTTTGCCTGATCAAGGGTGCCGGGAATTTCCGCCTGTTGTACGGCTGCGGTGAGCCGCTGAGCGGCGAGGCGGCGGAAAATCATGTGCAGGAAGTGGTCGGGCTGTTCATGCGGGCCTTTCGACCCTGAAAACAAAAAATCCCACGCCATGCGTGGGATTTTCTTATGCGACGGCTCAGGCCTTGAGCGCTTTCTTCGGGTAGATGTCGTAACGACTGGATTTGCCATCCAGCGCATGGCTCGGCTTCGGCCCTTCGATGCACGGCGCCTTGCGCGGGCGCTTGACCACCACCCGGTGCGTGGCCAGCGCCAACGCCGCTTCCAGCAACGCCGGTGCATCCGGATCATCGCCTACCAGCGGACGGAACAGGCGCATTTCCTTTTTCACCAGCGCGGTTTTCTCACGATGCGGAAACATCGGGTCGAGGTAGATCACCTGCGGCGGCTCGCCTTCCCAATTGCGCATCACGTCGATGGAGTTGCCCTTTAGCAGCTTCATCCGCGCCACGATCGGCGCCACCTCGAAGTCTTCAGCCGCACGGGCCAGACCATCTTCCAGCAACGCGCCGATCAATGGCTGGCGCTCGATCAGGTTCATCTCGCAACCGAGACTGGCCAGCACGAACGCATCCTTGCCCAGCCCTGCCGTGGCATCCAGCACCCGTGGACGCACGCCTTGGGCGATGCCGACCGCCTTGGCGATCATTTGCCCACTGCCGCCGCCGTACAACCGGCGATGGGCCGCACCACCCTCGACGAAGTCGACCCGCACCGGCCCCGGCGCATCCGGCCCCAGTTGTTGCAGCTGCAAACCCTGCTCGCCGACCTGCAGGGCAAACTCGCCGTCAGCCACCTGCAACGGCAGGTTCAGGCGTTGCGCCCACTGCTCGGCCTGCGCTTCGAACGTCGGGCCGAGGGCCTCGACATGGATGCGGCAGGCCGCGGGTTGCTCAATCATGGAAAACACGCTCAAAAAAGTTAAGGATCGGCAAAAACCGCCGATAACCCAATCAACGCGCATTTTGCCAGAGCTGAGCGTCAACCGAAAAAAATGTCAGGCATTCTTCCCACATCGATTGGCTACATTTCGCCCACAGGCGATTTCAGCCGTCATAACACTCAAGCATTGGGCGGCGTCAGCCACCTGTGGCAGGATTTTTTTGCCCAGGCACTGGCCGAACAGTCGAGTGATGTGGTGCCAGCGTGCGGCACGTTTCCACCGGTTGACCTGGAAAGCCCTGAAGAACCGACTGTCGGCAGCGAACTGTATGCGCACATCGTCAGCCAGCGCGAATGCGATGTGGTGGAAACCGAGGTGCGTCCGCCGGAGCCGCTGTTCCTGCCGATCGCCGAAATCGACATGACACTGGCCGAGCCGTACCCTCCGTTCCCGCCAGAAGAAATCAAGACTCAGCAAAAGCAGCAGGATTTCGACAGCAGTTGGGTTCGCCCGGTAGTGATCAACAACGGCCAGCCGATTCCGGAGCCGGGCCCTGCCCCGCAGAAAAAACCGCTGTACCTGCCGATTGCCGAGTTCGACCTGGATCTGCTGCAGCCTTACCCGCCGTTCCCGCCGGAAGCCATCGTCGAGCAGCAGAAAGCCCTGGACTTCGATAACGGCTGGGTGCGCCCGATCGTTCAGCAGAATCTGCGCATCGCCGCCTGATCCCTCAGCGACACACGCTCCAGCGCCCGACATCGACATGAAAGTGATTGCGATGAGCGGCGTTGTAATCCGGACTCAACACCACACTGAACGCCTCGCAGGCGCCATCGCGCACCTGACGTAGAAACTGCGCGTCCCGGTTTTGCTTCGGCCAGTCCTTGAGCACGCTGATCGCACGACCATCCGCCAGCCGGAAGCCGGCGATGTCCAGCGCATCGGCACTGGCATGGCGGCTGAGCGCGCCGCTATCGCGGTTGTAGACGTTGCGGCAGGCGAAGCTGCCGAGGTGATCGACCCGCGCCACAGGCTGACCGTAGGCCTGCTGCGCCGCCGGTTGCAACGTGTGGCGCTCGAACATCGCAAACGCCACGGCCAACGGGCAACTGGCGAGAAAGCTGCTGCTGAGCCCCACCCCGCCGCCCTGCACGCGCAAAGCGCCGATCAGCGGGCATTTGGCATCGGGACTGTCGGCCTGTGGCGAAACCCTCAGGCCGGAGCTGCCCAATGCCTGCTGGCACAACAGCGGATCGCTGCGCAGGCGCATCAACTTGTAGCCCGTGAGCCAGTTGGGCGTCGCCTGCACATCCAGCGGCGCCCACGGGTTCCACTGCGGCGGCACATCGAGCCAGCCGCGCCAGACGCCGATCAGCCCGCCACCAATGATCAGCAGCCCTGCCAACACCAGCCAGCGCCCCATGCTCATCCCTTGAAGAATTGATTGGCCTTGGCGTACGGCATCGAACGGGAGGTGAAAGTGAAGGTGCCGGACTGCTGGATTTCTTCCGTCGCGCGGAAAAACTCACCCAACGCCGCCAGTGCCAGCGCCGAGCCGGTGCTGATCCGCTTCACGCCCATTTCTTCCAGCTGTTGCACCGTCAGCTTCAAGCCGCCGGACATCAACACATTGACCGGTTTCGGCGCCACCGCGCGCACCACCGCCAGAACTTCTTCGGCGGTGCGCAGGCCCGGCGCGTACAACACGTCAGCGCCGGCTTCGGCAAAGGCCTGCAAGCGGCGGATGGTGTCGTTGAGATCGGGATTGCCGTGCAGATAGTTTTCCGCACGGGCGGTCAGGGTGAAGGGAAACGGCAAGGTGCGCACCGCAGCGACGGCGGCTTCGATCCGTGCCACTGCGTGTTCGAAGCAGTAGATCGGCGAGTCTTCCCGGCCTGTGGCATCTTCGATCGAGCCACCCACGGCGCCCGCCTCGGCGGCCCGGATCAGACTCTGCGCCGATTCGGCCGGGGCGTCGGCGAAGCCGTTTTCCAGATCCACCGCCACCGGCAGATCGGTGGCCGCGACAATCGCCCGGACATTGGCCAACGTATCGTCAAGACTCAGGCCACCATCGGGCTTGCCTTGGGAGAACGCATACCCGGCGCTGGTGGTCGCCAGTGCCTGATAGCCAAGACTGGCGAGCATCTTCGCGGAACCGGCATCCCATGGATTGGGAATCACGAAAATCCCGGGGCGTTCGTGCAGGGCTTTGAAGGCTTCGGCTTTACGGGCTTGTTGTTGACGGGCTTGGGCATCCATCGGCAGGCTCCTGGGCAGGAAAAAATCCGCCTCAGAGCAGGCCAAGTTGCTCGGCGGCGGGTTCTCTGTATAGCTCAGGCAAAGGTCGCAGGCCAGGCAAACGTTGCATCAGTTGTGCGTGAAAACGTTGCGCCAGCTTCGCCGCAAGAATGTTATCGGCGGTGTGCAGGAAGATGTACGGCGTGCGGCCCTCTTCGATCCACTCGGCAATCTTCGCCACCCACGGCACCAGGAACGGGTCGTTGGCCTCAAGTTCCGGATGGCCGATGAAGCGCACCTGCGGGAACTGGGTGAACGCCGCCGGACGCGTCGGAACGCGGGGCTTTTTCGATTGAGCGTGGATCACCGACGACTCGGTTGACAGGCAACTGAACAGTGCGCGCGGATCAAGGCAGATGCGCTCCACACCGCGATCCAGCAGCAGCCGGTTGAGCAGTCGCTCACTCTCACCCTTGGCGAAGAACTGTTCATGGCGCACTTCCACCGCCAGCGGACAATCCAGCGCATCGATGAACGCAGAAAGCTCCGGCAAGCGGTGTGGCGTGAAGCTTTTCGACAGTTGCAGCCACATTGGCGAGACGCGCTCACCGAGCGGCTTGAGTAGCTGGAGGAAGGTTTCGGCGGCGGTCAGTTGATCGCGCAGGTCGCCGCTGTGGCTGATGTCACCGGGAAACTTGGCGGTGAAGCGAAAGTGCTCCGGCATGACCTCAGCCCAACGCTGCACGGTGGCCGGCGACGGGCTGGCGTAGAAGGTCGTGTTGCCTTCCACGGCGTTGAACACTTGCGAATAGAGTCCGAGGAAATCGGAGGTCTTGGCGTCTACCGGATACAGATACTCGCGCCAGGCGTTTTCGCTCCAGGACGGGCAACCGAGGTAGTAAGGCAGATCCATCAGATGTACAGATCGAGGCCCAGCACGTCTGCATCCCAATCGACAAAACCGGCGGTGCTCAGGTAGCTGGCCAGGGCCATGGCCACGCTTTTCTTCATCGCGCGGTGATAAATCATGTCTTGTTGGCGGGCGGGCAGATTGCTCAGGCGTTGCGCGGTGGCTTTGGCGGCACGGGCAGCCAGTTGCTCTTCGGTCGGGAATTCCAGCTCGCCGTCGATATCGTCGACGGACTCATCCAGCGCCGGATTGCCTTTGCGAGGCTTGCGCTTGATGGGGTAGGAATGAGTGGAAACGCCGTCTATACGCATAAAGTCATGCTCGGTATCGATGATGGCAATTTAGCGGCACCTGACCGACTTAGCAAATCGCCGAGTGATAACTAGAACACATAAAAGGCAAAAGGTTTAAAGCGCGGGGTTAGAAACGGACGATTGGCAGATCGGGTGGGACCCTGCGGCGAATGCCACAGGGTGAATGGCCTCAGCTGGCTTTCGGGGTGGCCACTTTGTCGCGCAGGTAAACCGGCTGGGCGTCGTCTGCCGGAATCGCTTCACCGCGCTCCCAGGCAAATCGCGCCAAGGTCAGCAGGTCTTCGGCGTGGGGCAGCATGCCAGCGTCAGATCCAGTGAGGTTTACAGCGATGCGCTCACCATAACCCCAGCCAGTGCCGGCTCCGAACCAGTCACCCGAAGCATCGTCCGGCAGCGCAGCGACTTCCGGCGGCAGCACCGCTTCGGTGCCGACCAGACGCATCTCCCCGGCCGTCTCGCGATAGCAGCCCCAATACACCTCATCCATCCGCGCATCGATGGCGGCCGCGACCTGGCTCACGCCGTGCTCGCGATAAGCCCGTTGCGCCAGCACGGCCAGGTTCGACACCGGCAACACCGGGCGATCCAGCGCAAAGGCCAGGCCTTGCACCACGCCAATGGCAATCCGCACACCGGTGAATGCGCCCGGGCCACGTCCGAAGGCGATGGCGTCCACCGCTTGCAGGGTGGTGCCGGCGTCGGCCAGCAGTTGCTGGATCATCGGCAGCAGTTTCTGCGCGTGCAGGCGCGGGATCACCTCGTAATGGCTCGTGACCTTGCCGTCATGCAGCAAGGCAACGGAGCAAGCTTCAGTCGCGGTGTCCAGGGCCAGCAAGGTGCTCATCGATGTGTCCGTAAATCAGGTGGGGGAAAAAGTGCGCCAGTATAAACAACTACGGCCCGCAAGCGGGCCGTGGATGATGCAGCGGATCAGGTTTTTCAGCTCAGCGCTTCAAGCACCTTGGCGGTGATCGCTTCAACCGAACCGACGCCAGGGATATGGCTGTACTTCGGCTTGCCACCGTTTTTGGCGGACAGGTTCTGGTAGAACTCCACCAGCGGCTTGGTCTGCGAATGGTAGACCGACAGGCGATGGCGCACGGTTTCTTCGGTGTCGTCCTTGCGCTGTACCAGCTCTTCACCGGTGATGTCGTCTTTGCCGGCCAGTTTCGGCGGGTTGTAGACGATGTGGTAAACGCGGCCGCTGGCCTCGTGAACGCGACGCCCGGCGATACGTTGAACGATTTCTTCGTCTTCAACGGCGATTTCGACCACGGCGTCCAGCTCGACACCGGCAGTCACCAGCGCTTCAGCCTGAGGAATGGTGCGCGGGAAGCCATCGAACAGGAAACCCTTGGCGCAATCGGCTTGAGCGATACGGTCCTTGACCAGCGCGATGATCAGGTCATCCGACACCAGGCCGCCGGCATCCATGATGCTCTTGGCCTTGATGCCCAGCTCGGTGCCGGCCTTGACCGCGGCACGCAGCATGTCGCCGGTGGAGATTTGCGGAATGCCGAATTTCTCGGTGATGAACTTAGCCTGAGTACCTTTACCGGCCCCGGGAGCTCCCAGCAGAATGACGCGCATCGATGTGCTCCTCAATTTTTTATATAAAAAACAACGGATTCGCCTCGTGGGGCCAATCTCATAAAACGGGTCGTGGCCGCCCAAACGGCCAAAGGCTGATCAAGATACACAGCAGGCTGCGCCCACACAAGACGCCAAAAGTCGGAGAAACCGGCGCCCGCCGCGACCTTGCGACGCGGTTCCCCAAGTCGCAACCCCATCATTAACTGTCGTCTGACCGCATTTTTCCTACGGTCAATAAACGGCACCCGAGGTTCGCCCCGGGTGCCCTGCCCCACGCAGAAAACCTTAGCCGGTATTTCGCAAACCGGCGGCAATCCCCGCCACAGACACCAGCAACGCCTGTTCCACCGGGCTGCCCTGCTCGACATTTTGCTGCCGAGAGCGCGCCAGCAATTCGGCCTGCAATAGATGCAGCGGGTCGAGGTAGGTGTTGCGCAGACGGATGAATTCCAGGGTATCCGGGCTATGTGCCAGTAGCTGCGACTGACCGGTCAGGCCGAGGACAACGGAACAGGCCTGCGACAATAGGTCGCGTAAGTGCGCACCCAACGGCAGCAACTCCGGCTCCACCAGACGCTCGTCGTAGGACTGCGCGATATCGGCGTCGGCCTTGGCCAGCACCATTTCCAGCATGTCGATGCGGGTGCGGAAGAACGGCCACTGCTCGCGCATCTGCCCCAGCAATTCGCCTTCGCCGCGCTCCAATGCTTTGCTCAATGCGGTTTCCCAGCCGAGCCAGGCCGGCAGCATCAGGCGAGTCTGGGTCCAGCCGAAGATCCACGGAATCGCCCGCAGGCTTTCGATGCCACCAGCGCGGCGCTTGGCCGGACGGCTGCCCAATGGCAAGCGGCCCAACTCCTGCTCCGGTGTGGATTGACGGAAATACTCAACGAATTGCGGGTTCTCCCGCACTACCGCACGGTAAGCAGCGACGCCGTCAGCGGCCAGTTCGTCCATCAGATGCCGCCATTCGGGGGTTGGTGGCGGCGGAGGCAACAGGGTCGCTTCGAGCACCGCCGCCAGATACAGATTGAGGTTTTGCTCGGCGATGTCCGGCAGGCCGAATTTGAATCGAATCATTTCCCCCTGCTCGGTGGTGCGGAAACGTCCGGCCACCGAACCCGGCGGCTGCGACAGAATCGCCGCGTGCGCCGGGCCGCCGCCACGGCCCACGGTGC
Organism: Pseudomonas sp. IT-P2; assembly: GCF_949767575.1. Lineage (NCBI taxonomy): Bacteria > Pseudomonadati > Pseudomonadota > Gammaproteobacteria > Pseudomonadales > Pseudomonadaceae > Pseudomonas > Pseudomonas sp. IT-P2. Next base: position 237,168 of record NZ_CATKQA010000033.1, on the reverse strand, counting down.
CACCGCGACCGTGGAACAGCAGCAGTTCGACTTGCTGCTCACGGCAGATTTCCACCAGCCGCTCCTGCGCCCGGTACTGCGCCCAGGCTGCCGCAGTGGTGCCGGCGTCCTTGGCCGAATCGGAATAGCCGATCATCACTTCCTGCGGGCCTTGCAGCCGCGCGCGGTAACCCGGCAGCAGCAACAGACGCTCGATTACCGGACCGGCGTTGTCGAGGTCGGCGAGGGTTTCGAACAGCGGCACCACGCGCATCGGCCGCAGTACGCCGGACTCCTTGAGCAGCAACTGCACCGCGAGCACATCGGAAGCGGCACCGGCCATGGAGATCACGTAGGAGCCCAGCGAAGCGCCCGGCGCGGCGGCGATTTCCTTGCAGGTGGCGAGCACTTCGGCGGTGTCGGCCGAGGGTTTGAAATGCGCCGGCAGCAGCGGCCGACGGTTTTGCAGCTCGCGAGTGAGGAAGCTGATGCGCTGTTCTTCGTCCCACTCTTCGTATTTGCCGAGGCCGAGGTAATCGGTGATTTCGCTCATGGCCGCGCTGTGGCGGGACGAATCCTGACGCACATCGAGGCGCACCAGGAACAGGCCGAACGTCACGGCCCGACGCAGGCAATCGAGCAACGGCCCGTCGGCGATCACGCCCATGCCGCATTCGTGCAGCGAGTTGAAACACAGCTCCAGCGGATCGAGCAGGTCGCGGTTGTTGTGCAGCACATCGGCAGGCGCCGGCGTGGTCGCCGTCAAAGATGCATGAGCCCAGTTGCGCGTGGCGCGCAGCCGTTCACGCAATTGTTTGAGCACTGCCCGATACGGCTCGGCACTGTCGCCGGCCCGGGCCTTGAGCGCTTCGCTGGCCTGCTGCATCGACAGTTCGGCGGCCAGGTGATCGACGTCACGCAGGTACAGATCCGCCGCCATCCAGCGTGCCAGCAACAGCACTTCGCGGGTCACGGCAGCGGTCACGTTCGGGTTGCCGTCACGGTCGCCGCCCATCCACGAAGCGAAGCGGATCGGCGCCGCTTCCAGCGGCAAGCGCAAACCGGTAGCGGCGAACAGCGCCTGATCGGCCTTGCGCATATGGTGGGGAATCGCCTGCCACAGCGAATGTTCGATCACCGCAAACCCCCACTTGGCTTCGTCCACCGGGGTCGGGCGGGTGCGGCGGATTTCTTCGGTGTGCCAGGCTTCGGCGATCAGACGTTGCAGGGTGTTGTGGATCTGCTCGCGCTCGGCCGTGGTCAGGTCACGGTGATCCTGCGCCGCCAGTTGCGCGGCAATCGCGTCGTACTTCTGGATCAGCGTGCGCCGGGCCACTTCGGTCGGATGCGCGGTCAGTACCAGTTCGATTTCCAGCCGCGCCAGTTGCCGGGCCAGGGATTCGGCACTGTGCCCTTCCTTGCGCAGGCGGGCGAGCAGTTCCGGCAGCACGCGGGACTCGAACGGCGCGGCCTGGGTCTCCTCGCGGCGATGGATGAGCTGGTACTGCTCGGCGATGTTCGCCAGGTTGAGAAACTGGTTGAAGGCTCGCGCCACCGGCAGCAGTTCGTCTTCGCTCAATTGATTGAGGCTGGCGCTGAGTTCGGCGTCCATCGAGCCGCGCCGGTCGGCCTTGGCGCCCTTGCGGATCTGCTCGATCTTGTCGAGAAACGCCTCGCCGTACTGGTCACGAATGGTGTTGCCCAACAGCTCACCGAGCAGGTGAACGTCTTCGCGCAAGCGTGCATCAATATCGGTCATCAGCATCTCTCCAGCAGTAATCGGTGACGGATCGCAAGTGAGTGGATGAACAGAGAGTGCCGCTCCGGGACGCTTCTTACAAGCAGACGACGAAGGGACTTTAAACCTTGAGGGTTGAAGCTAGTCTCAAGGGTAAGCCGCACAACGGCTTGCCGCCGGCAGACGCCGGACACTCACCAAGACCTGCCATGAGCAGGTGCGACATGAGGTTTTTATGAAAATCCGTGAACTCGCCCAGCATTGGGAAGAAACCGCCAAGGGTCGCCTGACCGACACCGGCTACACGATTCAACTGGATGTGGAAGCTGCCGCACGGCTGGCGGCGATCGCCGAGATGTACCCCAAACGCCATGCCGAAGAATTGCTCGGCGAGCTGATCGGCGCCGCCCTCGAGGAGTTCGAAGCGAGCCTGCCGTATGTGAAAGGCTCGACCGTGGTCGCCACCGACGAAGAAGGCGATCCGCTGTATGAGGATGTCGGCCCGACCCCGCGTTTTCTCGCGTTGTCGCGGCGTCATCTGCATGACTTGTCGGCTGCTGCCGGGAAGCAGAAACACTGATTCCTGACCCTTCAGAACGGTGGGAATGGTTTGCCCTCGATGGCGTCAGTTCAGCAGCACATGTGCTGTATTTGATGGCCTCATCGCTGGCAAGCCAGCTCCCACAGGGACTGTGTCCCCCCCTCCGCTTTTGCGCCGTTTCTCGCCCGCGCGTACCTCTGCCCACCGCCAAAGTTCCCGGTTTAGAGCCCTGTCCGTTCGGTCAAAGTTTTTTTTGGCGATGGGCCATCTTTTCTGAACTTTTGAAAAATGCCTTCGGTCGGAACAGGTAACCACGCCTGGAACGAGCGTTTCAAAACGCGCTGACACATGACGGTTGTCACTCCTCGACCAGGATGGATTTCGAAGCTTCCAAGGAGTTAACCAATGGAGTTGAAGACCATGAAGACCCAAACCTCGTTCTCCCACCTGCGCGGTCTGAAACTGGCTGCTCTGGCCATCGGCACCAGCTTCGTGCTGGCCGGTTGTGCCGGCAATCCACCGACCGAGCAATACGCCGTCACTCAATCGGCAGTCAACAGCGCGGTCAGCGCTGGCGGTACCGAGTTCGCCGCCGTGGAGATGAAGCAGGCTCAGGACAAGCTGAAGCAAGCCGAAATCGCCATGCACGACAAGAAGTATGACGAAGCCCGTCGCTTGTCCGAGCAGGCCGAGTGGGATGCCCGCGTTGCCGAACGCAAGGCTCAGGCAGCCAAGGCCGAACTGGCTGTGAAGGACTCCCAGAAAGGTGTTCAGGAATTGCGTCAGGAAAGTCAGCGCCCAGTGCAGTAAGCGCGCATCCCGACCGCAAGGCTGAAACTCTTATCGATATAAAGGACGAACGATTATGCGTAAACAACTGATGATCCCCGCTCTCCTGGCTGCAAGCGTTGCCCTGGCTGCCTGCTCCACGCCACCCAACCCGAACCTGGAACAGGCACGCACCAACTACGCCGGCCTGCAGGCCAACCCGCAGGCAAGCAAGGTCGCTGCGCTGGAAACCAAGGACGCCAGCGACTATCTGGACAAGGCCGACAAGGCTTATCTGGATAAAGAGGACGCCGCCAAGGTCGATCAACTGGCTTATCTGACCAACCAGCGCGTAGAAGTGGCCAAGCAGACCATCGCTCTGCGCACCGCTGAAAACAACCTGAAGAACGCTGCCGCCCAACGTGCCCAGGCCCGTCTGGATGCCCGCGATCAGCAGATCAAACAGCTGCAGGACAGCCTCAACGCCAAGCAGACCGATCGCGGCACGCTGGTGACTTTCGGTGACGTGCTGTTCGCCACCAACAAGGCCGACCTGAAATCCAGCGGTCTGGTGAACATCAACAAACTGGCGCAATTCCTCCAGGAAAACCCTGATCGCAAAGTGATCGTCGAGGGCTACACCGACAGCACCGGTACCGCGAGCTACAACCAGTCGCTGTCCGAGCGTCGCGCGACTTCGGTGCAGGTTGCGCTGATCAAGATGGGTGTAGACCCGTCGCGTATCGTCGTACAGGGTTATGGCAAGGAATACCCGGTGGCGGACAACACCTCGGTCTCGGGCCGTGCGATGAACCGTCGCGTGGAAGTGACCATTTCCAACGACAACCAGCCAGTGATGCCGCGTTCGGCCGTGAGCTCGACCTCGCACTGATTCGCTGAGCGGTAAATGAAAAGCCCCGCCTGAGTGTTCAGGCGGGGCTTTTTTGTCTGACGCAGATTTACTCTTCGAGCTTCTGCGGCGTCTCCTGGCCCATGCAGCGCACGGCCCTTTTCTGGCTGTTGACCAGCACCCCGGTCAGGCCTTTCTGTTCGGTGTCGAACAGCACCAGCACGCCATCGATGCATTGCGCCACTTGTGGCGCCGGGGTCAGGGAGACCTTGTAGTCTTCGCCGGGAACGGTCTTGAGCATGGTGAAGTCGTTGAGCAGCAACGCATCCTCGGGTTTGGCGAAGTGCAGGTAGCCGTAGTACCACAGGGCGCCGACGGTGCCGAGGATGCTGCAGATGCCGGTGATGATCAGCGGGATGGCGTTACGTTCTTCACTCATTGCGGACTCTCTGGTGGTTCGTCTTCAGAATTCGGAGGTGTTGGATAATTCGGGATCTCGCCGAGACGGCGCAGGCCGTTGAAGTGTTCGGGATCGTCGAGGTAACGCAGCATCACCTGACGCCATACCGGATCGCCGAAGGTCTGCACATGCCCGCCCCGGGTCAGCTGCAGCACACGCGGTGGCGGCGCAGCTTGATACAGACGGATGCCGTTGGAAAGAGGCACCAGCGGATCGTCGAGGCTGTGGAAGATCAGTTTCGGCACGCCGTTGAGCTGCGGCATGGCGTTGATCGCACTGTCGCCGTCCGGCACCAGCCACGACAGCGGCACCTGAAAAGGCCAGGTCAGCCATGAGGTGCTGAGGGCGTATTGGCCGACGCTGCGGTAACTGGCGGGCACGCCGTCGAGCACCAGGGCCTTGAGCTGTTTTTGCCTTTCCGGATGTTGCACCAGCCAATGCACCGCCATCGCCCCGCCGAGACTCTGGCCCAGCAGCACCAGCGGCTTGCCTTTGACCTCCGGCGCCTTGTCCAGCCAGGCGAAGGCGGCATCGATGTCCTGATAGATCGCCGGCAGGCTCGGTTCGCCCTCGGACAAACCGTAACCGCGATAGTCCACCAGCAGCACCTGATAGCCGTTTTTCGGCAACCACCAGCTCCCGCCCAAGTGCATCGGCAAATTGCCGCCGTTGCCGTGCAGGTGCAGCACCGTGCCCTTGACCTCAACCCCGGGTTTTGCCGGCAGCCACCAGGCATTCAGCTTGAGGCCGTCGGCGGTGGTCAGGGTGACGGTGCGGTATTCGAGCTTGGCCTTTTCCGGCGTGAAAAGCTGACCCGGCTCTGGGTAGAACAGCAAGGAACTGCAACCGCCGAGGGTCAGAAGCAGGCAAAGGATGCCGAGGATTCTCATCCGGTGAAACCTCGCGAAAGATTCGGGTTTAGATCGTTCCCACGCTCTGCGTGGGAATGCATCCCGTGACGCTCCGCGTCACAGTGGACGCGGAGCGTCCATGGCGGCATTCCCACGCAGAGCGTGGGAACGATCAACGGTGATCGGTGTGGTTACAGGATGTTGGAGTAATCCGCCTCGATCCGGTCCAGGCTCAAGTGATTGAGGAAGTTGGAGAAGCACATCCACGCCGACAACGCGTTCATGTCGCGGAACTGGTCCGGCAGGTACTTCGGCGGCACCACCAATCCTTCGTCCACCAGCTGACGCAGGGTTCGCATGTCTTCCAACGTGGTCTTGCCACAGAACAACAGCGGGATCTGCTCGAGCTTGCCCTTACGCACGGCCAACTGAATGTAGTTGTAAACCATGATGAAGCCCTTGAGGTAGGACAAGTCTTTGGTAAATGGCAGACCGGTCGGCGTCGATCCACGGAAAACCCGACTGGCGTTGCCATAGCTTTCCGCCATCTCGAAGCCCTGCTCGCGGAAGAACTCGAAAATCTGCAGGAAGTCCGCGCCCTCCTCGACCATGTGAATAGCGCGGGTGCGGTTGGTCAGTTTGCGCAGGCGGCTTGGGTAGGAAGCGAACGCGATGATTTCCATCAGGATCGCCAGGCCTTCCTGAGTCACGGTCGACGAGGGCGGGCCCTTGGACAGGAAGGTGCAGATCGGCTGGTTCAGACCGTTGAGCGTGGTGCCGACGTGCACCAGGCCTTCGTGAACTTCCAGCGCGCGCACGTCGCGGTCGTTGAACATCGCGTCGGTGCGGATCTTGATGTAGTCGGCGCCCGCCGCCGCGTCGGCGACGATACCGTCGGACTCGAACACGCGGATGGTTTCCTCGGCCTCGCCGAACACCTTGTTCAGGCGAGTTTGCAGCAGGTGCACGGCGTCTTTGGCGGTGAGGATCTTCGGTTCGTCCTTCAGGTCGCCACGGCCGTCGATGTTGTTCAGATAGTCCGACATCATCAGGCCAAGGTCGGCCAGGGTCGGGTCACCGGCGTGGAACGCATCGGACGCGGCGCCGTACAGTTCCTGGGAAATCAGGCCGAAATCCTCGGTGCCGCGCGCTTCGAGCATGCGCACCACCATCCGGTATTCCTTGCACATGCGACGCATGATCTGGCCGACCGGGTTGAACTGGCCGAGCTGACGGGTGATGTCGCGCTCGATGTTCTGGAATTCCAGTTTGACCTTGCTCGAATCGAAGGACAGCGGCCGGTTGAGGTAGTAGTCGCGATCCACCGCAGGCAATTCCTTGCCCTTGGCCTTGAGAAAACCCTTGCGGATGTTCTCGTCCCACTTGACCGCGTCGAGCACGCGGATCGGCGTCTGCGCCAGCACTATGCGATCGGACAGAATGCGTATCGTCTGCTGGTAATCGTCCACCCGAAACTCCTGTAGAAAACGTGACGAACTGAATTATTTGGCCTTGGCCTGATGCTGATAGCGCGCCGCTTCGACGAAGACGTCGGAATTGGCCGGGTCGTCGAGGTAAGCAAAGACCTTTTCAAGCGGGCTGTCGACCTGCACGCCCTCGCCGTCATCGGTCTGGAAGCCCTGGCCGTCGAGGGCTTTCTGGGCGATGGCCTGGTTGATCTGTTCGAGGTCGAGGTTGTAGATCACCAGCTCGCGCTTGTCGGTGATCTCGAAGCCGGCGATGGTGAAGTGCCCGCCGTATTGCGCCGGCACCTTCGCCGACAGGTACCAGCGGTTGCCGTGGCGCGACACCGTGAACGGATAGGCTTCACGCTCCCGGGGTTTGGCTTTGAAATACGCAACCGCCTGATAGCGGTCGTTGCCCAGGCGCGTCAGCTCCAGATTCATCGGCTCGCCCCAGGCATTGGTGCTCGACCATTTGCCGAGCAGGCCCTTGGGCGCCGGTTCACTGGCAGGCAGCGGCTCCTTGAAGGTCACCAGACATCCGCTGAGCAGCAGGAACGACAAGGCGATCATCACGCCACGCCAGGCTTTCATTCGACACTCCCTTGAACACCCGTTTCTTCTGATCGTTCCGACGCTCCGCGTGGGAACGATCAGGGTCGAGAATTACACCGACGCGAGTACCAGGTGCATATAGCGCGTCAGAATGCCGAGCATGTCCTCTTCGGCCAAAGGCTCGGCGTCGTTGAGCAGGCCCTGATATTCCATCCGTCCGATAATCGCCGTCAACACCTTGGCATCCTGCTGCGGCTCGCGCGAGCCCAATACCTGGAACAACTGGCAGGTGCCCTGCAACAGAATCTGCTGATGGGAACGCACCAGTTCCGCCAGACGCGGGTTGAGCAGCGCTTCCTGGCGGAATGCCTGTTCAGCCATCAAATGCTCGCGACGGTTGACCAGTTGCCGATGCACGTAATCAGCCATCAAACGCGCGATATCGTCGGCCAGTTGCGAACGGGACTCCGGGCTGCCGTCACCGCTGACCACCATTTCGCGCAGCAGGCCTTCGTTGTTGATCCACAGCTTGGCCATATAGGCCGCGCTGCGTTCGACGTACTGGGCGAAGGTATCGGTGAGCAGGTCATCGATGTCCTTGAAGTAATACGTGGTGGCCGACAGCGGCACACCGGCCTCGGCGGCCACCGCCCGATGACGCACGGCCCGCACACCGTCGCGCACGACAATGCGCATCGCCGCATCGAGAATGTCCTGTCGACGCTGTTCACTGCCCTGCCGGCTGGCCTTGCGGCCCTGGTACTGAACACTTTCAGCGACCGCAGTGGCGATTCCCGCTGCACCCTCTTGAGCCATTGCACCGATCACGACAGGCATACCTCTGTTGTTTTCTTCAAAATTAACCATTTGATACGTTTGTACCAGACAGGCAATAAAAAGCCGCCCATTTCAGGCGGCTTTTTTATTGAAACACTTACGCTTGCGGCCGCATGTGCGGGAACAGGATCACGTCACGGATCGACGGGGAGTTGGTCAGCAGCATCACCAGACGGTCGATGCCGATACCTTCACCGGCCGTCGGCGGCATGCCGTACTCCAGCGCACGAACGAAGTCGGCGTCGTAGTGCATGGCTTCGTCGTCGCCGGCGTCCTTGTCGGCCACCTGCGCCATGAAGCGCTCGGCCTGGTCTTCCGCGTCGTTCAGCTCGGAGTAGGCGTTGGCGATTTCACGGCCGCCGATGAACAGCTCGAAGCGGTCGGTGACGTTCGGGTTGTCGTCGTTGCGACGAGCCAGCGGCGACACTTCGAACGGGTACTGGGTGATGAAGTGCGGCTGTTCCAGCTTGTGCTCGACCAGCTCTTCGAAAATCATCACCTGCAGCTTGCCCAGACCTTCGAAGCCCAGCACCTTGGCGCCGGCCTTCTTGGCGATGGCGCGAGCCTTGTCGATGTCGTTCAGGTCATCGGCGGTCAGCTCAGGGTTGTACTTGAGGATCGAGTCGAACACCGACAGGCGCACGAACGGCTCGCCGAAGTGGAACACCTTGTCGCCGTACGGCACGTCGGTGCTGCCCAGAACCAGCTGCGCCAGTTCGCGGAACAGTTCTTCGGTCAGGTCCATGTTGTCTTCGTAGTCGGCGTAAGCCTGGTAGAACTCCAACATGGTGAATTCTGGGTTATGACGAGTCGAAACGCCTTCGTTACGGAAGTTGCGGTTGATCTCGAACACTTTTTCGAAGCCGCCAACCACCAGGCGCTTGAGGTACAGCTCCGGCGCGATACGCAGGAACATTTCCATGTCCAGCGCGTTGTGATGGGTTTCGAACGGCTTGGCCGCGGCACCGCCAGGAATGGTCTGCAGCATCGGCGTTTCGACTTCGAGGAAGTCGCGCTTCATCAGGAAGCTGCGGATGTGCGCGATCACTTGCGAGCGAACGCGGAAGGTCTGGCGCACGTCTTCGTTGACGATCAGGTCAACGTAGCGCTGACGGTAGCGCTGTTCGGTGTCGGTCAGGCCGTGGTGCTTGTCCGGCAGCGGGCGCAGGGATTTGGTCAGCAGGCGCACGCTGGTCATTTCGACGTACAGGTCGCCCTTGCCGGAACGGGCCAGGGTGCCTTCGGCGGCGATGATGTCGCCCATGTCCCAGGTTTTCACCGCGGCCAGGGTTTCTTCGGACAGGGTCTTGCGGTTGACGTAGACCTGGATGCGACCGGTCATGTCCTGGATCACCATGAACGAGCCACGGTTGAGCATGATGCGACCTGCAACCTTGACCGGGATCGCAGCCTCTGCCAGCTCTTCCTTGGTCTTGTCCGCGTACTGTTTCTGCAACGCATCGCAGTAGTTGTCGCGGCGGAAGTCGTTCGGGAAGGCGTTGCCCTTGGCGCGCTCGGCAGCAAGCTTTTCCTTGCGCAGAGCGATCAGGGAGTTTTCTTCCTGTTGCAGGGCTTGCGGATCGAGTTGTAGGTCGCTCATGTCTTTAAATTTTCCATCACAGGTTCGTTGCCCCCGCCGGCGACGGGGGACTTGAGGTCGGTTGAAAGCTTACAGCCCCGATTTCAGGCTGGCTTCCAGGTATTCGTCGATGTCGCCGTCGAGTACCTTGTCGCAGTCACTGCGTTCGATGTTGGTGCGCAGATCCTTGATCCGCGACGCATCGAGCACGTACGAACGGATCTGGTGCCCCCAGCCGATATCCGACTTGGTGTCTTCCAGCGCCTGGGACGCCGCGTTGCGCTTCTGCATTTCCTGCTCGTACAACTTGGCCCGCAGCATTTTCATGGCGGTGTCCTTGTTGGCGTGCTGGGAACGTTCGTTCTGGCAGCTCACCACGGTGTTGGTCGGTACGTGGGTGATACGTACGGCCGAGTCGGTGGTGTTTACGTGCTGACCACCGGCACCGGAGGAACGATAGGTGTCGATCCGCAGGTCTGCCGGGTTGATTTCGATTTCCACCTTGTCATCGATCTCTGGCGAGACGAAAACCGCGGAGAACGAGGTGTGGCGACGGTTGCCGGAGTCGAACGGGCTCTTGCGCACCAGACGGTGCACGCCGATCTCGGTACGCAGCCAGCCAAAGGCGTATTCGCCCTTGATGTGCACGGTCGCACCCTTGATCCCGGCGACTTCACCGGCCGACAGCTCCATGATGGTCGCGTCGAAACCGCGTTTGTCGGCCCAGCGCAGGTACATGCGCAGCAGGATGTTGGCCCAGTCCTGGGCTTCGGTGCCGCCGGAACCGGCCTGGATGTCCAGGTAGGCGTTGTTCGGGTCCATCTCGTGGCTGAACATACGGCGGAATTCGAGCTTGGACAGGGACTCTTCGAGACCTTGAAGGACTTCGACGACGTCGTTGACCGCGCCCTCGTCGTTCTCTTCAACGGCCATGTCCAGCAGCTCGCGGCAATCGGCCAGGCCACCGTTCAGTTCGTCGAGGGTATCGACGATCTGCGCCAGCGCAGCGCGCTCGCGGCCCAGTTCCTGGGCGTATTCAGGTTTGTTCCAGACGGCAGGATCTTCAAGCTCGCGATTGACTTCGATCAGACGCTCATGCTTTTGATCGTAGTCAAAGATACCCCCGAATAGTTTCGGAGCGCTCGGACAGGTCCTTGATGGTGTTCAGGATCGGGTTGATTTCCATGACGGGCAGCACTCGTTGGCGAACTTTTGAAAGCCGGCGAGTATAACGTAATCAAGCTGTCACGGCAGCCCGTCTGGCGGCTCTTGAGGCGAATGAACCCAATGGTTCATTCGATCCCCACCTGATTGCGCCCGTTGTTCTTGGCCAGGTACAGGCCACGGTCCGCCGCCGAGATCAGCAACCGGCAGTCGCTGCCCGACTCCGGCACCATGGTCGCCAGGCCGATGCTGATGGTCAGGCTCGAGCCTTCGGCCGGGGCATTGTGCGGAATCTTCAGCGCCGCGACCGTCTGGCGCAGCTTTTCCGCCACCAGTCGGGCCCCGCCCGGCGAGGTGTTGGGCAGCACCAGCGCAAATTCTTCGCCGCCATAACGCGCCGGCAGATCGGACGGCCGGGCACTGGCCTCGCGGATGGCCGTGGCGACCTTGCGCAAGGCCTCGTCGCCTTCGACGTGGCCGAAGGTGTCGTTGTAGGACTTGAAGTAATCGACGTCGATCATCAGCAACGACAACTGGCTCTGGTCGCGCAACGAGCGGCGCCATTCCAGTTCCAGGTATTCGTCGAAGTGCCGGCGGTTGGACAGCCCGGTCAGGCCGTCGGAGTTCATCAGTCGCTGCAGGACGAGGTTGGTGTCGAGCAATTGCTGCTGGCTGACCCGCAACGCGCGGTAGGCCGCGTCCCGTTGCAGCAATGTCATGTAGGAGCGCGAGTGATAGCGGATCCGCGCCACCAGTTCGATGTTGTCCGGCAGTTTCACCAGGTAATCGTTGGCCCCGGCGGAGAACGCCGCGCTCTTGATCAGCGGGTCTTCCTTGGTCGACAGGACGATGATCGGAATGTCCTTGGTCGCCGGGTGATTGCGGTATTCGCGCACCAGGCTCAGACCGTCGAGTCCCGGCATCACCAGATCCTGCAGGATCACGGTCGGTTTGATCCGCACCGCATGGGCCACGGCCTGATGCGGGTCGGAGCAGAAGTGGAAGTCGATGTTCTCTTCATTCGACAGCCCACGGCGCACGGCCTCGCCGATCATCGCCTGATCGTCCACCAACAACACCATGGCGGCGTTCTCGTCGGTTTTGATGTCATCGATCTGTAAGTCATTCATGGGCGGTCACCTGAGTGCTGCGGGGGCCAGGATTGCCGATGGACGTATTCATTTTGGGAAAATCTCCAGCAACCGTGGCGCTATCTTTTCCAGTGGACGGATTTCTACGGCCGCATCGATGGCCGCTGCGGCCTTGGGCATGCCGTATACCGCACTGCTTTGCTGATCCTGCGCGATGGTCAGGTAACCCTGTTGGCGCATGAGCTTAAGCCCTTGCGCCCCGTCGCGTCCCATCCCTGTCAATAAAACCCCTACTGCGTCACCGTTCCAGTAATTGGCGACGCTTTCGAAAAACACGTCGATCGAGGGGCGGTAGATCTCGTTGACCGGCTCGGCGGTGTAGGCCAGCGTGCCGTTCTTGAGCAAACGAATATGGTGGTTGGTGCCGGCCAGCAGCACTGCGCCGGCCTGCGGCGGTTCGCCTTCGCGAGCCAGGCGCACGTCCAGGCCGCTGGCGCTGGCCAGCCATTCGGCCATGCCGGCGGCAAACACCTGGTCGACATGCTGCACCAGCACGATGGCCGCCGAAAAGTGGCGCGGCAGGCCTTTGAGCAAGATTTCCAGCGCCGCCGGGCCACCGGCCGAAGAGCCGATCGCCACCAGTCGCTGGCGCGAGGCGGTACTGCGCGGTGCCGCAGGTGCGGGGCGCGAGCGGGCGGTTTTTTCGCCGATCAGCCAGCCGATGTTGAGGATTTTACGCAGCAGCGGCGCCGCCGCTTCCTGAGGATTGCCACCGCCGATGGCCGGGGTATCGACCACGTCCAGCGCGCCGTGGCCCATGGCTTCGAACACCCGGTGCACGTTCTGCTGGCGGTCCACGGTAACGATGACGATCGCGCACGGGCTCTCGGCCATGATCCGGCGGGTGGCCTCGACGCCATCCATCACCGGCATGATCAGGTCCATCAGGATCAGGTCCGGGGTGTTCTCCGCGCACAGCCGTACCGCTTCGGCGCCGTTGTTGGCGACCCACAGCACCTGATGCGCCGGCTCGAAGGCCAGCGCGCGGCGCAGGGCCTCCACTGCCAAAGGCATGTCGTTGACGATTGCGATCTTCATGCCCGCGCTCCTCCGATGAGCTCAACCACTGCGTCGAGCAGGGCGTCGTCATGAAAACTGGCCTTGGCCAGATAATAGTCGGCCCCGGCGTCCAGTCCACGGCGGCGATCTTCCTCGCGATCCTTGTAGGACACCACCATCACCGGCAGCGATTGCAGACGGTTGTCGCGGCGCAGCAGCGAAACCAGCTCGATGCCGTCCATGCGCGGCATGTCGATGTCGGTGATCAGCAGATCGAAATCCTCGGAGCGCAGGGCGTTCCAGCCGTCCATGCCATCCACCGCAACGGCCACGTCGTAGCCGCGATTGAGCAGCAGCTTGCGTTGCAGCTCGCGCACTGTCAGCGAGTCGTCGACCACCAGAATCCGTTTGCGCGCGGCTTCTGCGGCCTGATTACCGTGACGGGCAATGCGCTCCAGACGCCCGGTATTGAGCAGTTTGTCCACCGAACGCAGCATGTCTTCGACATCGACGATCAGCACCACCGAGCCATCGTCGAGCAAGGCCCCGGCGGAAATGTCCTGCACCTTGCCCAGCCGCTCGTCCAGCGGCAGCACCACCAGCGTCCGCTCACCGATGAAGCGTTCGACCGCCACGCCGTAGATCGCATCGCGCTCGCGGATGACCACGACTTTCAGGGTGTCGCCGCTGTTCTGACTGACCGGACGTTGCAATAACTGACTGGCCGCGACGAGCCCGACATGTCGGCCCTCGTGCCAGAAATGCTGGCGCCCTTCGACCTGCACGATGTCCTCCGGCGCCAGGTCGCACATGCGCTCGATGTGCGCCAGCGGGAAGGCGTAGGCCTCGTCACCGACTTCCACCACCAGGCTGCGCACCACCGACAGGGTCAGCGGCACCTCCAGATGGAAACGGCTGCCCTCGCCCGCCGTCTGTTCCAGCACCACCGCGCCGCGCAGCTGGCGAACCATGTGCTGCACGGCATCGAGGCCGACGCCACGACCGGAGACCTCGGTGACCTTGTCGCGCAGGCTGAAACCCGGCAGAAACAGGAAGGTCAGCAGTTCTTCTTCACTCAACTGGGCGGCGGTTTCCGCGGGCGACAACTGGCGTTCGACGATGCTGCGCCGGACCTTTTCCAGATCCACGCCGTTGCCGTCATCGCTCAGTTCCAGTACCAGCAAACCGGCCTGATGCGAGGCGCGCAGACGGATCAGGCCTTCCTCGGACTTGCCCTTGAGCAGGCGTTCCTGTGGGGTTTCAATGCCGTGATCGACCGCATTGCGCAGCAGGTGCGTCAGCGGCGCTTCAAGTTTTTCCAGCACATCGCGGTCGACCTGGGTCTTCTCGCCCTCGATCTCCAGCCGCACCTGTTTGCCGAGGCTGCGACCGAGGTCGCGCACCATCCGCACCTGCCCGGACAGCACATCGGCGAACGGCCGCATGCGGCAGGCCAGTGCGGTGTCGTAAAGCACTTGCGCGCGCTGGCTGGCCTGCCAGGCAAACTCGTCGAGTTCGGCGTTTTTTTCTGCCAGCAGTTGCTGGGATTCGGCGAGCAAACGCCGCGCATCCTCCAGCGCTTCCTGAGCTTCAAGGCTCAGGGCATGTTCCTTGAGGTGCACATTGAGACTCTCCAGTGCCCGCAGACCATTGCTCTGCATGCGCTTGAGGCGCTGCATCGTGGCCAGGTGCGGCTTGAGGCGCTGGGTTTCCACCAGGGATTTGCTCGACAGGTCGAGCAGGCTGTTCAGACGTTCGGCGGTGACCCGCAGCACCCGCTCGCCACCTTCGGTGGCGCGTTTGCTCTTGCGCGGCGCGGGTTCCGGTTCGGCAACCTCGACCGGGATTTCAACCGGCGCAGGCTCCGCCACCGACGGTGGCTGAAGCTGCAACTCGGCCATCAGCGGCGCACTCGCAGCGGCGGGCACTAGTGGCGGCGCCGTCGGATCGAGCAATCCGCCCATCAACGCCACGTAAGCCTCGATGTCCGCCGGTTGCGGGCCGTTGGCCGGGGTGGTGATGCGCATCAGCAAGTCGGTGCCCTGCAACAACGCATCGATATGTTCCGGGCGCAGGAACAACCGGCCTTCCTGCGCACTGACCAGACAATCTTCCATCACGTGGGCGACGCTGACGCCGCTGTCGATACCAACGATCCGCGCCGCGCCTTTCAAAGAGTGCGCCGCACGCATGCACGACTCGAGCTGATCGGCCTGAGTCGGGTTGCGCTCCAGCGCCAGCAATCCGGCGCTGAGCACCTGGGTCTGAGCTTCGGCTTCGAGGCTGAACAGCTCGAGCAAGGAGGCGTCGCGCATTTGCTCGGGGGTCATGTGAGGCTCCGGGACACGGCGGACAGCAACTGTTCTTCATCCAGCCAACGCAGGCTGCGACCTTTGAAAGGCAACACGCCTCGGGTGTATTTGGCGCTGGCCTGTGCGCCGGACCGCGACGCGGCATCGAGGATTCGCTCGTCGATGGCGTGAATCCCGTCGACCTCGTCCACCGGCACCACCACTGGCCCGCCCTGGGCCGAGATGATCAGCATGCGCGGCATGATCCGCGCGCCGGTCGCCGGGGCCGCGTTACTGTCGAGGTCGAGCAGTTCGACCAGCGACAGGCACGCCACCAACGCCCCACGCACGTTCGCCACGCCTAGCAAGGCCCGGGAGCGCTGGTGCGGCAGCGAATGAATCGCCTGCAACGGCGCGACCTCCACCAGGCTGCGGGTGGCCAGGCCGAGCCATTCTTCGCCGAGGCGGAACATCAGCAACGACCGGGTTTTCAGCTCGGTTTCGACCTGGGTCGCCACCGGATCGCGCTCGTCCTGCTGCAACGCATAGCGGTCGAGCAGGCGCGTGGCCGCGGCGGAATACACCGAGCAATTGCGGCAATGGATGTGCTCGTCCAGCAGCGGACAGGACTTGTCGCCGTGGATGCCGATGCGGTTCCAGCAATCGTCGATGGCCCGGGCGTCTTCGTGGGTGACGTTCAAGGTGTCGGACGGGATCATCGTTTACGCTCACTGTCGGCGGTGCGGTCGCTGCGGGCGGCGCGCTCCTGCAATCGTCTGGCGCCGGCCGTGTCGCCCTGGGCCTGCAGCAGCGCAGCCAGGTGCATCAAGGCTTCGGGGTGTTGCGGTTCGAGGTACAGCGCCTTGCGGTAAAAGCCCTGGGCTTCGAGGGCGCTGCCGGCAACATCGCTGAGCAGGCCGAGCCAGTAAAACACCTGGGCCACCGGCTCATGGCTGCGCAAATACTGTTCGCACGCGGACCGGGCTTCGGCGCTTTTGCCTTCGTTGGCCAGGGCGGCGATGTTGGCCAGCAAGGTCGCCGCTTCGGGGTTGGTGCTCTTAGCCGTCGCCGGCAAAGGCGTCACGCCAGCAAACGGACGGTTGCGCACCGGCGGCGGTGGCGTGCTGCGCAGCGGTTGGCGCACAGGCAACGGCACCGGAATCGCGGTCGGCATCGGTAACGGTTCGGGTTGTGGATCGCTGTGACGGCTGAAGGCGAAAGACTGTGGAATCCCGATCGAACGCATGCCGAGCCGCCCAAGCAGACTGCCCTCGGCCGGGCCGATAAACAGCACGCCATCGACATGGGTCAGGCGCTTGAGCACGGCGAACACCTGCTGCTGGGTCGGCTGATCGAAATAGATCAGCAGGTTGCGGCAGAACACGAAATCGAACGGCGGCTCGTTGACCAGCAATGCCGGATCGAGCACGTTGCCGACCTGCAGGCGCACCTGCTCGCGGACGATTTCATTCACCCGATAGCCTTCGTTCTCGGCGAAAAAATGCCGCTCGCGAAAGTCCTGTTCCTGGCCGCGAAATGAGTTCTTGCCGTATAGCGCGCGCCGCGCCTTGTCCACTGACAAGGGGCTGACGTCCATGCCATCCACCTTGAATTGATGGGGCTTGAGGCCCGCATCGAGCAAGGCCATGGCAATCGAATAGGGTTCTTCGCCAGTGGAACACGGCAGGCTGAGGATGCGCAGCGCGCGCATGTTATTCAATTCGCCCAGGCGTTTGCGCGCCAGTTTGCCCAGCGTGGCGAAGGATTCCGGGTAACGGAAAAACCAGGTTTCGGGGACGATCACCGCTTCGATCAGCGCCTGCTGTTCATCCCGCGAGCCTTGCAGCATCTGCCAGTACTCATCGGCATTCACCGTTTGCGACAGGGTGATGCGCTGGCGCACGGCCCGTTCGATGATCGCCGGCCCGACCGAAGCGACGTCGAGGCCGATGCGTTCCTTGAGAAAATCGAAGAAGCGCTGGTCGCTGCTCATGGCTGCTCCTCAAGCCGCGCCGGATCCAGCGGCGGTGTCGGGAACAGCAACGTGCGCACCGACTCGTCCAGCAAGTCGTTGACCCGCACCCACTGCACCAGCCCCTGCGCATCCTCACGCACCGGGCCCAGGTACGGCGCCTGACGATTGTCGAGGCCGTACGGCTGGAAATCAGCCGGGTTGCAGCGCAGGGTATCGGTGGCCTGTTCGAGGATCAGGCCCAGCCATTGCGAGGGTTGCGAGTCATCCACGCGATAATGCACCAGCACCAGTCGCGTGCTGGTACGCGCTTGCGCAGGATGGCCGAAGGTCAGGGCACTGAGGTCGATCACCGGCACCACTGTGCCACGGTAGGCGAACACCCCCGCCACCCAGTGCGGCGCCCGGGCAATCGGTTTCAACGGCAGGCGCGGCAGCACTTCGGCCACTTCCGTGGCGCGCAAGGCGTAGCGTTCGCTGCCGATGCGAAACAGCAGGAACAACGCCTGCTTCGCCACCGGTGCAGCGCTGCGTTTGGCGGTGATTTCGCTCATCAGACTTTGAATCGCGAAACGCCGCTGCGCAGGCCCACGGCCACCTGGCTCAGTTCGTCGATGGCGAAACTGGCCTGACGCAACGACTCGACCGTCTGGCTGCTGGCATCACCCAGCTGCACCAGCGCGTGGTTGATCTGCTCGGCACCGGTGGCCTGGGCCTGCATGCCTTCGTTGACCATCAACACCCGCGGCGCCAGCGCCTGCACCTGATGGATGATCTGCGACAGCTGCTCGCCGACTTGCTGCACCTCAGCCATGCCGCGCCGCACTTCCTCGGAGAACTTGTCCATGCCCATCACCCCGGCGGACACCGCCGACTGGATCTCGCGGACCATCTGTTCGATGTCGTAAGTCGCGACAGCGGTCTGATCCGCCAGACGCCGCACTTCAGTGGCGACCACGGCGAAACCGCGACCGTATTCGCCGGCCTTCTCCGCTTCGATCGCGGCGTTCAGGGACAGCAGGTTGGTCTGGTCGGCGACCTTGACGATGGTCACCACCACCTGATTGATGTTGCCGGCCTTCTCGTTGAGGATCGCCAGTTTGGCGTTCACCAGATCCGCTGCGCCCATCACCGAGTGCATGGTGTCTTCCATCCGCGCCAAACCTTGCTGCCCGGAACCGGCCAGCACCGAGGCCTGATCGGCGGCGGTGGAGACTTCGGTCATGGTGCGCACCAGGTCGCGGGAGGTCGCAGCGATCTCGCGGGACGTCGCGCCGATTTCAGTCGTGGTCGCAGCGGTTTCGGTGGCGGTGGCCTGTTGTTGCTTGGACGTAGCGGCGATCTCGGTCACCGAGGTGGTGACCTGCACCGACGAGCGCTGGGCCTGGGACACCAGCGAGGTGAGCTCGGTCATCATGTCGTTGAAGCCGGTTTCCACGGCGCCGAACTCGTCCTTGCGGTCGAGGTTCAAGCGGCTGCTCAGATCGCCGGTGCGCATGATGTCGAGGATCTGCACGATGCGGTTCATCGGCGCCATGATCGCGCGCATCAGCAGCAGACCGCAGAAACCGGCCGCCAGCACGGCCACCAGCAGCGAGACAAACATGCTGACCTTGGCCGCCGCCACGGCCTCATCAATGTTGGCCATGGCCTTGTCGGCGACTTTCTTGTTCTCGCCAATGATGTCGTTGAGCTTCATCCGGCCCGAGTACCAGGTCGGAGTCAATTGCTCATGGAACAGCTTGACGGCGTCGGCTTCCAGATTGCGCTTGTGCAGATCGAGCACCGCATCCTGAATTTTCAGGTAGGCGTCGTGATATTTCTCGAACGCCGCGAACTCGAGCTTGTCCTCGTCCGTGACTACCGTGCCACGGTAATTGGCCATCTGTTCCTGAAGCCGGGATTCGAAAGCCTTGTAATCGGCCGCGTCTTCGCTGCTGACGCCCTGCCCTTCCTTGAGCCCCAGCAGTTCCTGGGTCTGCAGGTAGCTGTCGACCCACGCGCCACGAATCATCGAGCTGTAATAGACGCCGGGAATCGCGTCGTCACGGACGCTGTTTTCACTGGCCTCGATCTTCAGCAGCCGCGAATACGAGACGACCACCATCAACAGCATGATGGCGATAATCACCGCAAAGCTCGCCAAAATGCGTTGGCGCAACGTCCAGTTCTTCACAGTCAGTCCTCGGGGCGGGTCGAAATGCGGGGGAGTATAGCTGAGGGCGGTGTTTCATTTATAAGACGGTTTGCCGCGCCCAGGCCTTCCGGTCATAAAACACGACGGGCTCTGGACAGGGACTTTCAAGGAATCGGAGGGTGGCGTGCCAGTGACGCAATGGCAAAAAGGGGCGATGGATTGGTCATTTCAGCTGCTGCAACGAAAGAACCCGCCATCCTGTGCGGGATTGCGGGTTCTGATATCGCTGACAACAGTTTTACTGGGTAGCTACACGAACCTGCTTCTCAAGCTCCACCTTCAACCCCGGCTCCAGCTTCAACTGCCGCGCCAGTTCATCCAGATAGCTCTTCTCCATGAAGTTTTCCTCATCCACCATCATCACGCTCGCCACGTACATCTCGGCGGCCATCTCCGGTGTGCTTGCCGCGCGGGCGACATCGGTGGGGTCGAGGGGTTTGTTGAGTTCGGCGTGGAGCCAGTGCTTGAGTTCCTGATCGTTGTCGAGTTTGGTGAATTCACCTTCGATCAGTTGGCGTTCGCGGTCGTCGATGTGGCCGTCGGCCTTGGCGGCGGCGACCAGGGCTTTGAGGATGGCCTGGCTGTGTTGTTCGACTTGTGCCGGTGGCAGGCGATCGAGGGTTTGCGGTTCGCTTTGTGGGGCAGTGCCCTTCTGGGCGTTCCAGTTGCCGTAGGCTTTGTAGGCAATCACGCCCAGTGCGGCGAGGCCGCCGTAGAGGGCGACTTTACCGCCGACCTTGCGGGCCTTTTTACTGCCCAGCAGCAAACCCATGGCGCCGGCCGCCAGGGCACCGCCGCCTGCGCCTGACAGCAAACCGCCGAGTGCGCCATTACTAGAAGATCCGCCCAGCAAGCCGCCCAAACCACCGGTAGCCGGTTTGTTCTGCGCCCCGCCCGCCTTGTTCTGCAGCAGGTCCTGGCCGGACTTGAGGAGTTGATCGAGCAATCCACGGGTGTTCATGTTCCGTCTCCAAACTGGGGTTATCCGGATCAATAAGGCCCTCAGCCTAGTTCGAAAGTGCCCGTGACTTGGGTGCGAGTGTGCTTCCAGATGTTGCCTGGCCCACCGCAGCCCTTCGCGAAAATAGATATACACTCGAGGCAATCTATAAAAACCGCCCACCGGGTAAACCTTCCATGATGACCTTGCGTCAGATCCGCCATTTCATCGCCGTGGCCGAGACCGGCTCGATCTCTGCCGCTGCGCAAACCGCGTTCATTTCCCAATCGACCCTGACCCTGGCCATCCAGCAACTGGAGGAAGAAATCGGCGTCAGCCTGTTCAATCGCCACGCCAAGGGCATGACCCTTACCCATCAGGGGCATCAATTCCTGCGCCAGGCACACCTGATTCTGGCCACCGTGGACAACGCCAAACGCAGCCTGCAACAAAGCACCGATCAGGTCGCCGGGCAGTTGATCGTCGGGGTGACCAGTCTGGTGGCCGGTTATTACCTGGCGGATTTGCTGACCCGTTTCCAGCGCGCCTACCCCAATGTCGAGATCCGGGTGATGGAGGACGAGCGACCGTACATCGAGCATTTGCTGGTCAGTGGCGAGATCGATGTCGGTGTGCTGATCCTCTCCAACCTCGAAGACCGCCACGCCTTGCAGACCGAAGTATTGACCCACTCGCCGCACCGTTTGTGGCTGCCGGCCCAGCATCCGCTGCTGGAACACG
The DNA here is from genome assembly GCF_949767575.1 of Pseudomonas sp. IT-P2. Taxonomy (NCBI): domain Bacteria; kingdom Pseudomonadati; phylum Pseudomonadota; class Gammaproteobacteria; order Pseudomonadales; family Pseudomonadaceae; genus Pseudomonas; species Pseudomonas sp. IT-P2. The sequence goes on along the minus strand of NZ_CATKQA010000033.1, from coordinate 216,092 downwards.
ACAGCATCAACCTCGCCGACGTCGCCCGGGAGCCGTTGATTCAGCTGAACGTCGACGAGATGGATCGCAACGCCCAACGTCTGTGGCGTGGCGCCGGACTGCAACCAAAAATCACCCTCAGAACCGCGTCCACCGAGGCCGTACGAAGTCTGGTTGCGGCGGGCCTCGGCGTTTCGATCCAGCCCGACATGACCTACCGCCCTTGGTCGCTGGAAGGCGACATCATCGAAGCGCGGCCGATTGCCGATCTCAACCAGACCCTTGACGTCGGTCTGGCCTGGCGTCGTGGCACCGCCCGCCCCGCGCTGGTCGATCCTTTCCTGACCGTGGCCCGCGAGCAGCCCCACGGCGGACGCAAGCCATCTATTTAATCGAATGCCACCTTCAGTATTTAGAATTTGTCGACCCCGGAGCCGCGCACTAGTCTTGCTGCATCGATAAGACGGTCGGCTCCCGGAACAGGGAGCAATATGACCACACAAGAAAAGAGATCCCGGAAAATGGCTGGCGCGCAGACCCACATGCATACCGCGTTGCTGATCGACGGCGAACTGGTCGCAGGACAGGGTTTTGTCGAACCGATCCTCAACCCGGCCACCGGCGAAGTCCTGACCCAGATCGCCGAAGCCAGCACCGAGCAAGTCGAAGCCGCCATCCTTGCCGCCCACCATGCCTTTGCCGAGTGGTCGCGGACCACTCCGCAACAACGCTCGAATTTCCTGCTGGAAATCGCCAACGCCGTCGAAAAACACGCCGATCATCTCGCCCGTCTCGAAGCCCTGAACTGCGGCAAGCCGCTGCATCTGGCGCGGCAAGACGACTTGACCGCCACCGTCGATGTATTCCGCTTCTTCGCCGGCGCCGTGCGCTGCCAGACCGGGCAGCTCAGCGGCGAATACGTGCCGGGCTACACCAGCATGGTGCGCCGCGATCCGATCGGTGTTGTCGCCTCGATTGCACCGTGGAACTACCCGATCATGATGGCCGCGTGGAAGATCGCCCCGGCTCTCGCCGCCGGCAATACGCTGGTGTTCAAGCCGTCCGAGCACACGCCGCTGTCGATTCTGGCGCTGGCGCCAGCCCTGGCCGAGATCCTGCCGCGCGGGGTGATCAACATCGTCTGCGGTGGCGGCGAAGGCGTCGGCAGTCACTTGGTTGGCCACCCGAAAGTGCGGATGGTGTCGCTGACCGGCGATATCGTCACCGGCCAGAAAATCCTCCAGGCCGCCGCCAAAACCCTGAAACGCACCCACCTCGAACTCGGTGGCAAGGCGCCGGTGATCGTTTGTAACGACGCGGATCTGAAAGCGGTGGTCGAAGGCGTGCGCACTTATGGCTATTACAACGCCGGGCAGGATTGCACCGCCGCGTGCCGGATCTACGCCCAGGCCGGAATTCACGACAAGTTGGTGGCCGAACTCGGCGCGGCGGTCAGCAGCCTGCGCTTCGCTGGCAAACGCGATGCCGACAACGAAATCGGCCCGCTGATCAGCACTCGTCAGCGCGACCGCGTGGCCAGTTTCGTCGAGCGCGCCCTCGGTCAGCCACACATCGAGCGGGTAACCGGCGCGGCAGTGCATTCCGGCGCCGGGTTCTTCTATCAGCCAACCCTGCTGGCCGGTTGCAAACAGAGCGATGAAATCGTCCAGCGCGAAGTGTTCGGCCCGGTGGTGACCGTGACCCGCTTCGACGAACTGGCGCAAGCGGTGGACTGGGCCAACGACTCGGAATACGGCCTCGCCTCATCGGTCTGGACCCAGAACCTGGACAAGGCGATGCAGGTCGCCGCGCGGCTGCAATACGGCTGCACCTGGATCAACAGCCATTTCATGCTGGTCAGCGAAATGCCCCACGGCGGGTTGAAACGCTCCGGTTACGGCAAAGACTTATCCAGCGATTCGCTACAGGACTACAGCGTGGTGCGGCACGTAATGGCCCGGCACAGCCGGGAGCTTTAAGCGGCGAGCTACAAGCCGCAAGCCCAAAGCAGATCGCTGTTTCTTGCAGCTTGAAGCTCGTCGCTTGCGACTACTCTTAACAAAAACCTAAAAAACAAAGAGGTGTGTCTCATGTTCGTGCACAAGACCGCACTGCTCAGTGCAATCACCACGGCCCTGCTGGCCAGCGCCAGCCTGCAGGCCGCCGAGCCGCTGAAAGCCGTCGGCGCCGGCGAAGGCCAGCTGGATATCGTCGCCTGGCCCGGCTACATCGAACGCGGTGAAAGCGACAAGGCCTACGACTGGGTGACCGGTTTCGAGAAGGAAACCGGCTGCAAGGTCAATGTGAAAACCGCCGCCACCTCTGACGAAATGGTCAGCCTGATGGCCAAGGGCGGTTACGACCTGGTGACCGCGTCGGGCGATGCCTCGTTGCGGTTGATCGTCGGCAAGCGTGTGCAGCCGATCAACACTGCGTTGATCCCGAACTGGAAATCCCTCGACCCGCGCCTGAAAGACGCGCCGTGGTACGTGGTCAACAGCCAGACCTACGGCACCCCGTACCAGTGGGGCCCGAACGTGCTGATGTACAACACCAACGTCTTCAAGACCGCGCCGACCAGCTGGAACGTGGTGTTCGACGCGCAGAACCTGCCCGATGGCAAGCCGAACAAGGGCCGCGTGCAGGCTTACGACGGCCCGATCTACATCGCCGATGCGGCGCTTTACCTGAAATCCACCAAGCCTGAGCTGGGGATCAAGGATCCGTACCAGCTCACCGAAGATCAGTACAAGGCTGTGCTGGAACTGTTGCGCGCCCAGCAGAAGCTGATCCACCGCTACTGGCACGACACCACCGTGCAGATGAGCGACTTCAAGAACGAAGGCGTGGTCGCGTCCAGCGCCTGGCCGTACCAGGTCAACGGGCTGATCAACGAGAAACAGCCGATCGCTTCGACCGTGCCGAAAGAAGGCGCCACCGGTTGGGCCGACACCACCATGCTGCACGCCGAGGCCAAGCACCCGAACTGCGCGTACAAGTGGATGGACTGGTCGCTGCAGCCGAAAGTCCAGGGTGATGTGGCGGCATGGTTCGGTTCGTTGCCGGCGGTTCCGGCGGCGTGTCAGGGCAGTGAGTTGCTCGGGGCTGAAGGCTGCAAGACCAACGGGTTTGATCAGTTCGACAAGATCGCTTTCTGGAAAACGCCGCAGGCTGAGGGTGGCAAGTTTGTGCCGTATAGCCGGTGGACGCAGGACTACATTTCGATTATGGGCGGTAGGTAATACCCACACACCGATCGTTCCCACGTCGAGGCGTCGAACCGTCCGCGTGGGAATGCATCACCGGACGCTCCGCGTCCATTCGCAAGAGCTGACGCAGAGCGTCACGGGCTGCATTCCCACGCAGAGCGTGGGAACGATCAACTCGAACACTGTTTTTCAGAAGTCCAGGCAGGGCCGCTGCGACGGCCCTCGCCTTTTTGGAGCACCGCACCATGACGCTTGCAGTCCAGTTCACCAACGTTTCCCGGCAGTTCGGCGAAGTGAAAGCCGTTGACCGGGTTTCCATCGATATCCAGGACGGCGAGTTCTTTTCCATGCTCGGCCCCTCCGGTTCGGGCAAGACCACGTGCCTGCGCCTGATCGCCGGGTTCGAGCAACCGAGCGCGGGCTCGATCCGCATTCACGGCGCCGAAGCCGCCGGTCTGCCGCCCTATCAACGCGACGTCAACACGGTGTTTCAGGATTACGCGCTGTTCCCGCACATGAACGTGTTGGACAACGTCGCCTACGGTTTGAAAGTCAAAGGCGTAAACAAAACCGAGCGCCACAAACGCGCCGAAGAAGCCTTGGACATGGTCGCCCTCGGCGGCTACGGTGCCCGTAAACCGGTGCAGTTGTCCGGTGGTCAGCGCCAGCGTGTTGCCCTCGCCCGCGCGCTGGTCAATCGCCCGCGAGTGCTGTTGCTCGACGAACCGTTGGGCGCTCTCGACCTGAAGCTGCGCGAACAGATGCAGAGCGAACTGAAGAAGCTGCAACGCCAACTCGGCATCACTTTCATCTTCGTCACTCACGATCAGACCGAAGCGCTGTCGATGTCCGACCGCGTGGCCGTGTTCAACAAGGGCCGCATCGAGCAGGTCGACACGCCGCGCAATCTGTACATGAAACCCACCACGACTTTCGTCGCCGAATTCGTCGGCACCTCGAACGTGATTCGTGGCGATCTGGCGCGCCAGCTCAGTGGTCATCCGCAGCCGTTTTCGATCCGCCCGGAACACGTGCGATTCGCCGAAGGCCCATTGGCCAGCCACGAGATTGAAGTCAGCGGTCTGCTCCACGACATCCAGTATCAGGGCAGCGCCACGCGCTATGAACTGACCCTGGAAAACGGTCAGACCCTGAGCATCAGCCAGGCCAACAATCAGTGGATCGACAGCAGCGCGCAGCACCAGACCGGTCAGCGCATCAGCGCACGCTGGGCGCGGGAAGCGATGATTCCGTTGCACGACACCGTTGCGAGCGGGGTGTGACATGACCGCCCTCGCCCTCCCTCAATCGGCGCCGTTGCGCAGGTTTTCCAACCTGCTCTATCGCAAGCCGAACCTGTACCTGTCGATGCTGCTGGTGCCGCCGCTTTTGTGGTTTGGCGCGATCTATCTGGGCTCGCTGCTGATGTTGTTGTGGCAAGGTTTCTACACCTTCGACGACTTCACCATGGCAGTCACTCCGGACCTGACCCTGGCCAACTTCGCCGCGCTGTTTCAGCCATCGAATTTCGACATCATCCTGCGCACCCTGAGCATGGCGGTCGTGGTGTCGATCGCCAGCGCCATCGTCGCGTTCCCGATTGCCTACTACATGGCGCGCTACACCACCGGCAAGACCAAGGCATTTTTCTACATCGCCGTAATGATGCCGATGTGGGCCAGTTACATCGTCAAGGCTTACGCCTGGACGCTGCTGCTGGCCAAGGGCGGCGTGGCGCAGTGGTTCGTTCAGCACTTGGGGCTGGAGCCGGTGCTGCAGTTCATTCTGGGGATTCCCGGTGTTGGTGGCAGCACCCTGTCGACCTCGCATCTGGGCCGGTTCATGGTGTTCGTCTACATCTGGCTGCCGTTCATGATCCTGCCGATCCAGGCCTCGCTGGAACGCCTGCCGCCGTCGTTGCTGCAAGCCTCCGCCGACCTCGGGGCCAAGCCGCGCCAGACCTTCATGCAGGTGATTCTGCCGCTGTCGGTGCCGGGCATCGCGGCCGGTTCGATCTTCACCTTTTCGCTGACCTTGGGCGACTTCATCGTGCCGCAACTGGTGGGCCCGCCGGGCTACTTCGTCGGCAGCATGGTCTACGCGCAACAGGGTGCAATCGGCAACATGCCGATGGCCGCAGCGTTCACGCTGGTGCCGATCGTGCTGATCGCCATTTACCTGTCCATCGTCAAACGTCTGGGGGCCTTCGATGCACTCTGAAAAGGCTTCAATAGGCTTGCGCATTGCAGCCTGGGGCGGGCTGGTGTTTCTGCACTTCCCGATCCTGATCATCTTCCTCTACGCCTTCAACACCGAAGACGCGGCGTTCAGCTTTCCACCGAAAGGCTTCACGCTGCACTGGTTCAGTGTGGCGTTTTCGCGGCCGGATGTGCTGGAAGCGATCAAGCTGTCGTTGCAGATCGCGGCCATCGCCACGCTGATCGCGATGGTGCTCGGCACCCTCGCTTCCGCTGCGTTGTACCGCCGGGACTTCTTCGGCAAACAGGGTATTTCGCTGATGCTGATCCTGCCGATTGCACTGCCAGGGATCATCACCGGGATTGCGCTGCTGGCGACCTTCAAGACGCTGGGGATCGAGCCGGGGATGTTCACCATCGTCGTCGGCCACGCGACCTTCTGCGTGGTGATCGTCTACAACAACGTCATCGCCCGTCTGCGCCGTACCTCGCACAGCCTGATCGAAGCGTCGATGGATCTCGGTGCCGACGGCTGGCAGACCTTCCGCTACATCATCCTGCCGAATCTCGGCTCGGCGCTGCTCGCCGGCGGCATGCTGGCGTTTGCGCTGTCGTTCGACGAAATCATCGTCACCACTTTCACCGCCGGTCATGAACGCACCTTGCCACTGTGGTTGCTCAACCAGTTGAGCCGCCCACGGGACGTGCCGGTGACCAACGTCGTGGCGATGCTGGTGATGCTGGTGACCATGCTGCCGATCCTCGGCGCCTACTACCTGACCCGGGGTGGCGAGAGCGTGGCCGGCAGCGGCGGCAAATGATTTCCCTGACTTTTCCCACCCTGAATTTGCAGTAGAAAGAGGACAACAACATGCAAACCAAACTCTTGATCAACGGCCAACTGGTCAACGGCGAAGGCCCGGCGCAACCGGTGCTCAACCCGGCACACGGTGAAGTGCTGGTGGAAATCAACGAGGCCACCGAAGCCCAGGTCGATGCCGCCGTGCGCGCCGCCGACAGTGCCTTCGCCGAATGGTCGCAGACCACGCCGAAAGACCGTTCGCTGCTGCTGCTCAAACTCGCCGACGCCATCGAAGCCCACGGTGAAGAACTGGCCAAACTGGAATCGGACAACTGCGGCAAACCCTACAGCGCCGCGCTGAATGACGAGATCCCGGCGATTGCCGACGTGTTCCGTTTCTTCGCCGGCGCCAGCCGTTGCATGAGCGGTTCGGCCGGCGGCGAATACCTGCCCGGCCACACCTCGATGATCCGCCGCGACCCGGTGGGCGTAATCGCCTCCATCGCGCCGTGGAACTACCCGCTGATGATGGTTGCCTGGAAAATCGCCCCGGCCCTCGCCGCCGGTAATACCGTGGTGCTCAAGCCGTCGGAACAAACCCCGCTGACTGCGTTGCGTCTGGCCGAACTAGCGTCGGATATTTTCCCGGCCGGTGTACTCAATCTGGTGTTCGGGCGTGGGCCGAGCGTAGGCAGCCCGCTGGTGACCCATCCGAAAGTGCGCATGGTGTCGCTGACCGGCTCCATCGCCACTGGTTCGAACATCATTTCCAGCACCGCCGACAGCGTCAAACGCATGCACATGGAATTGGGCGGCAAGGCCCCGGTGATCATCTTCGACGACGCCGACATTGATGCGGCGGTCGAAGGTATTCGCACCTTCGGCTTCTACAACGCCGGCCAGGACTGCACCGCGGCGTGCCGGATCTACGCCCAGCAAGGCATCTACGACAAATTCGTCGAGAAGCTCGGTGCAGCGGTCAGCAGCATCAAGTACGGCTTGCAGGATGATCCGTCGACCGAGCTCGGGCCGTTGATCACCGCCCAGCATCGCGACCGCGTGGCCGGGTTTGTCGAACGCGCCGTGGCGCAACCGCACATTCGCTTGATCACTGGCGGCAAGGCTGTCGAAGGCAATGGTTTCTTCTTTGAGCCGACCGTGCTGGCCGACGCCCAGCAGGACGACGAAATCGTCCGTCGCGAAGTGTTCGGGCCGGTGGTCTCGGTGACCAAATTCACCGATGAGGCCCAGGCGCTGGAGTGGGCCAACGATTCGGACTACGGCCTGGCGTCCTCGGTATGGACGGCCGATGTAGGACGCGCCCATCGCCTGTCCGCGCGTTTGCACTACGGCTGCACCTGGGTGAACACGCACTTCATGCTTGTCAGCGAAATGCCCCACGGCGGTCAGAAACTGTCCGGCTACGGCAAGGACATGTCCATGTACGGGCTGGAGGACTACACCACGGTTCGGCATGTGATGTTCAAGCACTAAAGGCATCGCCAGCAGGCTGGCTTCCACAGGTTCAATACAGTCCTTGTGAGAGCCAGCCTGCTGGCGATGGCGTCACCTCGGTTCCAGGAAGGAAACCGGCATTACGCACCACCAGGCATTCAAAACAATAACTACCGATCCGGGCGGCGCCTTCAAGGCACCGCCACGGCTTCGGCCATCCGAAATCTGCCGATTTCACGGAGCAAACACACATGAGTGCATCACCCGATCTCTCAGCCGCCGTTGCCGACAGCGATGCCGAACAACTGCGTCAACTGGGCTACACCTCCAACTTCAACCGCAGCATGAGCCTGTGGGAAAACTTCGCGTTGGGCTTCACTTATCTGTCGCCGGTCGTAGGGGTTTATACCCTGTTCGGCCTGTGCCTGGCCGCTGGCGGGCCGCCGATGTTCTGGGCCTATTTGCTGGTCGGTTGCGGTCAATTGCTGGTGTGCCTGATCTTCGGCGAAGTGGTGTCGCAGTTCCCGATTTCCGGCGGTGTCTATCCTTGGGCGCGTCGCTTGGTGGGTAAGAAATGGGCATGGATGGTCGGCTGGATCTACTCCATCGCCCTGTGCGTGACCATCGCCGCCGTGGCGGTCGGTGCCGGCCCGTACCTCGCGGCCATGCTGGGTTTTGAGCCGAGTAACAACACCAACATCGTCATCGCCCTGGTGCTGACGCTGTTCGCCACCCTGGTCAACCTCAGCGGCACCAAAGTGCTGGCGCGGATCGCCATGTTCGGCTTCCTCTGCGAACTGGTCGGCGCGGTGATCGTCGGCGTGTACCTGCTGATTTTCGAGCGTCACCAGCCGATCAGCGTGCTGTTCAACACTTTCGATATCAGCGTCGAGGGCTCCTATCTGCCGGCCTTCCTCACCGCGTCGCTGGCGGGGATGTTCCTCTACTACGGCTTCGAGGCCTGCGGTGATGTAGCCGAAGAAACCCCGAACCCGAGCAAGAAAATCCCGGTGGCCATGCGCATGACCATCTATATCGGCGGCATCGCGGCAATGTTCGCTTGCCTGGCGCTGATCCTCGCCGTGCCGGACATGCAAGCGGTGATCAACGGCACCGACAAGGACCCGGTCACCACCATCCTCAACAACGCCTTCGGCCCGATCGGCTCGAAAGTGGTGATGGGCGTGGTGATGATTTCCTTCATCTCCTGCGTCATCAGCCTGCAAGCGGCGGCGAGTCGTCTGCTGTATTCCTACGCCCGCGATGAAATGGTCATCGGCAGCCGACTGCTCAAAAAGATTTCTCCTACGACCCAGGTTCCGGTTGCCGCACTGTTCGTGTCCGGCGTCCTGCCCGGCCTGATCATCGCCCTCGGCTTCTTCCTGCAAGACGCCGTGGCCACCATCGTCAGCTTCGCCGCCATCGGCATCTACCTCGCATTCCAGATGATCGTCCTTGCCGCCCTGTACGCCCGCAGCAAAGGCTGGAAACCCAGCGGCAAATTCACCCTCGGCGCCTGGGGCTGGCCGGTGAACATCGGCGCGCTGGTGTATGGCGTGGGCGCAATCATCAACATGGCCTGGCCCCGCACACCGGATGCAGCGTGGTACATCAACTACGCGATGGTGCTGAGTACGGCGATCGTGATTGGGCTGGGGCTGGTTTACATGTGGATTGGCAAGCCGTATGACCATGGGAAGGCGCCGGCTGGGGATGCCTGGAAGGTGAGTCGCTAAAAAATTTTGGCCCCGGCACCGATAGAGTGCCGGGGTTCAAGAAAGCCGACGCAAAACATCAAAAGAAAAGCTCGGACTGATCGTATTTCAGCGAGGAAATACGATCGAACAGTTTGATTTTTTCGTTGGCTTTTTGCTTGGCGTGGTCAGACATGAATGCAATCAACTCTTCGAGCTGATTGACGTCTCCCACCACTTTGAATTCCTTCTCCTTGTTGACGAAGACAAGGGACTTCTTCTTTCTCGACAACAGTTCTATGACGTTGCTGAGCGTACCGGTGCTCTTCGCATCCCATATCATCAAGCCGTAGTCAGCGGCTTCGGCCATCACCACGTCTTTTTCAGTGAAGAAGGCCCTCGATCCTTTGGAGTGTTTGGAGTCCACTGTTCTGGCGGGCCACTGTCCGAGGTTGTTCCGCGGTGCTGGACCACTACAGAACACTGTAGTTTTGGATCGCTCAAGACTCAGCAGATATTCCTGAATGGAGGTATCGGCACCACCTGCATCACCAACGACCACATCGAATTCAGACGCAACGATATTACTGATACGCTCCTTAACCTTCGGATCAAGGTTCTTGATATTGATAGAGCCAGCAATAAATACAGTCGTCATTGAATTCACTTCCAGGTTAGCGCCGCTACGTAGATCTTCCCCACCTTCGGATATTCACGCAAGACAGCACAAGCCGCGTCCATCGACGCTCCGCTGTCAAACAAATCATCTACGACCAAAACATTCCAGCATCCCTCTGTCGTAATTTCGTCATTGACGCTGAAACTGTTTCCAATCGCAGCAACCTTTTCTGCTTTGGAGTGCAGATCCTTCAGCGACTTTCCCGTAGTCGCCTTTCGAAGCAAATCCGAAAAAACCGGCCGCCCGACAATTCGTCCCAACTCCAGAGCGACCTCAGTTACCGGTTGTCGCTGACGGATATTTGAAGCAGGCATGGGCAGCACAAATCCTACTTGATCCAACATAGGGAACACATTTGTCGCTACCGCTTGGGCCAGTGGGCCGACCTGAGTCCAATCCTTCTGGTATTTGAGCTGGTAGGTCGCCTGACCAATCTCTGTGCGCTGATTATCGAAACAAGGGTTTACGCGATCATCGTTGCCGAGAAAGGTACTACTTACCATGTGCTTGTCCAACACCCATCCCTGATCCCACGGGCCGTTGATCTGTTTGAGGGACACCTTCATTGAATTCTCCATTATTCACAAAAATCCTTTAAGCCCTGAGACCAAGGGCCGAGCACCTGGGGGATGCCTTAGATTCAAATAAATAAAGGAAAAATCACGCTTCAGGTGCAGTCTGGCTGACCGCCTTACAAAAACAGGAAATTCCTACAGATGCAGGCTTCAAGAAGAAGCCACATTTCCTACGCTACGCGTCCACAGCGTAGACTTGGCGCCGCTAGCGCCTGACCGATAGGCTTTACCCCGTCGCTGCCCAATCAGCGGCCCGGGGTCGAAGCCGGTACATCATCAACATGGCGCAACTGCGTCCTCCATAGAAACCGAGGCTTTTTTGCCTTTCGGATTCGCGTTATGGCGGACCGTGTGGCGCGGGCCTCTCGGCTTCCATGTTGATCGAGAATGTTCCGACTTCGAACGCCGCACGGTTCGCCACCCAAATCTGTCGAAGGATTAGTGGCGGCTCTCATTTCAACATGGAGTAGAAATTGACTATGCACGCGCCAAATTCACCAGAGACCCAGACGCACTTTATCCCTACGGTTTTCACCCGCCACAACCGCTTCCTCCACGCCCTCCTGCTTGATCATCAAGCCTGGTTCTGCGCTCAAGATCTGGGCCGCATGATGGGCCATCCCTTGAACCCACGCGTCACGCTCAAACTCGACCCCGACCAACGCCACACCGTTCGGCTGCGCAAGTACGGCAAAGTTGTCGAGACACCGATGGTCAGCGAATCCGGCATGTACGCGCTGCTCGTCCACCATTTCATCCCGGAAAACCGCAACCTTCGACAATGGCTGAGCAATGAGGTGATTCCCATCCTGCGGGAAACCAGCTCAGCAACAGCGGAAAACTGCCCTAGCCTGAGCTCGGTGCATTGGGCAGGCGTCACCGTGCCGCTGTTGCACTGGCAACAACAGGCTTGGGTGAAATGGCGTGATATGCCGGAGTTGGTGCTCAGTCAGCAGCCCTATCAGGTATCGGGGACATGTAGCTGACGGCCTCACTTGGCCCAATGAAAAAAGGGGCGGACTCAAGAGTCAGCCCCTTCAATGTTCACCATCAACCTCGACACATTTCTGAGCGAGTCCCTAACTGATGCGCAACGCCATCCCCGCACTTCAGCCCATTCTCGAAATCATCCCGAGTGACGAGAATTTTGCTGAAGACTACCTGCAAAAACTCGTCAAACAATGTGCGGTTGCCGAGCATCTGCACGCAATCCATGTCGGCATCGCCGACGCTGACGCGGGTAAGTTGATTGATCTGGCCACCGTGAAAGCCAAATGGCTTTCACGGTGAACCTCCTGTTTCAAAACCGCGAAACACTCCTCATCGCATCCACCAGATACCGCATCGCAATCCGGTCGCTCTCCGACAACTCCCGGTAACGCTCCACCAGTTTCAGTTCGTCAGGACTAAGCCGGCGTCTTCGCCGGACGTTGGTGAGGCAGGGAAAGATGCCTAACATTTCGGTGATGCCTTGTCCTTTTGCCATGGACGATGTCCTTTTCCAGTACGTCAGAAATTTTCGAAAACCGCATCGCCCTGCTCCTTTAAGCAGCGATTTGAGCCCTGCCGGTCGGATGAGTCGTGACCGGCGATGCCCATAGAATAGAAATTAAATCGGCGCTGAAAAGTGGTTTTTAGAGTAATTAGTCGAAAAAAGCAGATATGCCCTATAAATCAGAAAAGACTGTGGGATAAGTAACCGTAACGTCTTGTTTCATTGAGACGCTGTCGCCGTGATATCAATGAATTTTGCAAAATCGGCGAACCGATTAAGCTAGCGGGCATCTGTTACTAGTCCGTAGCGTTTGGCCGAAGGCTTGTCCGAACCGTAATTTCTGATCCAGTACGTGCCAGGAACGGCGCGGGATTGTCCACGACAGGTTGTATTTATGCACCGCAGGAATTTGCTCAAAGCGTCCATGGCCATTGCGGCTTACACCGGCCTTTCCGCCTCCGGCCTGCTCGCCGCACGCGCCTGGGCCGCCTCTGGCGGTGCCGCCGACGGTGAAGCCCAGGCTTTCGACTTCGAAACGCTGAAGCGTCAGGCCAAACAACTGGCCGGCAACGCCTATCAGGACACCAAACAGGTGCTGCCGCCGACCCTGGCGACCATGACCCCGCAGAACTTCAACGCGATCCGCTACGACGGCGAGCATTCGCTGTGGAAGGAGAACAAGGGTCAGCTCGACGTACAGTTCTTCCACGTCGGCATGGGTTTCCGTCAGCCGGTGCGCATGTACAGCGTCGATCCAAAGACCCGCACGGCCCGCGAGGTGCATTTCCGCCCTCAGCTGTTCAACTATGAAAACACTTCGGTCGACACCCAGCAGCTCAAGGGCGATCTGGGGTTTGCCGGTTTCAAGCTGTTCAAGGCACCGGAACTGGATCGGCATGACGTGGTGTCGTTCCTCGGCGCCAGCTACTTCCGCGCGGTGGATGCCACTGGCCAATATGGCCTCTCCGCCCGTGGCCTGGCCGTGGACACCTACGCCAAGAAACGCGAAGAATTCCCTGACTTCACCAAATTCTGGTTCGAAACTCCGGATCAGAACGCGACCCGCTTTGTGGTCTACGCCCTGCTCGACTCGCCGAGCGCGACCGGCGCCTATCGCTTCGACATCGACTGCCAGGCCGAGCGCGTGGTGATGGAAGTCGACGCCCACATCAATGCCCGTACCGCTATCGAGCAACTGGGCATCGCCCCGATGACCAGCATGTTCAGCTGCGGCACCCACGAGCGCCGGATGTGCGACACCATTCACCCGCAAATCCATGACTCGGATCGTCTGGCCATGTGGCGCGGCAACGGCGAGTGGATCTGCCGCCCGCTGAACAACCCGGCGACCCTGCAATTCAACGCCTTCGCCGACACCGATCCGAAAGGGTTCGGTCTGGTGCAGACCGACCACGAATTCGCCAACTATCAGGACACCGTCGACTGGTACAGCAAGCGTCCGAGTCTGTGGGTAGAACCTACAACGGCGTGGGGCGAAGGCTCTATCGATCTGCTGGAAATTCCTACAACCGGCGAAACCCTGGACAACATCGTTGCGTTCTGGACGCCGAAGAAACCGGTAGCCGCCGGGGATTCGCTGAACTACGGCTACAAGCTCTACTGGAGCGCCCTGCCGCCGGTCGGCACGCCGCTGGCGCGGGTGCATGCGACCCGTTCGGGTATGGGAGGCTTCGTCGAAGGCTGGGCTCCGGGCGAGCATTACCCGCCGGTCTGGGCCCGTCGCTTTGCTGTGGACTTCACCGGTGGCGGCCTGGATCGCCTGCCGCAGGGCACCGGGATCGAACCGGTGGTGACTTGCTCCAACGGCAAGGTGCAGGACTTCAGCGTGCTGGTGCTGGATGACATCAAGGGTTACAGGATTCTGTTCGACTGGTACCCGACCAATGACAGCGTGGAGCCGGTTGAGCTGCGGCTGTTTATCCGTACCAACGATCGCACACTGAGCGAGACCTGGTTGTACCAGTACTTCCCGCCGGCGCCGGACAAGCGCAAGTACCCTTGATGCGTTGAGCCGTCAGGCCAACGGGCAGTACATGTGGATATCGTGGGGTTCCAGATCAAACAGCTCGGGATCCGGTTGCGCCAGTAACCGGCAGCCCTGGCGCTGATAAAACTCCACGGTATTGCGCGACTCGGTCGCCGAGACGTACAACGCCTCGGCGCCGACCTCTCGGCCATGCTCGCAAGCCAGTGCAAACAATCGCCCGCCCAATCCCTGCCCGCGCCAGGCACGGCTGATGTGCAGAAACTTCAACTGCCGCATCTTCAGGCCCTGATTGTGAATAACCCGGTTATCCACAACCACCGCTGCCACCAGTGTCTCCCCATCGAAAATCCCGTGTAGCCAACCGCCGCTGCGCCAGCATTTTTCCAATACCCGCGCATTCTCCTCCGCCTCCCCTTCGGGCCAGCCGCGCATGTCGAAACGCGCCGGATACAGAATCAGCTCACCGTTCTCTACGCGATAGCACTCCTCAACCAACTCACTGCGGTCGATCAGTGCCAACAATGGCAAGTCCGATTCAGTCAGCTCACGTTCGATCAACATTGCGTTCCATTCCTTTGCAATTCCGGACGGCAGGCAAGAAAAAACCCGCCGGTTCAATGGCGGGCTTTATAGGCTTTGCGACCGGTCGGAATCAATCCCGCAGGTCAGACTCATGAATCGGCTGATCCCGATGGGTCGCACGTTGATACTGCGCCGGCCACACCGCTTTGCGCCCGCCCAGGTCATCGTCGGCATGCAGCGGCCAGTACGGATCACGCAACAGCTCACGGGCGAGGAAGATGATGTCGGCCTGACAGGTCCGCAGGATGTGCTCGGCCTGGGCCGGCTCGGTAATCATTCCCACGGTGCCGGTGGCGATGCCTGACTCCTTGCGCACCCGCTCGGCGAAGCGCGTCTGATATCCCGGACCCACGGGGATTTCCGCGTTGGCTGCCGTGCCGCCCGATGACACATCGATCAAATCAGCCCCCAAGGCTTTCAGGCGTCGCGCCAGCTCCACTGTTTCATCCGGATTCCAGCCGTCCTCGACCCAGTCGGTAGCCGAAAGGCGCACAAACACCGGCAATTCTTCCGGCCACACCGCGCGCACCGCCTCGGTCACTTGCAGCACCAGACGAATGCGGTTTTCGAACGAACCGCCGTATTGATCACGGCGTTGGTTGCTCAGCGGTGACAGAAACTGGTGCAACAGATAACCGTGCGCCGCATGCACCTCGACCACACTGAAACCGGCGGTCAAAGCACGTTTGGCTGCGGCCACGAAGTCCTGAATGACCTGGGCGATCTGCCCTTCATCCAGTTGTTTCGGCTGGGTGTGTTGCGGGTCAAAGGCAATCGGCGAAGGCCCGACCGGCGTCCAGCCACCGTCCTCCGGTTTGACGCTTCCGTGCTTGCCGATCCACGGCCGGTGGGTGCTGGCCTTGCGCCCGGCGTGGGCCAGTTGAATGCCGGCCACTGCGCCTTGGGCGGTGATGAAACGGGTGATGCGTTGCAGTGGTGCGATCTGTTCGTCGTTCCACAGGCCCAGGTCTTCGGCGGTGATCCGCCCGTCGGCCGTGATTGCCGTGGCTTCGGTGAATACCAGGCCAGCGCCGCCCACGGCACGGCTGCCGAGGTGCACCAGATGCCAGTCGTTGGCCAGGCCATCGACGCTGGAGTACTGGCACATGGGCGACACGGCGATGCGGTTGGGCAGGGTCAGTTGGCGAAGGGTAAAGGGTTCAAGCAGCAGACTCATGGGGCACCTCTCAAATCAGTGGGCAGGCTCCAGGGTTCTGTTTGAAAAGTCGACGAGTGACAGGAAAAAGGTGCAGCACCCGCCCCCGCGGGCAAAAAATTTCGACAAGACGTCACAAGGCCAATCAAGCAGTGCTTAGAGCCTAGTCGACATCCGGGGATGAGGGAGGGTTCAGAGTAATTCTGTGTATGTAAGTCCGCCTGCGCGAGCTTGCTCGCGAAGGCGTCAACGCGGTTCGATGTGGGCAATCATCAGTTGCACGGTCTCATTGCCGCGAAACTCGTTCAGATCGAGCTTGTACGCCAGTTCGACCCATTTGATTGTCGGGTTCGGCCAGATATCACGATCGATGCCGAAGGCGATGCCATCCAGCTTCACCGAGCCGCATTCGGTTTTCAGCACTACTTTCAGGTGTCGTTCGCCGACCACCCGCTGCTCGACCAACTGGAACACACCATGAAACAGCGGCTCCGGGAAATGCTGGCCCCACGGCCCGGCGTGACGCAGGGCCCGAGCCAGTTCCAGATGAAACTCCTCGACCGCCAGCGTGCCGTCCGACAGCAGGCGCCCGGTCAGGTCTTCTTCGCGAAGCTGCCTGCGCACCTCGGCGTCAAATGCCTCGGCGAACAACGGAAAATTCTCCTGCGGCAAAGTCAGGCCAGCCGCCATCGCGTGGCCGCCATACTTGCTGATCAGGTCCGGATGCTGCGCTGCCACCACACTCAGCGCATCACGAATATGAAAGCCCTGAACCGAACGCCCAGAGCCCTTGAGCAGACCGTCACCGGCATCGGCGAAGGCGATGGTCGGGCGGAAATAACGCTCCTTCATCCGCGACGCCAGAATACCGATGACACCCTGATGCCATTCCGGATCGAACAGGCACAAACCGAACGGCATCGACTCGACCGGCAAGTCCTTGAGCTGGGCCAGCGCTTCGCGCTGCATGCCTTGCTCGATGGATTTGCGGTCCTGATTCATGCCGTCCAGTTGTGCGGCCATTTCCCGCGCCAGCGCAGGGTCGTGGGTCAGCAGGCATTCGATGCCCAGGCTCATGTCATCCAGACGCCCCGCCGCGTTCAGACGCGGGCCGACGATAAAACCGAGGTCGGTAGACGTAATGCGCGAAGCTTCACGCTTGGCCACTTCCAGGATCGCCTTGATCCCCGGCCGCGCACGTCCGGCGCGAATTCGTTCCAGGCCCTGGTGCACCAGAATCCGGTTGTTGGCATCCAGCGGCACCACGTCGGCAACGCTGCCCAGCGCCACCAGATCCAGCAGTTCGCCGATGTTCGGTTGCGGTTTGCTCTCGTACCAGCCGAGGCTGCGCAGGCGTGCGCGCAAGGCCATCAACACATAGAAAATCACCCCGACCCCGGCCAGCGCCTTGCTCGGAAACTCGCAGCCGGGCTGGTTCGGATTGACCAGTGCATCAGCTTGCGGCAGTTCATCGCCGGGCAAGTGGTGGTCAGTAATCAAGACCTTCAGGCCATGGCGCTTCGCGGCCGCGACACCTTCAACGCTGGAAATACCGTTGTCGACGGTGATCAGCAGCTGCGGCTCGCGGGTCATTGCGACTTCGACGATTTCCGGGGTCAGGCCGTAGCCGTATTCGAAGCGGTTGGGCACCAGATAATCGACGTGCGCCGCGCCCAGCAGGCGCAAACCAAGCACGCCCACGGTGCTGGCCGTCGCGCCGTCGGCGTCAAAGTCGCCGACGATCAGGATCCGCTGACGCTGCTCCAGCGCCGTCACCAGCAGATCGACCGCCGCATCGATCCCTTTGAGCTGCTGGAACGGAATCAGCCGCGCCAGGCTCTTGTCCAGCTCCGCCTCGGACTGCACGCCCCGCGCCGCGTACAGGCGGGTCAGTAGCGGTGGCAGTTCACCGAGAAACGGCAGAGTGGCGGGCAACGGGCGAGGATCGATACGCATGGGGTGACAGGAGCTTCTCTTGGATACGTGGGATTTTTCGGGAGTAGCGCGGACTTAACCGCGCTCGCCTTGCAGCCAGCTGAGCTGGACTTCGTGCTGGCCACGGTCGTCGGTGACGAAGATCGTGCCTTCGCTGATCATCACGTCCCACTTGATGACGCGGGGCATGTCCTTGGCCAGGGTTTCCAGCACTTCCTGCGGAACAGCGGCAATGTTGACGTTCTTCAGGTTCTTGATCGCCGGAATCACCTTGCCTTCCCAGACGCGCAGGCTGCCGTAGGCCAGCAGGCTGGTGCGTTCGGTGCGGCGCGAGCACCAGGTCAGGCGATCGGCATCCGGCTGGCCGACTTCGATCCAGTGCAGGACGCGGTCGTCCAGGCTCTTTTCCCACAGCGCAGGTTCATCCACGTCCGACAGACCACGCCCGAACGACAGTTGCTCGTTGTACCAGAGCGCGTAGGCCAACAGCCGCACGGTCATGCGTTCTTCGGTTTCCGAAGGATGGCGGGCGATGGTCTGCTTCACGTTCTCGTAGACGCTGCGGTCAAGGTCGGTGAGGTTCAGTTCGAATTTGTAGGTAGTGGACGGCTGGGCCATGAACGGGCTTCTTGATACGAGGAAAGTCGGCAAGTCTAACCGATGCTGTAGGCAATCCACGAATTGATGGCGATCAACCTTGCGCGACTGACAGCCGGCTATGTTAAAACGCTGTATCTGCTCAGCCTTGTCCTACAGGATCTCGCATGCCGTTCGCCAACAAACCGCTCAGCGGTCTGAAAGTCATTGAATTGGGTACTTTGATTGCCGGGCCGTTTGCTTCGCGCATCTGCGGCGAGTTCGGCGCCGAAGTGATCAAGATCGAATCGCCGGACGGCGGTGATCCATTGCGCAAATGGCGCAAGCTGTACGAAGGCACCTCGTTGTGGTGGTTCGTCCAGGCGCGCAACAAAAAGTCCCTGACGCTGAACCTGAAACACCCCGATGGCCTGGCGATCCTGAAAAAACTGCTGGGTGAAGCCGACATCCTGATCGAGAACTTCCGCCCCGGCGTGCTGGAAAAACTCGGCCTGGGCTGGGAAACCCTGCACGCGCTGAACCCGAAACTGGTGATGGTGCGCCTGTCCGGTTTCGGCCAGACCGGGCCAATGAAAGATCAGCCAGGTTTCGGTGCGGTCGGCGAATCCATGGGCGGCCTGCGCTACATCACCGGTTTCGAAGACCGCCCGCCGGTACGCACCGGGATTTCCATCGGCGATTCGATTGCGGCTTTGTGGGGCGTGATCGGCGCGTTGATGGCCTTGCGTCATCGCGAGGTCAACGGCGGCCTCGGCCAGGTGGTCGATGTGGCGCTGTACGAAGCGATCTTCGCCATGATGGAAAGCATGGTGCCGGAGTTCGATGTCTTCGGCTTCATTCGTGAGCGCACCGGTAACATCATGCCGGGCATCACCCCGTCGTCGATTCACACCAGTGCCGACGGCAAACACGTGCAGATCGGCGCCAACGGCGATGCGATCTTCAAGCGCTTCATGCTGATCATCGGCCGTGAAGATCTGGCCAATGACCCGGCGCTGGCCAGCAATGACGGGCGCGATACTCGCCGCGATGAGTTGTACGGGGTGATCGACCGCTGGGTCAAGTCGCTGCCGCTGCAAACCGTGCTGGATCTGCTGAATCAGGCCGAAGTGCCGGCCAGCCGGATCTTCAGCGCCGAAGACATGTTCAACGATCCGCAGTACCTGGCCCGGGAAATGTTCCTCCACGCCAAACTGCCGGACGGCAAACCTTTCAAGATGCCGGGCATCGTGCCAAAACTCTCTGAGACACCCGGCACGTCCGAATGGGTCGGACCGCAGCTCGGTGAGCACAATGCGCAGGTACTCCACGATCTTGGCTACGACGAGAAGCAGATCGCCCGGCTGCGCGAAGACGGAGCCATCTGAGCTGAAGCCCCTGATGCCCTCGGCCTCGAGCCGCGCCCACCATTGGTGGACCTGGCGGTTGTTCGGCCTGCTGTTCCTGCTGGTGCTGCCGACGTGGGCGCAGGCCAAACCGACGCTGATCTGGCTGTTGCGCGACCTGCCGCCGCTGACGATTTTCGAAGGCCCGAAAAAGGGCCAGGGCGTTATCGATCAATTGATGCCGATGCTGATTGCCGGCATGCCGCAATACGAACACACCTTGATGCGGGTCAATCGCGCCCGTGGCATTCAAATGCTTCATGAACATCCCTTCGCCTGCGATCCGTCGCTGATCTGGAACAAGGAGAGGGCGCAATGGATCGCCTTCTCCATCCCCGCGTTTCGCGCTGTCAGCAATGGCCTGGTGGTGCGTCAGAGAGATCGCGAAGTGCTGGAGCCGTTTCTGGTCGACGATGAAGTCGATCTGTCGGCATTTCTGGCCAACGGCGAGCGAAAAGTCGGCGTGGTAGCCGAGCGCAGTTATGGCGAGTACATCGATACATTGCTGCATCAGGCACCGCGCGGCGCGCTGACGCCCCATTACGGCAACGATGCGCTCAGCAGCCTGCTGTCGATGCAGCGCCTGGGACGTTTGCAGGTGGTGCTGGGTTACTGGCCGGAAATCCGTTATCAGGCGCGCCAGGCCGAGATCACCGAGGACGAACTGCTGTTCTTCCCGATTCGCGGCACGGGCAAGTACCTGTCGGGCCATGTCGGCTGCACCGACACCACGGCGGGTCGCCAGGCGATCACCGAGATCAATCAGCTGTTGCGCACCCTGCCCCACGATCACCTCAACCAGCTCTACGCCGACTGGCTCGACCCCGAAAGGCGTCAGGATTATCTGGAACAGGCACGGATTTTCTTCCAGCGACAAGCCGCGCAGTAAAATCCGGGCAAAAAGAAACCCCGAGAAGTGGGGAGACGACTCGGGGTTAAACGTGGCCTGTATCAAAGACCCGTAGCAGCAAGCGACAAGCACCGGAGCACAATGCTTGCTCCTGCTGTTACCGGGTCTGACCGACCTGGATGCAGGAAGGTTCCCACAAATGAAAAATCAGTTTCAGAGGGCCGGGTGCTTGTCGAGGGCTGCGTTTCGCAACGCGGCGATCACACAGGGTTCCAGCCGGCCTTCGGCAATCAGGATGTCACGGTGCAGGCCATCGACCACATCCGTCAGTTGGCGCTTGTCGCTCAATTGCGCCTGATTGAATTCGCGCTCCACCACGATCGCGCCGCTGCCGTTCTTCAAGGTCACCAGGCATTCGCCATGGCGACCCCGAGGGGTCAACGTCACTTGATACGGGCTTAGAGCCTCACCGAGCAATAGACTGATACTTTCCATCTCGATCTCCACTCAATAGTCCGAAAACACAGTGCCTGGGGCGTGTTCACAGTAAATGACCACCGGCCCGAGAGGAAAGTTCTGCTTGTCGCCGGCTTCTCCCGGTGCGTCACCGGCCTATCGGAGCATGCATGGGGAAGATGACAGAAAAATAACCGGGGGCTCAGGCGTCGACGGAATGCCTGGGGAGGGTCATGTAGGCATCCAGCAGCGCCCTCATCAACACCGCCGAGACTGGCGTGTGCAAACGCCCCAGCAAGGTGATCCGGTGCTCGCCCAGCAAGGTTTCCAGATCGTCCAGCAGGCTGGGTGCCACGGCCCCCAGCAGAATCATCGCCCGCGCTTTCTGTCGGTCGGCCAGATGCCGAATCAGCGCAAGCCCGTCACCGTTCTGCAATTGTGGATTGCACAGGGTGATGTCCACGGCTCCGCGACGCTCCAGTGAGCGCTTTGCCGAGCCCAGCGACGGCGCGGTCAGAACATCGTAGATACCGATGGCGTTGAGCATCTGGTGCAACGCCATCAGCTGGAACGGATTGGGTTCTAGAATCAGGATCTTGAGCGAGCGCATGGGACGACCTCTGGAGCGACAATCGCGGATTCACGCCGCAGTGGCCTGTCACTCTAGGGCAGTCGTCCTAAGCCTCCCATCAGAAAAGGAATCGCGGTTTATAGGACTTTTCCCATCTTTAATGCAGACATTGACACCCGCTCTCCTTCCGCCGCTCGGTGATGTCGGTCCAGCCTCCGAGCAGGCCACGCAGTTTTCCATCGGCACTGTAAAACGGCACCGTCCACTGATAAATCTGACGGGGGCCGCTCTTGAACATCAGCTGTCGTTTGCTGAAACGTGTTTTACGAGTGCCCAACTGCGCCATGAACTCGTCGTGCAACATCAGTGCCGTGGCCTGTGGAAGCGCATCGATCTCGAACAGCTTCCGGCCCTGTACCTGCTCCAGCCGAACCGACAGCGCATCTTCATAGCTGCGGTTGCACATGATCAACCGCCCCTGCAGATCGCGCACGAACACGGGGTCGGGCATCGCATCGATCAATGCATGTTGAAAAGCCAGTTGATCACTTAGATCTTTTTCGGCCGCACGCCGCTGTTTTACCTCGACCGTCAATCGACGGTTCCACAGCAACGGCAACAGCCCGAACACGCCGAGCCCACCCATCGCCCAGCACCCCCACTTGATCAGGAGCGAGCTGATCGAGGGTACCGGAGCGGGAGAAATGCCATCCAGCCATTTCAGGCGCATGGCGCGCAGTTCGGCTGCCGAGAAAGCGCCCAGTGCCTTGTTGAGGATGCTCACAAGCTCTGGCAGCCCCTTGCGCACCGCCAGATGATCGGCCTCCCACTTGCCTTCCACGAGACCCGAGACCCTGAGCAGGCCGGAGGGAAACAGCTGCGCGCCGATCTCGTTTTCGATGGTGGCGTAGGCCTCACCACTCTCGACCAGCGCCCGGGCCTCGGCATAGGTCTTGACCGAGCGGATCTCGATGGACGGATAGTCGCGTCGAATGCTGTCCTCCAGCGCGTGCCTTGCCGGCAGGACCAACACCCGTTTGGCCAGCGTTTCGAGCGACTTTATCGGCGGCTCGCCCGAACGACCGACGAATACCCAGCCGGCACCGCCGAACGCGTGACTGAAGTCCAGGAATGCCTTGCGCTCGTCATTCATTGCCAACGTCGTGCTGATGTCGGCCACGCCACTCTGGAGCCGTTCCAGCATGTGATCGGTGGAAAACGACTCCTGATGGACGAACTGCAATCCGGTCATGGCGCTGATATGCGTGAGCACATCGTTGTTCAAGCCGCTCCACTGACCATGTTCGTCCTGAAACAGATACAACGGGTATTGCACCGAGGCGACCGTCACCCGGGGATTGTCCCGAATCCACTGACGCTCATTTTCATCCAGCTCGATGGGCTGGACACTCTCCCCCCCTTCGGAATGCCTCGCCAGATGGGCAGCTTCGCTCGACTGCGACAACTCGAAGCCCCCCAATAAAAACAACCAGCACAGAGCTGCTTTCAATCCTGAAAAAAACCGCATTGCCACATCCTTCGTCATCGACTCGCCCGTCCTTCGTGGGCGAAACGCGCGCAGTGTGGCATGCAAAAACAAGAAAGCCCGTCAGGAGACGGGCTTCAAAATGTGACAGCTTTGCGGGCTTAAAGAGGCTTGCCGCGGTTGCCATGCTGACTGACAAAGGCCTGCACGGCTTTCAGCTCGTTTGCCAGCACTGTGCAGCGCTCTTCTCTCTCAAACAAATCAGAAAGATGTGCAGGTAGTTCGAGAGCTTTTCCTACACCAGCTTTCTCCACCGCGTCCGGGAACTTGACCGGATGCGCCGTGCCCAGAATCACCATCGGGATGTCCAGGCTGCGACGGCATTCGCGCGCGGCTTTCACGCCAATGGCGGTGTGCGGATCCAGCACCTCACCGGTCTGCTCGTAGACTTCGGCGATGGTTTCGCAGGTTTGCGCATCGTCCACGGCCAGCGAGTCGAACAGTTTGCGTGCTTCGGTCCAGCGTTCCTGTTCGACGCTGAAACCGCCGCCCTGCTTGAACGAATCCATCAGCCCGGCAATTGCCGCACCGTTGCGGCCGTGCAGGTCGAACAGCAGGCGTTCGAAGTTCGACGAGACCATGATGTCCATCGACGGCGACAGCGTGGCGTGCAGGGTTTCCTTGACGTACTGGTTGCCACTCATGAAGCGGTGCAGGATGTCGTTGCGGTTGGTGGCGACGATCAACTGGTTGATCGGCAGGCCCATGTTGCGCGCCAGATAGCCGGCGAAGATGTCGCCGAAGTTGCCGGTCGGCACCGAGAACGACACCGAACGCGCCGGGCCGCCCAATTGCAGGGCCGCGTGGAAGTAGTAAACGATCTGGGCCATGATCCGTGCCCAGTTGATCGAGTTCACTGCCACCAGGCGGGTGCCCTTGAGGAAGCTCTGGTCGGCGAAGCTGGCCTTGACCATTTCCTGGCAGTCATCGAAGTTGCCTTCGATGGCGATGTTGTGGATGTTCTCACCGAGAATGGTGGTCATCTGCCGACGCTGCACTTCGGACACACGGTTGTGCGGGTGCAGGATGAAGATGTCGACGTTTTCGCAGTGCTTGCAGCCTTCGATGGCGGCCGAACCGGTGTCACCGGAGGTGGCGCCGACGATCACCACGCGCTCGCCGCGCTTTTCCAGCACGTAGTCGAGCAAGCGACCGAGCAGTTGCAGGGCGAAGTCCTTGAACGCCAGGGTCGGGCCGTGGAACAGCTCCAGCACCCATTCGTTGCCGTTCAACTGACGCAGCGGCGCAACGGCGTTGTGGGCGAACACACCGTAGGTTTCTTCAAGAATCTTTTTGAAATCGGCGTCCGGAATGCTGCCGGTGACGAACGGGCGCATGACGCGGAAAGCCAGCTCGTGATACGGCAGGCCGGCCCAGGAAGCGATTTCTTCCTGGGTGAAACGTGGCAGGTTTTCCGGGACGTACAGACCGCCGTCGGTGGCGAGACCGGCCAGCAGGACGTCTTCGAAATTCAGGGCCGGTGCCTGGCCGCGGGTACTGATGTAACGCATAGGGGCAAACCTTCGGTTTGAGCTTCAAGCTACGAGTTACAAGCTTCAAGTAAAAGCCGGACTGCTTTTCTCTTGCTGCTTGCAGCTCGAAGCTTGCAGCTGTTTCTGTTTAGTTCAAGTGCTCGACACGGATCCGCACGACCGGACCGACCACGCCCGCCAGCGCTTCGAGGGCGGCGATCGCATCGTTGATGTGCTGTTCCAGCACGCGGTGTGTCAGCAGGATCATCGGCACCAGGCCGTCGTGTTCCTCGACTTCCTTCTGCATGATCGACTCGATGTTGATGCCGCGCTCCGAGAGGATGCTCGCCACCTGAGCGAGTACGCCCGGATGGTCCTTGGCCTGAATGCGCAGGTAGTAGGCGCTTTCGCAGGCTTCGATCGGCAGGATCGGATGGGCCGACAGCGAGTCCGGCTGGAAGGCCAGGTGCGGCACGCGGTTTTCCGGATCGGAGGTCATGGCGCGAACCACGTCCACCAGATCCGCGATCACCGACGAAGCGGTCGGCTCCATGCCGGCGCCGGCGCCGTAGAACAGGGTCGAACCGGCAGCGTCACCGTTGACCATCACCGCGTTCATCACACCGTTGACGTTGGCGATCAGGCGATCGGCCGGGATCAGCGTCGGGTGTACGCGCAGCTCGATACCGGCGGCGGTGCTGCGTGCCACGCCCAGATGCTTGATGCGGTAGCCCAGCGCTTCGGCGTAATTCACGTCGGCGGTGGTCAGCTTGGTGATGCCTTCGGTGTAAGCCTTGTCGAACTGCAGCGGAACACCGAATGCGATCGACGCCAGGATCGTCAGCTTGTGCGCCGCGTCGATGCCTTCGACGTCGAAGGTCGGATCGGCTTCGGCGTAACCCAGCGCTTGCGCCTCGGCCAGCACGTCTTCGAAGGTGCGACCCTTCTCGCGCATTTCGGTGAGGATGAAGTTGCCGGTGCCGTTGATGATCCCGGCGACCCAGTTGATACGGTTGGCGGACAGGCCTTCACGGATCGCCTTGATCACCGGAATGCCGCCGGCGACCGCCGCTTCGAACGCCACGATCACGCCTTTCTCGCGTGCCCTGGCGAAAATTTCATTACCGTGAACGGCAATCAGAGCCTTGTTCGCGGTGACCACATGCTTGCCATTCTCGATGGCCTTGAGTACCAGCTCGCGGGCAACGGTGTAGCCGCCCATCAGCTCTATGACGATGTCGATCTCAGGGTTCGTGGCCACTTCGAAGACATCGTTGGTAATCGCAATACCGGTCGTCTGGAACTGAGGCTTTGGCGTGCGCGTGGCAATTTGTGCCACTTCGATTCCACGCCCGGCACGACGAGCAATTTCCTCGGCGTTGCGCTGAAGTACGTTGAAGGTTCCGCCACCGACGGTCCCTAACCCACAGATGCCTACTTTGACCGGTTTCACTGTGAACTCCCCATAAAACGGCCGACACGAGGCCGGCCGTGAAAACAACCGCAGGTTCGCGGCTCTCTGTTGATGGCCCGGCAATCCTGCCGCCGGACCACGCTCGTCAACGCCTGAGCGTGACGATGCGAATTACTTCGCGCCCAGCGCCAGTTTGGCGACTTGTGGCGCAGGCTGGTAGCCCGGAATGACTTGTCCGTCGGCCAAAACGATGGCCGGTGTACCGTTCACGCCGATCGACTGACCGAGGGCGAACTGTTTGGAAACCGGGTTATCGCACTTGGCGGCCTTGATTTCCTTGCCATCGACCATTTTGTCCATGGCCGCTTTCTTGTCTTTCGAGCACCACACCGCTTGCAGCTGTTCGTCACCCGGCGAATTCAGGCCCTGACGCGGGAACGCGACGTAACGCACTTCGATGCCGCGCTTGTTCAGCTCGGGCACTTCAGCGTGCAGCTTGTGGCAGTACGGGCAAGTGGTGTCGGTGAAAACGGTGATGTGCGACTTGGTTTCACCCACGGCCGGGTAAACCACGGTCTCGGCTACCGGGATCGCATTGATCAGTTTGGAAATGCCCAGGCGCTCGGTCTTCTCGGTCAAGTTGACCGGTTTGCCGTCCTTGAGCTGGAACATGTAGCCCTGAACGATGTACTGGCCGTCGGCGCTGGCGTAGAGCACGCGACTGCCCTTGAGCTTGACTTCGTACAGGCCTGGCAGCGGACTGGCGGTGATGGTATCGACCGGCACATCGAGCTGGAGGTTTTCCAGGCTTTGGCGAATCGCTTTGTCGGCCGCGTCATCGGCGACGGCAAAGGTGCTGACCAACGCAATGGCTGCGGCGGCGAAAATCTGGGTCAGACGCATGAGAACTCCTGAAGGCGGACAAATGGAACGATCAGAACGCCCGTGCCGGAACACCGGGTCATAACCGCCCATCGTGCAAACCGGCAAAGCCTACCACATAAGGCTCCCGTGGCCGAATGCGCCTGTCGCAAGACAAACGGCGCTCAGCCGCGCGGGTGATGTTTGGCATGCAGATCCTGCAAACGTGCCCGGGCGACGTGAGTGTAGATCTGCGTGGTCGACAGGTCGCTGTGGCCCAACAGCATCTGCACCACCCGCAGGTCGGCGCCATGGTTGAGCAAGTGGGTGGCAAACGCGTGACGCAAGGTGTGCGGCGACAGCGATTTACTGATGCCGGCGACCTTAGCCTGGTGCTTGATGCGGTGCCAGAAGGTCTGCCGAGTCATCTGCTCGCCGCGCTGACTGGGGAACAGCACATCGCTCGGGCGCCCGCCGAGCAGCTCACCGCGACCGTCACGCAGGTAGCGCTCGACCCAGACAATCGCTTCCTCGCCCATCGGCACCAGCCGTTCCTTGCTGCCCTTGCCCATCACCCGCAACACACCCTGACGCAGGTTGACCTGTTCCAGCGTCAGGCTGATCAGCTCGGTGACACGCAGGCCGCAGGCATACAAGACTTCGAGCATGGCGCGATCGCGCTGGCCGATGGCTTCGCTCAAGTCCGGCGCCTTCAGCAGCGCTTCGACGTCGGCTTCCGACAGGGATTTGGGCAGCGGCCGACCGAGTTGCGGCATATCCACGCGCAAAGTCGGATCAACCGAAATCAGTTTTTCCCGCAGCAGATAGCGATAAAAACCACGCACACCGGAGAGAAATCGCGCGGTGGAACGAGGTTTGTAGTTCTGTTCCAGACGCCAGGCCAGGTGATCGAGGATCAGTTCGCGACCGGCATTGACCAGTTCGAGACCTTTCTCCTGCAACCAGCCGTTGAACAGCGCGAGATCACTGCGGTAGGCGTCGCGAGTGTTGTCGGAGAGACCTTTTTCCAGCCAGAGGGCGTCGAGAAACTGGTCGATCAGTGGGTGGTCGATGGCAGGCATGGGCGCTCAAGACACGCAGGTTTGGCACTGCGCGCAAATAAAGAGTGAACGGTTGAAATGGCCGCTAGTCTTTCATAGCCCGCTATTTCAAGGAACAGGGAGCTTCAATGAACGAGCAGCAAATTCTGTTGGCTTTCGGTGGTATCGGCGCTGCCGCACTGGGCTGCCAGTGGCTCGCCTGGCGCCTGAAGCTGCCGGCGATTCTGTTTCTGCTGCTGACCGGCATTCTGGCGGGCCCCGTGCTGGGCTGGCTCGACCCGCAGGAAATGTTCGGCCCGTTGCTGATGCCATTGGTGTCGCTGGCGGTGGCGCTGATTCTGTTTGAAGGCAGCCTGACCCTGCACCTGTCGGAATGGCGCGAGATCGGCAGCGTCGTGCATCGGCTGGTCACAATCGGTGCGCTCTCGACATGGGTAGTGATTGCGGTCGCGACCCACTGGCTGCTGGGCTTCGACTGGCTGTTGGCGATCCTGTTCGGCAGCCTGACCCTGGTGACCGGGCCGACCGTGATCGTGCCGATGCTGCGCGTGGTGCGGCCGAAGGCTTCGATCGCCAACATCCTGCGCTGGGAAGGGATTGTGATCGACCCGATCGGCGCGCTGCTCGCGGTGGTGGTCTACAGCTTCATCATCGCCCGGGCCGAAGGCCACGGCCTGGAACAGAGTCTGCTGACCTTCGGTGGTGTGATTGTCTGCGGCAGTGCGTTCGGCGTTGCCGGTGGCTGGCTGCTCGGCACGATCATCCGGCGCCAATGGCTACCGGAGTATTTGCACAATCTGGCATCGCTCGCCGCGGTGCTGGGGATATTCATCGCCGCCAACCAGGTCATGCACGAATCCGGGCTGTTGGCGGTGACGTTGATGGGCATGTGGCTGGCGAACATGAAGGGGGTGGATGTGCGGCACATCCTGCACTTCAAGGAAAATCTCAGCGTGCTGCTGATTTCCGGACTGTTCATCCTGCTGGCGGCACGACTGGATCTGAACGCGTTGATCGGTCTCGGGCCGCTGGTGTTGATCCTGTTGCTGGTGATTCAGCTGATCGCCCGACCGTTGAACGTGGTGCTGAGCACCGCCGGTTCGAGCCTGAGTTGGCGTGAACGTGCGCTGTTGTGCTGGATTGCCCCGCGCGGGATCGTCGCGGCGGCGGTCTCGGCGATCTTCGCGATTCGCCTGGATGAAGCGGGCCATGAAGGTGCGCTGTTGCTGGTACCGCTGACTTTCGCGGTGATCATAGGCACTGTCGTGCTGCAAAGTGCGACGGCCCGG
Source organism: Pseudomonas sp. IT-P2 (assembly GCF_949767575.1). Classification (NCBI taxonomy): domain Bacteria; kingdom Pseudomonadati; phylum Pseudomonadota; class Gammaproteobacteria; order Pseudomonadales; family Pseudomonadaceae; genus Pseudomonas; species Pseudomonas sp. IT-P2. The sequence continues at coordinate 186,823 of NZ_CATKQA010000033.1, read as the reverse complement.
CCACTGGCGCGCTTGTTGAAGGTTGCGGAACCGGCGCCGAGCGGGTTCCTGATTGTCGGGGCGAACGGGCCTGCGCGCTTGCTCGGCAAGTCGCTGCAACAGCTGGGCAGCCGGGTGCTGCTGACGGATTCAAGCTGGGAAAATATCCGCGCCGCGCGCATGGATGGCTTGCCGACCTACTTCGGCAATCCGGCCTCACAGCACGCCGATGCGCATCTGGACCTGGTCGGACTGGGGCATTTGCTGGCGCTGTCACCGTCGGGCGAACTCAATACACTGGCGGCCATGCGCTTTCGTCATGACTTTGGCCATCAGCGGCTGTTCGGGCTGGCCAGCGGTCAGGAAAGCCGTCGCAGCGACAAGCACCGCGCCAGCCTCGAACATCGAGGCAATCAACTGGGGAGCGAGGCGCTGACTTACGCCAGACTCGCCAGTCAACTGGGGCAAGGTGCCGATCTTTACAGCACGACGCTGACGGACGGGTTTGGCTGGGACGATTACCGCGCGCTGCATGGCAATCGCGCGACGCTGCTGTTCATGCGCGATGACAGCGGCTGGGTGCATGTCGTGACGCCGGAAACCGTGTTGAAGCCGGGGCCTGGGTGGACGTTGCTGGCGCTGATTCAGCCTGAGGCCAACGCCGCTGCATAAATAGATTCGCGGCTCGGTGCTGGATCAGGCCGCGAAACCCGGCAGCACCGGCACCGGACGCTTGTCATCATCGATGGCAACAAAGCTGAACTGCCCATGAATGGCTTTCTCACGCCCGTCACAGCTCATGCTTTCGACGAACACTTCCACCTCGACCTTGAGACTGGTGTTGCCAACCTTGATCACCCGCCCAACCAGCTCGACGATGGAACCTGCCGGGATCGCGTGATTGAAGTCGATGCGATCGGTCGACACCGTCACCAGCGGCAAACGGCAAAACCGGGTGGCGGTGATGAACGACACTTCGTCCATCCAGGCCAGCGCAGTGCCGCCGAACAGGGTGTTGTGGTGGTTGGTGGTCGGCGGGAACACCGCCTTGGTCACGCGGGTCACCGAGAGTTCGGTGCGGCGTTCGATTTCTTGCTCGCGAGGGGTCATGGGTCAGGCCTGAAACAGAAATGCGGTGGATAAATTGCGGGCAACAAAAAAGCAGCCCGTAGGCTGCTTTTTTCTGCATCGGAAGCTGGACTTAAGCCAGTTTTTCCTTGATGCGAGCTGCTTTACCCGACAGGTCGCGCAGGTAGTACAGCTTGGCTTTACGTACGTCACCGCGACGCTTGACAGCCATGCTGTCGATTTGCGGGGAGTAGGTCTGGAAAGTACGTTCTACGCCAACACCGTTGGAGATTTTACGAACGGTGAACGCACTGTTCACGCCGCGGTTACGCTTGGCGATGACAACGCCTTCGAACGCTTGCAGACGGGAACGATCGCCTTCCTTCACTTTCACCTGAACGACGATGGTGTCGCCTGGGGCAAAGGTAGGGATTTCTTTGGTCATCTGCTCTGCTTCGAGTGCAAGGATGATTTTGTTGGTCATGCTGTGCTCCTAAGGTAAATCGTCTGATCTACCATCGATACGTTGTTAACTATCGTCCCGCTCGCGGATGTATTCCTCGAGCAGCTTCTTCTCTTCTCCAGAAAGCGAGCGGCTTTCCAGAAGATCGGCGCGTCGTTCAAAGGTCCTGCCAAGGGACTGCTGTAAACGCCAACGCCGGATATGCGCGTGATTGCCACTCAGCAACACGTCGGGAACACGCTGATCCGCATACACCTCAGGTCGGGTGTAGTGCGGGCAATCCAGCAGACCATCCGTAAAGGAATCTTCCTCAGCGGAATCCGCATGCCCTAAAGCTCCGGGCAGCAGTCGTGTAACCGCATCGATCATGACCATGGCCGGCAGCTCGCCGCCAGACAACACATAGTCACCAATCGACCACTCTTCATCGACATGAGCCTCAATAAAGCGCTCGTCAATGCCTTCATAGCGACCGGCAATCAGGATCAATGCATCCGATTTCGCCAGTTCGCGTACCGCCGACTGAGTCAGTTGACGGCCTTGGGGGGACAGGTAAATCACCTTCGCCGCCTCCCCGGCTGCTGCCTTGGCCTGAACCAGTGCATCTTCCAGGGGCTTGATCTTCATCACCATGCCCGGACCACCGCCAAACGGGCGATCGTCCACAGTGTGATGTCGATCCGTCGTGTAATCCCGCGGATTCCAACAGGTCAGCTGCAAGAGCCCCTGTTTGACCGCACGACTGGTAATGCCGTACTCACTGATGGCCGAGAACATCTCGGGGAACAGCGTAATGACGTCTACGCGCAGGCTGGCCATTGCTTAGAAGTCCGCGTCCCATTCCACCCTCATCACGCCTGCTTCCAGGTCGATTGCCAGCACGCATTGCTCCGTATAGGGCAACAACCGCTCGCGATCATCCAGGCTGCCAACGCAGGGCTTGACCACCAATACATCGTTCGCGCCGGTCTCCAACAGGTGATCAACCTTGCCGAACAATTGTTCGTCCTGGTTGATGACGCTCAGACCTTCCAACTGGTACCAGTAGTACTCGTCGGCGGTCAGGTCGGGCAAAAGGCTTCGCGGGATGCAAATCTCGTAACCGCTCAGAAGACGGGCTTCATCGCGATCGTCGAGGCCTTTGAGCTTCACAACCAGATCCTTTTGAGTGGATCGGCCGCTGACCAGCTCGACCTGTTTCACCACGCCTTCGCGCCGAAGCGTCCAGTTGCGATAGCCCAACAGGTTTTCAATCGGATCGGTAAAGGAAAAGACCTTCACCTCGCCGCGAACGCCGTGAACCGAAAAAATCTTGCCGACAACGATCAGATCATCAGCTTTTTCTGGCGTCGCGCTCATACTGCTCAGGCTGCAGCCTTGGCAGATTCCTTCAGCAACTGAGCAACACGCTCAGAAGGCTGTGCACCAACGCTCAGCCAGTAGGCAACGCGCTCTTGGTTCACGGACAGACGGATTTCCTGACCACGGGCAACAGGGTTGAAGAAGCCAACCTGTTCTTTGTGGGAACCGTCACGCGGGTTGCGGGAGTCGGTTACGGTCAGGTGGTAAAACGGGCGCTTTTTGGAGCCGCCAAGGGCAAGACGGATTGTTAGCATGTGAACATCGTTCCTGTAGTCGGTGCTGCAAATCTAAATGCACAGCGGGCATGGGTGCCCGAAAGGCCGCATATTCTAAGGAATATCCGGACTTTTGCAAATGACTTTTTCCGGCGCCTGTGGCATGCCGTGCAGATTTGCATATGGGGCCGTCGTTCAAAACGGCCAGTCAGCTCCCGCCGAGTGCGGGTTTGCTGTGGATCCCGCTTCCTTGCGGGACTGCGCCGGTGCGACGACCGGCGAGTTCTTTTACATCTTTGGCATGCCGCCGCCGGGCAACATTCCACCCATGCCGCGCATCATTTTCGCCATTCCGCCCTTGGCGGAGAATTTCTTCATCATCTTCTGCATCTGCTTGTGCTGCTTGATCAAGCGACCGATGTCCTGCACCTGGGTGCCGGAACCCATGGCGATCCGGCGCTTGCGCGAACCGCTGATCAGCTCAGGATCGCGGCGCTCGGCCGGGGTCATGGAATTGATGATGGCTTCCATCTGTTTGAACTGCTTCTCTGCGGCGCTCTGGGCATTGCCCATTTGCGAGAGATTGACGCCGCCGATGCTCGGCAGCTTGTCCATGAGCCCGCCGAGGCCACCCATGTTCTTCATCTGTTGCAACTGATCGCGGAAGTCTTCGAGGTCGAAGCCCTTGCCCTTCTTCAGCTTTTTAGCAAGCTTGTCGGCCTTGTCCTTGTCGAGGGTCGCTTCAGCCTGTTCGATCAGGCTGAGCACGTCGCCCATGCCGAGGATCCGCGAAGCGATACGCTCAGGATGGAACGGATCGAGCGCTTCGCTCTTCTCGCCCATACCGATGAACTTGATCGGCTTGCCAGTAATCGCGCGAACCGACAGCGCGGCACCGCCACGGGCATCACCGTCGACCTTGGTCAGGATCACGCCGGTCAGCGGCAGCGCATCACCGAAGGCCTTGGCCGTGTTGGCCGCGTCCTGACCGGTCATGGCGTCGACCACGAACAGGGTTTCAACCGGGTTGATCGCGGCGTGCAGCGCCTTGATCTCGCCCATCATCTCTTCATCGATGTGCAGACGACCGGCGGTGTCGACGATGACCACGTCGATGAATTTCAGTTTTGCTTCTTTAATAGCTGCGCTGGCGATGTCGACCGGTTTCTGGCTCAGGTCGGACGGGAAGAACGTCACGCCGATGTCGTTGGCCAGGGTTTCCAGCTGTTTAATAGCAGCAGGACGGTAGATGTCCGCCGACACGACCATGACCGACTTTTTCTTGCGCTCTTTAAGGAAGCGCGCCAGTTTGCCGGCGGTGGTGGTTTTACCCGCGCCCTGCAGACCGGCCATCAGAATGACGGCGGGCGGCACGGCGCTCAGGTTCAGGTCTTCGTTGGCCGCGCCCATCAGGCTTTCGAGTTCGGCCTGGACGATCTTCACAAACGCCTGGCCGGGCGTCAGGCTGCGCGACACCTCGGTGCCGACAGCGCGCTCCTTGACCGAATTGACGAAATCCTTGACCACCGGCAGGGCGACGTCGGCCTCGAGCAACGCCATGCGCACTTCGCGCAGGGTGTCTTTGATATTGTCCTCGGTCAGCTTCGCCTTGCCGGTGACATGGCGCAGCGTCTGCGAGAGACGGTCGGTTAAGTTTTCAAACATTGCGCGATCCTTTCAGGCCCTGTGTAGACCGGGATAATGGCGGCCCAGACCGGAATCAACATGTGCTCGGCGAGCCTGCGGCGTGGGCAGGTCGCGGATTATAGCGAAGACTGCGGCTGGCGGACACCTCGCTGTCAGCTTGCCGGTCTTTCGTGCAACGGCGGTTCTATGCCAAACTCAGCCCCTTTCGGGCTTGCCTAACAGGATTTATGCTCCCCTTGTCACCGAGTTTGCTGACCACCCTCGCCGCCGCCCTTCTCTACGCCGCTGCGACCCTCTATCAGGGCACCCGCCTGGCCACTGGCGCCAAGGCCAACAAGCGCCTGCTGGTCTCGCTCGGCGTTCTCGCCGTGCTGGCCCACAGCGCCAGCCTGCTTACGCATTTATTGACACCGATCGGTCTGGGCCTGGATTTCTTCAGCGCTTCGAGCCTGATCGCTGCGGCGGTCATTGCCCTGACCCTGCTCGCCTGCTCGCGGATTCCGGTGGAAAACCTGCTGGTGCTGCTGTTCCCGCTGGGTGCGATCACGGTGCTGCTGGCGCAGTTCGCGCCGGCCGGTACGGTGCAGATCATCGATGAAGAACCGGGCATCCTCGCGCACATCCTGTTGTCGATCCTCGCCTACGGCATGTTCACCATCGCGGTGTTTCAGGCCTTGTTGCTGCTGGTGCAGGATCATCAGCTCAAGCACAAGCACCCGTCCGGGCTGATCAAGAACTTCCCGCCACTGCAAACCATGGAAAGCCTGCTGTTCGGCTTCCTCTGGGCCGGCTGGACGCTGCTGTCGCTGTCGCTGATCTCCGGCTGGCTGTTCGTCGAGAACCTGTTTGCCCAGCATCTGGTGCATAAAACCCTGCTGGCCTGCCTGGCCTGGATCGTGTTCAGCGTCCTGCTGTGGGGCCGTAACCGCCTCGGCTGGCGCGGACACAAGGCAATCCGCTGGACCCTCGCCGGTTTCTGCCTGCTGATGCTCGCGTATTTCGGCAGCAAACTGGTCCGTGAATACATCCTGCACATCTGACGGGCGGCATAAATGGACGGTTTGCCCATAGGGCCGATGCTCGCGGTATTTGCCCTGCTGATTCTCTGGTCAGGGCTGTTTACCGCCGTCGAAGCGGCGCAACAGCACCTGCTCGCGCAACGCACCGCATCCCGCGCCAGCGACAAGCCCTTGGCCAGGCTCAGCTTCCCGCTCGACAGCCTGATCCTCTGCAATACCCTGTGCCGCGCCCTCGCCGTCATTCTGGCCACGCTGCTGGCAATCTTTCTCTGTGAAGAAAACGGCCCCTGGGCGGCTTGCCTTGGCGCCGGCGCCCTGCTGCTGGTTTTTGCCGACTATTTCCCCCGCGCCCTTGCCCAGCGTTATCCGGATGCGGTGCTGTCGTTCGGCAATACGCTGCTGGCAGTACCGCTGAAGGTCATTTACCCGCTTGCCTGGCTGCTCAGCCGCGTCAGTGGTTTGCTGATGCGCCCGTTCATCCGCAAGGCCCAGGTGGTGCAACAAAGCGAAGACGATGTGCCGGCGGAGCGTCATGATGACCCCGATCATCCAGTGCGCCCGCACCCGGTTTCGGGCATCCATGCGCTGGATAACATCACGGTCAACGACATTCTGGTGCCGCGCAGCGATGTCGACGGCATCAACCTCGACGATCCGATCGAAGAAATCACCGAGCAACTGCGCCACAACCGTCGTACTCGTCTGCCGCTGTTTCACAGCGATATCAATCAGGTCGAGGCGGTGCTCAACACCCGGCAGGTCCGCCATTTGCTGGACAATGGCAACCTGACCCGCGAAGCCTTGCTGGCGGCCAGTTACGAGCCCTACTTCGTTCCCGAAAGCACCCCGCTGCAACTGCAGCTGCTGAACTTCCACAAGCAGCAGCGGCGGCTGGGCATGGTGGTGGACGAGTACGGCGAAGTGCTGGGGATTGTCACCCTGGAAGACATTCTCGAAGAGATCGTCGGCGAATTCGAAAGCGAGCACAGCCTCGACAATCCGCACATCCACCCGCAGGCCGATGGCCGCATGGTGATCGATGGCGCGGCGTCGATCCGCGAACTGAACAAATGCCTGGGCTGGCACCTGCCCAGCGACGGCCCCCGGACCCTCAACGGCCTGGTGACCGAAGCGCTGGAAACCATCCCGGAAAGCGCGGTCTGCCTGAAGATCGGCCGCTACCGGCTGGAGATTCTCGAAACCGAAGAGAACCGGGTCAGCAAGGTCCTGATCTGGCACACCTCCTCAGCCCCGGCGCTCGCCCCTGCCCGCTAGGCAGCCCCTTGTTCAATCGTTAGCCACCTTCCTATAATCGCGGGGCTTACCCAAGCCCCGCCGAACCGCGTGCTTACCCCGCACCCGACAAATTCCGGCCGGTTCATCGGCAATATCCGCATCACACCGACGACTGTTCCTACCTGAAGCAGCGATCGCGCCTCATCCCACATCCCTGGGTGTTCGACCATAATAATTCGCTCCAACGGAGCTCATGACTGTCAGGGATCACCGCATGACGACCAGTACCGCTTACAGCGACACCACGCCTGCCCAACCGGCCAACTCCGCCACCCGCGTGGCCACGGCAAGCTTCATCGGCACGGCCATCGAGTTCTACGATTTCTATGTCTACGCCACCGCCGCTGCGCTGGTGATCGGGCCGGTGTTCTTCCCGCAGACCTCCGGCACGGCGCAGATGCTCTCGGCATTCCTTACCTTCGGCATCGCCTTCCTTGCACGACCGCTGGGCTCGGCGCTGTTCGGCCACTTCGGCGACCGCATCGGGCGTAAATCCACTTTGGTGGCCTCACTGCTGCTGATGGGTGTCTGCACCACGCTGATCGGCGTGCTGCCGGGTTATGACACTATCGGCGCCTGGGCACCGATCCTGCTCTGCGTGCTGCGCTTCGGCCAGGGCCTGGGATTGGGGGGCGAATGGGGTGGCGCGGCGCTGCTGGCGACCGAAAACGCCCCGAAAGGCAAACGGGCGTGGTTCGGCATGTTCCCGCAACTCGGCCCTTCGATTGGTTTTCTGGCTGCCAACGGTCTGTTCCTGACGTTGGCCATGAGCCTGAGCGACGATCAATTCCGCAGCTGGGGCTGGCGGATTCCGTTCCTGCTCAGCGCCGTGCTGGTGATGGTCGGGCTGTACGTGCGCCTCAAGCTTCACGAAACCCCGGTGTTCGCCAATGCCATTGCCCGCCAGGAACGAGTGAAAGTGCCGCTGGTCGAGCTGTTCAGCCAATACTGGGCACCGACGCTGCTGGGCGCCGCCGCCATGGTGGTGTGTTACGCGCTGTTCTACATCTCGACCGTGTTTTCCCTGAGCTATGGCGTATCCACATTGGGTTACAGCCGCGAGACCTTCCTCGGTCTGCTCTGTTTTGCGGTGCTGTTCATGGCGGCCGCGACGCCGCTGTCGGCATGGGCCAGTGATCGTTATGGACGCAAACCGGTGCTGATCGTCGGCGGTGTGCTGGCGATTCTTTCCGGATTTCTGATGGAGCCGCTGCTGACTCAGGGATCGACCTGGGGCGTGGCGCTGTTCCTGTGCATCGAACTGTTTCTGATGGGCGTGACATTCGCCCCGATGGGAGCATTGCTACCGGAACTGTTTCCGACGCACGTGCGGTATACCGGCGCATCGGCAGCCTACAACCTCGGCGGCATCGTCGGAGCCTCGGCGGCGCCGTTCTTCGCGCAGAAACTGGTGGCGACGGGTGGTTTGAGTTACGTCGGCGGGTATGTGTCGGCGGCCGCGGTGCTCAGCTTGATCGCTGTGCTGTGCCTGAAGGAGACGCGCAATAACGACCTGAATCAGGTGGTGTAAGCGCAAAGATCGCTCCCGGGCGGGAGCGATCAGATGGCGTGATTACAGCTCTACAACAACAGCCTGGGAAGCACGGGTCGCCTTGGCGCGGGCCGCTTCAATCGACTCGTCACGCGCCAGCGCAACACCCATGCGACGCTGACCATTGACTTCAGGCTTGCCGAACAGACGCAGCGCGGTATCCGGCTCGCTCAGTGCAGCACCGAGGTTGGCGAATGCGGTCTGGGTCGACTGGCCTTCCACCAGAATCACCGCCGAAGCCGATGGGCCGAACTGACGGATCAGCGGCACCGGCAGACCGAGGATCGCCCGGGCGTGCAGGGCGAACTGCGACAGGTCCTGGGAAATCAGGGTCACCAGACCGGTGTCGTGCGGGCGCGGCGACACTTCGCTGAACCACACCTGATCGCCTTTGATGAACAGCTCGACGCCGAACAGGCCACGACCGCCCAACGCTTCGGTCACGGCTTTGGCAACGCGCTCGGATTCAGCCAGCGCCACCGGGCTCATCGCCTGAGGCTGCCAGGATTCCTGATAGTCGCCCTTTTCCTGACGGTGGCCGACTGGAGCACAGAACGTCGTGCCGCCGACATGACGCACGGTCAGCAGAGTGATTTCGTAGTCGAAATCGATAAAGCCTTCGATGATCACCCGACCTTTGCCGGCGCGACCGCCCTCTTGCGCGTAATCCCAGGCTTTCTGCACGTCATCGGCGCTGCGCAGCAGGCTTTGGCCCTTGCCCGAAGAACTCATCACCGGTTTTACGACGCACGGAAAGCCGAGGTCCTGAACGGCCTTGCTGTAATCCTCGAAGGTGTCTGCGAAGTGGTACGGCGAAGTCGGCAGGTCCAGCTCTTCGGCAGCCAGTCGACGGATGCCTTCGCGGTTCATGGTCAGTTGCGCGGCGCGAGCGGTCGGGATCACGGTGAAGCCTTCGGCTTCCAGTTCGACCAGGGTGGCGGTGGCGATGGCTTCGATTTCCGGCACGATGAAGTGCGGCTTCTCGGCTTCGATCACTGCACGCAGGGCGGCGCCGTCGAGCATGTTGATCACGTGGCTGCGATGGGCAACCTGCATGGCCGGCGCATTGGCGTAGCGGTCAACGGCGATCACTTCAACGCCCAGGCGTTGCAGCTCGATCACCACTTCCTTGCCCAACTCACCACAGCCACACAGCAATACGCGGGTCGCGGTCGGCGACAATGGAGTTCCGATACGGGTCATCTCAGGTCCTCAAAGAAGCGGATCATCGAGGAAAGCAACGCCAGACGCGCTTTCCATGGGGAGAAAGCGCGGCATTTTACATGAACCTGAGGGTTTGGCTTCAGCCGGCGACAGCCTGTTTGCGTTCGCGCCAGGCCATGATCAGCCAGACGGCGGTAACACCGGCGAACTTCGAGGCCAGCGCGGTGATAAGCACCGGCGGTGTCAGCAGGTCAATCATGCCAAAGAAGATGAAGGTATCGAGGGGAATGCTCAGCGCCGAACTGATCCACAAGCGGTCGCGCAACGGGCGCCTGGTGATGGTGAATACCAGCCAGTCAATGCACTCGGAGACCGCGAACGCCGTGGCGCTGGCCAGCGCAATCGATGGATCGGACGTGACATAAGACAGCACCAGTGCCGCCAGCATCGCCACGATCGCGCCATGACCGAAACGGGTCTGCACCATGTCGCGCAGCACGAACACCAACCCGCCCCAGGCCGACCAGATGATGTCCAGGTGCGGCGCGGTGGAGAAGGCGAAGTTGATCAGCACGACGCTGCTGATGTAAGAGATGAGGAAAATCATGGGGCGTGACCTGTCAATTTGGCGCACAGGTTACTTCAGCCCTTCGATGACGCCAATCAAATCGGCTATTGCCCCGGCGTTTTGCCGATCATCCAGACCAGGCCACTGGCCTTGGCCCGCTCATGGCACAGCCCGAGCACAACCCGGCGTTCATCATTGGTCATGCGGCTCCAGCGAGTGATCTCCTCGACCGTGCGCTGGCAACCGGTGCAAATATCGTCTTCGTCCAGCGCGCAAATGCTCACGCACGGCGAGGCGACAGGTCTTTCCGGGGTTGTCATTCTTCCTGCTCGACCAGATCGCGCGCATAGCGCTGGGAGTTATGCACATAGTGCGCGGCACTGGCTTCGAGCATTTTCTTCTGCGGCTCAGTGAGTTCGCGCACCACCTTGCCCGGCGAGCCCATCACCAGCGAGCCGTCAGGAATTTCCTTGCCTTCGCCGATCAGCGAGTTGGCGCCGATGATGCAGTTCTTGCCGATCTTCGCGCCGTTGAGAATGACTGCGTTGATGCCGATCAGGCTGTAGTCGCCGACCGTGCAGCCGTGGAGCATGGCGTTGTGGCCGATGGTCACGCCGGTGCCGATGGTCAGCGGATAGCCCATGTCGGTGTGCATCACCGTGCCGTCCTGAACATTGCTGTTCTTGCCGATCAGGATCAGTTCGTTGTCGCCGCGCAGCACGGCGTTGAACCAGACGTTGGCGCCCTCTTCCAGTCTGACCTTGCCCACCAGCACGGCATTGGGGGCGACCCAGCTCTGCGGATGGGTGTCGACTCGGGCGTCGCCCAGGCGGTATTTCATCTTGTTTTCCTCAGGGCTCACGATGGCTGGCCATTCGAAGGATGGCTTCAGGTATTGATGAAGCTTTTGGGCGGTTGATGCAGGCTGATTCTGGCGTCATAGAGCAGGTTGATCAACTCGACGATCATGATTGCCGTCAGCCCCCAGATCTTGTATTCGCCGTAACGATAGCTCGGCACGTACCAACTGCGACCCTGATAGTCGATGCGGTGGGTGTGTTCGCGCGGATCCTTGCGGAAGAACTCCAGCGGCACACTGAACACCGCAGCGATCTCGGCATCATTGGCCTGGTATTCGACAAAATCGGGAATCACCCCGACATACGGAGTGACCTTGATGCCATGCAGGGAAATCAGCGGGCTGAGCGGACCGATCACTTCGACCAGTCCCGGCGGCAGGCCGATTTCCTCTTCGGCTTCACGCAGAGCGGTAAACACCAGGTCCGGGTCTTCCGGATCCCGTCGTCCACCGGGGAAGGCGACTTCGCCGCCGTGGGTCGAAAGGCCGCTGGCCCGCAGGGTGAGGACAAGTTCGGGTTCGTCACTACGAGTAATCGGCACCAGGACAGCGGCCTCGGGGAAACGCGTGTCGGTCTCCAGCGTGCGCGGCGTGTGATTGCTTACCCGGTGCAGTAGCTCGTCCAGCATAAGTGTTCTCGATCGGTGCCTTACCCTGCATCATGCACCAATCATTGCGACCGCCCAACCCCCGAACGGGGGTCATGTCGCGAAACGACAACTTGCCGACTGACACCGCTGCACGCCAAGATAGGCGCAGCATTCAGGAACCCCAGCATGAAATTTTGCAGCCAGTGCGGCAACCCGGTGACCCAGCGCATTCCCGAAGGCGACTCGCGGCTGCGATTCGTCTGCGACAGCTGTCAGACGATTCACTACCAGAACCCCAATATCGTGGCCGGTTGTGTACCGACCTGGGGCACCAAGGTCCTGCTGTGTCGCCGCGCCATCGAGCCACGCCTCGGTTACTGGACCCTGCCTGCCGGTTTCATGGAGAACGGCGAGACCATCGAACAGGCCGCCATCCGCGAAACCGCCGAGGAAGCCTGCGCCCGGGTGCGCAACCTGAGCATCTACACCCTGATCGACGTGCCGCACATCAGTCAGGTGCATGTGTTTTTCCGCGCCGAGCTGGCGGATCTGGACTTCGCCGCCGGACCCGAAAGCCTGGAAGTGCAATTGTTCGACGAGAAAGACATTCCCTGGGACGAGCTGGCTTTCCGCACGGTGGGCCGTACTCTGGAATGCTTCTTCGCTGACCGGCGCGTCGAGGTCTATCCGGTTCGCTCCGAATCGATCCCGCCGCTCGCTCAACCGGCCATCACTTGATTTCGGCGGCGGCCGGCCGATAACCGGCTAACGCAGCCCGCGACAGCGCCTGCACACTATCTATAAATAAAGTATCTGCTTCATTTCCGGGGAATCGTTTCAATGCGCTGGTTGCTTGCCCTGTTCTGCCTGTCATTCGTCACCGCCTCCCAAGCGTCATTCGTGACCACCGTGACGCCTTCGAACACCCCATTCATCGAAAAAGTACTGGTGCTCAAATCGGCTCATCAACTGCAGCTCATAGCCGACGGCAAGCCACTCAAGAGCTATCGTATTTCCTTGGGCAAAGGGGCGAAAAAAGGCCCGAAACTGATTGAAGGCGACAAACGCACACCGGAAGGTTTCTATTGGATCGACTGGCGCAAGACCAGTGACAAATTCAACCTGTCGATGCACATCTCCTACCCGAACATCAGCGACTCCGCCCGCGCACGGCGCGAAGGCGTCGAGCCTGGCGGAATGATCATGATCCATGGCACACCCGACTCCGAGGACACCCCGGAACAACTGTTCCACACCCTCGACTGGACCGACGGCTGCATCGCCATGCGCAACATCGACATGCGCGAAGTCTGGAACCTGGTGCCGGATGGCACGATGATCGAAATCCGCCCCTGATTCTTTCACCAGGGTGCCAGCTCTCTGCGGGCCGCGATGCGGCCCTTTCTCCTGACCATTGGTCGCCCGTAAAAAATAAATTCAAAAGATCGCAGCCTGCGGCCAGGCCTGAACGGTGATACCACTTTCACCCGCCAGAACGGCCGCAGACTGCGATCTTTTGCGTTTTACAGTCCACCTCTAATACCACTTGAAACCACCCACCTTGAAACCCTCGAACCCATAGGCCTACAGGCATTTCCGACGCGTTGACATGGTATGCAAGTGGTATTAGTTTTCGCCCGACAACCGAGCGACAACAATCCTACATCAGCGCCGGAAATGCCTTACATGAACGACCTCCACGCCCTACGCCCCGACGACTCCCAGCCGACGCCGCTATACCTGCAACTGGCGCGCAACCTGGAAGCGGCGATCCATGCCGGCCAGTGGAAAGCCGAACAGGCGATGCCGTCGGAGCGCAATCTCAGCGAACTGCTGGGGATTTCCCGAGTGACCGCGCGCAAGGCATTGGAAGTCCTGCTCGACCAAGGTTTGATCCGCCGCCTGCAAGGTTCCGGCACCTTCATCACCCCACGCCTGGAACAACCGCTGTCACGCTTGTCGGGTTTCAGCGAAATGCTGCGCCTCAAGGGCTTCGTACCCAGCTCGCAATGGCTGGAACGGGAAATCACCCTGCCCACCCACGAAGAACTGATCCGCCTCGGCCTGTCACCGAACGACAAGGTTGCTCGCATGAAACGCCTGCGCAAAGCCGACGACACCGTGATGGCCATCGAGATGAGCACCCTGCCCGCCTCGATCATGCCCAAGCCACAGGTGGTGGGCGATTCCCTCTATGAACACCTCGACAGCATCGGCAAACCGATCGTGCGCGCCTTGCAACACATCCAGGCCATCAACGCCTCGGATGAGTTCGCCGCACTGGTCGGCATCGCCCCCGGCACCGCGATGCTGCTGATGACCCGGGTCGGCTACCTGGAAGACAACACGCCGATCGAAGTCACCGACACCTATTGCCGCAACGACTACTACGACTTTGTTGCAGAGCTTCGCCGCTGATCAGCAGCCAGGCCAAACGAGAGAAGCGAAATGTCTGAAGACAACATCCTCACCGCTGGCGGCTGGATTCGCGGCCGGCTGATCCACGAACACGGCAGAGTCGTGTCGATCGAAGGCGAGCCTTGCGATCCGGCGACCAATGACTTGCCGTATCTGCTGCCGGGTTTCATCGACCTGCACGTCCACGGCGGTGGCGGCAAGGACATCATGGAGGGCGCCAGCGCCTTCGAGACCATCACCAAGACCCACGTGCGCTTCGGCACCACCTCGCTGCTGGCCACCACGATGACCGCGCCGAGTGCCGAGATTTCCAGCGTGCTCAAGGAAGTCGGCGAGTTCTGTGAACAGCGCCCGAAAGGCTCCGCCCGAGTCCTCGGCGTTCACCTCGAAGGCCCGTACATCAATCCCGGCAAACTCGGCGCCCAGCCGAACTTCGCCCACACCGCGTTGATGGCCGAAGTCGAAGACTATCTGGCGCTAGCACCGATCCGCGTGATCACCATCGCCCCGGAAATCGCCGGCCATGACGGCTTGATTCGTGAACTCAGCAGCCGTGGCATCCGCATGCAGATCGGCCACACCCTCGGCAGTTACGAGGAAGGCGTCGCCGCCCTCGAAGCCGGCGCCACCAGTTTCACCCACTTGTACAACGCCATGAGCCCGCTGCATCACCGCGAGCCGGGCATCGTCGGCGCCGCCCTCGCCCACGCCACATTCGCCGAGCTGATTCCGGATTTGCTGCACGTGCACCCCGGCGCGATCCGCGTGGCCCTGCGTTCGATTCCGTGCCTGTACTGCGTGACCGACTCGACCGCCGCCGCCGGCATGCCCGACGGCGAGTACAAGCTCGGCAGCCACACCGTCACCAAATGCCTGGGCGGCGTGCGCCTGCCCGACGGCACGCTGGCCGGCAGCACCCTGACCATGGATCAGGCCCTGCGCAATCTGGTGAAAATCGGTCTGCCGATCGCCGAGGCCTCACAGCGTCTTTCGCAATTCCCCGCCGACTACCTCGGCATCACCGAACGCGGGCGCCTTGCACCTGGCGCCTGGGCCGACTGCGTGCGGCTGGATCGCTCACTCACACTGACCGCCGTCATGGTCGAAGGAGAAGACATTG
Source organism: Pseudomonas sp. IT-P2 (assembly GCF_949767575.1). NCBI lineage: Bacteria > Pseudomonadati > Pseudomonadota > Gammaproteobacteria > Pseudomonadales > Pseudomonadaceae > Pseudomonas > Pseudomonas sp. IT-P2. The sequence continues at coordinate 171,503 of NZ_CATKQA010000033.1, read as the reverse complement.
ACTTCAAAAATGCTTGAGGAGGCGCTGTCCTCGTTCGAGGCCGTGCAAGCCCAACTGCAGCAGCTCGACCCGCCAATGATCGAGATCGCCGGGCGCCTGCGCCGTCAGCCGCCGCAAGTGGCAATGACCGTCGCCCGAGGCAGCTCCGACCATGCGGCGAGCTACTTCGCCTACCTGACCATGCAGCAACTGGGGGTTCCGGTGGCGTCGCTGCCGATGTCGGTGGTGACCATGCAACAGGCGCCGTTGAAGGTCAGCGGTCAGGTTGCGTTCGCGTTTTCCCAATCGGGGCAGAGCCCGGATCTGGTCAACAGCCTGCGCCTGTTGCGCAAGCGTGGCGCGCTCAGTGTGTCGATGGTCAACGCCGCCGATTCGCCGCTGGAGGCTGCGTGCGAATTCAGCCTGCCATTGCTGGCCGGCACCGAAAGCAGTGTCGCCGCGACCAAGAGTTTCATCGCCACCCTCAGCGCCAGCGCCCGTCTGATCGCGCACTGGAAAGAAGACGCCGAATTGCTGGAGGCGCACAACGCCCTGCCCGAAGGCCTGCGCGAAGCCGCGCAACAGGACTGGAGCCTGGCCATCGACGCCCTGCGCGATTGCGAGCGGTTGATGGTGATCGGCCGTGGCGCCGGTTTCGCCATCGCCCAGGAAGCCGCGCTGAAATTCAAGGAAACCTCGGCGATCCAGGCCGAAGCCTTCAGCAGCGCCGAAGTCCGTCACGGCCCGATGGCCCTGATCGACGAACACTACCCATTGCTGGTGTTCGCCCCGCGCGGCGCCGAACAGGCCGGTCTGCTGAGCCTGGCAGCCGAGATGCGTCAGCGCGGCGCCCGCGTGCTGCTGGCCGCACCGGATGACGTCAGCGAGCGCGACCTGACCCTCAGCCGTGCGGAGCACCCGGCCCTCGATCCGATCCTGGCGATCCAGAGTTTCTACGTGATGGCGGCCGGTCTGGCCGTGGCCCGTGGCATGGACCCGGATCAGCCGCGACACCTGAGCAAAGTCACCCGTACGCACTGAGTCCGAACCGAACGTTTTCCTGATGAGACCGAGCCATGCACAACAACAATAAAGAGCTGACTTTAAGCGCCCCGCTCAGCGGCCCGGTGCTCACGCTCGCCAACGTTCCGGACGCGGTGTTCGCCAGCGGCGCGATGGGCGACGGCATTGCCATCGATCCGCTGAACGACACCCTGTATTCGCCCTGCGCCGGGGTGGTGATCCACGTCGCCCGCACCGGCCATGCGCTGACCGTGCGCGCCGACAACGGCGCCGAGCTGTTGCTGCACCTTGGTCTGGACACGGTGGAGTTGCAGGGCGAAGGCTTCTCGATGCTGGTCAAGGAAGGCGCGCGGGTCAGCAATGGCCAGCCGCTGCTGCGCTATGACCTGGACAAGGTCGGCCGCCAGTGCAAAAGCCTGGTCAGCCTGCTGATCCTGACCAACAGCCAGGATTTCCAGGCGCGCCCCATCACCCTGAAAAAGGTGAAGGTCGGCGAGCCGCTGCTGCACATCATCGCTCGTCACAGCACAGCGGCGAATGCAGAAGAACTCGGCGGCCCGGAAGTTCTCGGTCACGTGCAGGTTGCCCATCGCGGCGGTCTGCATGCGCGCCCGGCGGCGTTGATCCGCCAGACCGCGCAAGGGTTCAAGAGCCAATCGCAGCTGCATTTCGCCGGCAAGTCGGCATCGTGCAACAGCCTCATCGGCTTGATGGGCCTGGCGATTGGCGAGCAGGACGAAGTGCAAGTCAGTTGCCAGGGCCCGGACGCACAGGCTGCGCTGCAAGCCTTGCTCACTGCGCTGGCCACCGCACTGCCCGAAGACCATCATGCCGCCGCACCGGTTGCCGCCGCTCCACGCAATCGCTCGGCCGAGGCTGGCGTGTTGCACGGCGTGTGCGCCGCGCCGGGACTGGTGGGCGGGCCGCTGTTTCGTCTGAACGCGATCAGCCTGCCGGCCGACACCGGCAATCACCAGCCCGAGCATCAACTACAGATTCTCGACACCGCGCTGAATCAGGTTCGCAACGAAATCGACGGCACCCTCGTCCAGGCGAAAAAACAGCGCAATGCCGACGAGGAAGCGATCTTCGCCGCGCACCTGGCCTTGCTGGAAGACCCGGCCTTGCTCGACGCCGCCCAGCAATCGATTGAAACCGGCACGGCGGCGACCCACGCCTGGAGCCAGTCCATCGATGCGCAATGCCAAGTGCTGCAAAACACCGGCAGCCCACTGCTGGCCGAGCGCGCCAACGATCTGCGCGACCTCAGGCAACGAGTGCTGCGCGCCCTGCTCGGCGAAGCCTGGCATTACGACGTGCCGACCGGCGCCATCGTCGCCGCTCACGAACTGACGCCTTCGGACCTGCTGCAACTGAGCGCGCAAGGCGTCGCAGGTTTGTGCATGGCCGAAGGTGGCGCGACTTCCCACGTGGCGATTCTGGCTCGGGGCAAAGGCCTGCCGTGCGTGGTCGCACTGGGCTCGGCGCTGCTCGATCAAGCGCAAGGCCTGTCGGTGGTCCTCGACGCCGACGGCGGTCGCCTCGAGCTGACGCCGAATGCCGAGCGTCTGGCCGAAGTGCAGCAGGCGCAAATCGACCGTCAACAACGGCGCGACGCCCAGCAGGCCCAGGCCCATCTGCCGGCCGAAACCCGCAACGGCGTATCCATCGAAGTGGTCGCCAACGTCGCCTCCAGCCATGAAGCGGCCGATGCGTTTGCCAATGGCGCCGATGGCGTCGGCCTGTTGCGCACCGAATTTCTGTTCGTCGACCGCCAGACTGCGCCGGACGTCGAAGAGCAACGCGCTGCCTATCAAGCGGTGATCGATGCCATGGGCGACAAGTCGGTGATCATCCGCACTATCGACGTCGGCGGCGACAAGCAACTCGACTACCTGCCACTGCCAGTGGAAGCCAACCCGGTGCTCGGCCTGCGCGGCATTCGCCTGGCCCAGGCCCGCCCGGAAATCCTCGATCAGCAACTGCGTGCGCTGCTGCAAGTCAGCCCGTTGCAGCGTTGCCGGATCCTGCTGCCGATGGTCACCGAGGTCGACGAATTGCTGCACATCCGCCAACGGGTAGATGCGCTGTGTCTGGAACTGGGCATCAATCAACGTCCGGAAATCGGCGTGATGATCGAAGTCCCGGCCGCCGCCCTGCAAGCCGAGCAACTGGCCGAGCACGCCGACTTCCTGTCCATCGGCACCAACGACCTGTCGCAATACACCCTGGCCATGGACCGCGACCACGCCGGCCTTGCCGCGCGGGTCGATGCCTTGCACCCGGCGTTGCTGCGCCTGATCGCCATGACCTGCGAAGGCGCGGCGGTGCATAAACGCTGGGTGGGCGTGTGCGGCGCCCTCGCCTCGGATCCGCTGGCGACGCCGGTACTGATCGGCCTGGGCGTGACCGAACTGTCGGTGAGCCCGGTACAGATCGGCGAAATCAAGGACCGCGTGCGCCAGCTGCACGAAGCCGAATGCCAACGCCTCGCCCGGGACTTGCTCAAGCTGAGCAGCGCCGCCGCGGTGCGTCATGCCTGTCATCAACATTGGCCTCTGCGCTAACAAAAACAACAAGGACAAACGCCATGTACCAACTCTTCATCGAAGGCCTGCAACGCCTCGGCCGCGCGCTGATGCTGCCGATCGCGATCCTGCCGATCGCCGGCCTGCTGCTGCGCCTGGGCGACACTGACCTGCTGAACATCGCGATCATCCACGACGCCGGCCAGGTGATCTTCGCCAACCTGGCAATGATCTTCGCCATCGGCATCGCGGTCGGCTTCGCCCGTGACAACAACGGCACCGCCGGCCTCGCCGGAGTGATCGGCTACCTGGTGATGATCTCCACCCTCAAGGTGCTCGACGCCAGCATCAACATGGGCATGCTCGCCGGGATCGTCAGCGGCCTGATGGCCGGCGCGCTGTACAACCGCTTCAAGGACATCAAGCTGCCGGAGTACCTCGCCTTCTTCGGTGGTCGGCGTTTTGTGCCGATCGTCACCGGGTTCGCGGCGGTCGGTCTGGGCGTGGTGTTCGGCTACATCTGGCCGCCGATCCAGCAAGGCATCAACAGCTTCGGCAGCCTGATGATGGAAAGCGGCAGCTTCGGCGCCTTCGTCTTCGGCGTGTTCAACCGCCTGCTGATCGTCACCGGCCTGCACCATATCCTCAACAACATGGCGTGGTTCGTATTCGGCAACTTCACCGACCCGACCACCGGTGCTCTGGTCACTGGCGATCTGTCGCGTTACTTCGCCGGCGATCCCAAGGGCGGCCAGTTCATGACCGGCATGTTCCCGATGATGATCTTCGGCCTGCCGGCCGCGTGCCTGGCGATGTACCGCAACGCCCTGCCGGAACGCCGTAAGGTCATGGGCGGGATCTTCCTGTCGATGGCCCTGACTTCTTTCCTGACCGGGGTGACCGAGCCCATCGAATTTGCCTTCATGTTTCTGGCGCCGCTGCTGTATCTGCTGCATGCGTTGCTGACCGGGTTGTCGATGGCGATCACCAATGCGCTGAACATTCATCTGGGCTTCACCTTCTCCGGCGGTTTCATCGACATGGTGCTGGGCTGGGGACGCTCCACCAACGGCTGGCTGGTGGTGCCGGTGGGACTGGTTTATGCCGTCATCTATTACGCGGTGTTCGACTTCTGTATCCGCCGTTTCAATCTGAAAACGCCGGGACGTGAAGACGTGACCGCTGCCGAGAAATCCGTGCTGACAGAAAACGAGCGCGCCGCTGCGTACATCAAAGCCTTGGGAGGTGCCGAGAATCTGGTCACCGTCGGCGCGTGCACCACGCGGCTGCGACTGGAAATGGTCGATCGCAACAAAGCCTCCGATGCCGATTTGAAAGCACTGGGTGCAATGGCCGTGGTACGTCCGGGCAAGGGCGGCAGTCTGCAGGTGGTCGTCGGGCCGATGGCCGACAGCATTGCCGACGAAATCCGCCTGGCAATGCCCGCATTGGGCCGAGCCGCAGCGACTGCTCCTGTCGCCGTCGTCGAAACCAGCGAGCCCGTTGCTATAGCCGCACCGCAGGCCCAGCAATGGCTGAGCGCCCTGGGCGGCAGCGACAACGTGCTGCAACTCGACTGCATCGCCATGAGCCGGATCCGCCTGCAACTGGCCGATGGCAAAGCGCTGTCGGAAAGCCGATTGAAAGAACTTGGATGTCTGGGTGTGAGCGCGCTGGAAGATGGCGTATGGCACTTGCTGGTGGGGGATCGGGCGCAGAGCCTGAGTGCGGCGTTGGAGGGGTTGGTTAATCGGAGTGAGGTGAGTGCAAAAGTCTGATGGTCGCCATCCAGTTTTGACTTTAAGCGATTACAAACAAGAGACCCGGCCCAGGCCGGGTTTCCTGTTTCATTTGAAGCAACCACCGCAGGACCGGAGCTTCCGAGGGGCAAGCTAAAACCAAATGGGAAGATTCGGTAAAACCCACACATCTTTAAACATTCGAAAATGGAACGCGGAGCGTCCCAGGCTGCATTCCCACGCGGAGCGTGGGAACGATCAAGCAGTACAAAGTTACCTTCTGCTTCCTGCTTCCTGCTTCCGCTTCTGCTTTCGCTCCCCACCACTCAACACGATGAGCGTTAGCTCGAGTAAGGCTTTGACGTGCCGGCCCCATCGGAAGGCTGAGTGGAGGGATTCATCCGGGGGTGGGAGCGCAGCGACCGTGCGGCGCAGCCGCATGCATCGAGAGGAGGTGCAGCGAAGCAAACCGTAGGCGATGCCCCCGGATGAATCCCGGAACGAAGGAACACCGAGCCAAAGCGAGGTGCCGAACGCCGGGGCCCAGCGTTTTTGGTTACTTTTTTCTGGGCCGGCATTCCGGGCGTTTGAAAAAAGTGACTCGCCGTAAGGGCGAAACCGCCAGTGGCAACACCCGAAGCAACGGATATTCACTCAATCCCAAAAACCAAAAAACCCGCTGAAATCACTCTCAGCGGGTTTCCCGTATCAGCAGCCAAGGAAGATCAAAAATCCTCCAACCGCCAAACCTCATAAGCCGGCGTCTCGTAGGGATGGCTCAACTTAAGAGCCGCCACTACCGAGCGAATCAACTCATCGCAAACGACAAGCTCAACCTTCCACTCCTCGACCCGCTCAACCCGCCCCGCCTCACCAATGAACGGCTGACTCCCGTCCAGAGGCCGAAACTGACCCGTACCAAGCACCTGCCACGCACAGTGGTCATAGTCGCCAATCCGCCCACCACCGGCAGCGAATACAGCGTCCTTGACCACCTCGACATGACTGTCAGGAACAAAAAACCCGAGCTTGTACACAGCGCTTAGTTCACCCACACGCGAGCGTTACGGAACATACGCATCCAGGGTGCGTCTTCGTTCCAGTCTTCCGAACGCCACGAGTTCTGCACGGCACGGAACACACGCTCCGGGTGCGGCATCATGATCGTCACGCGACCGTCGCGGCTGGTGAGGCCGGTTATCCCGCGCGGCGAACCGTTCGGGTTGGCAGGGTAAGCTTCGGTGACCTTGCCGTGGTTGTCGACGAAACGCATCGCCACACAACCCGACAAATCGGCTTCGAGCAGTGCCTCTTCGCTTTCGAATTCGGCATGGCCTTCACCGTGAGCGATGGCGATCGGCATGCGCGAACCGGCCATGCCCTGCAGGAAGATCGAGTTCGATTCCTGAACCTGAACCATCGCCACGCGCGCTTCGAACTGCTCGGAGCGGTTGCGCACGAAGTGCGGCCAGAACTCGCTGCCCGGGATCAGCTCGTGCAGGTTGGACATCATCTGGCAACCGTTGCACACGCCGAGGGTGAAGCTGTCGTTACGTTCGAAGAAGCCCTGGAACGCATCGCGGGCACGGCTGTTGAACAGTGCGGACTTGGCCCAGCCCTCACCGGCGCCGAGAACGTCGCCGTAGGAGAAACCACCGCAGGCCACCAGACCCTTGAACTCGTTCAGGTCGACGCGGCCGGCCAGAATGTCGCTCATGTGCACGTCGATCGCGTTGAAACCGGCGCGGTCGAACGCCGCCGCCATTTCCACCTGACCGTTGACGCCCTGCTCACGCAGTACCGCAACCTGTGGGCGGATGCCTTTCTTGATGTAAGGCGCGGCGATGTCCTGGTTGACGTCGTAGCTCAGCTTGACGCTCAGGCCCGGGTTGTCTTCTTCCAGCAGCGCATCGAACTCTTGCTCGGCGCAGTCGGCGTTGTCGCGCAGACGCTGGATCTGGTAGCTGGTCTCGGCCCACTGACGTTGCAGCAGACGACGCTGGCCTTCGAACACGGTGTCACCGTTGAAGGTGATGTTGATCTGGCCATTGTTGATCGGCTGACCGATCACGGAAACGCAGTCGCCCAGACCGGCAGCGCTGAATTGGGCGAGGATGTCCGGGGTCGCGTCCTGGCGAACCTGGATCACGGCACCCAGTTCTTCGTTGAACAGGATGGCGGCGATTTCAGCGGAGCTTTCGGCAACGCTGTCCAGGTTGAGGCTCAGACCACAGTGACCGGCGAAGGCCATTTCCACCACGGAGGTCAGCAGACCACCGTCGGAACGGTCGTGGTAAGCCAGCAGGTGACCGTCGGCGTTGAGGCCCTGGATCACGGCGAAGAACGCTTTCAGGTCTTCGGCGTCGTCGACGTCCGGAGCCTGCTTGCCGAGCTTGCCGTGAACCTGCGCCAGGATCGAGGCGCCCATGCGGTTCTGGCCGCGACCGAGGTCGATCAGGATCAGGTCGGTGGTGCCCTTGTCCATGCGCAGTTCCGGAGTCAGGGTCTGACGGATGTCAGCCACTGGCGCGAAACCGGTCACGATCAGGGACATCGGCGAGGTGACGGTCTTGTCTTCGCCGTTGTCGTTCCAGCGGGTGGCCATGGACATCGAGTCCTTGCCCACCGGAATGGTCAGGCCCAGCTCAGGGCACAGTTCCATGCCGACCGCTTTCACGGTGTCGTACAGACGCGCGTCTTCGCCCGGGTGGCCGGCAGCGGACATCCAGTTCGCCGACAGTTTGATGTCGGAGAGCTTGTTGATGCGCGAGGCGGCAATGTTGGTCAGGGTTTCGCCGATGGCCATGCGGCCCGACGCCGGCGCATCCAGCAGCGCCAGCGGAGTGCGCTCGCCCATCGCCATCGCTTCACCGGTGTAGACGTCGAAACTGGTGGCGGTGACGGCCACGTCGGCCACCGGAACCTGCCAAGGGCCGACCATCTGGTCACGGGCCACGAGGCCGGTGATGGTGCGGTCGCCGATGGTGATCAGGAAGCTTTTGCTTGCCACGGCCGGGTGGTGCAGAACGCGCTCGATGCTTTCGCCGATGTCGAGGTTCGACGGATCGAAGTCATCGCCCAGCTCGGCTTCGCGAACCACCGAACGGTGCATGCGCGGCGCCTTGCCCAGCAACACTTCCAGTGGCATGTCCACCGGGTTGTTGCCGAAGTGGCTGTCGGTCACGGTCAGTTGCGGCTCGGCGGTGGCTTCACCGACAACGGCAAACGGGCAACGCTCACGTTCGCAGATCGCCTTGAAGCGCTCGAAGTCGGCCGGGCCGACCGCCAGAACGTAACGTTCCTGGGATTCGTTGGACCAGATTTCGTGCGGGGCCATGCCCGGTTCGTCGTTTGGAATGTTGCGCAGTTCGAAACGGCCACCACGGTCGCCGTCGTTGACCAGTTCCGGGAAGGCGTTGGACAGACCGCCCGCACCCACGTCGTGGATGAAGCTGATCGGGTTCTTGTCACCCAGCTGCCAGCAACGGTCGATGACTTCCTGGCAGCGACGTTCCATTTCAGGGTTTTCACGCTGAACCGAAGCGAAGTCCAGATCCGCCGAGCTGGTGCCGGTGGCCATGGAGGAAGCAGCGCCGCCGCCCAGGCCGATCAGCATCGCCGGGCCGCCGAGCACGATCAGCTTGGAGCCGACAACGATCTCGCCTTTCTTGACGTGTTCTTCACGGATGTTGCCCATGCCGCCAGCCAGCATGATCGGCTTGTGGTAACCGCGAACCTCGTCACCGTGCGGGGTGGTGATCGACTGTTCGAAGGTACGGAAGTAGCCGGTCAGGGCCGGACGACCGAATTCGTTGTTGAACGCAGCGCCGCCCAGCGGGCCTTCGATCATGATGTCCAGCGCGTTGACGATGCGCTCAGGCTTGCCGTACGGCACTTCCCATGGCTGTTCGAAGCCTGGGATCTGCAGGTTCGACACGGTGAAACCGGTCAGGCCGGCCTTCGGCTTGGCGCCACGGCCGGTTGCACCTTCGTCGCGGATCTCGCCACCGGAACCGGTGGACGCGCCCGGGAACGGAGCGATCGCAGTCGGGTGGTTGTGGGTTTCGACCTTCATCAGGATGTGCACCGGCTCCTGCACCGCGCCGTACTGGCGGGTTTCCGGATCCGGGAAGAAGCGGCCGGCGACGTTGCCGACGATCACCGAGGCGTTGTCCTTGTAAGCGGACAGCACGCCTTCGCTGTGCATCTGATAGGTGTTCTTGATCATGCCGAACAGGCTTTTTTCCTGGCTCTCGCCGTCAATATCCCAACTGGCGTTGAAGATCTTGTGGCGGCAGTGCTCGGAGTTGGCCTGGGCGAACATCATCAGTTCGATGTCGTGCGGGTTGCGCTTGAGACCGTTGAAGGCGTTGACCAGGTAGTCGATCTCGTCTTCGGCCAGGGCCAGGCCCAGTTCGACGTTGGCCTTCTCCAGCGCGGCGCGACCACCGCCGAGGATGTCGATGGCGGTCAGCGGCTTCGGTTCGGCGTGGCTGAACAGACCGGCGGCCTGCTCGAGGTTGGCCAGAACGATCTGGGTCATGCGGTCATGCAGTACGTCTGCAATCTGCTGCGCTTCGGTTTCGCTGAACTGGCCGGCGACGTAGAACGCGATGCCGCGCTCCAGGCGCTGGATCTTGCTCAGGCCGCAGTTGCGGGCGATGTCGCTGGCCTTGCTCGACCATGGCGAGATGGTGCCGAAACGCGGCAACACCAGGAACAGACGACCGGTCGGCTCTTGAACCGGAACGCTTGGACCGTACTTCAGAAGGCGCGCAAGCACCTGCTGTTCGTCGCCGGTCAGGACGCCGGTGACTTCGGCGAAGTGAGCGAATTCAGCATACAGGCCACTGACAGCTGGAACCTTCTGGCTCAGTTGCTCAAGGAGTTTGCTGTGGCGAAAGGCAGAAAGGGCAGGAGCGCCGCGCAGGATCAACATCTTCGGGACAGCCTCGGGAAGGGGTGTGCTTTGAGGCCGTGCATTCTAGCCTAAACCGCCCTCAACATCACCCGAAACGCTACGCACGGTTGCACCCGGATGTCGAGTGGTGTTCCTGCCTTGAGGGTCAAATTTATCGGGTGTTGCAAGGCGGGTTATTTTTTCTGTCACAAAATGCCTTTCGGGCCCGTTTCTGCGGGGTTTCGCGCGGTTTTGTGATGCCTAGCAGACAACCCCTCGACTGTCGAGATATGGCGCCCGTTGTCCTTTGCGTATACTGCGCACATGTTTTCCCCAACGGCTTTGCGTCCGCGATACGCCAAATGGCTGATCGCTACCGGACTCTTCCTGATGCTCAGTGGCTGTGTTGATAAACCCAACACACTCGAGCGCGTAAAGGAGGATGGCGTGCTGCGGGTGGTCACCCGAAACAGCCCCGCCACCTACTTTCAGGATCGCAGCGGTGAAACCGGCTTCGAATACGAGCTGGTGAAGCGCTTTGCCGACGATTTGGGGGTCGAGCTGAAGATCGAAACCGCCGACAACCTCGACGATCTGTTCAATCAGGTCGGCAAGCCGAACGGTCCGGTACTGGCGGCCGCCGGCCTGGTCAGCAGCGAACAGCGCAAGAAGCAGGTGCGCTTCTCCCGCTCCTACCTCGAAGTCACCCCGCAGATCATCTATCGCAACGGCCAGTCACGCCCTACCGACGCCGGCGATCTGGTGGGCAAGAAGATCATGGTGCTCAAGGGCAGCACCCACGCCGAACAACTGGCGGAGCTGAAACAGAAATATCCTGGCATCCAGTACGAAGAGTCCGACGCCGTTGAAGTGGTCGACCTGCTGCGCATGGTCGATGAAGGTCAGATCGACCTGACCCTGGTCGATTCCAACGAAGTGGCGATGAACCAGGTGTACTTCACCAACATCCGCGTGGCCTTCGACCTCGGCGACGCGCGCAGCCAGAGCTGGGCCGTGGCCGCCGGCGAAGACAACAGCCTGCTCAACGAGATCAACAGTTATCTGGACAAGGTGCAGAAGAACGGCACCCTGCAACGCCTGAAGGACCGTTATTACGGCCACGTCGACGTCCTCGGCTATATGGGCGCCACCACCTTCGCCCAACATTTGCAGCAGCGGCTGCCCAAATACGAACAGCACTTCAAGGCCTACGCCAAGAAAGAGAAAGTCGACTGGCGCCTGCTGGCGGCGATCGGTTATCAGGAATCGCTGTGGCAACCGGCGGTCACCTCGAAGACCGGCGTGCGCGGGCTGATGATGCTGACCCAGAACACTGCCCAGGCCATGGGCGTGTCCAACCGCCTCGATCCGAAGCAGAGCATTATGGGCGGCGCCAAGTACCTGGCCTACATGAAGGATCAGCTCGACGAGTCGATCCAGGAACCGGATCGCACCTGGTTTGCCCTGGCGGCCTACAACGTCGGCAGCGGTCATCTGGATGACGCGCGCAAACTGGCGGCCAAGGAAGGGTTGAACCCGGACAAGTGGCTGGATGTGAAAAAGATCCTGCCGCGCCTGTCGCAGAAGCAGTGGTACAGCAAGACCCGCTACGGCTATGCCCGGGGCGGCGAACCGGTGCATTTCGTGGCGAACATCCGTCGCTACTACGACATCCTGACCTGGGTGACCCAGCCGCAGCTTGAAGGCGATCAGGTGGCCGAGGGCAACCTGCATGTGCCGGGGATCGACAAGTCGAAACCCGCTCAAGAGCCCGCCCCGTTGTAACAAACACCCCAAAATAAATGTGGGAGCGAGCCCGCTCGCGAAGGCGTCGTGTCAGCCGTCATCATCGTTGACTGATACAACGCTTTCGCGAGCAGGCTCGCTCCCACAGTTTTTTTTGTTGAGGCTTAGTGTTTGGCGGCGGCCAGGATCAGCGCTTTCATTTCAGAGACAGCAGACTTGAAGCCTACGAACAACGCGTGCGCCACCAGCGCATGACCGATGTTCAGCTCGTTGATGCCCTTGATCGCGGCAACCGCCTCGACGTTGTGATAGTGCAGGCCATGGCCGGCATTGACGATCAGGCCCTGGGCCAGACCGAAGGCCACGCCGTCCGCCACACGCTTGAGCTCTTCAGCCACTTCGGTCGGCGTTTCGGCATCCGCGTAACGCCCGGTGTGCAGCTCGATGGCCGGTGCGCCGACGCGCTTCGACGCAGCGATCTGCCGCTCGTCGGCGTCGATGAACAGCGATACCTCGCTGCCGATCTTCGACAGACGCTCGACCGCCGCCCTGATCCGCTCTTCCTGCCCTGCCACATCCAGACCGCCTTCGGTGGTCAACTCCTGACGAGTCTCCGGGACCAGACAGATGTGCGCCGGACGGATGCGCTCGGCGAACGCCATCATCTCTTCGGTGACGCCCATTTCGAAGTTCATGCGGGTTTGCAGCACATCCTTGAGCAGCAGCACGTCGCGCTCCTGAATGTGCCGACGGTCTTCGCGCAGGTGCACGGTGATGCCGTCAGCGCCCGCCTCTTCCGCGTCCAGCGCTGCCTTGACCGGATCCGGATAGCGCGTGCCCCGGGCCTGACGCAGGGTGGCGACGTGGTCGATGTTCACGCCAAGAAGAATGCGATTGCTGGTGGTCACGGATGCGCTCCTGAATGGAAAGATTCGGCGCACAGCATACGGCGAGATCAGGGCTTGCGAAACAGCTCGCGACTGACGAGAGGACGACCGCCCAGATGCACGGCCAAAGCTTGGCGCATCAAGCGCTTGGCGGCGGACAGCGCGCCCGGTGCCGACCAGTCGGCTTCGGCCATGGCCAGCAGTTCGGTGCCGTTGAACAGGCCGGGTTGCAGCAGATAGACCCGTTCGAGCCCGGCATCCACCTGCAAACGGTATAGGCCATCCGCAGCGATGGGTTCGTCGTTGATGTCGGTGTTCAGGGAGAAGCCGTAACCGAGGTCGTCGAGCAGCCGCCATTCGAAAGAACGCAGCAGCGGCTCCAGCGGCCGGCCTTCGGCCAATGCCAGCAAGGTCGCCGCGTAATGATCGAATACTGCCGGGTGTGGGTCTTCGGCGGGCAACAGGCGAATCAACAGTTCGTTGAGATACAGGCCGCTGAACAGCGCCTCGCCGACCATCCACGTGGCGTTGCCGACACTCTCCATGCGCCCGACGTTCTTCAACTCACCCTTGCCGCGAAACTCCACTTCCAGCGGCACGAACGGCCGCGCCAATGTCCCGGCCTTGCCCCGTGCACTGCGCAACACCGCCCGCAGCCGACCTTGTGGCGTGAGGAAGTCCACCAAGGCGCTGGTTTCGCGGTAGGCGCGGGAGTGGAGGACGTAGGCGGGTTGGGCGGGAGGCGGGCTTTGCGACATTGAGTTCTCGATGACGAAACGCAGTTTTACACACAAACCCAAAACTAATGTGGGAGCGAGCCTGCTCGCGATGAGGGTGTATCAGACAACAAGGATGTCGACTGAAATACCGCTATCGCGAGCAGGCTCGCTCCCACAGTGGGTATCGGTGTTCTCGGGATCAGCGCTTACAGGTCGCCGTAACCCAACGAACGCAGCGCACGCTCGTCGTCGGACCAGCCGCCCTTCACCTTGACCCACAGGTTGAGCATGATCTTGGAGTCGAACAGCAGCTCCATGTCCTTGCGCGCCTCGGTGCCGATGCGCTTGATGCGCTCGCCCTTGTCGCCAATGATGATTTTCTTCTGGCCGTCACGCTCGACGAGGATCAGCGCATGAATGTGCAGCGTCGCCCCCTGCTGCTTGAACTCTTCGATTTCCACAGTGATCTGGTACGGCAGCTCGGCGCCGAGCTGGCGCATGATTTTCTCGCGGACCAGTTCGGCGGCGAGGAAACGGCTGCTGCGGTCGGTGATCTGGTCTTCCGGGAAGAAGTGATCGTTCTCCGGCAGATGGTCGGCGATGACCTTTTCCAGCGCGTCGAGGTTGTGCCCGTGTTGCGCCGAGATCGGAATGATCTGCGCATTCGGCAGCTGTTCCTGCAACCACGACAGGTGCGGCATCAGCTCGGCCTTGTCTTCGATGCGGTCGGTCTTGTTCAGTGCGACGATCAGCGGGCCGGTCACGTACTGCACGCGCTCGAGCACCATCTGGTCTTCGTCGGTCCACTTGGTGCGGTCAACGACGAAAATCACCACATCGACGTCTTTCAACGCGGCCGAAGCAGTCTTGTTCATGTAACGGTTCAGGGCCTTTTCGCCACCCTTGTGCATGCCGGGAGTGTCGACGTAGATCGCCTGCACGTCGCCTTCGGTCTTGATCCCGAGCATGTTGTGGCGAGTGGTCTGCGGCTTGCGCGAGGTGATCGCGAGCTTCTGGCCGAGGATGTGGTTCAGCAGCGTGGACTTGCCCACGTTGGGACGGCCGACGATGGCAACATAGCCACAGCGCGTTGCGTTTGTATCAGTCATTGCCATTCTCCACACCCAGGGCAATCAGTGCTGCGGCGGCCGCTACCTGTTCGGCAATACGACGGCTCACACCCTGACCCCGGCTTTTTTCATTCAATAGGACAACTTCGCACTCGACGAAGAAAGTACGGCAGTGCGGCTCGCCCTGGATATCCACCACTTCATAACGCGGCAATTCGCAGCCGCGCGATTGCAGGAATTCCTGCAGGCGGGTCTTCGGATCCTTGTTGGTGTCGACCAGCGTCAGGCCTTCGAACTCGCCGGCCAGCCAGGCCAGTACACGTTCGCGGGCGACTTCCATGCCGGCGTCGAGGTAGATCGCACCGATCAGCGCTTCAAGGGCGTCGGCCAGAATCGACTCGCGACGGAAACCGCCGCTCTTCAACTCGCCGGACCCCAGACGCAGGTAATCGCCCAGATCGAAACCGCGGGCCAGCACCGCCAGCGTCTCACCTTTCACCAGTCGTGCGCGCAAACGCGACAACTGGCCTTCGCGCGCCAGCGGGAAACGGTCGAACAAGGCTTCGCCGGCAACAAAATTGAGGATCGCATCGCCGAGGAATTCCAGACGCTCGTTGTTGCGTCCGGCAAAGCTGCGGTGCGTAAGGGCCAGGACCATCAGTTCCTGGTCCTTGAAGGTGTAACCGAGCTGACGCTCGAGACGGCTTAGAGAAACGCTCACGGTTTACCCACGCTGAGTTCGTGGCTGGATTCCACTGCCATCGCCGGGATACGGCGCAGGCCTGGGACAATTAACGCTGTGTTCAAAAATGACGTCCTGAATATCGTGGCTTCATGCCCCGGAGCCGGTTGTGCCGACGCCAGAAATGCATTCGGCGCTGTGGTCAACAGCGCCGTGTTTGTTTACTTGATCAGGCCGACCCGCGAGAAGTTCGGCAGGTGGCTGAGTTTCGGTTCCGGCCAGCTCATCCAGACCGCGAAGGCTTTGCCGACGATGTTCTGGTCGGGAACCATGCCCAGCAGATCCTTGGGAATGTTCGGATCATCCCAGTAGCGACTGTCGTTCGAATTGTCGCGGTTGTCGCCCATCATGAAGTAGTGACCGGCCGGCACGGTCCAGCTATGGTCCGGCGTGGCGCGGTAGCGGCTCATTTCCTTGCGGATCAGGTGCTCGGCGGCGCCGAGTTTTTCCTTGTAGAGTTCCGCGCTGCCCAACGTACCCGGCTCGGAGCCGACCAGTTGCTCGGCAATCGACTCGCCGTTGACGAACAGGCGCTTGTCGGCGGTGTACCGCACGGTATCGCCCGGCAGGCCGACCACACGCTTGATGTAATTGACGTTCGGGTCGCTCGGGTAGCGGAACACCATCACATCGCCGCGCTGTGGGTCACCGACTTCGATGATCTTCTTGTCGATCACCGGCAAACGGATCCCGTAGGAAAACTTGTTCACCAGAATGAAGTCGCCGACGTCCAGGGTCGGTTTCATCGAGCCGGACGGAATCTGGAACGGTTCCACCAGGAACGAACGCAGCACCAGCACGATGAACAGCACCGGGAAGAACGACTTGCCATATTCGACCAGCAGCGGTTCCTTGTTCAGCTTCTCGACCACCACCACATCAGGCTGGCTGACGCTGCCCTGATAGGAGGCGATGGCGGCACGCCGACGCGGTGCCAGGATCAACAGATCGAGCAACGCCAACAGACCGCAGACGAACACGGCAATGACCAGCAACAGCGGGAAATTTAGTGACATAGGACCTGACTATTCCAACCTGAGCACGGCGAGGAAGGCTTCTTGCGGGATTTCCACGTTGCCGACCTGTTTCATGCGTTTCTTACCGGCCTTCTGCTTCTCAAGCAGTTTTTTCTTACGGCTGACGTCGCCGCCGTAGCACTTGGCCAATACGTTCTTTCTGAGTGCCTTGACGGTTGTCCGGGCGACGATCTGACCGCCAATGGCAGCCTGGATGGCCACGTCGAACATCTGACGAGGAATCAGCTCTTTCATCTTCTCGGTCAACTGGCGACCTTTGAAGTGCGAATTGTCACGGTGCACGATCAACGCCAGAGCGTCGACCTTGTCGCCGTTGATCAGCACGTCCAGTTTCACCAGATTAGCCGATTGGTAACGATCGAAATGGTAGTCCAGCGAAGCATAGCCGCGGCTGGTGGATTTCAGACGATCGAAGAAGTCCAGCACCACTTCGTTCATCGGCAGGTCGTAGGTCACTTGCACCTGATTGCCGAGGAACAGCATGTCGACCTGCACACCGCGTTTCTCGATGCACAGAGTGATGACGTTGCCCAGATGCTCCTGCGGCACCAGAATGTTGGCGCGCACGATCGGCTCGCGCATATCTTCGATCGACGAGACGTCCGGCAGCTTCGACGGGTTGTCGACGTAAATCGTTTCACCGGTTTTCAGCACCAGTTCGAAGATTACGGTTGGCGCCGTGGTGATCAGGTCCAGGTCGTATTCGCGCTCCAGGCGCTCCTGGATGATTTCCATGTGCAGCATGCCGAGGAAGCCGCAACGGAAGCCGAAGCCCAGCGCGTCGGAGCTTTCCGGGGTGTATTGCAGCGACGAGTCGTTCAGGGTCAGTTTCTGCAGCGCTTCGCGGAAGTCCTCGAAGTCGTCGGAACTGACCGGGAACAGACCGGCGTAAACCTGCGGCTGGATGCGTTTGAAACCTGGCAGCACCGGAACGTCCGGGGTGGAGCTCAGGGTCAGGGTGTCACCGACCGGCGCACCGTGAATGTCCTTGATGCTGGCGATGATGAAGCCCACTTCGCCGGCCTTCAGGTCAGCGGTGGCGGTGTGTTTCGGGTTGAACACACCCACGCTGTCGACCAGATGCACCTTGCCGGTGGACTTGACGAGAATCTTGTCGCCCTTCTTCACGCGGCCATGACGCACGCGCACCAGGGAGACAACGCCCAGGTAGTTGTCGAACCAGGAGTCGATGATCAACGCTTGCAGCGGATCTTCGATGTTGCCGGTCGGCGCAGGAATGGTGGCGACCAGACGCTCGAGCACTTCGTCGACACCCAGGCCGGTCTTGGCGCTGCAGGTGACGGCGTCGGTGGCGTCGATGCCGATGATCTTCTCGATCTCGTCCTTGACGCGATCGGGCTCGGCCTGTGGCAGGTCGATCTTGTTCAGGACCGGCATGACCTCGAGGCCCTGCTCGATGGCGGTGTAGCAGTTGGCCACGGACTGGGCTTCCACGCCCTGCCCCGCATCGACCACCAGCAGCGCACCTTCACAGGCCGCCAGGGAACGGCTGACTTCGTAGGTGAAGTCGACGTGGCCCGGGGTGTCAATGAAGTTCAGCTGATAGGTGACGCCGTCTTTGGCCTTGTAATAGAGGGTAACGCTGTGGGCCTTGATGGTGATCCCGCGTTCGCGCTCCAGATCCATGGAATCCAGTACCTGGGCTTCCATTTCACGCTCGGCCAGGCCACCGCACATCTGGATGAAACGGTCAGCCAGCGTCGACTTGCCATGGTCAATGTGGGCGATGATGGAGAAATTGCGGATATGACTCAAATCACTCACGGATCAACACTCAAAAAGGCTGCAGGCTTGGCCCGCCGAAAAATAGCCGGGAATTGTACCTGATACACGGCGCAAGCGTCACGTTCGCCTGTCACCCGGATTGCATGCAAAAACGCCCCGGTCTGGCGACCGAGGCGTTTTCAAGGCTAAAGCGTGGGTGAAACCTTGTTCATCAACCGGCTCGGCGCAACAGCCAGACACCTGCCAGCGCACACACGCCAGCCGGCACCAGCACCGCGAACAGCGGCGAGAAGCCGAACACCAGACTGGACGGGCCCAGCAGATCCTGGACGATGCGGAAGGTGAAGCCCACCAGCACACCGGTGAACACCCGCTGACCGAGGGTCACCGAACGCAGCGGGCCGAAGATGAAGGAGATTGCCATCAGCACCAGCGCGGCGGTCACCAGCGGCTGCAACACCTTGACCCAAAATGCCAGCCAGTAACGACCGTTGCTCAAGCCCTGATCAGCCAAATAGTGGATGTAACCCCACAGACCGGTAATCGACAGCGATTCCGGCGCCATCACCACGGTGCTCAGCAGTTGCGGGCTCAGGGAAACGTCCCAGCGCTCGACCGGCGTATTGACCACTTCGGTGCTGCGCTCGTGGAATTTGGTGGTGGTCACGTCGGTGAGCTGCCAGTGATCGGTGTCGAACTCGGCGCGCTTGGCGAAGCTCGAGCTGAGCAGATGACGCTCCTTGTCGAAGTGATAGCGGGTCACGCCGTACAGACGACCGTTGGGTTGCACGGAGTTGATGTGAATGAATTCGTCACCCTGGCGGTGCCACATGCCGTGCTTGGCGCTTTGCGCGTCGCCGCTGCCTTGCGCCAGCGAACGGTTGGCCTGGGCCATGCTTTCGGTGGCCGGCGCCACGTATTCGCCGATCAGCACACCGGCCAGCATCAGCACCAGCATCGGCTTCATCACCGCCCAGACGATACGCCCGATGGACACACCGGCGGCGCGCATGACGGTCAGCTCGCTGCTGCTCGCCAGACTGCCGAGACCGATCAGGCAGCCGATCAGCGCCGCCATCGGCAGCATGTCGTAGAGCCGACGCGGCGCGGTCAGGAGCACGAAGCTCAGAACGTCGACCAGGGTGTAGGTGTCACTGACGTCGCCCATCTCGTCGATGAACGCAAACAAGGTGGCCAGGCCGAGAATGATCGCCAGCACTGCGATGATCGCCATGAACACACTGCTGCCGATGTAGCGGTCGAGTTTAACCACGGGCCACCTCCAGCGCTGCGCTGCGACGGCTGGCCAGCTTCAGGCGCAGAGGTTCCCAGTACAGCAGGCCGAGACCGATGACCAGGAAGATCGCATGCACCCACCACAAGCCGAGCGCCGGTGGAATCTTGCCTTTCTCGAGGGCGCCGCGGGCGGCAATCAGGATGGTCAGGTAAGCCATATAAAGAAGAATCGCCGGCAGCAGCTTGAGGAAACGCCCCTGACGCGGGTTGACCCGCGACAGCGGCACCGCCATCAGGGTCACGATGAACACTAGCAACGGCAGCGACAGACGCCATTGCAGTTCGGTTTTCGAGCGGATGTCGTCGCTGCCCAGCAAAGACGAGGTCGGCATGGCGTCACGGTCGGTGACTTCCTCGCTGACATCCGGCTTGGGCAGCAGCACGCCGTAGGTTTCGTAGTGGATGGCGCGATAGTTGGCCTGACCCGGGCTGCCGTCGTAGCGGTAGCCGTTGTCGAGAATCAGGTAGCGGTTGCCGTCGGGACGCACTTCCTGACGACCCTTTTCCGCCACCAGCACGGAAATCCCGCGATCTTTCTGGTTGGCGCCGAGGTTCTTCTGCGAAATGAACACGCTGCCAAGGTTGACCCGATCGTCGCTCAGGGTTTCGGTGTAGGTCACCCGCGTACCGTCGCGCAGGGCCTGGAAGCGGCCTGGCTCGAGGGTGTCGAATTCGGTCAGGGCGTCCTGCTTGTTCAGCAGCAGCTGGAACTGGTTGGCGCCTTGCGGGGCCAGGCTCAGGCTCAGCCACGCAACCACCAGTGCCACCAGGGTGGCCGGGAACAGGGTCATGCGAAACAGCCGTTGCTGACTCATGCCGGTGGCCGAGAGCACGGTCATTTCGCTTTCCAGATACAGCCGGCCGTAGGCCAGCAGAATCCCGAGGAACAACCCCAGCGGCAGGATCAATTGCATGAAGCCCGGCAGACGGTAGCCCATGATCAGGAACAGCGATCCCGGATCGAGCTGGCCCGCGGCGGCCTGGGCAAGGTATTTGATGAAGCGACCGCTCATGATGATGACCAGCAGCACGGCACTTACCGCACTCAGGGTCAACAGGACTTCGCGGGACAGATAACGGAAGACGATCAAACCAGACACTCCAGGGTTGTCAGGCTAAGGCGGCCAAACAAGCAAACGTATCGACGGGCCCGCAAGGCAGAGCCGTCGAAAAAAGATGCGGCATTATCCTGTGATTGAGGGCGCCTGTCACTGCGCACACTCACGCAAGCATGCAATCCGTTGAAGATCGTACAACCGAGGGTTGTCAGGCGCGGTGAGCGAGGTTCAAACTGCCGCCTCTGTCGCAGGCACTGGCCTGCGCCTCTTCTCTCTATAAACAGGCGACGGCGGACACGTCGAACGCCTGCGTGTTGACCATTCATTCAGGGATCCGGACATGGAACTGGTTGTAAAAAGCGTTAGCCCAGAAACGTTGAAAACCGCCACCCTGGTGGTTGCCGTCGGCGAAGGCCGCAAACTCGGCGTTGCCGCCAAACAGGTCGACGAACTGAGCGGCGGCGCCATCAGCGCCGTGCTCAAGCGTGGCGACCTGGCCGGCAAGGTCGGCCAGAGCCTGTTGCTGCACAGCCTGCCGAACCTGAAAGCCGAACGCGTGCTGCTGGTCGGCGTGGGCAAGGATGAAGAACTGGGCGACCGTCCGTTCCGCAAGATCGTCGCCGGCATCCTCAACACGCTTAAAGGCCTGGGTGGCAGCGACGCCGTGCTGGCGCTCGATGAAATCATCATCAAGAACCGCGACAGCTACGGCAAGACCCGTCTGCTGGCCGAAACCCTGGTCGATGGCGAATACACCTTCGACCAGTTCAAGAGCCAGAAAGCCGAACCGCGCGCCCTGAAAAAAATCACCCTGCTGACCATCAAGGCCGCTCAGGCCGAAGTGCAACGCGCCGTGAACCACGCCACCGCGATCGCCAACGGCATGGCGTTCACCCGTAACCTGGGCAACCTGCCGCCGAATATCTGCCACCCGACTTTCCTGGGCGAACAGGCCAAAAACCTCGGCAAAGAGTTCAAGGATCTGAAAGTCGAAGTCCTCGACGAGAAGAAGATCAAATCCCTGGGCATGGGTTCGTTCTACGCCGTCGGCCAGGGCAGCGCCCAGCCGCCGCGCCTGATCGTCATGCAATACAACGGCGGCAAGAAATCCGAGAAGCCGTACGCACTGGTCGGTAAAGGCATCACTTTCGATACTGGCGGTATCAGCCTGAAACCGGGCGCCGGCATGGACGAGATGAAGTACGACATGGGTGGTGCCGCCAGCGTGTTCGGTACCCTTCGCGCCGTGCTGGAACTGAAACTGCCGATCAACCTGGTGTGCATCCTGGCTTGCGCCGAGAACATGCCGAGCGGCACCGCTTCGCGCCCGGGCGACATCGTCACCACCATGAGCGGCCAGACCGTGGAAATCCTCAACACCGACGCCGAAGGCCGTCTGGTGCTGTGCGATGCACTGACCTACTCCGAGCGCTTCAAGCCGCAAGCCGTGATCGACATCGCCACCCTGACCGGTGCCTGCGTCGTTGCGCTGGGCGCCCACACATCGGGCCTGCTGGGCAACAACGACGAACTGATCGAGCAACTGCTGAGCGCCGGCAAGGCTGCCGACGATCGCGCCTGGCAACTGCCGCTGTTCGATGAGTACCAGGAGCAACTGGACAGCCCGTTCGCCGACATCGCCAACATCGGCGGTCCGAAGGCCGGCACCATCACCGCCGCGTGCTTCCTGTCGCGCTTCACCAAGAACCTGAACTGGGCGCACCTGGACATCGCGGGCACCGCCTGGACCAGCGGTGGCAAGGACAAGGGCGCAACCGGCCGTCCGGTTCCGTTGCTGACTCAATACCTGCTGGATCGCGCCAAAGCCTGAAACCGATGAACCTGGGCGGCGCTGCCTTCGGGTGGCGCCGTTCGAGGCTCAGGAACCGCAATGACCAAAGTCGACTTTTATATCCTGCCCAGTGCCGCCCCTTCGGCGCGTCTGGATTTTGCCTGCAAGCTCACCGAGAAAGCCTGGCGCATGGGTCATCGCATCTACCTGCATTGCAGCGATGCCACCCAGCGTGATGATCTCGATGCGCGACTGTGGGCGTTCAAGGGCGAAACCTTCGTGCCTCATGGCCCGGCCGACAGCGAACCGGAAGGACTGATCGTGCTGGGACTGGGCGATGACTGCGGCCAGCACACAGACTTACTGGTCAACCTTGACCTGAAAGTCCCGGTTTTCGCCAATAAATTCGCCCGCGTTGCCGAGGTGGTGGTGGAAGATCCGGCGATCCGCACTGCGGCGCGGGAGAGTTTCCGTTTCTACCGCGAACAGGGCTATCCTCTGCAAGACCACCGTTTACAGCGACTCTGAGTACGCCGATGGACACTCCAAAACCGCTGCAAAAACCCGCGCACCTGCTGGACGACCTCGAGTCGATCCGCCAGTTGCTCGGCGATGACAACCTGCAACCGCCGCTTTTGACCGACACGGTCGATGATGGCGAACAGGAACAGATTCCGATGTTGTTCGATTCGGTCGACAACACACCGCAAGCCGTCGAAGCTGCACCCGCGCCAACGCCTGCTCCGCAACCTGCCGCTGCGCCTGTGGAGAAAGGCCCCGACGCTATCCTGCACCTGGACAGCGAACTGCGCGCCGCTGCGCAACTGATCATGCAGGACGTGATCGACGACTTCGCTCCGCACATCGAAACCGAAATCAAACGTCGCCTCGAGGCGCGGATGGAACGGCTTCTCGCCGCAGCTTCGAGCGGCAAGCTTTAAGCGGCGAGCAAAAGCCGCATACCTTCTGAAATCCACAGCTGCCTGAGTCCGCAGACAATAGCTTGCGGCTCGCAGCTTGTAGCCTGCCGCTGCCCCCCCAGCTATACTTCCCAGCTTTTCCTGAATAAATGCCAATAGGGTCCCGCCGCGCATGGATAAGACCTACCAGCCGCACGCCATTGAAACTTCCTGGTACAACACCTGGGAGTCCGAGAACTACTTCGCCCCGCAAGGCGCGGGCGACTCCTACACCATCATGATTCCGCCGCCGAACGTCACCGGCAGCCTGCACATGGGTCACGGTTTCAACAACGCGATCATGGACGCCCTGATCCGTTTCCGCCGCATGCAGGGTCGCAACACCCTGTGGCAGCCGGGCACCGACCACGCCGGTATCGCCACGCAGATGCTGGTGGAGCGTCAACTCGAAGCCCAGGGCCAGAATCGCCACGATCTGGGCCGCGAAAAATTCCTCGAGAAAGTCTGGGAATGGAAGGATCAGTCCGGCGGCAACATCAGCCGTCAGATCCGCCGTCTCGGCTCGTCCGTGGACTGGAGCCGCGAGCGCTTCACCATGGATGACGGCCTCTCGGAAGCCGTTAAAGAAGCCTTCGTGCGCCTGCACGAAGACGGTCTGATCTATCGCGGCAAGCGTCTGGTCAACTGGGACACCAAACTGCACACGGCGATTTCCGACCTCGAAGTGGAAAACCACGACGAGAAAGGTTTCCTGTGGAATCTGAAATACCCGCTGGCCGACGGCGCGAAAACCGCTGAAGGCAACGATTTCCTGATCGTCGCGACCACCCGTCCGGAAACCATGCTCGGCGACTCCGCCGTCGCGGTGAACCCGAACGACGAGCGCTACAAAGCCCTGATCGGCAAGTTTGTCGAGCTGCCGCTGGTCGGCCGCCGCATTCCGATCATCGCCGACGATTACTGCGATCCTGAATTCGGCACCGGTTGCGTGAAAATCACCCCGGCCCACGATTTCAACGACTACGAAGTCGGCAAGCGCCACAACCTGCCGCTGCTGAACATCTTCGACAAGAACGCCAACGTGCTGCCGGCAGCGCAGGTGTTCAACCTCGACGGCACGCTGAACGACAGCATCGACGGCAAGATTCCGGCCGAGTACGCCGGTCTCGAGCGTTTCGAAGCGCGCAAGCAGATCGTTGCCGCGTTCGACGCCGCCGGCCTGTTGGTCAGCGTCGACGACCACAATCTGAAAGTGCCGAAAGGCGACCGCTCCGGCACCGTCATCGAGCCGTGGCTGACCGATCAGTGGTACGTGTCCACCAAGCCGCTGGCCGAGCCTGCGATTGCTGCCGTTGAAGACGGTCGTATCCAGTTCGTGCCGAAGCAGTACGAAAACATGTACTTCTCGTGGATGCGCGACATCCAGGACTGGTGCATCAGCCGTCAGCTGTGGTGGGGCCACCGGATTCCGGCCTGGTACGACGAGTCGGGCAAGGTCTACGTCGGCCGCGACGAAGCCGAAGTGCGCGCCAAGCACAACCTCGGCCCGGACGTTGCGCTGCAACAGGACAACGACGTTCTCGACACCTGGTTCAGTTCGGGCCTGTGGACGTTCTCCACCCTGGGCTGGCCGGAAAAGACCGAGTTCCTGAAGAAATTCCACTCCACCGACGTGCTGGTGACGGGCTTCGACATCATTTTCTTCTGGGTTGCCCGGATGATCATGCTGACGATGCACCTGATCAAGAACGAGGACGGCACGCCGCAGGTTCCGTTCAAGACCGTTTACGTGCACGGCCTGGTGCGTGATGGCCAAGGCCAGAAGATGTCCAAGTCCAAGGGCAACGTCCTGGACCCGCTGGACATCATCGACGGTATCGAGCTCGAAACCCTGGTGCAGAAACGCACTTCCGGTCTGATGCAGCCGAAACTGGCGAAGAAGATCGAGAAGCAGACCCGCGACGAGTTCGCCGACGGCATCGCCAGCTACGGCACCGACGCCCTGCGCTTCACCTTCTGCTCGCTGGCGTCCACCGGCCGCGACATCAAGTTCGACATGGGCCGCGTCGAAGGCTATCGCAACTTCTGCAACAAGATCTGGAACGCCGCGCGTTATGTTCTGGACAAGGGCGAAGACTGCGGCCAGAACGGCGAAGCCTACGAGCTGTCGCTGGCGGATCGCTGGATCATCTCGCAACTGCAACGCACCGAAGCCGAAGTGACCCGTCAACTGGATCAGTTCCGTTTCGACCTGGCGGCGCAAGCGCTGTACGAGTTCATCTGGAACCAGTACTGCGACTGGTATCTGGAACTGTCCAAACCCGTGCTGTGGGACGAAAACGCACCGATCGAGCGTCAGCGCGGCACCCGTCGCACACTGGTTCGAGTACTGGAAGTGGCCCTGCGTCTGGCCCATCCGTTCATGCCGTTCATCACTGAAGAAATCTGGCAGCGCATCGCGCCGCTGGCCGGCATTCAGGGCAAGACGATCATGCTGCAACCTTGGCCGGTGGCCAACGAAGAGCGTATCGATCCGGCGGCCGAAGACGACATCGAATGGCTCAAGGGTCTGATGCTCGGCACGCGCAACATCCGTGGCGAAATGAACATCGGCCCGGGCAAGCCACTGCCGATCTACCTGAAGAACGTCAGCGCTGAAGACCAGCGTCGCCTGACCGAAAACGAAGCGCTGCTGAAGAAGCTGGCGCGTCTGGAATCGATCACCGTTCTCGCCGCTGGTGAAGAAGCACCGTTGTCCGCCACCGCGCTGGTCGGCGAGATGGAAGTGCTGGTGCCGATGGCCGGTCTGATCGACAAGGGCGCCGAGCTGGCGCGCCTGGACAAGGAAATCCTGCGTCTGCAGGGCGAAGTCCAGCGGGTCGGCGGCAAGCTGTCCAACGCCGGTTTCGTTGACAAGGCCCCGGCCGAAGTCATCGAGAAGGAGCGCGCCAAACTGGCCGAGGCTGAACAGGCCTTGGGCAAACTGGCCGAGCAGCACGCGCGGATTGCCAGCCTGTAACGGCGTATCGCACTGAAAAGGGAGGCCCGCAACGGCCTCCCTTTTTTGTGCCCGGCACTTTTCCGGCCAACAACACGGCTCCCTGTGGGACAATGGCCGCCACTTTCAGCCCTACCCGAATCGACCACGCCCATGAACGCCCCACGTACACCGAAACCTGCGCGCAAGAAGCCTGACTCCGCCACCCCGGCCAAGCCCGTGGCGCCGCGTAAAGAGGCCAGCCTGCATCCGCGCAATCGCCATCAGGGTCGTTACGACTTCCCGGCGCTGATCAAGACCACGCCGGAACTGGCGAAGTTCGTGATCACCAACCCGTACGGCAAGGAAAGCATCGACTTCGCCAGTCCCGATGCAGTGCGTGTGTTCAACCGGGCGCTGCTCAAGTCGTTCTACGGCATCCAGCA
This sequence comes from Pseudomonas sp. IT-P2, assembly GCF_949767575.1. Lineage (NCBI taxonomy): Bacteria > Pseudomonadati > Pseudomonadota > Gammaproteobacteria > Pseudomonadales > Pseudomonadaceae > Pseudomonas > Pseudomonas sp. IT-P2. The sequence continues at coordinate 144,898 of NZ_CATKQA010000033.1, read as the reverse complement.
TTGGGACATCCCGGCCGATTATCTGTGCCCGCCGGTGCCGGGCCGTGCAGACTACATCCACTTCCTGGCTGACCTGCTGGCCAGCAACAACGACGGCGTGGTTCCGCGCGGCGCCATCGTCAACGTGCTGGATATCGGCATGGGCGCCAACTGCGTGTATCCGCTGATCGGCAACAGCGAATATCGCTGGCACTTCCTCGGCTCGGAGATCGATCCGACCGCCGTGGCCGCCGCCAGGGCTATCGTCCAGTCCAACGACCTGAACAAGGTCATCCAGCTGCGCCAGCAGGAGAACCGCAAGCACATCCTCATCGGCCTGCTGGAACCCGGCGAGCGCTTTGACCTGACCATGTGCAACCCGCCGTTCCATGCCTCGATGGAAGAGGCCACCAAGGGCAGCGAGCGTAAATGGCGAGCCCTGGGCAAGGCCGACCCGAAACGCAAACTGCCGGTGCTGAATTTCGGCGGTCAGTCGGCCGAGCTGTGGTGTGAAGGCGGCGAAGCGCGTTTCGTGACGCAACTGATCGCCGAAAGCGCGAACTTTGCGCACAAGGTGCTGTGGTTCAGCACCCTGGTCTCGAAAGCCTCGAACCTGCCTGCCATCGAAACCGCACTGAAGAAGGCCGGCGCGCTGGAAAGCCAGGTGGTGGAGATGTCCCAAGGGCAGAAACAGAGTCGCTTCGTCGCCTGGACTTTCCAGACCAAGTCCGAGCAGCAGATCTGGCGGCGCGAACGCTGGGTGCGCAAGTAATACGTTTCAACTGGGGCGGCGCTAATTCGCAAAGCAGCCGCTGCTACTGCTGAAACACAATCGGCAGGCACAAAAAAACCGTGCCCGGATCACTCCGGTGCACGGTTTTCTTTTATCGCTGCGTCTTACTTGTTCACAGCGTCGGTCAGGCCTTTGGCCACAACCAGCTTGATCACTTTCTTGGCAGGGATTTCGATGGCAGCGCCAGTCGATGGGTTACGGCCAGTGCGGGCAGGACGCTCGGTCACTTTCAGCTTGCCGATACCTGGCAAAGTGATTTCGGCACCGTTTTCCAGCTGATCGGCAACGATTTGGCCCAGTTGGTCCAGAGCGGCACGCGCGGTGGTTTTCGGCGCGTCGATAGCTTCAGCGATGTCGGCGATCAGTTGGTCTTTAGTAAGAGCCATGTAGTGTTCCTTCCCTATCAAATTCATATGGATTGCAGAGTGCAGTGTCAGCCATCGAGCCCGATCTTCTGGATCTGGCACCCTCGGCGATAACCACGACGAGTCGGGGTTATAGATGCCGAAATCAAGGTTTGGTTCGACCTGACAAAAGCTGAATGCATGCTTGTCGCGGTGACTTCGCACAAGACCGGGCAAAACTAGCACAGAGACAAGGAAATATCCGCCTCCAGCTAGCCAAATGGTCAGGTTTATTGCGCTAAATCGGTAAATAAATGCATAAGGGCCGTCGGCTGACCCGGATTTGCCCTTCACCCCGCGCCAAATCCAGTGGTTGCGGTACACTGGGCGCTTTTTCGGGGGAGCCCGCCCTCCTCCCTTCCACCAGCCGAGAAGCCTATGCCGATCCGTCATTGCATCGTCCATTTGATCGACAAAAAACCCGACGGCACACCCGCAGTTCTGCACGCCCGTGACTCCGAACTGGCTGAGTCCGCAGCCATCGAGAACATGCTCGCCGATCTCAACGAGAGCTATAACGCCAAACAGGGCAAAGCCTGGGGGCTGTTCCATCCGGAGTCCGGTGCGTTTCCGTTCAGCGGCTGGCTGAAGGAATACATGGAAGGCGGCAAGGACTTCACCGCGTTCAGTAAAGTCGCGGTCGAGCACCTGCAAAAGCTGATGGAAGAATCGAACCTGTCGGTCGGCGGCCACGTGCTGTTCGCCCACTATCAGCAAGGCATGACCGATTACCTGGCCATCGCCCTGCTGCACCACAGCGAAGGCGTGGCGGTGACCGATGAACTGGATGTGACGCCTTCGCGCCACCTCGACCTCGGTCAACTGCACCTGGCAGCGCGGATCAACGTTTCCGAGTGGCAGAACAACAAGCAGTCCAAGCAGTACATCTCGTTCATCAAGGGCAAGAACGGCAAAAAGGTCTCGGAGTACTTCCGCGACTTCATTGGCTGCCAGGAAGGCGTCGACGGCCCCGGAGAGACCCGCACCCTGCTCAAGGCCTTCAGCGACTTCGTCGAGAGCGAAGACCTGCCGGAAGATTCCGCCCGCGAGAAGACCAAGACCCTGGTCGACTACGCCAGCAGCCAGGCCAAGCTCGGCGAGCCAATGGGCCTGGAAGAACTCTCGGAGTTGATCGACGAAGAACGCCCGAAAGCCTTTTACGATCACATCCGCAACAAGGATTACGGCCTGTCGCCGGAGATCCCGGCGGATAAGCGCACCCTCAACCAGTTCCGCCGCTTCACCGGTCGCGCCGAAGGCCTGTCGATCAGCTTCGAAGCGCACCTGCTGGGCTCGAAAATCGAGTACGACGAAGAAGCCGGGACCCTGGTCATCAAAGGTCTGCCGACCTCGCTGACCGATCAGCTCAAGCGCCGCAACTGATGCTCGGCAATGTGCTGAAAAAGGTTCTGCTGGTTCTGCTGGTGGTTGTGGTCTATCAGAACTGGGGCAAGATCGAGCGGGTGTTCAACCCGTCGCAGATGTCGTCCGAGCAGGTTCGCGCCAACGCCCATGTCGTGCTGTACGCCACGGACTGGTGCGGCTACTGCAAGCAGACCAAGCGCTTTCTCGACCAGAAAGGCATTGCGTTCAAGGAATTCGATATCGAGAAGGATACCGAGGCACGCAAGGCGTATGAAGCGCTGGGCGGTCGCGGGATTCCGCTGATCGACGTCAATGGCACGTTGATTCGCGGGTTCGATCCGGACGAGATTCTCGCTGCACTGAAATGAACGAGGGAGCCAATCGGCTCCCTCAGTTGTTTCAGCGTTTCTCGATCCGGAAACCGAAACGCGGGAAGTGCACGTGCACCACTCCGCCACGTTCGTCCTCACGGCGCAGGATCAGCTCCTCGCGACCGGCAAATACCAACTCACCGGCCACCGGATCAACGCCGTAGTCTGTCGCTGCGATCAGCACCTGCTGACCTGCCACGAACCCGTTTGGATCAGTGAACTCTTCGTCCGGTAACGCCGCTGGCGTCGAATTGCGTGCGACCTCCAGTGCTTCCTCCGAGCTCATCTCGCTGGCCGCGCCATGGCCAAAACCGAGCACACGACCCAGCCACGCCGACACTGCCGGATAAGCATCCACCAACGGCGCCGTCACGTGCGTGGCCTTGAGAAACCACAGCGGATGGGCCATGGCGAAGTCGGCAATCGACGGTTCACCGAACAGGAAGTCACCGTCTTCACGCTGCAACTGCTGCTCCAGACGTGCCATGACAGTCGGCCAGTTGTGTTTGGCCTGCTCGGCCGACAGCCTGGTCGCGCTGCCACCACTGAACAGCCCGGCCCGATCGGCGAGGAAGGCCTTGATCGCTTCCGGCGGCAACTTGCCGAAACGCACCGCCACCGATTCCGGCTGGAACACCAGGCTCACCGCATGCTGGAACACCACCGAATCGGCCCAGGCGGCAAAACTGGCGGCGATCATCTCCTGACCTTCCGGGAAGAACGAAGGCTGGGCCTTTTCCTGCTCGAGGCGGCGGGCGATCAACGCGGTGTCGCAGTAGATATCGGCGCCGATCTGCAGCACCGGGGTCTTGCGGTAGCCACCGGTCAGGGCAGTCAGGTCCGGCTTCGGCATCACCGGCGAGATGTGCACCGAACGCCAGGACAAGCCCTTGAAACCCAACAGCAGCCGGGCCTTTTCGGCAAATGGAGAGGTCGGGTAATGATGCAGAATCAACTCGGACATGCTCGGCTCCGCCGCACAGAAAGTGAGCCCGCAGCTTAGCGCGCAATTCGTTCGCAGCCTACGGATCCGGCTGATGGGAACTGATCAGTCAGGTTGATAATGGGCGCAAAGGCGAATAGTCTTCAGCCACGCCAGTGTATTCAGTGAGATGCACCAAGCGCGGCCGCAAACCGATGCTTGCCGAAAAAACCGCCCCGCAAAGGCGGTTTTTTTTCGCCTGCCGCTTGCCTGAGGCAGCGCCTTCGACATGCAGGGACTTCTACCGCCTGCCCCCGATCAATCAGGCCGATAAGACGCCACCAGACATTCCTTCGCACTCTTCCTGAGCTTCTTGATCAACCGTTCCTGACGCAACGCATCACCCTTGTCGCGACAACGCTCGGTGTAGACCAGCGCCATCGCCGGGCTTGAGAGAAAGAACCGCGCGCCCTTGCCGCTCTGGTGCTTGGCAAAACGGCGCACGGGATCATCGCTGATCCCGCAGTACAGCGAACCGTTGGCGGCGCGTACGAGGTAGACGAACCAGGCCTTGCTCACTGGAACGTCGGCGTCGAGAGGATTTTCGCTGAGGCTGGTCACGGGACAATTCAGGCGTAAGGAAAACAGGCGGCGATCTTATCAGCGACTCGCCTGAAATGCCTTCAGCCCTTTCAGCGCTTGGGCGCGGACGGCGTTGCGCACCAGTGGCGTCCAGCCAAGCAGCAGGCCCTTGAAGCCCAGCGCCTGACGCGACCAGCGCCACAGGTCGAAGTGGTCGTGGTGTTCACAGATCTTGCCGTCACGGAAGACGAAGCGTGCCTGGATGTCGTTGATCACGACGTTGCCGGTCTGGCTGAACAGGTAGGTAGCCACCCAGTGGGCGCCGCCGCTGCGTTCGTCGGCGCGGACGTTGTCGAAGGTCAGGGAGAAGTCCTTGGCGCGGGTGGTGAGCATGCGCCACATGTCGCCGGCATCGCGCCCGCGCAGTTCGCCGAAGGCCGGATCGCTGAACACTACGTCGTCGGTGTAGCAGGCGGCCATGGCCTCGGCGTCGAGGCGCTGGAAAGCCTGGTAGAAACGGGTGATCAGGGCGCTGTGGGCTTCTTCACTCATGGGCAATCTCCAGGAAATGTACAGATTGCCAGCACGATAATCCGCAAACGCCCGAAACACTATCGGCATTCGCATTCCGAATACCGACAATGTGTGCGCGTCAGACCTTTTCGCTTGTCACCTGCACGTACAGCGCGCGACCGGCACCGAGGCCGGCGAGGATTGCCCCGGCACCGATGATGCCGAAGATCCAGCCCACGGCGTTCCAGCCGCCGGTCCAGTCGTGCACCACGCCGACCGCGAACGGCCCCATGGACGCGAGGGTGTAGCCAAAGCCCTGGGACATGCTCGACAGGTTCGCCGCCACGTGGGAATCCCGCGAGCGCAGCACGATCAGGGTCAGCGCCAGGCTGAACGTACCGCCCTGCCCCAGGCCCAGCAGGATCGCCCAGCCCCACAGGCCTTCGATCGGCGCGTAGAGGCAACCGAACAGGCCGCCGAGGGTCAGCGCCATTACTACCACGATCGCCAGGCGCTGATCCTTGCCCCGGGTGGCCAGCCACGGTGCCGCCAGGGAGCTGGCGAGCTGGATGATCACCGAGCCGGACAGCACCAGACCGGCCTGGGTTGGCGTCAGCCCGCGACCGATGAGGATCGACGGCAACCAGCCGAACACGATGTAGGCCAGCGACGATTGCAGGCCCATGTACAAGGTCACTTGCCAGGCCAGCGGATCCCGCAGCAGACCGCGCACCCGGTAGGCAACGTTGTGCGCACCGTGCTTCTGGCCGATTTGCGGCAGCCAGAAAACCGCAGCAACCAGCGCCGGAATCACCCAGAACCCCAATCCCATGGCCCAGCTGTGGTTGAAGTGCTCACTCAGTGGCACGGTGGACCCCGCCGCCATCGCCGCACCCAGGCACAGGGCCATGGTGTAGACACCGGTCATGGTGCCGGCATGCTTGGCGAAGTCACGCTTGACGATGCCCGGCAGCAACACGCCGATGATGCCGATGCTCGCGCCACCCACCACGCTGCCGGCGAACAGACCGATCTCACCGAAATTGCTGCGCAGGATAATGCCGCCGGCCAGTGTCAGAAGAATCCCCAAGACCACCCGCTCGGCACCGAAACGCCGCGCGAGCACCGGGGCCAGCGGGGCGAACAAGCCGAGGCAGAGCACCGGCAATGTCGTCAGCAATCCTGCCTGAGCAGCTGACAAGCCAAGGCTTCTCGACACCTCACTGAGCAACGGCGCCATGCTCGACAGCGCCGGTCGCAGGTTCAACGCCACCAGAATCAGCCCCAGCAGCAACAGCCACGGGCGCCGCACCAGCGGATGGCTTTGCTGCACCTGCTCGTCATCGGCTTCGGCGTCGATCAACAACTCTTCGAGCTCGGCCTTGCGAACGGCAGCCGGGGACACTTCTGGGCGGGACATGGTTTTCTCGGTTTCAAGGTTCATTGATCAACTGCCTCGACAGGGCTTTGGCCCGCTCCGGGTCGCGTTGCTCGACGGCCTCCAGCAAGGCGACGTGCAAATCGAAGACTTCCTGTCGACGGGGGACGATGTTCAGGGTCTGGCGCAGTTGCGCGCCAACGATGCTGGAAAAATAGCGATACAGCTCGCTGAGGGTCGGGTTGTGCGCGGCGTCCACCAGACGGCGGTGGAACACCAGATCGCAGGCGATGTAGCTGTCGAGGTCGCCATGGTAGTGACTGCCGGCGTGCCCCAGTGCCTCGCGCAGAGCCACAAGGTCGTCGTCGGTCCGACGCAAGGCCGCCAGGCCGATGGCCTCGACTTCAAGGATGTGCCGGGTTTCCCGAGCCTGATCCAGCGAGCATCTGGACAGCGCCTTGAGCGTGTCCATCGGATCGACCACCGCCCGCAGGTAACTGCCGTCACCCTGACGGATTTCGATCAACCCGGAAAATGCCAGCACCCGCATCGCCTCGCGCACGGTGTTGCGACTGATGCCGAGTTCGGCGCACAGCTCGGGCTCGGTTGGCAGACGCTGACCGACCTGCCACGTGCCGTCGGTGATGCGTTGGCGCAACTGATCCAAGGCCTGATCGACCAGGGATCGCTTAATAAGTGGAAAAATGTCTGACATAGGATTCGCCCTTTCATCCAATCATGGGATGAATTTTCTGACATGTTAGTCAGCTCCGTGTAGGACGGCAACCACCTAGGGTCAGAGAGAGACAAATGGAGCGGGATTTTCGATTAGTCAAAATTACCCTTTAAGGGTAATTTCAGGGACAGGGTTTTGGTTTCTTATGGAAAAGAACACACCCCATTACAACTTGGCGGTGATCAAGGCAGAGGTCAGGCGACGGGGAAGACAGGCATTCACCAAGAGCGCAGAAAAAACCGGACTGGATCTCGGCTTCAGCATCATAGAGATGCAAGAAATCGTTTTCGAACTGCAGAACAGGATGTTGTACAAGTCGATGACCACCTATGACGATCATCGAGTCTGGCAAGACGTTTATCACACGCACTCACACGATCTGGAGATTTACATCAAGGTGACATACCGCCCCGAAGGTGGCCCACCGGTAATCTCCTTCAAGGAGAAAAACCAATGAAGACCCGGCAATGTTTCAGCTGCGGTGCACGTGAGGGAATGACACATTTCGAGGGCCGCGGCGAAACCATCAGTGTCAAAGGCATGGAACGTCGTATCGATGACCTTGCTGGCTGGGAATGTCGCAAATGCGGTGAGGTCGAGTGGGACGCCGATACCGATAGTGCAGAACGCTACACGCAAGCCGGTGATGATCTGGTGATTGCTGCCCGACAAATGATCGGTAACGAGATGAAGCGCATCCGGCGCAAATTGCACCTGACGCAAAAAGAAACGGTGCAACTGCTGTCTGGTGGCGGACACAACGCATTTTCCCGCTATGAGCGCGGCGAAGTGCTTCCGCCGAAGGCGTTGATGCTGCTGATGCGCCTGCTCGATCGCTATCCGCACTTGCTCGCCGATGCGAAAGCCCTGGGTGAAGGGGCGGATCTGAGGAACGCCTTCAAGTTCACCGAGCACAAAGAACAAGAAGCCCTCACCGCCTCCTGACCCACAAAAAACAAACCCGGCACTAGGCCGGGTTGGTTTTACCCATCAGATATCAATGCAGGATCTGACTCAGGAACAGCTTCGTCCGATCATTCTGTGGATTGTCGAAGAAGTCGTTGGGTGCCGCCTGCTCGACGATTTCGCCCTTGTCCATGAAGATCACGCGGTTGGCCACGGTGCGTGCGAAGCCCATTTCGTGGGTTACGCAGAGCATGGTCATACCGTCTTCGGCGAGGCCGATCATAGTGTCGAGTACTTCTTTCACCATCTCCGGGTCGAGTGCCGAGGTCGGTTCGTCGAACAGCATGATTTTCGGTTTCATGCACAACGCGCGGGCGATCGCCACACGCTGCTGCTGACCGCCGGACAGTTGCCCCGGGTACTTGTGCGCCTGCTCCGGAATGCGTACGCGTTCCAGGTAATGCATGGCGATTTCCTCGGCCTTGCGCTTGGGCATCTTGCGTACCCACATCGGCGCCAGGGTGCAGTTCTGCAGGATGGTCAGGTGCGGGAACAAGTTGAAGTGCTGGAACACCATGCCGACTTCGCGGCGGATCGCTTCGATCTGCTTGAGGTCGTTGGTCAGCTCCACGCCATCGACCACGATGCGGCCCTGCTGGTGCTCTTCCAGACGGTTGAGGCAGCGGATGGTGGTGGATTTGCCGGAACCCGACGGGCCGCACAGCACGATACGCTCGCCCTGACGCACGTTGAGGTTGATGTCTTTCAGCACGTGGAACTGGCCGTACCACTTGTTCACGCCCTGCATCTGAATGATGCCTTCAGGGCCCACTGGCTTTTTGATTGCTTCGCTCATCGAAAAAACTCCTAACGCTTGTGGCCAGTGTCGAGCTTGCGTTCCAGGTGCATGGAATAGCGCGACATACCAAAACAGAAAATCCAGAACACCAGGGCGGCGAACACGTAGCCTTCGGTGGCCATGCCCAGCCATTTCGGATCGGCAGCGGCTTGCTTGACGCTGTTGAGCAGGTCAAAGAGGCCGATGATGATCACCAGGCTGGTGTCCTTGAACAGCGCGATGAAGGTGTTGACGATGCCGGGAATCACCAGCTTCAGGGCTTGCGGCAGAATCACCAGGCCCATGGCGCGCCAGTAACCGAGCCCCATCGCGGCCGCGGCTTCGTACTGGCCCTTGGGGATCGCTTGCAGACCGCCGCGCACCACTTCGGCGACGTACGCCGACTGGAACAGGATCACGCCGATCAGCGCCCGCAGCAGCTTGTCGAAGTTCATGCCTTCGGGCAGGAACAGCGGCAGCATCACCGAGGACATGAACAGCACCGTGATCAACGGCACGCCGCGCCAGAACTCGATGAAGGTCACGCAGACCACACGGATCGCCGGCATGTTCGAACGCCGGCCCAGCGCCAGGACAATCCCCAGCGGCAACGCACCGGCGATGCCGACAGTGGCGATCACCAGGGTCAGCATCAGACCGCCCCACTGGCTGGTCGCCACGGTGTCGAGGCCGAAGACGCCGCCATGCAGCAGGCACCAGGCAACGATCGGGTAGACCACCAGGAAGCTCAGGCCGTACACCGCCTTGTGCGCCACGCGCTTGATGAACAGTGGCGCCACGCCGATGACAGCCAGCCACACCGTCAGGTCCACGCGCCAGCGTAGTTCCGGCGGGTAGTAGCCGTACATGAACTGACCGAAACGCTGCTGGATGAAGACCCAGCAGGCGCCGTCCTTGGTGCAGTCGGCGCGGGTGGTGCCGACCCAGTTGGCATCGATGATCGCCCAGCTGAGGATCGGCGGAATCACCAGATAGATCAGGTAGAACGCGAACAGGGTCAGCAGGGTGTTGAGCCAGCTGGAGAACATGTTCGCGCGGATCCACGCCATCGGGCCGAAGACCTTGGCCGGCGGTGGCATGTCGGGTTTGAAAGTATGAGTACTCATGCGCTATTCCTTACCGCTCGATCAGCGCGATGCGCTTGTTGTACCAGTTCATCAGCAGGGAAATGCTGATACTGATCGCCAGGTACACGCTCATGGTGATGGCAATGACTTCGATCGCCTGACCGGTCTGGTTCAGCACGGTGCCGGCGAACAGCGAAACCATCTCCGGATAACCGATACCGGCCGCCAGTGAGGAGTTCTTCGCCAGATTCAGGTATTGGCTGGTCAGCGGCGGGATGATGACCCGCAGCGCCTGCGGAATGATCACCTTGCGCAGGGTCGGGCCGTTGCGCAGGCCGAGCGAATGCGCCGCCTCGGTCTGGCCATGGCTGACCGACTTAATGCCCGAACGCACGATCTCGGCGATGAACGCGGCGGTGTACACCGTCAGCGCCAGGGTCAAGGCCAGCAGTTCCGGAATCAGCACCCAGCCACCGACGAAGTTGAAGCCCTGCAGCTTCGGCATTTCCCAGTGCACAGGCGCACCGAAGATCAGCACGCACAGCGCCGGGATCACCAGGAACAACGCCAGGCCTGCCCAGAACTTGTGGAACGGCTCGCCGGTGGCTTCAAAGCGCTTGTTGGCCCAGCGGCTCATCAGCACGATGGCGACGATGGCCACCACGATGCTGATCACGAACGCCCAGAAACCGTCGGCCATTTGCGCGGCCGGCATGTTCAGGCCACGGCTGCTGACGAAGAAGGTATCGCCGAAGTTATGGCTGTTGCGCGGCCCCGGCATGGTCAGGAACACCGCGAAGTACCAGAACAGGATCTGCAGCAGTGGCGGGATGTTACGGAAAACCTCCACGTACACCGTTGCCAGTTTGGCGATGATCCAGTTCTTCGACAGGCGCGCGACGCCGACGATGAAGCCGAGGATCGTGGCCAGGATCACGCCAATGAACGTCACCAGCAGCGTGTTGAGCAGGCCGATGACAAACACCCGGGCATAACTGTCCGCTTCGGTGTAGGAGATCAGGTGTTGAGCGATGCCGAACCCGGCACTGCGCTCGAGAAAGTCGAACCCCGAAGTGATACCCCGGTGTTGCAGGTTGGTCTGGGTGTTATCGAACAGATACCAGCCCAGGGAGACCACCGCCACGATGGTGATGATCTGAAATACCCACGCACGCACTCGTGGATCGCTGAGGCTGAGCCTCTGCTTTGGTGCGCCGATTGAATTTTGCATGAAGTGCCCCGGAAATAATGGAACAGAACGTCACCCGGCAGTTGGCCTGCCGGGTGACAGAACCATCAGCGCACTGGTGGTGCGTATTGAATGCCGCCGTTGTTCCACAGCGCGTTCAGGCCGCGGTCGATTTCCAGCGGAGTGCTCTTGCCGAGGTTTTTCTCGAAGATTTCGCCGTAGTTGCCGACTTGCTTGACGATCTGTACGACCCAGTCCTTCGGCAGTTTCAGGTCTTTGCCGTATTCGCCGTCTGCGCCGAGCATACGAGCGACATCCGGGTTCTTGGTGGCTTTGGCTTCAGCTTCGACGTTCTTCGAAGAGATGCCTGCTTCTTCGGTGTTCAGCAGCGCGTACCCAACCCAACGCACGATGGCCAGCCACTCGTCGTCGCCGTTACGCACGACCGGGCCCAGAGGTTCCTTGGAAATGGTTTCCGGCAGAACCACGTAGTCCTTCGGCGAAGCCAGCTTGCTGCGCTGGGCGAACAGCTGGGACTTGTCGGAGGTCAGCACGTCGCAACGACCGGATTCCAGCGACTTGGCGCTTTCATCGGAGGTGTCGAAAGTGATCGGGGTGTATTTCAGACCGTTGCCGCGGAAGTAGTCGGAAACGTTCAGTTCGGTGGTGGTACCGGCCTGGATGCAGATGGTTGCACCGTCCAGCTCTTTGGCACTCTTCACGCCCAGCTTGTTGTTTACCAGGAAGCCGATGCCGTCGTAGTAGGTAATGAAGCCCGGGAATTTCAGGCCCATGCCCGCGTCACGGGAGCTGGTCATGGTGGTGTTGCGCGACAGGATGTCGATCTCGCCCGACTGCAGCGCGGTGAAGCGCTCCTTGGCGTTCAACTGACTGAACTTGACCTTGGTCGCGTCGCCGAACACGGCAGCGGCCACGGCGCGGCAGACGTCAGCATCGATACCCACGATCTTGCCGGTGGAATCCGGAACCGAGAAGCCTGGCAAGCCATCGCTGACGCCGCACTGCACGAATCCTTTCTTCTTCACTGCATCCAGGGTTGCACCCGCCTGAGCGAACCCGCTGACACCCAGTACTGCAGCAGCAGTCACGATCGCCAGAGTGGATTTCAACATCTTCATTCAAACCTCCAGTTTTGCTCTTGTTGTGTCGGAGCTTGAGTCCAGTCGCACCCTTTTGAGGCGTTGTTGACCCGTGTTGGCTTTTTTTGGGGTCAACCGACGCAGGACCTTCGCTATGAGTCTAGTAGGAGACAATCCACATCATGGACAACTCACTTCTCACCAGTCGGCCGAACGGGCGGTAGCCCTTTCACGTTCGCTAAGCCCGTTGCGGCCATTGGCGAACATCCATCACCGGATTCTTTGCTATCCCGTCGCCAGGCGTTCACTGATAGTGTTACCGCCAGGCGCGAGATCGATTGCACGACTACCTCATAGCAAAGCCCGTACCACACCGGCAGCTGAAGCGATTGAGTGACAGGTCAATAGCAAAACTTGCACCCTTGCGACATCTTCTTAACGGATCAGCCGGGCGCGCACGCAAATCACGCACTCAATGAGAGCGCCCGCACACAATTGGAGCAGCCATGACCGAGCCCTTGATTCTTCAGCCTGTTAAGCCCGCAGACGCCTGCGTGATCTGGCTGCACGGCCTCGGCGCCGACCGCTACGACTTTCTGCCGGTGGCCGAAGCGCTTCAGGAAAGCCTGCTGAGCACGCGGTTCGTCCTGCCCCAGGCGCCGACCCGTCCGGTGACGATAAATGGCGGATATGCCATGCCGAGCTGGTACGACATCAAAGCCATGAGCCCGGCCCGGGCAATCGACCGCGATGAGCTGGAAGCGTCCGCCGACCGCATCATCGAATTGATCGAAGAACAGCGAAGCAGCGGAATAGACGCTTCGCGGATTTTCCTCGCCGGCTTTTCCCAGGGCGGCGCCGTGGTCTATCACACCGCATTCCTGAAATGGCAGGGGCCGTTGGGCGGGGTGCTGGCACTATCGACATACGCGCCGACGTTCAGCGATGAACTGGAGTTGTCCGCCAGCCAGCAGCGGATTCCGGTGCTGGCACTGCACGGCCAGTTCGACAACGTGGTGCAGAACTCCATGGGTCGCACGGCTTATGAGTATCTCAAGGCCCATGGTGTCACCGTGACATGGCAGGAATACCCAATGGAGCACGAAGTGTTACCCGAAGAAATTCGCGACATCGGCACATGGTTGAGCGAACGCCTGCGCTGACAATTGCGACAGGGCTCGCCCTTTGATCATCCCACTACGCCGCGCCCGTTTCTTGCATTACACTGGCCGGCGTACATTCCTTAACCAATTGATGAGATGACCGTGCTCAAAGCACTCAAGAAAATGTTCGGTAAAAGCGAGGCTGAGCAGCTCGCGCCAGTCCCCACTGCGCCGTCGCACGCCCCCGGTCATCGCAACGATGCCAGCCAGGCCGACCGCCAGACGCCCAAACGCGAACCGAAACCCGCTCCAGCTGCCGCGCCCGCTACCGAGCCGGCCCGCAGCGAAGCACCGAAACCGGCCAAACCACGTCGCGAACCCAAGCCCAAGGCGCCGGTGATTCCCTGGAAACTCGAAGACTTCGTCGTCGAGCCGCAGGAAGGCAAGACCCGCTTCCACGATTTCAAGCTCGCCCCGGAACTGATGCACGCCATCCACGACCTGGGTTTCCCGTATTGCACACCGATCCAGGCCCAGGTGCTGGGTTATACGCTCGCCGGCAAAGACGCCATCGGCCGCGCCCAGACCGGCACCGGCAAGACTGCCGCGTTCCTGATCTCGATCATCACCCAGCTGTTGCAGACCCCGCCGCCGAAAGAGCGCTACATGGGCGAACCACGGGCGCTGATCATCGCGCCGACCCGCGAGCTGGTGGTGCAGATCGCCAAGGACGCAGCCGACCTGACCAAGTACACCGGCCTCAACGTCATGACGTTCGTCGGCGGCATGGACTTCGACAAGCAGCTCAAGCACCTCGAAGCGCGCCATTGCGACATCCTCGTCGCGACCCCGGGCCGCCTGCTTGACTTCAACCAGCGCGGCGACGTGCACCTGGACATGGTCGAAGTGATGGTGCTGGACGAAGCCGACCGCATGCTCGACATGGGCTTCATCCCGCAGGTCCGACAGATCATTCGCCAGACCCCGCCGAAAAGCGAACGCCAGACTCTGCTGTTCTCCGCGACCTTCACCGACGACGTGATGAACCTCGCCAAGCAGTGGACCACCGATCCTGCGATCGTCGAAATCGAAGTCACCAACGTGGCCAACGAGAACGTCGAGCAGCACATCTACGCGGTGGCCGGTGCCGACAAATACAAACTGTTGTTCAACCTGGTCAACGACAACGGCTGGGAGCGAGTGATCGTGTTCGCCAACCGCAAGGACGAAGTGCGCCGTATCGAAGAACGCCTGGTGCGTGACGGCATCAACGCCGCGCAACTGTCCGGCGACGTGCCGCAGCACAAGCGGATCAAGACGCTCGAAGGCTTCCGCGAAGGCAAGATCCGGGTACTGGTCGCCACCGACGTGGCCGGGCGCGGTATCCACATCGACGGCATCAGCCACGTGATCAACTTCACCCTGCCGGAAGTCCCGGACGACTATGTGCACCGTATCGGTCGTACCGGTCGTGCTGGCGCCGACGGCGTGTCGATCAGCTTCGCCGGTGAGGACGACTCCTATCAGTTGCCGTCCATCGAAGAAAAGCTCGGTCGCAAGATCAGCTGTGAAACGCCGCCGACCCATCTATTGCGGGCGGTTGAGCGCAAGCGTCCACAGTAAGCGACGCTATAAAGCGAAGCGCAGCCGGCAACGGACTGCGCTTTTTTTTCGCCCGGATATTGTTCAACAAAACTAAAAGTCCATAATGGACAAATTAGTTTAGAAACAATCTGCGGAGTCCAACATGTCCAGTACGCCTTACGTGATCGACCAAACCCAGGCCCGCGAGCTGCTGGCCCGGATCGATGTGCCGCAGATCCTGCGCAAGCTGTTCCGCGATCTGGCGGCCGGGCATGCGGTGCAACCGGCGCAGCAACTGGTGGAGTTCCCCCAGGGCGCTGGGGACTTCATCAACTATCTCGGCGTATTGGCCGAAGACGGCGTGTACGGGGTCAAGACTTCGCCGTACATCGTTCGCGAACAAGGCCCGCTGGTGACGGCGTGGACGTTGTTGATGTCGATGCACACCGGCCAGCCGCTGCTGCTCTGCGATGCCGGCGAACTGACCACCGCCCGTACCGCTGCGACCACCGCCGTGGCGGTCGATGCCCTCGCCCCCCTGAAAGCCACGCGACTGGCAATCATCGGCAGCGGCAAGGTCGCCCAGGCGCACCTGCATTACGTCAAAACGTTGCGCGACTGGCAGAGCATCAGTGTGTACTCGCCGACCTTGAGCGACGACCCGGCAACCGCCCGCCAACTGCAAACCCTTGATTCACGGGTGAGCATCGCCGACAGCCGCGAAACCGCCATCGCCGAGGCCGACGTGATCATGCTCTGCACCTCGTCCGCCGGCCCCGTGATCGACCCGGCAACTTTAAGCAAACCGGCGCTCATCACTTCGATAAGCACCAACGCACCGCGCGCCCACGAAGTGCCGCCGCAAAGCCTCAACGACATGCAGGTGTTCTGTGACTATCGTATGACCACCCCGGACTCGGCCGGCGAGATGCTGATCGCCAGCGAACAACATGGCTGGGACCACAGCGCGATCCTCGGTGATCTCGCGGATCTGCTCAGCGAAAAAGTGCAGCGCCCCGATTACAACCGTCACGTGTTTTTCCGCTCCATCGGTCTGGGCCTGGAAGACATCGCCCTGGCCAACGCCGTCTATCAATTGCAGCGCTGACACCGGAGATTTTCATGAGTCATGCAGATTTCATCATCATCGGCGGCGGGATTGCCGGCGCTTCCACCGGTTTTTGGCTGTCGCAACATGGCAAGGTCGTGGTGCTGGAGCGCGAGTCGCACCCGGCCTATCACTCCACCGGGCGTTCGGCTGCGCTGTTCACCGCTGCTTACGGCACTGCGCAGGTCCGGGCGCTGACCCAGGCCAGCCGCGAATTCTTCGACCATCCGCCCAGCGGTTTCTGCGAGCACCCGCTGCTGACCCCGCGCGGCGAAATGACCGTCGACTTCACCGGCGACGCCGCCGAGCTGAACAATCAATACCTCAGCGCCAAGGCCACGGTGCCGCAGATGCAGCTGCTCAGCGCGGATGAAGCCTGCGCGCGGCTGCCGATCCTGCGTCGGGAGAAAGTCCATGGCGCGATCTACGACCCGACCGCCAGCGACATCGACACCGACGCCCTGCATCAGGGCTATCTGCGCGGTATCCGCCGCAACAACGGCCAGGTGCAGACCGATTGCGAAGTGCTCGGAATGAGCCGCGACGCCGACGGCATCTGGCAAGTGCAGACCAACGGCCAGAGCTTCAGCGCTCCCGTCGTGATCAACGCCGCCGGCGCCTGGGCCGACAAGATCGCTGCACTGGCCGGTGCCCGGCCGCTGGGCCTGCAACCGAAACGCCGGGCCGCGTTCATTTTCGCCGGCCCGGAGGGCGTCGACATCCACCATTGGCCGATGCTGGTCAGCCTCGACGAATCCTTCTATATGAAGCCCGACGCCGGCATGTTCCTCGGCTCGCCGGCCAACGCCGACCCGGTCGAACCCCACGACGTACAACCCGAAGAACTGGACATTGCCATGGGCATTTACCAGATCGAGGAAGCGACGACCCTGACCATCCGCCGCCCGACCCGCACCTGGGCCGGCCTGCGTAGTTTCGTGGCTGACGGCGATTTGCTGTCCGGGTTCGATCCGCAGGTGCCGGGGCTGTTCTGGGTCGCGGCCCAGGGTGGTTACGGTATCCAGACCTCCCCGGCCATGGGCCAGGCCAGCGCCGCGCTGGTGCGTGGTGAATCGTTACCCGAACACCTTCAACAATTCGGCCTGACCGCCGCCATGCTCGCCCCTGCCCGCCTGGCCTGAACGTCCGCCCGGATGACGCGCCCGACGGATTGCGGCACACTCGCAACGCCCCCGGATCACGGGGGCGTTGACGTTGCCTGGAGCTCCACAGTTATGACCGCCCCCGAACACACGCCCGAGCTGCATGACGCCGCGCTGGACAACTACCACGCCATCGCCGACGCCATTGCCACGCTGTTCTTTCCCCATGCCGAAGTGGTGTTGCACGACCTGCGCACGCAGAAGGTCGACTACATCGCCAACAACCTGTCGAAACGGGTGATCGGCGATGAATCGTCGCTGGAAGACATGCTCAGCGACGAGGTCAGCGAACGGAACATCGGCCCGTACGAAAAGCTCAATTGGGACGGCCAGAAGATTCGCAGCCTGAGCACCGTGCTGCGCGACAGCGAAGGGCATCCGCTGGCGGTGCTGTGCATCAACCTGAATATTTCGCTGTTCGAAAATGCCAAAGCTGCGCTGGACCTGTTCCTCTCGCCGAGCAAACTGATCCCGCAACCGGACTCGCTGTTTCGCGATGACTGGCAGGAGCGCATCAACACTTTCCTGCACGCCTGGCTACGCGAACGGCAACTGAGCCTGAACCTGCTGACCCGCGATCACAAACGCGAACTGGTATTGGCGCTGCACGCCGAGGGGGCGTTCAAGGGCAAGAGCGCCTCGAACTATGTGGCCAATGTGCTGAACATGGGGCGGGCGACGGTGTACAAGCATTTGAAGGAATTGAAGGGCTGAAGATTTTGCGGTGAATCTGACGGCCTCATCGCTGGCAAGCCAGCTCCCACAGGTTTTGTGTACACCGAAAATCTCTGTGGGAGCTGGCTTGCCAGCGATGGCGGACGATCAGTCGCCGTAGATGTCCGATTTGAAGTACTTCTCGGAAATCTTCTGATATTCGCCACTGGCGCGAATGCCGTCGATGGCAGTGTTCAACTGGCTGACCAGTTCGGTGTTGCCCTTGCGCACCGCAATCCCCGCGCCCTCGCCCACATACTTCGGATCCTTCAGCTCAGGCCCGACAAAGGCGTACCCCTTGCCGCGCGGCATCGACAGGAAGTCGTTCAGCGGGATGGTGTCGGCGAAGATCGCGTCGAGACGCCCGGCCGCCAGGTCCATGTAGATTTCTTCGTTGTTGCCGTAGCGCTTGACGTTGATGCCCTTGGGCTCGAACACCTCGGTGGCGTAACGGTCGGTGGTGGTTGCACGCTGTACGCCGACGGTCTTGCCTTTGAGGCTGGCGTACTGGTCATCGACGCTCGCGCCTTCCTTCATCACCAGCCGCGACGAGGTGAAATAGTACTTGTGGGTGAAGTCCACCGACTTCTTGCGGTCTTCGTTGATGGTCATGGACGACAGCGCCATGTCGATTTTCTTCACTTTCAGGGAAGGAATCAGACCGTCGAACTCGCCCTCGACCCACACGCACTTGACCTGCATCTGCGCGCACAGGGCATTGCCGATGTCGTAGTCGAAACCGACGATTTCACCCTTGTCGGTCTTCGAGGCGAAGGGCGGATACGCCGCTTCGATACCGATGCGCAGGGTTTTCTCGGCGGCGAACGCGCTGCTGCACGCCAACAGGCTCAGTGCCAGACCGGTGATGAGGGGGAATTTCTTCATGTTCGTTCTCTCGCGGGTTGTTGTTGGTTTGGCAAGACGAAGAAGAGCAGCTGCAAGCGGCAAGCCTGAAGCTTCAAGCATGAGACTATTTTTGTACTTGTAAATCCATATTGGACTTTCATGTACAAATCGTCAATCAGGCAAAAGCCATCGGCATCAGCCAATGGTCGGCTGATGCACTAGAGGGGATAAAAGAAGATTTACTGCTTCCAGCGATCCGCCGCCGCATGATCGCTGTCACGGCCTTCGACCCAGCGCGGGCCGTCGCTGGTGTTCTCTTTCTTCCAGAACGGTGCACGGGTCTTCAGGTAATCCATGACGAAGGCGCAGGCGTCGAACGCTGCCTGGCGGTGGGCACTGGCAGCGGCGACAAACACGATCGGCTCACCCGGTTCCAGCGCGCCGATGCGGTGCAGCACTTCCAGTTTCAACAGCGGCCAACGCTCCTCGGCTTCAACGGCGATCTTGCCGAGGGCCTTTTCGGTCATGCCCGGATAGTGTTCGAGGAACATTCCGGCGACATCGAGGCCATCGTTGAAGTCGCGCACGTAGCCGACAAAACTCACCACCGCGCCGACGCCGACATTGGCCGCGTGCATCGCGTTGACTTCGGCACCCGGATCGAACGGTTCGGACTGCACCCGAATGTGCATGGCTCAGCCTCCGGTCACGGTGGGGAAAAACGCCACTTCGTCGCCATCCACCACCGGCTCGTCGAGCTGGCAGAGGTCTTCGTTGCGTGCGCACATCAGGTTCTGTTCGCTCAGCACCTCGGCCCCCTCACGCTGCGCCAGCAACGCACGAACGTCATCGACGGTGAAGAAATCACCCTCGACCTTCACCGAATCCACGCCCAGCGCCTCGCGGTAACGGGCAAAAAACTTCACGGTCAGGTTCATGGCTGCTCCGCCTGGAAATGCCCGCTCTTGCCGCCGACTTTCTCCAGCAGGCGCACACTTTCGATGGTCATGCCGCGATCCACGGCCTTGCACATGTCGTAGATCGTCAGCGCGGCGACGCTGGCGGCGGTCAGTGCTTCCATCTCGACGCCGGTCTGCCCGGACAGTTTGCAGCGAGCCACGATGCGTACCGTGTCATCGCCTTCGGCGCTGAGTTCGACCTTGACGCCGGTCAGCATCAGCGGATGGCACAGGGGAATCAGGTCACTGGTTTTCTTCGCCGCCTGAATGCCGGCAATGCGCGCCACGGCGAACACGTCGCCCTTGGGATGGCCGCCGCTGACAATCATCTGCAGGGTATCGGGCAGCATGCGCACCAGCGCTTGGGCCGTCGCTTCACGGAACGTCACGGCTTTTTCGGTGACGTCGACCATGTTGGCGCGACCTTGGGAATCGAGATGAGTCAGCACGGGATTACTCCTGATCAGGAGCGTCGATTGTAAACCTGGGGGTCAGAATTGCGCACATAAAAAACCGGGCGACTTTGCAGTCGCCCGGTTCGGTTTGACGGTTACAGATGCGATTCGGCGTATTCGGCCAGGATCGAGCGAGGCACCCCTTGCAGGGTGATGTGCACACCGTTGGGGAAATCCTTGAAGCGTTCGGTCAGGTAAGTCAGCCCGGAGCTGGTCGCGGACAGGTAAGGGGTGTCGATCTGTGCCAGGTTGCCCAGGCACACCACTTTGGAACCGGCGCCGGCCCGGGTGATGATGGTTTTCATCTGGTGCGGCGTGAGGTTCTGGCATTCGTCGATCAGGATCAGGCTCTGCTGGAAGCTGCGACCGCGAATGTAGTTGAGCGATTTGAACTGCAACGGCACTTTGCTGAGGATGTAGTCGACGCTGCCATGGGTGTTTTCGTCATCCATGTGCAAGGCTTCGAGGTTGTCGGTGATAGCGCCGAGCCAAGGCTCCATTTTTTCCGCCTCGGTGCCGGGCAGGAAGCCGATTTCCTGGTCCAGGCCCTGCACGCTGCGGGTGGCGATGATACGGCGATAACGCTTGCTGACCATGGTCTGCTCGATTGCCGCGGCCAGCGCCAGAATGGTTTTACCCGAGCCGGCGGCGCCGGACAGGTTGACCAGGTGAATGTCCGGATCCAGCAGCGCGTACAGCGCCAGGCTCTGATAGATGTCCCGTGGCTTGAGGCCCCAGGCTTCCTGGTGCAACAGCGGTTCCTGGTGCAGGTCGAGGATCAGCAGCTTGTCTTCTTCGATCTCCTTGATCCAGCCGACGAAGCCCTGCTCATCAATGATGAATTCGTTGATATGCACGGCAGGCAGGTTGTCGATCAGTTGGACCTGATGCCAGGTGCGACCGTGGTCCTGACGGGTTTCGACCTTGCTCACGCGGTCCCAGAAAGAGCCGGTCATGTTGTGATAGCCGTTGGGCAGCAGGGACACGTCGTCGACCAGTTGGTCGGTGCTGTAGTCCTCGGCGTCGATCCCGCAGGCGCGCGCCTTGAGGCGCATGTTGATGTCTTTGGTGACCAGCACCACCGGTTTGCTCGGTTCGCGGGTGTGCAGGTCAATCAGCTGGTTGATGATTTTGTTGTCGTTCAGATGCTCGGGCAGAATCAGGTTCGATTCGGCCTGCTTGCTCATCAGAATCGACAGCAAGCCCTTCGGACCGCCCTTGCCACGCTGGATCGGCACGCCCTGTTCGACATCATCGGGTGAGGCATCGCCCAGGGTCTTGTCGATCAGCCGGATCGCCTGACGGCATTCGGCGGCCACGCTGTGATGCCCGCTCTTGAGCTTGTCCAGCTCTTCAAGCACGGTCATCGGGATCGCGACGTGGTGTTCTTCGAAATTCAGCAGGGCGTTCGGATCGTGAATCAGTACGTTGGTATCGAGTACATAAAGGATTGGCTGGTTGGAGGAAGGGCTACGTCCGTGATCATCCATACTCGGTCACCTTTGTGGGAGCCATTCGACGCAATACCTCGGCGGTGCTGCGCCTCGAAGTGACTGCCGAATCCACCTGCACAGCTTTTGTCGGGATAGCAGGTGAACCGCACACAAAATGGGTCTTGGAAGACGCCACCTGTGTTGCAGGTTTCGGCGGTCTGACTTCGTAATACTCCAAAACCCGTGACAGAAAAAAGCTCTTTGACGCTTTTTTGAAGTTTATTTTGCAAAGTGACGAAAAGCCCTTGGCGGACCGCCCTGCCCCCGTTAGAGTCGGAAGTCCGCCTGAATCGAATTCTGCAAAAAATTCACCCCAAGCCCAATGTTTCCGGGCTCTTGCCGTTTTTCAGCGAAACGCGTCCTGACAGTCTTCCCAGCCGATGCCGCTTTGCGCGGTTTGCGTGATCAGCCACGGCAACGCGGTCTTCACCGCATCCTGTTTCATGTTGAAATTGATCACCCCGTGCCGCCACAGCAGCATCAGGGTCAGCACCCGCTGCGCGCTCGGAGCGCCCTTGAGCTTGCCGGCGCCGTCCTGGGCATCGATGTCCCACAGCGCCACTTGCAGGCCCTGGCTGTTGAAAAAGCTCCGGGCATCGCTGCGACGTTGCCCTTCCGGTGGACGGAACAGCGGCACGTAGTTTTCCGGCAGCTTGTTGCGGACCAGATCGGCACTGCGCCGCACCGAATCCTGCCAGTCCTGCCAGTGGCTGTGGGACCTGAATTCCCAGCCCTGCACGCCGACGCACTGCTGCGAAAACGCCGCTTGCAGGCTGCTGACGGAACGGTCGGCCAATCGCGCCTGAACATCCTTGCCCAACATGAAGAAGGTGCCGCTCAGGTTCGACTTGCGCAGGTACTCGGCGAGCCAGTCGGTATTGTCCGGCTGCAGGTTGGCGGCGCTGTCGAAAGTCAGCAGAAACAGGCGATCGTGCATGTCGTCGCCGTTGCGCTCGTAGTCTCCGAAATGATCGATTTCGCTGCTGGCCTGCGGTGACAGCGCAGCCTTGCGCATCAGTTCATCGAGATATTGCAGATGGAAGATCCGGCTCGGCTCGGCCCACTTGGTGTAATAGCTTTCGTCGCTGACCACGAATTTGGCGGCCTGCTCGCGCAGGGTCGGCAGGTCCTCGACGAGGAAGCAGAACGAGGCGTCCTGATCGCAGCTTTGCTGGGCGAAGTTGTAGTTGGCGAGCAGACGCTGCCACAGCCGCTCGCGCAGGCTGTTGATCGCATCCAGATTGACCGTGCGCAGCCCCAGACGCTGAGCCAGCGCAGCCTCATCCAGCGCTTCGGTGCCGAGCAGGCCTCGGGCGAACATCAGAATTTCCGCCCGCGAGGCGACGTCGAACAGCGTCGGGTTGTCGAGCTTTTCCGGCCAGGTGCTGCGATCCAGCGTCGCGATATCGCCCGGCGCCGCAACGGCACCGACGCTCAACAGCCACGCGGTGAAGAAAAGAACAATGCGCAAAGGGTGTCTCCATTACAAAACCCGCGCCGCACTATAGCCGATCCGACAGTAATTCCTGCAGGCACACAGATGATCGTTCCCACGCTCTGCGTGGTAACGCCTCCCCGGACGCGCTGCGTCCGCTGCCGGGGTGACGCAGAGCGTCACTGACTACATTCCCATGCAGAGCGTGGAAACGATCAGGGTTGGGTGGCACACCGCCGATCACCTATGGACCTGATAGCTGGAGTCATCCGCCCCAACCCCCTAGAATCGCCCCCACGATTAAAGGAGACGACTTCATGCTGATGGTGATTTCCCCCGCCAAGACCCTCGATTACGAAACACCGCCGGCGACCCAGCGCTTCACTCAGCCGCAATACCTCGACCATTCCCAGGAACTGATCCAGCAACTGCGCGAACTGAGCCCGGCGCAGATCAGCGAACTGATGCACGTGTCCGACAAGATCGGCGGCCTCAACGCCGCGCGTTTCGGCAGCTGGACACCAGCGTTCACGCCGGAAAACGCCAAGCAGGCGCTGCTCGCGTTCAAGGGTGACGTCTACACCGGTCTCGACGCGCAATCCTTCAGTGAAGCCAATTTCGATTACGCGCAAAAACACCTGCGCATGCTCTCCGGCCTCTATGGCCTGCTGCGCCCGCTCGACCTGATGCAGCCATATCGCCTGGAAATGGGCACCAAACTGGCCAACGCCCGGGGCAAAGACTTGTACGCCTTCTGGGGCACGCGCATCAGCGAGTGGCTGAACGAAGCGCTGGCCGATCAGGGCGATGACGTGCTGTTGAACCTGGCATCCAACGAGTACTTCTCGGCGGTCAAGCGCACGGCCCTGAACGCGCGGATCATCAACACCGAATTCAAGGATCAGAAGAACGGCCAATACAAGATCATCAGCTTCTACGCGAAAAAGGCCCGAGGCCTGATGAGCCGTTTCGTGATCCAGGAAAAAATCAACGATCCGGCCCTGCTCAAACAGTTCGATGTGCAGGGTTA
The DNA here is from genome assembly GCF_949767575.1 of Pseudomonas sp. IT-P2. NCBI lineage: Bacteria > Pseudomonadati > Pseudomonadota > Gammaproteobacteria > Pseudomonadales > Pseudomonadaceae > Pseudomonas > Pseudomonas sp. IT-P2. Next base: position 120,844 of record NZ_CATKQA010000033.1, on the reverse strand, counting down.
TCGCTACAGCGCCGAGCAATCGAAACCGGATAATCTGGTGTTTCTACGCGATCACGCCCCCGAATAAAGCATGCCTAATGCACGACTCTTTATATGAAGAGTCGTGCAGCTCGCACGATGTCAAAAAACCCTCGCCACATTTCGCCATTTTAATGGCGCCAGAAAAACCTCCCTGCCTTTTCTAAGATTAGTTTCACTCGACACTGATCATTTTTTTCAGTAGTGGCACCTAAATTTTTTCACCGTAGTGGCACAAAACTATCTAACGTGATTTTTCGCCTGTTATTAAAGGTCGAAAACGAAATTGCTATCAAATTGATACTGGTGCCATCTCTGACAATATTTCAAGAAATTTCAGATTTCGCGATGAGCGGACAGGAACTTCGTCCGAATGCATAGCTCATACCACCGGTAACGATTCTCGCCGAGTTTGTACGAGATAACTTACGCGGAGCAGATAGCCATGTAACCAAGTTGTCACAGCAACTTGCCTAGATGACTAACTAGTCTCAAAGCAGACGATGGACAGGAGATACGCACCATTAATATCCCCTACAAAGGCCATGGCCGCGCCCTTATAAACGTGCTCGCCTGAGCACCCAACCGCTTGATTTACGGGACTTTCATCCTGCCATCGAGCGCGCAAGACGATTGCACAAGAGTCTTCTCCAAAGAAGATCGGCTGCATAACAGGGCACGTCATAACAACAAGGCCTGGTTACGCACATCTTGAGTGCACTTATTTAGACACTCGAAACTTAGTATGCCTGCACACGGCATTGTGGCGCCTGTATGCCGCACTTTCGAGTGCACTAATGAACGCTGAACACCATTAACTCCGGCCCTCTAAGGCCTGATATATACAGAGGTAATTGCGATGCGCATCAGCATATTTGGTTTGGGTTACGTTGGCGCAGTATGTGCCGGTTGCCTGTCTGCTCGGGGCCACGACGTGGTGGGCGTCGATGTTGCCAAAGACAAGATCGACATGATCAACGCTGGCAAATCTCCCATTGTTGAACCGGGCCTGGGTGAGTTGCTCGCACAAGGTATCCAGACCGGTCGTCTGCGCGGTACGACCAACTTCGCCGAAGCGATTCGCGACACCGACCTGTCGATGATCTGCGTCGGTACGCCGAGCAAGAAGAACGGCGACCTGGAACTGAACTACATCGAAGCGGTGTGCCGCGAGATCGGTTTTGTCCTGCGTGAAAAATCCACCCGTCACACCATCGTCGTGCGCAGCACCGTACTGCCGGGCACCGTGGCAAACGTTGTCATCCCGATTCTCGAAGACTGCTCCGGCAAGAAAGCCGGCGTCGATTTCGGCGTGGCGGTCAACCCAGAGTTCCTGCGTGAATCCACCGCGATCGCCGACTACGACCAGCCACCGATGACCGTCATCGGCGAGTTCGACAAGGCGTCGGGTGACGTTCTGCAATCGCTGTACGAAGAACTCGACGCACCGATCATCCGCAAGGACATCGCCGTCGCCGAGATGATCAAGTACACCTGCAACGTCTGGCACGCCACCAAAGTGACCTTCGCCAACGAGATCGGCAACATCGCCAAAGCGGTGGGCGTCGATGGCCGCGAAGTGATGGACGTGGTCTGCCAGGACAAGACCCTCAACCTGTCCCAGTACTACATGCGCCCGGGCTTCGCCTTCGGTGGTTCGTGCCTGCCGAAAGATGTGCGCGCCCTGACCTACCGCGCCGGCTCCCTGGACGTCGAAGCGCCGCTGCTCAACTCGCTGATGCGCAGCAACGAATCGCAAGTGCAGAACGCCTTCGATATCGTTGAAAGCCACGACAAACGCAAAGTCGCCCTGCTGGGCCTGAGCTTCAAGGCCGGCACCGACGACCTGCGCGAAAGTCCGCTGGTGGAGCTGGCCGAGATGCTGATCGGCAAGGGCTACGACCTGAGCATCTACGACAGCAACGTCCAGTACGCCCGTGTCCACGGCGCGAACAAGGACTACATCGAGTCGAAGATCCCGCACGTATCGTCCCTGCTCAATTCGGACTTCGATTCGGTGATCGACAACTCCGACGTGATCATCCTGGGCAACCGCGACGAGAAGTTCCGCGCCCTCGCCGAAGAAGCGCCGCAGGGCAAGCAGGTGATCGACCTGGTGGGCTTCATGTCCAAGGCCACCAGTGCCGGTAGCCGCACTGAAGGCATCTGCTGGTAACTCGGCCCTAAGCGACAAGCCTCGAGCTGCAAGCCAAAGCGTTTCACTTGCAGCTCGAAGCTTGAAGCTTGTCGCTTAAAGCTCCCATCACCTTCGGATGACGGTCATGTCCAAGCTCAAACATTTTTTTCTGCAATCCGCCGGCTGGCTTTTGTTTCTGAACCTGCTGATGGGCCTGGCCCTGATGCTGCCCACGTCCACATTCGACTCCGAGTCGAAGGACTTCATTTTCCTGATTGGCGCCGTAGGTATCTGGCGCTACTCGATGGGTGCCACGCACTTTGTGCGCGGCATGATTTTTCTCTACATCGTCTACCCGCACCTGCGCCGCAAGGTTCGCAAGCTGGGTAAGGCGGCGGACCCGTCCCATGTGTTTCTGATGGTCACCAGTTTTCGCATCGACGCGTTGACCACCGCGCAGGTTTACAGCTCGGTGATCCGCGAAGCCATCGACTGCGAACTGCCAACCACCGTGGTCTGCTCCATCGTCGAAATGTCCGATGAGTTGCTGGTCAAGGCACTGTGGGCGCGGATGAATCCGCCAGACCGCGTGAAACTCGACTTCGTACGCATTCCCGGCACCGGCAAACGCGATGGCCTGGCCTATGGTTTCCGCGCGATCTCCCGTCACCTGCCGGACGACCGCGCCGTGGTGGCCGTGATCGATGGCGACACCGTGCTCGGCGAAGGCGTCGTGCGCAAAACCGTGCCATGGTTCCAGATGTTCGGCAACGTCGGCGGCCTGACCACCAACGAGTTCTGCGAAGTGCGCGGCGGCTACATCATGAGCGAATGGCACAAGCTGCGTTTCGCCCAGCGCCACATCAACATGTGCTCGATGGCCCTGTCCAAACGCGTGCTGACCATGACCGGGCGCATGTCGGTGTTCCGCGCCACCGTGGTCACCAACCCGGAATTCATCGCCGACGTTGAAAGCGACTCGCTGCAACACTGGCGCCTGGGCCGTTTCAAATTCCTGACCGGCGACGACAAGTCGAGCTGGTTCAGCCTGATGCGCCTGGGCTACGACACCTTCTACGTGCCGGATGCGGCGATCAACACCGTTGAACACCCGCCGGAAAAGAGCTTCATCAAGGCCAGCCGCAAACTGATGTTCCGCTGGTACGGCAACAACCTGCGCCAGAACTCCCGGGCTCTGGGTCTGGGTGTAAAACGCCTCGGCGCCTTCACCTCGGTGGTGCTGTTCGACCAGCGCGTATCGATGTGGACATCCTTGCTCGGCCTGACCGTGGCAATCATCGCCAGCTTCAAGTACGGCACCGCGTTCATCCTGGTTTACCTGCTGTGGATCGGCATCACCCGTCTGATTCTGACGCTGCTGCTGTCCTGCTCCGGCCACCGGATCGGCCCGGCTTACCCGGCAATTCTCTATTACAACCAGATCGTCGGTGCGCTGGTGAAGATCTACGTGTTCTTCCGCCTCGACCAACAATCCTGGACTCGCCAACCCACTTCCCTGACCCGTGATCTCGCCAGCTTTCAACGTTGGTTCAACACCTGGTCGTCTCGGACCATGACCTTCTCCGCCGGCAGCATTTTCGTCGCCGTGCTGCTGATGATGGTCTGACCTGCCCCTATTGAATTAACAAGGAAATCGCCCCCATGAATACCGCCGTCAACGCCAACGTAGTGCATGAATCCGAAGCCCAGCGCCAGCACGCCCGTGTGAAAATCCCGGCCAAGCTGCGTTTCTTCGGCCCCGACCGGAGTCCGGTTGAAGCGCGGGTCCTCGACCTGTCCGCCGGTGGTCTGGCGTTCAACGCCGGACAACTGCCGCTGACCGTCGGCGAGGTGTACAAGGCGCGTCTGCAGTTCGTCATCGACAACCTCGGCCTGGCCATGGACGTTGAACTGCAAGTGCGCTCCTACGACCGCCAGACGGGTCGTGCTGGCTGCCAGTTCCAGAACCTCGAGCCGCAGGACATTTCCACCCTGCGCCACCTGATCACTTCGCACCTGGCCGGCGACATCGTCAGCATCGGCGAAGTGCTGGCAACCCTGCAGCGCGACAACTTCACCAAGGCCCGCAAGGTCAAGGACGGCGACTCCGGCATGACCCCGTTCGGGCGTCTGAAAGCGGTGACGTTCAGCGCCGGTATCTTCGCGGTCGGCCTGGTGGCGGCGGGTTTCATTTTCAAATCGGTGTACAGCATGTACTTCGTCAGCCATGCGCAGGCCGGTCTGGTCAGCGTGCCGGGGATGAACATCACCATGCCGCGCGACGGTACCGTACAAAGCCTGGTGAAGTCCGACGGCGTCGCCGCCAAGGGCGCTCCACTGGCAACGTTCAGTACCAGCATGCTCGACGTACTCAAAGGTCACCTGGAAGAAGATCAACTGTCTCCGGCCAAGGTTGAAGAACTTTTCGGCAAGCAGATGACCGGCACCCTGACCTCGCCGTGCGATTGCACCGTGGCCCAGCAACTGGTGGCCGACGGTCAATACGCGAGCAAGGGCGACGTGATCTTCCAGCTGGTGCCGCGCAACACCCAGGCCACCGTCGATGCGCGCTTCTCCTATCGCCAGTTCGGCGACGTGCGTCCGGGCACCCCGGTGAGCTTCCAGATCGCCGGCGAAGACAAGACCCGCACCGGCAAGATCGTCAGCAGCACCAGCCTGAAAAGTGCCGACCTGTCCTCCGACATCCGCGTGCAGATCCAGCCTGACGAGCCGCTGGACAGCCGCTTCGCCGGCCGCCCGGTGGAAGTCAACAGCGACCGTGGTCCTAACCTGAACTGGCTGATCGACAAAGCCATGGCTGCCGGTCTTTAAGTCGAGGACATGCCCGTGACGAGCCCTATCAGAATCCTGCCGGTCCCGCTGACCCTGGCCATGGCAATCGCCCTGGCCGGTTGCGCCGGCCTGCCCGACCAGCGTCTGGCCAACGAAGCGCTCAAGCGCGGTGACACCGCGACCGCCGCGCAGAACTACCGTGCGCTGGCCGATCTGGGTTACAGCGAAGCCCAGGTGGGCCTCGCCGATATTCAGGTCGACAGCCGCGACCCGGAACAAATGAAACAGGCCGAAGCCACCTACCGCGCCGCCGCCAGTGTTTCGCCGCGTGCCCAGGCCCGACTCGGTCGTTTGCTGGTGGCCAAGCCCGGCTCCACCGAAGCCGAGCATCAGGAAGCCGAAAGCCTGCTGAAGAAAGCCGCCGCCAGTGGCGAAGGCAACACACTGATCCCGCTCGCGATGCTGTACCTGCAATACCCGCACAGTTTCCCGAACATCAATGCCCAGCAGCAGATCGACCAGTGGCGCAAATCCGGTTACCCGGAAGCAGGTCTCGCACAAGTGCTGCTGTATCGCACCCAGGGCACTTACGACCAGCATCTGGATGACGTGGAAAAAATCTGCAAGGCCGCGCTCAACACCACCGACATCTGCTACGTCGAGCTGGCCACGGTCTATCAGAAACGTGGCGCGCCGGAGCAACAGGCCGAGCTGATCAAGCAGCTGCAGGCCGGTTACAGCCGCGGCACCGTCAGTGCTCAGCGGGTGGACTCCGTGGCCCGTGTGCTGGCCGATTCGACCCTGGGCAAGACCGACGAAAAAACCGCGCAGTCGCTGCTCGAGCCGATCGCGCCGGGTTACCCCGCGTCGTGGGTCACCCTCGCGCAACTGCTCTACGACTTCCCGGAACTGGGCGACGTCGACCAGATGATGAAGTACCTGGACAACGGCCGCGCCGCCGATCAGCCGCGCGCCGAACTGCTGCTGGGCAAGCTCTACTACGAAGGCAAACTGGTCCCGGCCGACGCCAAAGTCGCCGAGGAACATTTCCAGAAAGCCGTCGGCCGCGAAGTCGCTGCCGATTACTACCTCGGCCAGATCTACCGCCGTGGCTACCTGGGCAAGGTCTATCCGCAGAAGGCCCTCGACCATCTGCTGACCGCTGCGCGCAACGGCCAGAACAGCGCCGATTTCGCCATCGCCCAGCTGTTTTCCCAAGGCAAGGGCACCAAGCCCGACCCGCTCAATGCCTATGTGTTCAGCCAGTTGGCCAAGGCGCAAAACACCCCGCAAGCCGATGAGCTGGCGACCACCCTCGCCGCCCAACTGCCGCCCGAGCGCCTGGCCGAAGCCCAGCGCCTGCTGCAACAGGAACAGGCGACCCGTGGCGCCCTGAGCCAGAACACGCTGCAACTGCACGCCCTGCAAGAAGAAGACGGCGAGGAAAAATTATGAAATTGAATCCCTTTGTGAAGGCCGGCATTGGCCTCACGTTCGCGCTGATCTGGTCTTGCCCGACCCTGGCCGCGATGACTGAATCGAAGAACTTCGGCCTCGAAGTGAAAATCACCGGCCAGTCCGAAGACGACCGCGACCTCGGCACCGCCAGCGGCGGCGACGTCAACGGCCTCGGCCTCGACCTGCGCCCGTGGGTCTACGGCGAAAGCGGCGCGTGGAGCGCCTATGCCATGGGCCAGGCCGTGACCTCGACTGACATCATCGAGACCGACACCCTGCAGCAGTCCGACAGCGAGGGCACCCAGACCACCGACAACGGTGACCGCAAGACCAAGAAAAACTACCTGGCGATGCGTGAGTTCTGGGTCGGCTACAGCGGCCTGACGCCCTACCCCGGCGAGATCCTCAAGTTCGGTCGCCAGCGCCTGCGCAATGACGACGGCCAGTGGCGCGACACCAACATCGAAGCCCTGAACTGGACCTTCGACACCACCCTGCTGCGCGCCAACGCCGGTGTTGCCGAGCGCTTCAGCGAATACCGTACCGATTTGAAAGAGCTGGCACCGAAAGACAAGGATCGCCTGCACGCCTACGCCGATGCCGCTTACCAGTGGACACCGGGCAACTGGGTCGGGATTCGCGGTCACCACACCCACGACGACGGCAAGCTCGACTATCCGGAGCCGGGCGTGGCCGGCGATTCGCTGGACAAGAAAGAAAACGGCGACATCAGCTGGCTCGGCTTGACCGCCGACAGCGACGCCTACAACTGGCGCAACACCAACACCGTCAACTACTGGGGCAGTATCACCGGCATGAGCGGCGACCGCGACACGGTCAACGCCCTCAACGCCGATGGCACTCGTCCGGCGCAAGCCAAGCGCAGTGACAACGTCGACGGCTGGGCCACCGACATCGGTGTGCGTCTGCGCCTCGATCCGCAATGGCAGGTCGGTGCGGCGTACGCCCGTGCCAGCGCCGATTACGAACAGAACGGCCTGGAAAGCAACCGCTCGAACTACACCGGTACTCGCTCGCGGGTTCACCGTTTCGGCGAGGCGTTCCGTGGCGAAATGAACAACATGCAGACCGCCACCCTGTTCGGTTCGTGGATGCTCAACGACCAGTACGACGCCAGCCTGATCTACCACAAGTTCTGGCGTGTGGACGGCAACAAGCCGGTGGGCAGCAACGGCATCAACGCCGTGGAGAACAACACCGACGACGTCACCGGCGCGATCCTTTCCAGCACTTCCCTGCCACTGCAGGACGGCAACAAGGATCTGGGCCAGGAAATGGATCTGGTGGTCACCAAGTACTTCAAGCAAGGCTTGCTGCCGGCGGCGCTGAGCCAGTCGATCGACGAACCGTCGGCGCTGGTGCGTTTCCGTGGCGGCGTGTTCAAGCCGGGTGATGCCTACGGCAGCCAGGTCGATTCGTACATGCACCGCGCGTTCATCGACGTGATCTGGCGCTTCTGATGCTGACCGCCAAGGGAGTGCCCGACATGAACAGTGCCCGCAAAGGCTCACTCAGCCTGCTGGCCGGCGCGATGCTGCTGGCCTCGGCCGGCGCCTTCGCCAGTGTGGAACCGGCCAAACCCGCGACCACCGCCAAGGAGCTGCAACAGGCCAAGACCTACACCGTCAGCAGCGCGCCGACCGAAGCGCTGGAACTGGCCAAGCCGAAATTGCCCGACCTCTCCGGCTACACCGCCGAAGCCGCCGCCGCGAAAATCGTGCGCAGCAAACCGGGCAAGATCAGCGTGCGCCGGATGATGCAGGAAGACGCCCTGAAGGACTTCATCGGCGGCGACAACAAGATGGCCGAATGGGTGGTGCGTCAGCACGGCATCCCGCAGGCGATCTTCGTCGACGACGGCTACATGAACCTGAAAGAGCTGGCGCAGAAACTGCCCAAGCAGTACTTCAGCGAAACCTCGCCGGGCGTCTACCTGGCCAAGTTGCCGATCGTGGTCGGCCGTAAAGGCATCCTCGAAATCGACGGCCAGACTCAGGAATTGCGCCTGTCCCAGGAGGCCGGCTCGTTCCTGGTCAACGACGGCCAGCTGTTCGTGCGTGACACCAGGGTCACCGGCTGGCGCGAGAAGGAAAACGGCCCGGCGACCTTCCGTTCGCCGAAGGAATTCCGCCCGTTCCTGCTGGCCTGGGGCGGCACCGAGACTTACATCGTCAACAGCAAGATGGCCAGCTTCGGCTACGCCAACAGTAAGTCATACGGGGTGAGTATTTCCCAGTACACGCCGAACATGGCCAAGGTGCTCAAGCGTCCCGAGCCGACCGGCTGGATCGTCGGCTCAGAGTTCTCGGACATGTGGTACGGCTTCTACTGCTACGAGACCCGCGACTTCGTGGTCAAGGGCAACACCTACAAGGACAACATCGTCTACGGCATCGACCCGCACGACCGTTCCCACGGTCTGATCATTGCCGAGAACACGGTGTACGGCACGAAGAAGAAGCACGGGATCATCATTTCCCGTGAGGTCAACGACAGCTTCATCTTCAACAACAAAAGCTACGACAACCACCTCTCGGGGCTGGTGATCGACCGTAACAGCGTGAACAACCTGATCGCCTACAACGAGATCTACAAGAACCACACCGACGGCATCACCCTCTACGAGTCCGCCGACAACCTGCTGTGGGGCAACAAGGTCATCAGCAACAAGCGCCACGGCATCCGCATTCGTAACAGCGTGAACATCCGCCTCTACGAAAACGTCGCCATGGCCAACGGCCTGACCGGCGTCTACGGGCACATCAAGGACCTGACCGACACCGACCGTGACATCAAGCTTGACCCGTTCGACGCCCAGGTCTCGCTGATCGTGGTCGGCGGTGAACTGGCGGCCAACGGCAGCGGCCCGCTGTCGATCGATTCGCCGTTGAGTGTCGAGCTGTATCGCGTGTCGATGCTGGCGCCGACCAAATCCAGCGGCATCAGCTTCAACGGCATCCTCGGCGAGCGCCAGGATGAAATTCTCGACCTGCTGGTGCGCCAGCAGAAAGCCGTGCTGATCGACCCTGTCGAACGCCAGACCGAATTGCAGGACTGAGGATAATTTTATGCACCCACACCTGATCAAATTACTCAGCCTGTCGGCCCTGACCGTGGGCATCCTGGCGGCCGGCAACGGCGCCCGCGCGGACGAAGTGAAAGCGCCAACGTTCACCGCCGAACCGTGCTGCAGCCTGTGCCCGGCCGCCCATGACGCGAAGAACTACACCACCCGCTATCAGCAGAACTTCACCACTCTGGTGCAAGCGCAGGGCGACTGGTTGTTCCGGACCCAGGAAGACCTGCGCACCGAGTTCAACACCACCCCGGCCGGTTACAAACGCCTGCAACAGCTGCACGATGCGTTCAAGGCCAAAGGCGTCGAACTGGTGATCGTCTACCAGCCGACCCGTGGCCTGGTGAACCGCAACAAGCTCAACCCGGCGGAAAAAGCCGCGTTCGATTACGAGAAAGCGCTGGGCAACTACAAGACCATGCTCGGCCGTTTCGCCAAGATGGGTTACGTGGTGCCGGACCTGTCGCCACTGACCAACGAGTCGCTGCCGGAGACCCTGCCCGCCCACGATTTCTACTTCCGCGGCGACCAGCACTGGACCCCGTATGGCGCCCAGCGCACGGCGAAAATCGTCGCCGAGAAGGTCAAGCAGATTCCGGCCTTCGCCGACATTCCCAAGCGTGAGTTCGAAACCAAACGCTCCGGGCGCATGGGCAAGACCGGCACCCTGCACAACATGGCCGGGCAACTGTGCGGCACCAGTTACGCGATCCAGTACATGGACCAGTTCACCACCGAGCCGAAAGGCGAAGCGGGTGACGGCGACCTGTTCGGTGATTCCGGCAATCCGCAGATCACCCTCGTGGGCACTTCGCACAGCGGCAAGAACTACAACTTCGCCGGTTTCCTCGAAGAAGCCATCGGCGCCGACATTCTCAACGTCGCGTTCCCCGGCGGCGGTCTGGAAGGTTCGATGCTGCAGTACCTGGGCAGCGACGAATTCCAGAAGACGCCGCCGAAAATTCTCATCTGGGAATTCTCGCCGCTGTACCGCCTCGACCAGGAAACCATCTATCGCCAGATGATGGCGCTGCTCGACAACGGCTGCGAAGGCAAAGAGGCGCAAATGTCCGCCAGCACCACGCTCAAGCCGGGCGGCAAACAAGAACTGCTGGTCAACAGCAAGAACCTGAACCTGCAGAACAGCAGCCACCAGGTCGACATCCGCTTCGCCGACACCTCGGTGAAAACCCTGCAAGCCACCCTCTGGTACATGAACGGTCGCCACGAGGACATCAAGATCGAGAAACCGGAAACCTCCGATACCGACGGTCGTTTCGCCTTTGAGTTGCGCACGGACGAAGACTGGGCCTCGCAAAACCTGCTGGCGGTCGAAGTCCAGGGTCCGGAAGCGGGCACCGCGCCACAGAAAGTCGAAGCGAAAATCTGCAAACGCAACGTATTCCCGGGCGCTGGGCAACAAACCGCTCAGGTCGGGCAATGAGGTCTGCTATGCGAAATCCGAAACTGAAAACTCTTTTGGCGCCGACACTGCTCGGGCTGGCGATCTTCGCCGGCACCGCGCAGGCCGCCGCACCACTGCGTCCGCCACAGGGCTATTTTGCGCCGGTGGATAAATTCAAGACCGGCGACAAGAGCGAAGGCTGCGATGCAATGCCGACGCCCTACACCGGGCCGCTGCAATTTCGCAGCAAATACGAAGGCTCGGACAAGGCTCGCGCGACGCTGAACGTGCAGTCGGAAAAAGCCTTTCGCGACACCACGAAAGACATCACCAACCTGGAACGCGGCACTGCCAAACGGGTGATGCAGTTCATGCGCGACGGTCGCCCGGAACAGCTCGATTGCACGCTCAACTGGCTCACCGCGTGGGCCAAGGCCGATGCGCTGATGTCGAAAGACTTCAACCACACCGGCAAGTCGATGCGCAAATGGGCGCTGGGCAGCATGGCGTCTTCGTACATTCGCCTGAAGTTCTCCGACTCCCATCCGCTGGCCCAGCATCAGCAGGAAGCCCAGGTGATCGAAGCCTGGTTCAGCAAGATGGCCGATCAGGTGGTCAGCGACTGGGACAACCTGCCGCTGGAAAAAACCAATAACCACTCGTACTGGGCCGCGTGGTCGGTGATGGCGACAGCGGTCGCGACCAACCGCCGCGACCTGTTCGATTGGGCAGTCAAGGAATACAAGGTCGGCGTCAATCAAGTCGATGCCGACGGTTTCCTGCCGAACGAACTCAAGCGCCAGCAACGCGCCCTCGCCTATCACAATTACGCCCTGCCGCCACTGGCGATGATCGCCAGTTTCGCCCAGGTCAACGGTGTGGATCTGCGTCAGGAAAACAACGGCGCGCTGAAACGCCTGGGTGACCGGGTGTTGGCCGGGGTGAAAGACCCGGATCAGTTCGAGAAGAAGAACGGCAAAGAGCAGGACATGACCGACCTGAAAGAGGACATGAAATTCGCCTGGCTCGAACCGTTCTGCACCCTCTACACCTGTTCGCCGGATGTGATCGAGAAAAAACACGGCATGCAGCCGTTCAAGACCTTCCGCCTCGGCGGCGACCTGACCAAGGTCTACGACCCTCCGCACGAGAAAGGTAACAAGGGCAGTTAGTCGCTGATCGGCTGATCGTTCCCACGCTCTGCGTGGGAACGATCGCAGGACTGTTTCACCCCTCCAACACCACGGGGGGTTTGGGGGGGCTTTGGCCCTTGACTGTTGGTTCAAACATGGAGAGATCGGGATGGTATTTTCATCCAACGTGTTCCTGTTTCTGTTCTTGCCGATCTTTCTCGGCTTGTACTACCTGAGCGGGCAACGCTATCGCAACCTGCTGCTGCTGATCGCCAGCTACGTGTTCTACGCGTGGTGGCGGGTGGACTTTCTGGCGCTGTTCGCCGGCGTCACCCTGTGGAACTACTGGATCGGCCTGAAAGTCGGCGCCGCCGGCGTGCGCACCAAACCGGCCCAGCGCTGGCTGCTGCTCGGCGTGGCGGTGGACCTGTGCATCCTCGGCTACTTCAAGTACGCCAACTTCGGGGTCGACAGCATCAACGCGATCATGACCTCGATGGGACTTGAGCCGTTCATCCTGACCCACGTGCTGCTGCCGATCGGTATCTCGTTCTACATCTTCGAGTCGATCAGCTACATCATCGACGTCTACCGCGGCGATACCCCGGCCACCCGCAACCTGATCGACTTCGCGGCGTTCGTGGCGATCTTCCCGCACCTGATTGCCGGTCCCGTTCTGCGTTTCCGTGACCTGGCCGATCAGTTCAACAACCGCACCCACACCCTCGACAAGTTCTCCGAGGGCTGCACGCGGTTCATGCAGGGTTTCATCAAGAAGGTGTTCATCGCCGACACCCTCGCCGTGGTGGCCGACCATTGCTTCGCCCTGCAAAACCCGACCACGGGCGATGCCTGGCTCGGCGCACTGGCCTACACCGCGCAGCTGTATTTCGACTTCTCCGGCTACAGCGACATGGCCATCGGCCTGGGCCTGATGATGGGTTTCCGCTTCATGGAAAACTTCAAGCAGCCGTACATCAGCCAGTCGATCACCGAGTTCTGGCGCCGCTGGCACATCAGCCTGTCGACCTGGCTGCGTGACTACCTGTACATCACCCTCGGCGGCAACCGCAAAGGCACGCTGATGACCTATCGCAACCTGTTCCTGACCATGCTGCTCGGTGGTCTGTGGCACGGCGCGAACATCACCTACATCGTCTGGGGTGCGTGGCACGGCATGTGGCTGGCGATCGAAAAGATGCTCGGCCTCAACACCGCGCCGCGCAGCCTCAATCCGATCCGCTGGGCGCTGACCTTCCTGCTGGTGGTCATGGGCTGGGTGATCTTCCGCGCCGAGAACCTGCACGTCGCCGGCCGCATGTACGGCGCGATGTTCAGCTTCGGCGACTGGTCGCTGTCGGAACTCAACCAGGCCAGCCTCACCGGTCTGCAAGTGGCGACCCTGGTGGTGGCTTACGTGACCCTGGCGTTCTTCGGCCTGCACGATCTGTACACCAACCAGCCGCCCGCCAAGACCAAACCTGAAGTCAACGTCGAGGCCAATGGCCCTGCCACGGCGATGCCGGGAATGATCAAGGCCGCTCCGGGCGAAAACCCGGCGAGCATCCACGAGCCTGGCTACACCGTCGGCGTCGAAGCCCAGGTGCAACCGGCCTACTGGACCGCGGACTGGTCGCGCTACGTGATGCGCGGGCTGATCCTGCTGCTGTTCATCGCCTCGATTCTCAAACTCTCGGCGCAAAGCTTCTCGCCGTTCCTTTACTTCCAGTTCTGAGGGATCTGACATGACCCGCTCATTACGCATCTTCTACATCGCGCTGTTTCTGGTGACCCTGCTGGTGCTTGGTCTGTGGTCGGTGCGCAGCTTCTTCGGCTTCAGCACCAACGCCGATGCGACGGTGCTCAACGGTCGCTGGACCAAAGCGGTGGAAACCCACTACGACGACGAATTCCCGATCAAGCGCCTGGGCACCAACCTCTGGGCCGCGCTGGATTTCAAACTGTTCAACGAAGGTCGTCCGGGCGTGGTGCTCGGTCGCGATCAGTGGTTGTACAGCGATGAGGAATTCAACCCGATCGTCAACGAAGAGCTGAACCTGCAAGGCAACTACGCGCTGGTCGAAGGCGTGCGCCAGACCCTGAAAGAGAAAGGCGTGAAACTGGTGATGGCGATCGTGCCGGCCAAGGCTCGCCTGTACCCGGAACACCTTGGTGAAGTGAAACCGGCAAGCATCCACGCCAACCTCTATCAGGACTTCCACGCCCGTGTCGCGGCGGACAAGATCCTCGCCCCCGACCTGCTCGGCCCGCTGCAAGCGGCCAAGCAGAACGGTCAGCAAGTGTTCCTGCGCACCGACACCCACTGGACCCCTGAAGGCGCGGAAATCGCCGCCAACACCCTGGCCAAAACCATCGCCGACAAGTTCCCGCTCAGCGGCGAGCCACAGCGCTTCGTCACCACCCCGGCGGAGAAGGTCACGCACAAGGGCGACCTGCGTCTGTTCCTGCCGCTGGATCCGCTGTTCGAAAACCTGATGCCGGCCAAGGAACCGCTGCAAAAGCGCAACACCGTGGCCGTCGAACAACCTGCCGGGGACGACGCCCTGTTCGCCAACAGCGAAGTGCCGGTGGCCCTGATCGGCACCAGCTACAGCGCCAACCCGAACTGGAACTTTGTCGGTGCGCTCAAGCAAGCGCTGCACAGCGACGTGGTCAATTACGCCGAAGACGGCCACGGCCCGATCCTGCCGATGCTCAGCTACCTGAAAAGCGATGACTTCAAGAACAGCCCGCCACAGGTGCTGATATGGGAGTTTCCTGAACGATATCTGCCTGTGAACAACGAAATCGGCGACGCCGACCCACAGTGGGTCGCAGAGCTCAAACAAGCCGGTGCTCGCCAACAAAACGTAGCCATCAACACTAAATCCGAGACGCCCGATCGGGCGCAAAACTGAAAGAGAGGTACACCATGACTTTCACTACAACTCCTCGTCGTCTCGCCAAACGCTTCGCTCTGGTTGCGGGTCTGAGCGTGCTGTCGGTCCAGGCCTTCGCCGGTGGCGACGCTGCGCTGTACGGCCCGACTGCACCGAAAGGCTCGACCTTCGTGCGCGTCTACAACGCCAGCAACGCTGAAGTCAGCGCCACCGTCGGCAGCACTAACCTCGCCGACGTCGCGCCGCTGGCCAGCAGCGACTTCAGCTTCATGCCGGGCGGTGATTACAGCGCCAAGGTCGGCAGCCAGACCCTGCCGGTGAAACTCGCCGGTGACCACTACTACACCCTGGTCAACAACGCTTCCGGCGCGCCGCAACTGATCGAAGAACCGCCGTTCAAGAACAAGCAGAAATCCCTGGTGCGCGTGCAGAACCTCAGCGACAAGTCGCTGACCCTGAAGACCGCCGACGGCAAGACCGACGTGGTGCCGAACGTGGCCGCCAAGGGCCGTGGCGAGCGTGAAATCAACCCGGTGAAAGTCAGCCTGGCGCTGTACGAAGGTGACAAGAAAGTCGGCGACGTCAAACCAGTCGCCCTGGAGCGCGGTGAAGCAGCCGTGCTGTACGTCACCGGCAACGGCAGCAACCTGTCGCCAGTCTGGGTGAAACGCCCGGTGTCGACTCGCTAATCGCTCGAGCTATCAGCTACAAGCCTCAAGCTGCAAGTGAAGTGCTTCTAACTCGCCGCTTGCAGCTTGCAGCTCCCAACTGCATTTTTAGGAGTAAACAATATGATTCCGGTGATCTTGTCAGGTGGTAGCGGCTCACGTCTTTGGCCGCTTTCGCGCAAGCAGTTTCCCAAGCAGTTCCTCGCCCTGACCGGCGAACACACACTGTTCCAGCAAACCCTCGAGCGTCTGGTGTTCGAAGGCATGGACACCCCGATCGTGGTCTGCAACAAAGATCACCGCTTCATCGTCAACGAGCAGTTGGCCAGCCGCAATCTGGAATGCCAGCGGATCCTGATGGAACCGTTCGGTCGCAACACCGCGCCGGCCGTGGCCCTGACCGCGATGATGCTGGTCAATGAAGGTCGCGACGAACTGATGCTGGTGCTGCCGGCCGACCACGTTCTGGAAGACCAGAAAGCCCTGCAACGTGCCCTCGCTCTGGCCACCGTTGCCGCCGAAAACGGCGAGATGGTGCTGTTCGGCGTGCCGGCCACCAAACCGGAAACCGGTTACGGCTACATCAAGTCCACCGGTGATTCGCTGCTGCCGGAAGGCGTCAGCCGCGTCTCGCACTTCGTGGAAAAACCCGACGTCAAACGCGCCACCGAGTACGTAGAGTCCGGCGGTTACTACTGGAACAGCGGCATGTTCCTGTTCCGCGCCAGCCGCTTCCTCGAAGAACTGAAAAAGCATGATCCGGACATCTACGACACCTGCCTGCTGACCCTCGAGCGCAGCCAACAGGATGCCGATACCGTCACACTGGACGAAGCCACCTTCGCCTGCTGCCCGGACAACTCCATCGACTATTCCGTGATGGAAAAAACCCAGCGCGCCTGCGTGGTGCCGCTGACCGCCGGCTGGAGCGATGTCGGTTGCTGGTCGTCGCTGTGGGAGGTCAACGAGAAGGACGCCAACGGCAACGTCAGCAAGGGCGACGTGGTGATCCAGGACAGCAGGAACTGCATGATCCACGGCAACGGCAAACTGGTGTCGGTGATCGGTCTGGAAAACATCGTCGTGGTCGAAACCAAGGACGCCATGATGATCGCCCACAAGGACAAGGTCCAAGGCGTCAAGCAGATGGTCAACACCCTCAACGCCCAGGGCCGCAGCGAAACCCAGAACCACTGCGAGGTGTACCGTCCGTGGGGCTCGTACGACTCGGTGGACATGGGTGGCCGCTTCCAGGTCAAGCACATCTCGGTCAAGCCGGGCGCGTGCCTGTCGCTGCAGATGCACCACCACCGCGCCGAACACTGGATCGTGGTCAGCGGAACCGCCGAAGTGACCTGCGACGAGAACGTGTTTCTGCTCACTGAAAACCAGTCGACCTACATCCCGATCGCCTCGGTGCATCGCCTGCGCAACCCGGGCAAGATCCCGCTGGAAATCATCGAAGTGCAGTCGGGCTCATACCTGGGCGAAGACGATATCGAGCGCTTCGAAGATATCTACGGTCGCTCCACCCCGGTCGAACGCGGCGTGTCGGTGAAAACCATCGCGCAGTAAGCGTTCCGTAACAAGAAGCCCCCGTCCAGCCCGCTGCGTCCCCTATCCGCAGCGGGTTGGGCGGGGGCTTTTTTACGCCACTTTTCTGGCTCCCAGTCTTTTGGCGATAGCCGCTGATCGCGGATTGACCGCGGCCGTCCTGACTTTCTGAACGTTGTGCGTGCTCACCATCCTGGCCAACGACTTGACGGTCAGGTAGGTCCCAATACCACGCAATTTGAAAGGTTGGATGGCCTCGGTGGTCTCGACCGATTCACCCAGGAACTTATCCACGCCCGGCTGCGTCAGTGGGTGCGCAATTACGTTGCTCACATGAACCGTGCTTTCTCCGCCCTTTGTTGACGAGACACTCAACTCAGCGATGCCATAAATCACTTTATCCTGGCCCTTTTTTTCGACATCGTCGCGATTGATCAGTGCGAAGAAGTGCTTGGTGACCGTTTTTTCCTCCGATACCCGTGGTTCGCTTGAATACTTGAGGGACGAGGATGTGATCTCGGCGATCTCTTTTCCCAATTCAAAATTTTGTTCCGCGCTGACATTTGTGTTCTGCAGTTCTCGCCGCATAGAGTCGTGGTACATCTCACGGTACTGGCGCCGGTACATCCTCAGATGACTCAAGAGCTCGCGCTTGCTCACTGAAAAATCCGGGCCCTCGCCGACTTCAACCAGTTTGAAATCAGCAGACTTGCTGTATTCCACACCTCCCAGGTCAAGCCTGGACACATGTGCTTGGGAGGAAAGCAGCTTGAAGGCCAATCTCACTCGAATGCCCACGTCCGCTTCGTAGGTTCCGGTCTCGGCTTGCAGCCCCAGCGCGTCTCTCATCGTGAGCGGATTGTTGCGAACCATCCGGTAAATATTCAGCCCATCCGAATAGCCGGCAGGATCGGTGCTGGCCCAGCGTTGCAACCACGGGATGTAGTAACGGAAGCCATAATAGTAAAGCCCCGTCGCATCGTGCTCCTTGCCCGAGTAACGCACGTATTTATATTTGAGTTCACCGCTTTGCCAGGCCGTAGTACCGAACGGGTGAAATACTTCCTGACTGATAATTGCGCCACGGTCGTCCGACTCCAGGCTGACTGACCCCAGGTGATCCGAGCACGCATATCGATATCGATCGTTGGTCCCCGTGGGCGGAGGGATCTCCCAATGCAGTACTCGAATATTGTTCAGCCCGCCCTCGGCAGTGATGACCTGCAACCGTTCACCGATCTCGTTATCGGTACGCAGTTCCAACCCGGGCAAATAGCGCACCTCGGCAACCACGGTGCGTGCACTGGCCTGTAACAGGCGGATCTTGCGCACCCGCTGGTGATCGCCATCGTAGAGATAGGTTTCGCTGTCATTGGCACCGGAAGCGCGCTCCACCGGGCTGACTGATTGCAGTTGGTTGCGCAGGTTCCAGCTCAGTATCCGCCCCGGCTCCAGCTGCAACACGTTGCCTCTGCGGTCGTAGGCGGCTTCGATTTGAGCGTCGTCGGGAGGTGCGTGCTCGTAAGGCAGAGCGCGGTTGCTGTAACTCGCCGGTTGCAGTTTGCGCCCATGACTTTGTGCGCCGACATGAGTCAGCCTGCGCAAGTTGCCGCCGGAATCATATTCATAAGTCTGCTGATAGTTGCTGACCGCCGCCGGGTCGACTCGTCCCATTGATTGCGGGCCCTGACTGGCACTGCCAGCTTCCCAACCGAACGCCATGATCAACTGATAAAGACTGTCATAGACAAACCGGCTGACCGGCTCTATTCGCTGATTGGCGAAATAACGGATCGGCAGCGCCTTGTCCTCGATGCTCAAGACATTGCCCATCGGGTCATAGTCGTAAATCCAGTGCTGCAGTACTCGGCCGGCGGCATCCTTATCCCGGCGGACCGTCAGGCGACCGTCCTCTGGGCGATACGTCAGCGCGGCCACCACGCCATTGCCGGCCGTTTCGCGCTCGATGCTGCCATCCGCGCTGTAGCGGATGTCACTGACCAGGATCTGCGCGGGCTGGTCCTTCAACTGCAGTCGGCGTTCACGCAAACGGCCATCGACGGTCAGCTCGAACGTATGCCGGTTGTCTCGGGCATCCGTCTGCTCCAGCACATCACCCAGCGCACCATAGCGCCACTGTGTGGTCGCACCGACGCCTGGCTCCAGCAGCCGCTGACGATCCTCCTCCCGCTCCGGCCAGTCAGTTGCCAGCGGTTCCAGCGTGAAGTGGCGGATGTCCTTGGTGCGGGGACCGCTGATTGCAAACGCGTCGAACAGCACGCTGCCGGCCGGATGATCATGACGAATCAGCTGACCGTATTGGTTACGCGACGGATCCCCACAGCCGGGATGACCGTAGGTCATTCGCTCTACGCAACGACGTGGCTCGTTTGCGCCTTGTTCGAATATTGCGACTGGTCGCTGCATGAAGTCGCATTCAATGTCGCGTCGCGTCTGCCGGCTGTCCCAACTGAACACTGTTTGCCCGGCGAGCCCCTTCAACTCGATTTGCGTGCCGGCATCAACGCTGTCCGAACGAATCACCGTGGAGTCCAGAGTAAACACCTGCGTCAGGTTGGCCGGGGGCAGCGGATCGCCGGCCTGCGACAGCCAAAGTCGCGGGTCCCACTGTTTCACCGCACGCCCCGCAGCGTCATGCAGGGTGCGGTTGATCCGGGACTCGACCGGTCCGTCCTCGATGTCTCGGCAATAGTCGACCGTGCGCACCGGCAAGCCGCGCGGGTCGACCACAGACATTCTCGGCGTATTGACGTGCAAGCTCATGGAGCGTACTTCCCCGCAACCGGCATTTGTTGTGCCTCCGGGCATCTGAGCAAGCTCAGCGCTGGTTCGGCTACTGTCGGAAATTACAGTCCCGACCAACGGCACCTGCGCGCAACCCCGACAAGATCCCGCTGAAAATCATCGAAGTGCAGTCGGGCTCATACCTGGGCGAAGACGATATCGAGCGCTTCGAAGATATCTACGGTCGCTCCACCCCGGTCGAACGCGGCGTGTCGGTGAAACCCATCGCGCAGTGATCGACCTGCAATAAGAAGCCCCCGTCCAGCCCGCTGCGTCCCCTATCCGCAGCGGGTTGGGCGGGGGCTTTTTTCAGCCCGTCTTGCGCCTGTCACTCGGAATGACTGCTCGGCTCATGGTTTTCCTGATACGTGTCTGTGGATAAACCGAAACCGATGCATTGGTTTTCTTGAAAAACCCGGTGCTGCCAGGGCTGTAACGCTCGATTCCGCTGGAGCCCTGAATGGTCTGATAATGGATGTTCCATTGCTGCTGTTTGCGGTCGTACTTCATGAAAGCGAAACCGGTCGTGAGGTTTTCCTGACGGCCCTGATCATCCGGTGCATAACCATAATCCTGATATTCCATGGCGGCGGCCTGCCCCATTCCGTGGCCTTCGGAGAGATCGTTGTATTGGGCATTTTCATATCCGCCTTCCACATGCCGGACACGCAGCACGTTGTCGTTGAGTTGATCCACCGTCAGTGAGCAACCGCTGAAACCGGGGGTAAATACATAGTCAGGCTGAGTACCTGTCGGATGCAGCGGAATATCGACATAGCCACCCTGAGGCGCCCAATACCCGGATACCGCGTTGTTCTGGTCAGGGATCTCGCCATTGGGAATATCGACGATCCGCAAAGCATTGAATTCCCCACTGCCAGCACCGGAATAAGTCATGCGATCCATACTGAAAATAAACTCGGCGCCACCGTTACGGCGGCTCAACTGCGCGACGGTTTCGTTCGAGTAACGTCCGGGAGTGGGGTCCAGCAGTTTGGTACTGACCTCAATCCTGCCCAGCTCGCCAATCTCCAGCGACTTTCGGATGTTGCCAGACCTGCCTGTTGCGGGCACTCCGCGCCGAGGTGCGCCGCTTTTCACCTCCAGAGCTCCGGTCATCAATCGATCAGCCCCCGTCGCGATAACAGGCTGCCACAATCCGTTGGCCAGCCTTCTACGCGTGACCGCCCCCTCGTCATCGGTGAAGGTGAGTGGATTGTTGCGAACCATTCGGTAGAGGTTGGCACCGTCGCCATGACCGGCAGGGTCCGCACTGGACCAGCGTTGTAGCCATGGGATGTAGTAACGCAGACCAAAGTAGTCGAGCCCGGAGGCATCGCGCTCCTTGCCCGAGTAACGGACGAATTTGCAGCTGAATTCGCCGTCCCGCCAGGCGCTGGTGCCGAAAGGGTGAAACCTTTCGCGGTTGATCATCGCGCCGTCAGCGGCGGTTTCCAGACAGACCGAACCCAGATGATCGACATGTTGATATCTATACCGATTGTTGATTCCCGAAGGCGGCGGGCTTTCCCAGTGCTGTACTCGAGCGTTGTCGGCAATGATGACTTGCACCCGTTCGCCGGTGCCGTTGTCGATGCGCAATTCCAGTCCAGGTAAATAGCGCACATCGGAAACCAGGGTGC
The DNA here is from genome assembly GCF_949767575.1 of Pseudomonas sp. IT-P2. Lineage (NCBI taxonomy): Bacteria > Pseudomonadati > Pseudomonadota > Gammaproteobacteria > Pseudomonadales > Pseudomonadaceae > Pseudomonas > Pseudomonas sp. IT-P2. The sequence goes on along the minus strand of NZ_CATKQA010000033.1, from coordinate 99,233 downwards.
GGGCGTTGGTTCGTAATGAGCGGATCTTGCGTACTCGCTGACTGCCAGACGCGTAGAGATAGACCTCTTGGTCGGCGAGCCCGAAGGTGCGCTCCACCGGGCTGACTGATTGCAGTTGGTTGCGCAGGTTCCAGCTCAGTACCCGCCCCGGTTCCAGCTGCAACAGGTTGCCTCTGCGGTCGTAGGCGGCTTCGATTTGAGCGTCGTCGGGAGGTGTGTCGTCATAAGGCAGAGCGCGGTTGCTGTAACTCGCCGGTTGCAGTTTGCGCCCGTGACTTTGTGCGCCCGCATGAGTCAGCCTGCGCAGGTTGCCAGCGGGATCATATTCGTAAGTCTGCTGATAGTTACTGACAACCGCCGGATCGACGCGCCCTATCGATTGCGGGCCCTGCCTCGCCATTCCGGCTTCCCAGCCCGACGCCATGATCAACTGGTCAAGGCTGTCGTAGACAAAGCGGCTGACCGGATCGATTCGCTGGTTGGCGAAGTAACGGATCGGCAGCGCCTTGTCTTCGATACTCAGGACATTGCCAGTCCTGTCGTATCCATAACGCAAGTGTTGCAGCACTCCACCGCGAGTGTCTTCGTCCCGACGGACCATCAGGCGACCGTCTTCGGGCCGATATACGCGGGTGGTCTGCACACCGTTGCCAGCGGTTTCCTGCTCGATACTGCCGTAAGCGTTGTAGTGAATATCGCTGATCAGGATCTGTTCAGCCTCACCCCTCAACTGCAAGCGGCGCTCGCGCAAGCGGCCATCGACGGTCAGCGCGAATGTATGTCGGTTGTCTCGGGCGTCCGTCTGCTCCAGTACATCGCCGAGCGCACCATGGCGCCACCGCGATGTCGCACCGGCGCCGGGTTCCAGCAGCCGCAGACGATCCTCCTCCCGCTCCGGCCAGTCAGTTGCCAGCGGTTCCAGCGTGAAGTGGCGGATGTCTTCGGTGCAGGGGCCGCTGATTGCAAACCCTTTGAACAGTACGCTGCCCGCCGGATGGTCATGACGAATCAGCTGACCGTACTGGTTTCGCGACTGATCCCCACAGCCGGGATGACCGTAGGTCATTCGCTCTACGCAACGACGTGGCTCGTTTGCGCCTTGTTCGAATATTGCGACTGGTCGCTGCATGAAGTCGCATTCAATGTCGCGTCGCGTCTGCCGGCTGTCCCAACTGAACACTGTTTGCCCGGCGAGCCCGTTCAACTCGATTTGCGTGCCGGCATCAACGCTGTCCGAACGAATCACGGTGGCGTCGAGGGTAAATACCTGCGTCAGGTTGGCCGGTGTCATAGGGTCTTCGGCTTGCCGTTGCCACAGGCGTGGATCCCACTGTTTGATCGCGTTTCCCTGTGGATCATGAAGCACTCGGTTGATCCGGGGCTCGACAGGTCCACCCTGGACTACACGGCAATAGTCGACCGTGCGGACCGGCAAGCCGCGTGGGTCGACCACAGACATCCTCGGCGTATTGGCATGCAAGCTCATGAAGCGCGCTCCCCCCGCGACCGGCATTCTTTCTGCCTCGGGTATCTGAGCAAGCGCAGCGCTCGTTTGGCTACTGTCAGAAATTACAGTCTCGACCACCGGCGCCGTCGATCTACCCACGAATGTCCATTCCCGCGCCCCTTCGGTAGGATGGCAGGCACAAGTTCAAGGAGCGTTAGAACATGTTCATCGGCGTCTTGCTGGTCATCACCTGGCTGATCCTGCTGTTGCGCTACCCGGCCAAGGCCTTGCCGGTGTCGATGGCCGCCGCTGTGGGCCTGGGGCTGGTGGCGATGTGGGTGGTGTGGCTGGACAATCGCGAGGTCAAGCAACTGGCGCGTCTGGAACTGCGCATCGTCTATGCCCCCGAACACTGCCCCGCCGACCGTCCGCTGCTGCTCAAGTTGAACAATGGTAACGACGTGCCGCTGACCGAACTGCGCTGGCGCATTGCCGCGTATGCGCCGGGCGACACCGTGAATCTGGCCGACAATCAATACGCCGCCCCGCGCTATCGCGGCCCCGGCGAATTGCAGGCTGGCGGTAACTGGGAAGACTGTTTGCCGATGCCCCCGTTGCGTCCCGGTTATCGCCCGCAAACCCTGGAGTTTCGCGCCGAGCGATTGCAGGGTAGTTTCTCCGACTGATCCCCTCTCCCACTGTTTGCACAAGGAATGCGCCATGCCCGTTGCGTTGATTACCGGTTGTTCGAGCGGCATCGGCCGCGCCCTCGCCGATGCCTTCAAAGGCGCCGGCTACGAGGTCTGGGCCAGTGCGCGCAAGGCTGAAGATGTCGCGGCACTCGGTGCGGCCGGGTTCACGGCGGTGCAGCTCGACGTCAATGACAGCGCAGCGCTGGAACAACTCGCCGAACGGATCAACCAGCAACATGGCGGCCTCGACGTGCTGATCAACAACGCCGGTTACGGCGCCATGGGGCCGCTGCTCGACGGCGGCGTTCCGGCCATGCAGCGCCAGTTCGAAACCAACGTGTTTTCGATTGTCGGCGTGACCCGTGCGTTGTTCCCGGTACTGCGCCGGGCCAAGGGATTGGTGGTGAATGTTGGCAGTGTTTCCGGGGTTTTAGTCACGCCATTTGCCGGCGCCTATTGCGCGTCGAAAGCGGCGGTGCACGCGTTGAGCGATGCGTTGCGCATGGAGCTGGCGCCGTTAGGGATTCGCGTCATGGAAGTGCAGCCCGGAGCGATCCAGTCCAGTTTCGCCAGGAATGCCGGGCATGAGGCCGAACAACTGATCAACGAACAATCGCCGTGGTTTCCGTTGCGTGAAGGCATCCGGGCGCGGGCCAAGGCGTCCCAGGACAAACCGACCCCGGCCAGCGAATTTGCTGCCGAGCTGCTCAAGGCTGTGCAGCAGAACAAGCCGCCACGGCTGATCCGCATCGGCAATGGCAGCCGCGCGTTGCCGTTGCTGGCGACGTTGTTGCCGAAAGGCTTGCTGGAATCGACGTTGATGAAGCGCTTCGGGCTGCAAGGGAAACTCTGATCCACAGGTTTGAGCTCGCCAGCGGCGGGCTCAAACCATCACAACCTGGTTACCCCGTAGCGTCAGCGCGGGAACGCCATCAGATTGGGCAAGGATTCAAAGGCTGGAGATTGTCCCGATGCTGCTGGGTATAAGAGCTGGATCGAAATGGCGACTTCCTGGCCCGGGATCAGAAAATACTTGTCTCCCGGTGGTGTGGCCAGTTCGACAATGCCCTCTTTTGCATCATGAACGACGTCAAGCCACGGATTGGCGTAAATTTTCGTTCCCACCGGTAAGCCTGCACTTGAAAACTTCCATTGGGCAAACGATTGATTATTTGCTTGGACCATAACGTCGTAACTATAAACCCAGCCGCCGGTCACAATGTCCTGCCATTTTGCAGTAAATACCTGCCGGGCCGAAATGGCCTGCTCCCCATCCGGCTTAACGAGTACAGAAAAGTTCCCTGCCTCATACCGGGGCTGATAATAAACAATGCTTAACATTTCGCACACTTCTGAAGGGTCCATGTTCACAGGTGCTGTAAACGTCAGCGTGCGCCTTGGATTCCATCCTTCAAGTTGATCTTCGGTAATGGTCAAAGTGGCGGACTTTGACGCTTCGGAATAGCTCATCTGCGCACCGCTGGCGGGCATCGAAGCGTGCACAAACGCTGCGCCGTTGTAGGCCCGAAACTGCATACGCGAGCCAACGGGGGGTGGCGTACCATCGGTCAATATTGTAAAGCCCAATGTCACCGTTTCCCCGCTGACTATATGACTGACAAAGTCATCCATCCTGATATCAATCAGTTCCATAACTTAAAACTTCCTATTAAAAAGCCAATAGCTGCCAATGCCTGATTGCAATCGGCAATATTAAAATCAATGAGATAGCGCCTTTATCCAGACGACGAAAAAACACTAACACAGGAATAAAGTCAGGAACCGAAAAACAACAGGCACTTACAATTCAAAAAAACTTCAAACACCCCACTAACAACCACAACTAAAAGCACAAGTCGCAAAAGCACTTATCTCTCGCGACATGCTTGCTTTTAGTTCAAACCCTCAATAACTACCGTGCAGGTAATCCCCGCCGCCAGCAGCACACCCTCCGGCACTTCATCGATGTGAATCCGCACCGGCACCCGTTGCGCCAGACGCACCCAGTTGAAGGTCGGGTTCACATCGGCGATCAGCTCGCGGCTTTCCGGGTTGTCGCGGTCGTAGATGCCGCGGGAAATACTTTCCACGTGGCCCTTGAGGACTTCGCCGCTCATCAGCTGCATGTCGGCTTTATCGCCGACGCGCACGTGGGGCAGTTTGGTTTCTTCGAAGAAGCCGTAGACCCAGAACGAGTTCATGTCGACCACAGCCATTTTCGCTTCGCCGATGCGGGCGTAATCGCCGCGATGGACGTTAAGGTTGGTCACGTAGCCGTCCACCGCCGCCCGCACTTCGGTGCGTTTGAGGTTGAGTTCGGCCGCTTCCAGTTGCGCCTGAGCCTGTTGGTAATCGGCCAGCGCCGAGTCGGCGATGTTGCTGGCGTCGTCGCGGTTTTCCTTGGAGATCACCAGGTTGTCGAGGTCGGCGCGGCGATGGGCGTTGACCTTGCGCATCTCCCACGTGGCCTTGCGCGAAGCCACCAGCGACTGCGCTTGTTTCACCGCGAGGCGGTAGTGCTCGGGGTCGATCTGCATCAGCAGATCACCTTTCTTCACCAACTGGTTGTCGCGCACCGGCACGTCGACCACTTCACCGGTGACGTCGGCGGCGACGTTGATGATGTCGGCGCGCACCCGGCCGTCGCGGGTCCACGGGGTGTTCATGTAGTGCTCCCACAACGTGCGGCCGATCCACAGCGCCAGGGCCAGCACCAGCAGGGTCGCGAGCAGGCTGAAAAACTTTTTCATCAGAACGTTCTCAACGGTAGACAGTCAGCGCCATCGCGCCGAACAGACAGGTAAACAGGCTCAGGCGCAATAGCGCCGGGTGCCAGAAGAAGCGGTACAGATCGAACCCCGACAGAAACCTGTCCAGCGCCCAGGCCAGTGCCGCGGCGACGAAAAACATCAGGGTCATGGTCGGCATGTACACGCCGTGGAAGGCGATTTCACGAGGCATGGGCAAGTCCTTCGGGCTTGGCGATGGCGTAGGCAGCAAGGGGCGATTGCGGGTCGAGCAACGAGGTGCGGATGAAGTGCAGATAGCTTTTCACCCGCCGCAGTGCCGAGGTATCGAAGTGCGGGGCGAACGGCTCGTCAGTGGCGGCGACCCGGCTGATCGCGTGATCGACCGCGACCAGCGCGCGTTCCAGATTGCTCGAATTCGGTTGCAGGAACAGCCGCACCAGCGAACGCCCCATGACCCTGATCGCCTGGCGCCATGGCTGGGATTCGGCATACGCCGGGTGCACCGGCAGGATCGCCTGTTCCTTGCGCAACTCGATGATCGCGTGGCCAACTTCCAGCACCACAAACATCCAGCGCAGCAGGTTTTTCTGCACCAGCGGCTGACCGGCCGCCAGCCCATAAGCCTGATGCATCAGGTCGCGGGTACGGCTTTCGAAACTCGACGCCAGGCCTTTGAGCTTGCCGCTGATCGCGTACACCACTTGCCCGCGCAGATCCTGCTCCAGGCGCTGCCACAACCAGCGGCTGTTCGGCGGCAGAATGATCGCGCCCGCCGCTGCGCAGACCAGCATGCCCATGACCATGGCGATGTAGTCGTTGATGAAGGTGTAGGGGTTGTAGATCGTCAGGTTGTCCGGCACCGAACCGGTGCTGAAAAAGATCAGCAGCCCGAGGCCGACGCCGGCGTATTGCGGCCGCGATGCGAGGAACGAGCCGAGCACGATCACCGGCGCGAGCATCACGCACAGCAACGGAAAACCATCGATCCACGGGAAGATGAAAAACATCTCAACGAAGCCGATCAGCGCCCCAAGAAAAGTACCGCACGCCATCTGAAATGCCATGCGTTTCGGGTTCGGCGTGGCGGCGGACAGGCCCACGGTGGCCGCGGCGATCAGGGTCATGGTCGCGCCGCTCGGCCACGCAGTGGCGACCCAGTAACTGCCAAGCACGATCAGAATGAATGACGCACGAATCCCCGAAGCCGCTGCAGCCCACCAACTGGTTTGCGGGGTGAACGGCTCATCCCAGCGCTCGCGTTCGTGGCGATGATCGGCGAGCGAGGCGTGGGTCTGTGCATAACTGTGCAGGTCGTCGACGAAGCGATAGAGCAGCTCATACGCGGTGTGGAAATCCAGCTGCTCGGCGTCGCTCGGTTCACTCTCCTGGAAGATCGCCCGCAGACTGCGCACCCGCGCCGGCAAGCCTTCCTTGTACGCCGCCAGCGCCAGCACCAGACGCGCCGCATCCGGGCTGGTCAGGGCGCGGCCACTGAAGCCGTCGAGCACTTCGGCCAAGTCCTGCAGGCCCGGTTTGATCGCCGCTTCCACATGATCGGCACCGTTGTTGCGCAGGCGTTCGAGCAACTGGTGCAAGGCGTTGAAACGGGTGGTGATGCCCATGAACTCGCTGTTCAGGCGACTGAGCCGGCCGTTGCGTCGACGCATGTGCGGGTCTTCGAACACGGTCACGCTGCGCAGCCCTTCCAGCCCTACCGCTTCGGCGATGAAGCGCACGTTGCTGGCCTCGAACGACTCCGGTTTGCTGCGCCCGCGCAGGCCGTCGGTGACGAACAGGGCGAACACACCGAAGCGCTGATACAAGGCGTTGCGCATCGCGGCACTGGCGGTCTGCGGCAGGATCGCGGCGCTGACCAGGGTCGAGCAGAGAATCCCCAGCGAGATTTCCAGCACCCGCCACACCGCCGCCATGAACGCACCGTCAGGATGAGCCAGCGCCGGCAGACCGACCATCGCGGCGGTGTATCCGGCCAGCACAAAACCGTAGGCGCGAAAGTTGCGGCAACGGGCGGCGCCGGCCGAGCAGATGCCGACCCAGATCGCCAGTGAACCGAGGAACAGTTCAGTGTTCTGGGCGAACAGTGAAATCAGCGTGACCATCATCGCCGACCCGGCCAGGGTGCCGAGAAAACGGTAGAAACTCTTGGCGAACACCTGACCGCTCTGCGGCTGCATGACGATGAACACGGTGATCATCGCCGTGCGCGGCTGCGGCAGTTCCAGTCGCATCGCCAGCCACAGGGTCAGGAATGCGGCGATCAACACCTTGAAGATGTAGACCCAGGTCACGCCGTCGCTGCGCGCCCAGTCGAAGAAACCCCGGCGCCATTCCAGGGAGTAGAGCCAGCGCAAAGGTGCGGGCAAGGGAGTCATTAAGGCTTGCTCAGTGGTCGAGGGCTTGAAGAAGGGCCGGGGTTTTCGGGGCGGCGGTCTGTGCGGCAGTCGGCACGTCTTTACCCGCACCAAGTCCACCACCCAATGCCGTCACCAGTTCCGCATGGGCACTCAACCGCGCTGCCTGCACCTGCTGCTGCACCTGCTGCTGTTTGAACAGCAAGGTCTGCGCATTGAGCACGTTGAGGTAATCGGTGAGCCCGCGCTGGTAGGCGATCATCGCGATGTCGTAGGTCTTCTGCGCCGTGGCCACGGATTCGGCGGCGAATGTCTGCTGCTTGTCCATCGACTCGCGGCGGATCAACTGGTCCGAGATGTTCTTCAGCGCATTGACCAGGGTCTGGTTGTAATGCGCGACGGCGATGTCGTAACCCGCCGACGCTTCGCCAAGCTCCGCACGCAGTCGCCCGCCGTCAAAGATCGGCAGCGAGATCGCCGGGCCGACGTTGTAGTTGAGTTTCTTGCCGGTCAGGAACTCCAGCGCCCCGCCGCCGGTGGCCATGTAGCCGAGGCTGCCGACCAGATCGACGTTAGGGTAAAACCCGGCATGCGCCACATCGATCCCGCGCGCCTGCGCCGCCACTTGCCAGCGACTGGCGACCACGTCCGGACGCTGGCCGAGCAGTTCGGCGGGCAGTGCCGACGGCAGTTTGAGCGCTGTGCCAAGGGACAGGGTCGGCCGCTGCAATTGCGCGCCGGCGCCCGGCCCCTTGCCGGCCAGTGCAGCGATCTGGTTGCGGCTCAGGGCGATTTCTTCGTCCAGCGCATCCAGTTGCCGATGGGTTTCCGGCAGCGGGGTTTCGGCCTGGCTGACTTCGAAGTGGGTGCCGATCCCGCCGTCCAGGCGTTTCTGTGCCAGTTCGAGAATCTGCTGTTGCTGCTTGAGCGTCGCCGCCACGATATCGCGCTGGGCGTAATGCAGCGACAGCTCGATATAGGCGCGCACGATGTTGTTCTGCAATTCGAGTTGCGCCTGCCGCGCCTCGGCCGCGCTCATGTGCGCCAGATCGACCGCACGCTCGGTGCTGTTGCTTTCACGCCCCCAGAGGTCGAGGGCGTAACTGAAACCCAGCGCGGCGTTGTTGTCCCAGGTGGTGCTGTTGGCCAGCTCACCGGGGCCGTAGAACTGATCGGTCGGCCAGTTGTGGCGCTTGAGGGTCGACTCGCTATTGATCTGCAACGACTCGGCCGCTTCGGCCACACCGGCCATGGACCGGGCCTGACGCACGCGCGCGGCGGCCATGGCCAGGGTCGGGCTGCCCTGCACGGCGAGGTCGATCCAATGGTTGAGTTGCGGGTCACCGTAGGCTTGCCACCATTGGGCGGTGGGCCAGTTTGCGTCACGGGCGGCGTGGGCGATGGCCTCGTCGGTGGCCAGTTCATTAGCCTCCAGAGCCTTGCCCTGCGGGGCAATTCCTCCGGTTCCAATGCAGCCGCCGAGACCTAACGAAAGAGCCAGAACACTGAGCGGCAAAAGCGCTCTGTTGATGCGACGCGGCACTGCTGCGAATTCCTGAGGTGGGAGATGTTTCGAGGTGGGCGCAATTCTAGGGGGGCGCCATTACGGCGATAAGCTGGGAATCCTGTGAATCTTTGTTACCGTTAACGAGATAATCCCTTGGTCGGGGGTCTCAGACCCTGAAACTTCGTGTCACAATTTGCCATCTCCCTTGAGAGCACCCCATGGACACTTTGCAAAACATGCGCGCCTTCAGTTGTGTGGCCGAAGCCGGCAGCTTCACCGCCGCCGCCGTGCAGCTCGACACCACCACCGCCAACGTATCGCGCGCGGTCTCCAACCTTGAGGCCCACCTGCAAACCCGCCTGCTCAATCGCACGACCCGCCGCATCGCGCTCACCGAAGCCGGCAAGCGCTATCTGCTGCGTTGCGAGCAGATCCTCGCCTACGTCGAAGAGGCCGAAGCCGAAGCCAGCGAGGCCCACGCCCGCCCGGCCGGACAATTGAAAGTGCACACCATGACCGGCATCGGCCAGCACTTCGTGATCGACGCCATCGCCCGCTACCGCAAGACCCACCCGGACGTGACCTTCGACCTGACCATGGCCAACCGCGTGCCGGACCTGCTCGACGAAGGCTACGACGTGTCCATCGTCCTGGCCCGCGAACTGCCGGACTCGGGTTTCGTTTCGCAACGCCTGGGCATCACCTACAGCATCGTCTGCGCCTCGCCGGCCTACGTGAAAGCCAACGGCTGCGCACAAAAACCCAGCGACCTGCTGAACCACGCCTGCCTGCGCCTGGTGAGCCCGGTGATCCCCCTGGAAAAATGGGCCTTCGATGGTCCTGACGGTCAGGAAGTGGTCACTATCAACAGCTCGCCCTTCCTGGTGAACTCCGCCGACGCGATGAAAAGCGCGATCACCAGTGGGATGGGTGTCGGCGTATTGCCGGTGTACGCGGCGATTGAAGGCTTGCGCAACGGCTCACTGGTGCGGGTAATGCCGAACTACCGCTCGCAGGAACTGAACCTGTATGCGATCTACCCGTCACGGCAGTACCTGGATGCGAAGATCAAGACCTGGGTTGAATACCTGCGTGGTTCGCTGCCGGAGATATTGGCGGGGCATCAGGCGGAGTTGGCGGCTTATGAGATGAGTGGGAGTCTGGGTGGAGCCAGGCTCGCGAACTGAGTTTACCGTCCTACAGACGGGGTGATTTGGGGGGACGTTTCCGACAAGTCGCGTCGGTTGTCCCTCGGAAACGAGGTGGATAGGCTTTTGAGGGTCGCTGACGCATCAGCGGCCGGGTCTGGAAAACCCGAAGTTCAGGATCACAGCCCATGACATAATGCGGCGTTTTTTCGCGACGTTATGGTAGCTGTACGTGGGAGACCTTCGGGTCTGCCGGGTTTGATCCTTTCCGGTTTTTCCAGTCCGCGTACAGCTGCCACCTCTTTCGCCTGGAAAACGAAAAATGGCAGCTCCTCCAAGACTTAAGGATCTTTGCCATGAAAAAACTTACTCCGAATCCCCCTGAAACCAACGACACCTCGCCCTACGAATCCGCCGATTCAAACAAACTCCACGACGCCGCCGAACGCGCGCTCGACCACTACCTGAACCCTCTCCCGAAAAAATGCCCCGGCCGCAAACCGAGCGAAATGTTCCAGATTTCACCGGACATGGACGACGAAAGCCTGCTGGCCCACGCCTGCGAATCCCTGGCCTCGGCCAGCGTCATGGCCAGTGACGTGGCAGCCTATGTCGACTCACCACAGCGACACCGGATTCTGGGCATTCAACAAGTCATCATGCTCGCCGAGCTCGCCGTGAACCGCGTGCTGGATAACGTCGAAGTACAACGTCATCCCACACACAGCTAAACCGCTCTGACCAAACCGACCTGCCAGCGATAACTGCATTCGCTGGCAGCCAGGATGGGACCCAGAGCGTCCCGGGCTGCATTCCCACGCAGAGCGTGGGGACGATCAAAATAGAGCCGTGTTACTTCTTCACATGCTCAAGACCTGAAACATCTCTGAATGCACCAATCGCTTTCAACCTTGGCTCAGTAGGACTGTTTTGAACTTCCAAGTTAAATCCAACTGCCAGTGCACCTTTATCATAGTCGAAAGTCACAGCTACAGTTCCACTACCGTAAACAGCCGGAAATGGCGTGATTTTTGTCCCCCCTTCGACCTTTTCGAGCAAAGCATAACTAATAGACAGCCCTGAATCTGCCTCATAATCATGCTTACCATTAGTGATATCAGCTTTAAACCTGAACGTCAGAGACCCTGATCGCTTGGCATCAAATTGCTGACGTGCACTAACGTAAACTTCCTCACCATCTGTTATAAAGGTGTCAACCACGCCGTTGAATGGTGCAAGACTATCAATGAGAACATTGCCCGTACCGCTCACATTTTTTTGTTGGTTTGAAAACAGAAAAAATTCATTCTTCATGAGAAGTCCTTTTATCAAGGTTGACTGCCGCCGAAAATGCGAAATAAAAGACTGCCAGTATTATTATTCTACTGCGCCTGTCAGAACTGACAGCCTTAAATAACTATTCGCAATTAAATTCTTTATCGACGATTCTTTTTGTTAGAAGCGAAGTCATCAAAAGTTCAGCGCAGTTTAGAAAAGCAACACCAGGAGAGACTCCAGATGAACAGGGAGCGCCCCCCGAAAAACCGTGTATTCACCCAAAAACCCAAGAGGCTTTTCGGCGCACAAGCCAGCGGCTCACTGGTGCGGGTAATGCCGAACTACCGCTCGCAGGAACTGAACCTGTATGCGATTTACCCGTCACGGCAGTACCTGGATGCGAAGATCAAGACCTGGGTTGAATACCTGCGTGGTTCGCTGCCGGAGATATTGGCGGGGCATCAGGCGGAACTGGCGGCTTATGAGATGAGTGGGAGTCTGGCGGGGGTGCGGGTGGCGAATTGAGTTTGGCGTGAAGCGATTGCTGAATAACGTCGAAGTACAACGTCATCCAACCCACAGCCAAGCCGCTCTGACTGAACGGACTTGCCAGCGAATGCCATCGTCACTGGCAGCTCGAATTGGGACGCGGAGCGTCCCGGGCTGCATTCCCACGCAGAGCGTGGGAACGATCAACACCGAGGTGAACTCAGGTTCTAAAACGCACATAACTCCGCTTTGGCTTTCCACCACTCAACACAATGAGCGTTAGCTCGAGTACCGCTTTTGACTTGCCGGCCCCTTCGGCAGGCTGAGTGGAGGGATTCATCTGGGGGTGGGCGCGAAGCGCCGTTCGACGAAGTCGAACACACCGAGAGGAGGTGCAGCGAAGCAAACCGGAGGCGGTGCCCCCGGATGAGTCCCGGAGCGAAGGAACACCGAGCCTAGGCGAGGTGCCGAACGCCGGGGCCCAGCGTTTTTGGTTACTTTTTTGGCGTTTGAAAAAAGTGACTCGCCGTAAGGGCGAAACCCTAAGAAGCCGTTACCGCAGCAACGGATATTCACGCCCCCCCCCCAAGAACCTGGTCGGCCCAAAGGCCGCCAAGACAACCCCAAACAGAAAATGTTAGCTTGCTTGGCAATCACACCAGCCGCCAAGCCCGAGCCAAATGCCAATGAAAAAAACAGTCCTGGCCTTCAGCCGCATCACCCCGCCCATGATCGAACGCCTGCAACAGGAGTTCGACGTCATCGTCCCCAACCCGAAAAACGGCGACATCAACGCCCAGTTCAACGAAGCCCTGCCCCACGCCCACGGCCTGATCGGCGTCGGTCGCAAACTCGGCAAGGCCCAACTGGAAACCGCCGCCAGACTCGAAGTGGTCTCCAGCGTCTCCGTCGGCTACGACAACTACGACCTCGCCTATTTCAACGAACGCGGGATCATGCTTACCAACACCCCGGACGTGCTCACCGAAAGCACCGCCGACCTGGCCTTCGCCCTGATCATGAGCAGCGCCCGCCGCGTCGCCGAACTCGACGCCTGGACCAAGGCCGGCCAATGGCAGGCCAGCGTCGGCGCACCGCTGTTCGGTTGCGACGTGCACGGCAAGACCCTGGGCATCGTCGGCATGGGCAACATCGGCGCCGCCGTCGCCCGTCGCGGCCACTTCGGCTTCAACATGCCGATCCTCTACAGCGGCAACAGCCGCAAGACCGAACTCGAACAGCAACTCGGCGCACAGTTCCGCAGTCTTGACCAACTGCTGGCCGAGGCCGACTTCGTTTGCCTGGTGGTGCCGCTAAGCGACAAGACCCGCCACCTGATCAGCCATCGCGAACTGGCGCTGATGAAGCCGGATGCGATTCTGGTGAACATCTCCCGCGGCCCGGTGGTCAACGAGCCGGCATTGATCGAGGCATTGCAGAACAACCGGATTCGCGGTGCCGGTCTGGACGTCTACGAGAAGGAACCGCTGGCCGAGTCACCGCTGTTCCAGATGAAAAACGCCGTGACCTTGCCGCACATCGGTTCGGCCACCCACGAAACCCGCGAAGCCATGGCCAATCGTGCCCTGGCCAACCTGCGCAGTGCCCTGCTCGGCGAGCGTCCGCAGGATCTGGTGAACCCGCAGGTCTGGCGCGGATAAATAAATCGGGCAAGTATTGCAAAGTACTTGCCCGCACAACTTACAGCCAATACATACTTTGAAAATCAACACACCAACAAAATAAACTATCGCGCTATAAAATTTCCGGACTTATCAAATATAACGATAAACACTCCAGAGAATAGCCACCTTGAGAATTTCCAATACCGATCAATTAATCCGTTACAGCAAAGTCTGCCTGATGGCCTACATCAGTTTTTTTGGACTATTGGTGATGTACGGAAACCTGACCGACTACTCGGCAAACTATGTGTACGTCGGACATATCCTGAGTATGGATACCACTCAAATCAACGAGAACATACGTTACAGGGCGATTGAATCGCCCATGATGCACCATCGGATCTATTGGTTCATCATCACGACGGAAGCGATCTACACCGCCTATTGCCTGCTCGGCACTTATTATCTCTATCGCAAAGTCAATGAATCTGCGGCTGTATTTCACGAGGCAAAAAGGTTCTCGATCATTGGCTTGCTGATCGCAATCTTCACCTATTACGTTTGCCTGCAAACCATCGGTGTTGAATGGTTCGACATGGACACTTCACAAGTATGGAATGCGAAAGACTGGGCACGACATATTGTCGACTTCATATTGCCTGTACTGATTTTCATAACATTGAAAAACGAGCGCTGAATAGACAGCGCTCAAAGCCAAATCGATCTCAGGCCAACTTTCCATGCGTGGAAACAACTGCAACTGCGGGTTTACGAAACACCAGCACATTCCCCAGCATCACCAATACCAGCCCCGCCAATGCGGGTGCCGTCCATTGATAGCCTTCGGCAAAGGCCGAAACGTTCAAAGCCACCACCGGGAACAGCACCGTGCAATAGGCGGCGCGCTCCGGCCCCATGCGACCGACCAGCGTCAGGTACGCCGTGAAACCGATCACCGAACCCGGTATCACCAGGTACAGCAGCGCGCCGATGTAGCGCGACGTCCATTCCATCTCGAACGGAATGCCTTTGACCAGACACCACACCGAGAGCATCGCCGCGCCGTAGGCCATGCCCCAGGCATTGGTCGTCAGCGGCTTGAGGCCGGCCTTCTGTTGCAGGCTCGAGAGCATGTTGCCCGCCGAGAAACACAGCGTGCCGCAGAGCGCCAGGCCAAGACCGAGCAAGGTTTGCGGACTGGCGTGATGCCCGGCCAGCTCCGGCCAGAACAACAGGCCCAGGCCCGACAGCCCCAGAGCCCCGCCCATCAGCACATTGCGCGCGATGCGTTGGCCGAAGAACACCCGCGCATTCAGCGCGTTCCACAACGTTGCGGTAGAAAACACCACCGCCACCAGACCGCTGGGGATCCATTGGCTGGCAGTCAGGAAACACATGAAGTTGACGCAGAACAGGCACAACCCCTGCGCCACACAGATCAGATGCCCGCGCCGATTCATCGGTTGCAGGCGACGGCTGAGCAGCAACAGCGCGAACAACACCAGCGCCGCGAGACCGAAGCGATAGACGATCGACACCGGAATCGCCACCACGCCCAGTTGCCATTTAAGGGCAATCCAGGTGGTGCCCCAGATCAGCACAGTTAACAAATACAACGACAGGTTCATGGCAGACACTCCTCGATTGGGTTTCAGTGTCCGCCTGCGCCTTCACCCCTCGCTTGCATAAACTTGCGCTTTTGTCGGCGCGCAGGCTGGCAGCGCAACATCTACGGAGTAGGATGCAAGGCGTTGAAGAGAACCGACCATGGTCGCCATCGATACCCTGCAAGTCTTTCAAGCCTTGAACAGCTCGCCCAACGCATGCCTTGTGCGCAGCGCCGAGCTGGGGGACGGTCTGTCCGCAGCCTTGTGGACCAACCACCACGACGCCCGCGACTATGACGCGCCGAGCCATCACACGCTCTCCTGCTACATCGCTGGCGGCACCGGCACGTTCCGCCGTGGTGCCCCCGGAAACAAAGGCAGTCCGGACAAGTTGTGCATCCTGCCAGCCGACCACGAGTCGGGGTGGGTGATCAATGGCGACATTCGCCTGGCCCACCTGTATTTCAGCGCCGAACAATTTGCCTTGGGTTGCGTCACGCTGCTGGATCGCGAGCCCCGGGAAATGCAGCTGCGCGAACAGACTTTTCTGGAAGATCCGCAACAGGCCCGACGGTTTCGCCAGTTACTCACTCTAAATTGGGACGAGCCTGGCGAGCGTCTGCTGACCAGCAGCCTGGCCCACGAACTGATCAGCCAAACCTTGTTGAGCCAGGTCGGCGTACGCCACGGCTTGCGTCTCAAGGGCGGGCTGGCGTCGCATCAACGTCGGCAACTGGTGGAGTTCATCGACAGCCAACTGGCCGAGCCGATCAGCCTCGGGCAACTGGCGGGGTTGTGTGCGTTGTCGGAATACCACTTCGCGCGGATGTTCCGGGTGAGCTTCGGACTGCCGCCACATCAGTATGTGCTGGCGCGGCGTTTGAGTCGGGCGCGGGAGTTGTTGCGGGGCACAGCGTTGCCGCTGGGGGAGATTGCCCTGGCGTGCGGATTTGCCAGTGCCAGCCACTTCACCAACCGCTTTCGCCAGGTGCTGGGTGGAACGCCCGGCGATTATCGCCAGGCGTTTTTGCGCTGATCAGAACTCCAGCGTGCTCGACAACGAAATCTGCCGCGAATCGCCCATCGACACGAAGAAACGGCTCGCCGCCGAGGTGTAGTAGGTACGATCGAACAGGTTCTTCACGTTGAGTTGAAACTTGACCTTCTGCCCTTCGACTTTGGTGTCGTAAGTGGCGAACGCATCGGCCACGGTGTAGCTCGGCAGATCGAAATCGTTGACCGCGTTACCCGCTCGTTCACCGACATAGCGCGCGCCGGCGCCGACCCGAAGTTGATCACCACCGATCACACTGCCGAAGTCGTAGACCGCCGACAGCGAGCCGGTATTTTTCGCCACGTTCTGCAGCCTGTTGCCTTTGTAGTCCGGATCTTCCGTAACCTCGGCGTCGGTATAGGCGTAGCTGCCGATCATGCTCCAGCGGTCGCTGAGCTGACCGGTCAGGTCTACTTCCAGGCCCCGGGAACGCACTTCGCCGGCGGCGCTGTAAATCGTCGTCGGCCCTTCGGAATTGGCCACCAGCACGTTGCGTTTCTTGATGTCGAACAGGGCGATGTTGCCGGTGATGCGACCCGGTATGTCGAGACGTGCGCCCAACTCCCAGGACTTGGCTTCTTCCGGCGCGATGCTGCCGTCGAGCACGGTGCTGCTGCCACTGAGCGGCGCGATGGTCGAGTTGGGTTTGAACGATTCGGTGTAGCTGCCGTAGAACGACAATGCGTCGGTGTAGCGATACACCAGACCTGCGCGCGGCACCCACTTCTGGCCGTTGCTGTCGGTGTTGGCCTTGAACGGCACGCCTTTGCCGGCGTACTGGTCGTATTCCTGGAAACGCCCGCCGGCCACCAGAATCCACTGGTCGTTGAGGTGGATCGAGTCCTGCAGGAACACCGAATCGCTGCGCAGTTCGTCGGTCTGCGCACTGTCCGCCGGGCTGACGGTGGTGCCTTCGACCTCACGACCGTACACCGGATTGACGTAACTGAAGGTGCTCAGGCTTTTCTGGCGGATCAGGTCGGCGCGGTAGATCTTGCGGTACTCGTCGTCGACGCCGAACACCAGGTCATGCTGCATGCCCAGCACGTTGACCTTGCCTTCGAGGCTGGCGGTGGTGAAGCGGTCGGTGCTGATCGCGCCGTGCGTGCCGTCCATGCTGCGGGTCAGGGTGCCTTTTTTGGTGTCGATCGCGGTTACGCGGACTTGGCTGGCGTCGTAGGTTTCGCGGTTCCAGCTGTAGCCGAAATGGGCTTTCCAGTCGTCGTTGAGTTCGTGGTCGGCCTCGAAGTGATAGAGGTCCGAGCGGCCTTCCATGTCGTTGAATTTCTCGTCGAGACGCTCGTTGCGCGAGATGTCCAGCGGATGGTTGGTGCGCGGATCGATCAGGGTTCCACGATCGAACGGGGTCAGGAATTCGCGGTGCTCATAAGCGAACAGCAACTTGGTGCGCTCGCCATACCAGGCCAGCGACGGCGCGATCAGGGTTTCACGGTGGGTGCCGAAATTGCGCCAGTAATCCTCGTCTTCGTGGTCCAGCACCATGCGATACGCGAGGCCGGAATCCCCCAGCGCACCGGTGCTGTCGAACGAGCCGCCGCTGCCATTCTTGCCGTCGCCGTAGGTCGAGCCACGCAGGGTCAGCGCGTTGTACTGGGTCAGTTCAGGCTTCTTGCTGACCATGTTGACCACGCCGCCCGGGTCCTGAATCCCGTAGAGCAGCGAGGCCGGGCCCTTGAGCACTTCGACGCGATCCACGGTCGCGTTCATGCCACGGCCCTGCACCAGCGGCATGCCGTCGCGCATGATCGAGCCGTTGCGGTTATCGCCAAAACCGCGGGTCATCACCGAATCCTGGGTGCTGCCCAAGGTGTTGCCCTGGGTGATGCCGCTGACGTTGGCCAGTGCGTCATCGAGATTGCGCGGTGCCTGATCACGAATGACCTGGGCCGCAATCACGTTGACGGTCTGGGGGATTTCCTGAAGCGAAGCGGAAGAGCGCATCACCGAACTGGTTTCCGGTGGCTGGTAGCTCATCGGCTGGTCGACCACCGAGGTGATGCTCGTCGCGCCGAGGTTCAACGCGCCTGCGGTCGGTTGCGGTTCGAGCGCCAGGGTATGACTGTCGGTGCGGCGGAAGGTCAGGCCGGAGCCGGTGAGCAGACGTTGCAGCGCCTGCTCGGCACTCATCTGGCCGTTGACCGCTGGAGCAGTGAGGCCATACGGGGCTTCATCGGTATAGACCACGCTCTGCCCGGTGACACGACTGAAATCACTCAGGGCCTGAGGCAACGGCTTGGCAGCCAGGGAAAAACTGAATTGCTTTTGTGGCTGACTGCTGACGGATTCAGCGGCCAGCGCCACGCTCAGCGGCAACAGGGCCAATGCCGAAAAACTCAAGGCCGAAACGCCCAACCACTGTTTGACCGAACCCGATTTTGCCCTGGACTTCATTGCTCATGACCTGTGTAGAACCGCAACGGATGCGAATGACTCGCAGTTTCAGTCACTACACGGATGGCGGTCGGGTTTACCTCACTACAAAGTTGAAAATATTTTCAGCGCAGGATGATCAGCTTGCCCAACACCTGATGCTGCTCGAATCCCAACACCCCTTGCAGCGAGTTCAGCACCGCTTGCGGATCCTTGCTCGGAAAGCTGCCGCTGACCTTGCGCGCGCCCAGTTCGTCGTTGAGCAACACGATCCGTCCGGAGTAATAACGCCGCAGATCCTGCACCACATCGGCCAGTGTCGACTTGTAGTAAGTCAGCCAACCCTGGCGCCAGGCCAGTTGAGCTTCGCTGTCCACCGCGTGGAGTTTTTCTGCAGTGCCGGCGCCGTACGCCACTTGCTGGCCGGCGGTGAGAATCTGCTGCTCGGCATCACGCGCCGCCGTCACGCCGACGCGCCCTGAAAGCACAGTGACTTGTGCGCCATGAGGTTGCAGGCGCACTTCGAACTGCGTGCCCAACACTCGCGCCTGGCCTT
Source organism: Pseudomonas sp. IT-P2 (assembly GCF_949767575.1). Classification (NCBI taxonomy): domain Bacteria; kingdom Pseudomonadati; phylum Pseudomonadota; class Gammaproteobacteria; order Pseudomonadales; family Pseudomonadaceae; genus Pseudomonas; species Pseudomonas sp. IT-P2. Next base: position 80,317 of record NZ_CATKQA010000033.1, on the reverse strand, counting down.
TCTCGGCCTCGACCACAAAGGGATCACCCGTGTGAGTCACGCTGAAGAATCCGGCCCCTCGGCGCAATTGCACATGCCGCTCGCCGTGACTGAAATCCACGGCGATGGCGCTGTCGGCGTCCAGCGTCACCTGTGATTGATCGGCCAGGGTCACGGTGCGGATCTCGCCCGGTGCCGACACGTAATCAGCGCCCAGATCATCGATCCAGCGCTGCGGCTGCCAACCGCTGCCGAGGCTGATCATCAGCAGCAGACAGGCCGCCATCGCCAGCGCGCCGGCCCAACGCCGGACCTGCGGACGACGCGGCCGGTCCATCGCATCGAGCAACCCCTGCAACGCCAGCGCGTCTTCATCGGCCAGAGTGCGCGCCGGCCCTTCGCTCAATTCCCACACCACTTGCGCCTGGGCATAGGCCTCGGCGTGGGCCGGGTCAGCGTGCAGCCATTGACTGAACGTCAGTTGATCACCGGTGCTCGGGCGGTCATGCAGCAGGCTCAGCCAGGCGAAAGCGGCCTGCTCCTGAGCGGGCGTCGGGATGACGCGTTCGGTGTGATTCACGGTGCTTTCCCTGGCAGGCGTGGCGCGGTTTCCCGCAGGCTGGCCTTGCAGGCCTCGAGGGCGCGCATCATATGTTTTTCCACAGCGCTTTGGGACAGGCCCATGGCCTTGGCGATCTCGGCGTACTTGCGGCCATGGATGCGATTGAGCAAAAAAATCTGCCGCGTGCGCTCGGGCAGCGCGCGCAACGCCGCTTCGACATGGCGCAAATCGTTGCCCGCTTCGAGCGCCGCCTGCGGTTCGCTGGCGCTGCTGTCCGGCTCATCCGGTTGCCAGCCTTCGTTGACCCGCACCCGCGCGCCTTCGCTGCGCAAATGATCGATGGCGATATTGCCGGCGCAGCGCAACAGATAAGTGCTGAGCTCTTCGACCTGCACCAGCGGCCGACGCCAGAAACGCAGAAACAGATCCTGCACCAGATCCGCTGCCGTCGCCCGGCAACCGACGCGCCGGCTCACCAGCGCTTCCATCTGCGAACGCTGGGACAGGAATACCTGAAGAAAATGCGCACGGGCGCCGTGGGGTTCGTCGTCGCGGTGTTCGGGAGGATGGCCGATCAGCATGTCAGTTCAAGGCCCACGCAGCGACCGGGCTGGCGAGCAGGCTCAGTCCGGCCATGGTCAAGGCCAGGCGTGGGCGATAGGGCAACAACAGCACCAACGTCAGCGCACTGAGCATCAACACCGCGCACCAGTCGACCAGACCAAAACTCCAGCCCTTCATGGCAACCGCCGCCCACAGCGACAGCCCCAGCAACAGCCAGCCTGCGAGTTTCAAACCTTGCCGACGGCGAGTCGAAGGTTTGTGGCCCAGCAGTTCTTCATGATGCCGAGGCATCGCCAGGCACAGCGCGGTGAAAGCGCAATAACAGAGCAACAGCGCCAGCAGCATTCAGTTCGCTCCCTGCTCAAGGGTGATCGGCCGGGGCTTCTCGCGGGCTGGCTTTTGCACGTTGACGGTGTGTCCGGCGCGCTGCATTTTCCGGGCGGCCCAGGCGAGAAAGAGGCCGCCGCCCAGACACGTCAGGTCGAAACCGGCCAAAACCCAGTCGCCTTCAGGCACTGTCACACCTAGGTGATACGGGGAGGACAAACCGTTAAGAAGCGGAACCGCGATAAACAGTGCAGCCCCCAGCGACAGCTGTTCGACCCAGGCCTTGCGTCCCGGCCGCAACATCGCGTGCACCACGCTCAAGCCCCAGGCGATGAAAAACGCGTTCACTTCCCAATCGGCACGCCCGGCAAGATCCACCGGCAGCAGACGATTGGCCCAGAAGAACACGGCGACCGCCACCACCAGCCCGGCCATGCTGGCAATGTTCAGCACTTGCACCAGCCGCAACTCGAAGGGCATCACACCGGTCCTGGCGTGTTTGAGCTGACGCTTGCCGAGCCAGATCACCAGCCCGGTGCCAATCATCGCCGTGCCCGCCAGACCGCAGATGAAATACAGCCAACGCAACACCGGCCCGGCAAAGTGGCCCATGTGCAAACCGTAGAAACTGCCGGCAACCGCCATCGCCATTGGCTGATCGGGCGTTGTGCCAATGACTTCTCCGCTGACCCCGCTGAAGGTCACGGCGCTGCCGGAAACATTCACCACACGGTCGGAGCCCGCGCGGGACATCACCACCGAGGCATTGGCATCGCCCGGATTGTTCACGCTGATACGCCCGACACGCCCGCCCGACCATTGCTCGCTGGCCGCCAGCAACAGGGGCGCCAGCGGTGCCAGTGTCGCCGGTTGATTGGCCCGTTCGGGAATGCTGGATTCGGGAAAAACCTCGTCGTAAAACGCTCGAACGTTGTTGCCGTACGAAGCCAGAATGCTCGCCGGCATCACCATCGACATGAAGATCACCAGACTGCTGTAGGTGATCATCAGATGAAACGGCAACACCAGCACACCCACCGCGTTGTGCCCGTCGAGCCACGAACGCTGGCCCTTGCGCGGGCGGAAGGTGAAGAAGTCCTTGAAGATTTTCTTGTGGGTGATGATCCCGGTGATCAGCGCGACAAACATCACCATCGCGGCGATGGTCGAGAGCCAGCGGCCCCACGGATAAGGCATTTGCAGCTGGAAGTGGAATCGGTAGAAAAACTCGCCGCCCATGCTTTCCCGGGCCTGCACTTCGACACCGGTCTGCGCGTCGAGCGTCTTGCGGGTGAATGCGCCGCGTTCGCCGGGCTTGGCTGGCGTCTGCTGCCAGCCCACGCTCAGACCGGGATCGCGGGCGTCGGGCAGGCCAATGATCCAGCGCGAAGCGTCGGGGGCTTGTTGTTGCAGATACTGCTGGGCCAGCGTCAGGCTTTTTTCGGCATCCAATGGATGCGCGTGGATTTCCGGCTGCATCCAGTGAGTGGTTTCATCTTTGAAATAGGCCAGGGTTCCAGTCAGAAAAATCGCGAACAACAGCCAGCCGAAAACCAGCCCGGTCCATGTGTGAAGCCAGGCCATCGCCTGCCGGAAGCCCTCTTTCATGCCAGACCCAGACCGCGCGCAGCGCCGGACACGGTCGCCAGAATCACACTCGGCACCAGCAGACCGACCCACGCCGACCACGCCGTGCGACAAGCGAAACACCAGAGCACCGCCACCAGATAGACCAGGAACGAAACGGTCATGCCGGTCACCACCGCCTCGGCGCGGTTCAGCGGCAGCCACAACGTCAGCGTCACGCTGGCCAATGCCGCGACCAGATAGCCGCCGAACACCGCCGCGAGCACCCGCGAAGTGACGGCCAGACGATAGGACAGGGGAAGTGTGGCGAGTTTGGCTTTCATGTTTCGACCCTGAAACGGTTAACGCCCGGCCAACACGCCGGACGACAGGCGAGCAATATTAATGATAAATATTCTCATACGCAAAAGAGTCTGATTGCCGGACTTCACTGGCAGCCCTACAATGCGAACCATTCTTGTTCTCTAACGCATCCCGCATGCGCCCGGAGTGATGCCGTTGTCGTCCGCCCATCCTGTCGAATCGCTCTATCAGGCCCATCACAGCTGGCTCACCGGCTGGCTGCGGCGCAAACTCGGCTGCCCGGACAGCGCCGCCGATCTCGCTCAGGACACCTTCATCCGGGTGCTGACCGCCCGCGAGCCGCCAGTGATTATCGAACCGCGCGCATTCCTCACCACCCTGGCCAAGCGCGTGCTGTTCAACCATTACCGCCGCCAGGACCTGGAGCGCGCCTACCTCGACACCCTCGCGCAGATGCCGGAGATGGTCGCGCCTTCGGAAGAAGAGAAAGCCATCATCCTGCAAACCCTGATGGAGCTGGATCAGTTGCTTGATGGCCTGCCGCGCGTCGTCAAACGGGCATTTCTGCTGGCGCAGGTCGATGGCCTGACCTATCCGCAGATCGCCGCCGAACTGGGCATTTCCGTGGCCACGGTCAAACGTCATCTGAACAAGGCAGCGATGCGCTGCTACTTCGCCCTGTGAACCCGTCGATGGATTTTTCCGCGCAGGTCGCCGAACAGGCGGTGCACTGGTTGCTGGAAATGCAGCAGGGCCAATTGAGCCCGCGTCAGCAACAAGCCTGGCAACAATGGATCGATGCCCACAGCGAACACCGCCGCGCGTGGGAGCACATTCAACGGGTCAATTCGCGGCTGCGCGGATTGTCATCGCCACTGGCCCACGCCGCACTGAATGCGCCGAAGTCCGGCAGCCGTCGTCAGGCGCTGAAGTTGTTGCTGATTCTCGGCGCCGGTTCGGCGGTCACCTGGGGCATGCGCGAGCACAATCCGTTGCCATCGCTGCTGGCCGATTACCGCAGCCCGATTGGTCAGCGGCGCAAGATCTCGCTCGGCGCCGACGGCCAGTTGCAGCTCAACACCGCGAGCGCGGCGGATGTCCGGGGCGATGGTTTGATCCGTCTGCTCGAAGGCGAAATGCTGCTGACCGCCACGCAATCCTTCGACGTGCAAACCGCCCAAGGCGTGCTGAAAACCCAGGGCGCGCGAATAAACGTACGGCAGTTTGCCGACCGCACGCAGGTTGCACTGTTTGAAGGTCGGGTTGAACTGAACGTGCCAAGTCGCGCGCCGATGCTGCTGCCGGTCGCCCGACAACTGAGTTTCAGCACCACCGGCGTCAGCGTGGCAAAACCGCTGGACGCCAACAGTGGCGCCTGGGCCGACGGCATGCTGGTGGCCGCGCACATGCGCCTGGGCGACTTCCTCGACGAACTCGGTCGCTACCGTCGCGGGCAGCTCCATTGCGATGCGAAAGTGGCTGACCTGCTGATTTCCGGGACTTATCCACTGGACGACAGCGAGCGGATTCTCGATCTGCTGGAAATCAGCCTGCCGGTGAAAGTGAAGCGTTTTACTCGCTATTGGGTGACGGTCGAAGCCAAGGTTTGATCAGCCGTAAAAATAAATGAGCCGTTTTTCAGATCTGGCGTGACAGAGAAGGAAAGCCCCCTTGATTCAACCTTCTCAGGACCGTCCTCCATGCACCCCACCCGTCTCACGCCGCTGGCCCGAACCCTGCGCAACCTCGTCCTCGGCGCCAGCCTGAGCCTCAGCGCCCTGCCCCTTGCGCAAGCCGCCGATACCAAGGCTTATCACATCGCCCCGTCGACGCTGGAAAACGCCCTCAACCAGTTCGGCCGTGAAGCCGGCGTGCTGATCTCGTTCGGCTCGCAAGTCACCAGCGGTGTGCAAAGCCGTGGTCTGGAAGGCAACTACACAGCGGAACAAGGTCTGAACGCGCTGCTCGAAGGCACCGGCCTGCAAGCCCGCGCCGAGGGTGGCAATGCCTTCAGCCTGCAGCCGTCGAACGACAACGCCCTGGAGCTGGACACCTCGAAAGTGGTCGGCGACTGGCTGGGCGAGGCGGCGCAGGTCAACGTGTTCGAACATCCCGGTGCCCGTGACGTGATCCGCCGCGAAGAGTTCGAACGCCAGGGCGCGACCCAGGCCCGCGATGTGCTCAACCGCATTCCCGGCGTCAACGCCCCGGAAAACAACGGCACCGGCAGCCACGACATGGCGCTGAACTTCGGCATTCGCGGTCTCAACCCGCGCCTGGCCGCACGTTCGACCGTGTTGATGGACGGCATTCCGGTGCCCTTCGCCCCTTATGGCCAGCCGCAGTTGTCGTTCGCGCCGATCAGCATGGGCAACATGGACGCCGTGGACGTGGTGCGGGGCGGCGGCGCCGTGCGTTACGGCCCGCAGAACGTCGGCGGCGTGGTCAACTTCGTGACCCGGGCGATTCCGGACGAGCCGACCGTCAAGGGCGGTTTCCAGACTGAAACCAGTCCATCGTCCAGCCATGACGGCTTCAAGACCAGCGCCAACCTGCTGGCCGGCGGCACCAATGCCAACGGTCTGGGCGGCGCGTTGCTGTACTCCGGCACTCGCGGAGGCGACTGGCGTGAGCACAGCGATACAGAAATCGACGACCTGATCCTCAAGGGCAAATACCAACTCGACGAGGCCAACAGTTTCAACGCCATGGCCCAGTATTACGAAGGCAAGGCCGACATGCCCGGCGGCCTGAATGTCGCCGATTACGATGCCGATCCGTATCAGTCGACCCGGCCAAAAGACCAGTTCTGGGGCCGTCGCACGATGTTCAATGTCGGCTATCGCTATCAGGAAGACCGCCGCGAATTCACCGCCAATACCTTCTTCACCAAGACCCTGCGCAGCGGTTACCTGGATCAGGGCACGTTCCTGTCGCTGTCGCCGCGCGAGTATTGGGTGCGCGGTCTGGAAACCCGCTTCGCCCAAGGCTTCGACCTCGGCGCCACCAGCCATGAAGTCGGCGTCGGCTATCGCTACATCAACGAAGCCGGCCACGAACTGCGCTATCGCACGCCGATCAGCAGCAACGAATACCCGACCACCAACAGCCGCAATGACCGCGACACTCGCGGCGGCACCGAAGCCAATGCGTTCTTCGTCGATGACCGGATCGACATCGGCAAGTGGACGATCACCCCGGGCGTGCGCTACGAGATGATCGAGTCGCAACAGACCAACAATCTGACCAACGTCAAATACAAGGGCGACTACAACACCGCACTGCCGGCGTTGAACGTGCTGTATCACCTGACCGACAGCTGGAACCTGTACGCCAACACCGAGGGTTCATTCGGCAGCGTGCAATACAGCCAGATGCCCAACCGCGTGAGCAGCGGCGAAGTGAAACCGGAGAAGGCCCGCACCTGGGAAGTCGGCACCCGTTACGACAACGGCGCGCTGCGAGCGGAGATCGGCGCGTTCCTGATCAACTTCGACAACCAGTACGAAAGCAACCAGACCAATGATTCGGTGATCGCCCGTGGCGAAACCCGCCATCAGGGCATCGAGACCAGCGTCAATTACGCGCTGGATGACTTGAGCCCGGCACTGGCTGGTTTCGACGTGTACGCCACTTACGCCTATGTCGACGCGACCATCCGCGAAGACGGGCCGAACAAGGGCAATCGTGTGCCGTTCTCGTCGAAACACAAAGGCACGATCGGCGTCGGTTACACCGAAGGCCCGTGGAAGCTCAACCTGGACAGCAGCTTCCAGAGCGACCAGTTCGCCGACAACGCCAACACCTCCAAAGAAAGCGCCGACGGCAGCACCGGCAAGATCCCCGGTTACATGCTATTCAGCAGCCGCGCCGGTTATGACTTCGGCCCGCAACTGTCGGACCTGAACGTCGCGGTGGGGGTGAAGAACATCTTCAACACCCAGTACTTCACCCGCTCGTTCGATGACAACAACAAAGGAAAGTATGTCGGTGAGCCACGCACGGTATACGTGCAGACTTCCGTTGCGTTCTGACCCCTGCTGAAAACAGAAAGGGCCTGCAATTGCAGGCCCTTTCTCATTGGGTGGCTTGGAAAATCAGCGCATCAACTGTTGATCGCTGCCTGTTCGTTCTCGTCAAACTCTTCCGCCAACAGCTTGTCATTGGCTTTGCTTGTGAATGGCACCACAGCGGCTCGCGGTTTGCCGCGCAGTTTGCCAAACAGGTGCTCCAGCGCGTGCTCCAGTTTTTCGGCTGCACCATCGATCGCCTGTTCCAGCGAATCGGCTTTGTGGGTAACGGAAATCGGTTGATGGCCTTTTGGCCGCGCTTCCAGTTGGCAGCGCAAATCATGAGGACCTGGTTTGTCACCGTTCTCGTCGCTCAGATGGACTTCGACACGGGTCAGGTCTTCCTCATAACGGTCGAGCGTGCTCTCAATTGTGGTTCGTACCCACTCCTCCAGTCGTTTGCTGCTTTGAATATGGTTGTCGCTGTTGACTTGGATTTGCATAGTTCATCCCTTATTTCAGCTAGCTCGCAAGAGGCCTGGAACAGGATTTCGTGACCTCTTGATTACAACAATCGGCCCGCCGGACGAACATTTCAACCCCTTAAAAAAGATAAATATTCATTCGCAAAAAAAGCCGGACAACCGAGTAAAGCGCTGGTAAGGTCGGGAGTTGGGTCGCCCCGCCACCCCGAAAAATCTGCTCACAATTGGCCATCACCCAACGGGTGCAGGCTGCGAAAAATCCCCGCTTCTTCCACCAGCCAGTCATGCACCGCCCGTACGCCCGGATGGCTCAGGGCCCCCGGCGCATAAAGCAATACATAGCGCTTGTGATTGGGCACCGAAATCCCGAACGGCACGATCAATGTCCCCCGCTCCAGCTCGTCGTTGAGCAGCGTGCGCCGGGCAATCGCCACGCCCATGCCGGCAATCGCCGCTTCGATGGTCAGGTGGTTGCGATTGAACGTGTGCCCGCGCCGCACATCCGCGCCCTCGAAACCGATGGCATTGAGATAAAACTCCCACTCCGCGTATTCATAGCTGCCGCGCCAGGCGGTGATGTCGTGCAGCAGCGGGAAATGCACCAGATCCGCCGGCCCGTGCAGCGGCGGCCGTCCGCGCAGCAGGCCCGGTGCGCACACCGGGAAAATCTGCTCATCGAGCAAGGCTGTGGATAACAGTCCCGGATAACTGCCGTCGTTCAGGTCGATGGCCAGGTCGAAATCCCCTTCATGCAACGGCACGCTGCTGTCCTCGGCCACCAGCCGCAGCTGGATGTCCGGGTAACGCTGTTGCAGGCGTGGCAGGCGCGGGGTCAGCCACTTGCTGAGGAACGACGGAATCGAGCGCACTCGCAGAATCCCGCTGATCATCCCCGCGTCGAGGCGACGCAATTCCGCGTCGATGCTGCCGTAAGCCTCGTTGACCGTGATCGCCAGTCGCTGCCCTTCCGCGCTCAGCTCCACACCCCTTGCACGACGGTGGAACAGGCGAAAGCCCAGACGCTCTTCCAGTTGTCGGATTTGTTGGCTGACCGCCCCCGGCGTGATGTGCAGTTCTTCGGCACAACGGGTGAATGACAGGTGCCGCGCGGCACAGGAAAACACCTGCAGCCAGACGTAAGTCTGTGCATGCAATTGACGACTCATGGTTTAGTCCTGCTAAAGGCTTACTTAGGAAGTTTCGTTAGTCACGTTGAAGCGAGGTAGGCAGTATCGCCGACATTGCGCTTGTCCTACAAAAAATGGCAGCGATTCCTACTCCATTGCTTGTAAGGGTTTAGCATGGCTATCAGTGTTTTCGATCTATTCAAAGTCGGCATCGGCCCGTCCAGTTCCCACACCGTCGGCCCGATGCGCGCCGCCGCGACCTTCGCCCAGTCCCTGATCGACCAGCATTTGCTGAACGATGTGCAGCGGGTGGAAATCCGTTTGTACGGCTCGCTTTCGGCCACCGGCGTCGGCCATGCCACTGACCGCGCGACAGTCATGGGTTTGATGGGCGAATGGCCGGACAGCATCGATCCGTCGACCATCGAGCCGCGCATCCAGCACCTGCGCGAGACCGGCCAACTCTCTCTGGCCGGTAAACGCTCGATCACCTTCAACTGGCAGCACGATCTCCTGCTGCTGGACGAGAGCCTGCCCTACCACCCCAACGCCATGTCGCTGACAGCCTTCGGTGCATCCGGCCAACTGTTCGAGCAAACGTACTACTCGGTCGGCGGCGGTTTCATCATCGAAGCGGCCGAAGCCGAATCCGGTGTCGCGCCGGCCGGCGACGTCGAGTTGCCTTACGAATTCTCCAGCGCCGTCGAACTGCTGGCGCTGTGCAAGCAGCACAACCTGCGGGTGTCCGAACTGATGATGGCCAACGAACGGGCCTGGCGCAGCGACGCCGAGATCCGTCAGGGCCTGCTGCACATCTGGTCGGTAATGCGCGAGTGCGTCGAGCAAGGCCTGCGTCACGAAGGCGTCCTGCCCGGCGGTCTGAATGTTCCCCGCCGCGCTGCGAAATTGCACCGTAGCCTGCTGGAAATCGGCAAGCCGAACGTCATCAGTTCGACCCTGTCGGCGATGGAGTGGGTCAACCTGTTCGCCCTCGCCGTCAACGAAGAAAACGCTGCCGGCGGGCGCATGGTGACCGCGCCGACCAACGGTGCCGCCGGGATCATTCCTGCCGTTCTGCACTACTACATGAAATTCAATCCGGACGCGTCGGACGACGACGTGGTTGCGTTCTTTCTGGGCGCGGCAGCGGTCGGCATCCTGTGCAAGAAAAACGCCTCGATTTCCGGCGCCGAAGTCGGCTGCCAGGGTGAAGTCGGCTCTGCCTGCGCGATGGCCGCTGCGGGTCTGGCCGATGTGCTGGGTGCAACCCCGGAGCAACTGGAAAACGCCGCCGAAATCGGCCTGGAACACAACCTCGGCCTGACGTGCGACCCGGTTGGCGGGCTCGTACAGGTGCCGTGCATCGAGCGCAACGCCATCGCTGCGGTGAAGGCGATCAACGCCACGCAAATGGCCCTGCGCGGCGACGGCAAACACTTCATTTCTCTCGACCGGGTGATCCGCACCATGCGCGATACCGGCGCCGACATGCATGACAAATACAAAGAGACTTCACGGGGCGGCCTGGCCGTGAGCTGGGTGGAGTGCTGAGGAGCACTCCCTGAACGTCCGTAACACGTGAGCCCGAGCAAGAATAATAACGAGGCAAAAACGATGACCGATGTACGCACACCTGCTGCCGAAAATCCCGCTGTAGACCGCACACGCAATAACGAAACCGCCCACAAGGGCTGGAGCAAATTCGACACCACCTGGATGCTCGGTCTGTATGGCACCGCCATCGGCGCCGGCACTTTGTTTCTGCCGATCAACGCCGGTGTTGGCGGCTTCTGGCCGTTGCTGATCCTGGCGTTGCTGGCGTTCCCGATGACCTTCTTCGCGCACCGGGGCCTGACCCGTTTCGTGCTGTCGGGCCGTTCCGGTGACATCACCGAAGTGGTGGAAGAACACTTCGGCATCGGCGCCGGCAAACTGATCACGCTGCTGTATTTCTTCGCGATCTTCCCGATCCTGCTGGTGTACAGCGTGGCGCTGACCAACACCCTCAGCAGCTTCCTCGAACATCAATTGCACATCGCCCCACCGCCACGCGCGGTGCTGTCGCTGGCGCTGATCCTCGGCTTGATGGCCATCGTCCGCTGCGGTCAGAGCGTGATCGTCAAAGCCATGAGCGTGCTGGTCTATCCGTTCGTCGCCGCGCTGCTGTTGCTCGGCATCAGCCTGATTCCCAACTGGAACGGCGCATTCTTCGCCAGTGCTCAAGAACCGATGGAAATGTCGGTGTTCCTCAAGACCCTGTGGCTGGCGATCCCGGTGATGGTGTTCTCGTTCAACCATTCGCCGATCATTTCCGCGTTCGCGGTTGAGCAGAAACAGCGCTATGGCGAACAGGCCGAACGCAAGAGCAGCGGCATTCTCGCCATGGCTCACGGCATGATGGTGGTGACGGTGATGTTCTTCTGCTTCAGCTGCGTGCTGGCGCTGTCGCCGGCAGACCTGGCAGCGGCCAAGGCGCAGAACATTTCGATCCTGTCGTACCTGGCCAACCACTTCCAGACCCCGGTCATCGCTTACGCCGCGCCATTGATTGCGCTGGTGGCGATCACCAAATCCTTCCTCGGCCACTACATCGGCGCCAGCGAAGGCTTCCAGGGCATGATCGTCAAAAGCCTGCGCAGCCGTGGCCGGGTGATGTCGGCGAGCTGGCTGAACCGTGCGACCGCGCTGTTCATGATTCTCAGCTGCTGGGCCGTGGCGACCTTCAACCCGAGCATCCTCGGCATGATCGAAACCCTCGGTGGGCCGGTAATTGCCTGCCTGTTGTTCCTGATGCCGATGTACGCAATCCGCCGCGTGCCGGCCTTGCGCCAGTATTCGGGTCAGGTGTCGAACGTGTTCGTGGTGCTGATCGGCCTGATTGCACTGTCAGCGATCATCTACTCGGTTCTGCCCTGAAACGGGCCGTAAACGAAGAAGGCGAGCCAGTTGCTCGCCTTCTTTTTGGCCGGTTTCATTGTTCGACAATATTCCCGGCATGTCCCTTGCTACATCGCTGAAGGAGACAGGACCACGGAAAGGCCGATGGTCAGGTTTGGCGAACCAACCCGATCAAGGCCGGTCAACAACTGCACGTTCAATCAGGCGGTGACGCATCATGGACAATCCTTTTCAGATCATTACCGATGCCTTCGCGCCGGACTATCAGATCAACCTGAGCATTCAGGGGCTCGACGGCAGCATCATGCTGACCCTCTCCAAAAGCGGGCGGATCGTCGCCAAACGGATGATCAGCGCCGAACAGCGCAATGACCCCAAGCGCCTCAAACGCCTGGTGCAAAGCATTCAGTTCGGCATTGCCATCGAACAGGGCCACAGCGCCATGGCGGTACTCGACGCCATGACACGCGGCGACGCAATCACCCCGCCACCGCGCGGGGTCAAGCACCAGCCCCGGCCAGCCGCGGGCCTTTAGAGTTCGCCCTTCTCTACTTCCGGGTGTTCACTGGAGCCCGTGCCGATCTTGCGGTGCGGGTTCTCGATCTTCACCGAAGGGAATTGCGACGAGGCGTAACGCACCACCAGGATCGAGAACGCCAGCAGCAGAATCCCGCCGCACAGGTAGATGATGCCCATGTCCGGCGGATTGTGGTGCGAGACGTTGGAGATCAGCAGGCGCGTCAGTGCCGTGATCGCCACGTAGATCAGGAAGCGCACCGGCATGTGGTTGGTCTTGAAGTAAATCCCGACCATCGCCCCCAGTTCCAGATAGATGAACAGCAACAGAATGTCATCGATCTTGATGTGCCCTTCCTCGAGCATGCCGAGAAATTCCATCACCGCCGCCCATGCGGTTACCGCACCAATGGCGAACAGCGCCAGGTAGTGGAAGGTCTCGACGAACAGGTTGCCCAGGGACTCGGCCAGTTGATGCACGTTTTGCCGCAGTTTCTCGGCCCAGTTGATTTTCACGATGAAGGTTCCTTAGCCCGGTTCGAGCGGATGTTGCTTGCTGGACGTGACGGTTATTGCGCACGTACACAGATGCATGCAGAAAAGAGGCCACGCCATCATGGCGAGCCGCCGCGAAACCTGCGCCGTGGCGTTTGGTCGCACCTATGGGTAACCGTCAGGCTGACAAAATCCGAATCCGGTCTACATTGAAAAGCCACTACCCAAAGCGCAGGGATTCGCTTATCCTTTTCGCTGTATATAGATACAGTAGTCGCAAAGACAACTTAATGTGAAGGCATGTGAGGTGGTGAATGGCCGTCGAAGTGGTATACCGCAGCAGCCGAGATCTGGAGCGCTTGTTCATGGATAAAGCCGAAGCTGACCGTCATGACAAAATGCTCGAACTGGCCGAACTGTTGGCCGAAGTGTTGGAAAAAGCCGTTCCTTCGTTGAGCGAGCAGCAAGTGGAAGAAGTCGGGATCTTCATGGCGAAGAACCGCGATGTGTTCGCCCGGGCGTTCAAGAGCCAGCCTGATGCCCTGTCGGAGCTGATCAACGCACCGGCGGCACCGGTTGTGGCGACCGAAACGGCCGAAGTGGCCGAACCGGCAGAAGCGCCAGCCAAACCCGCCAAGGCAGCAAAGGCAGCGAAGTAATCGGCATCTGAATTGAAGCCTCTGAATTGAATAGCCCCTGAGTTGAAAGACTCAGGGGCTTTTTCATGTCCGGACAAACCTCAGCGGTACAACACCTTTTCCGCCAGCTCGTCTGCCACCCGCGCAGGTGAACGCTTTTCTGCCTGGGCGTGGGCGAAGACTTCGGTCAGGCGCGAACTGATCTTCGACAGGTGCGCGGTGATGGTCGTCAGTTCTTCGCCACGATGCTTGAGGGAAACGTAGATCAGCCCGCCGGCATTGATCACGTAATCCGGCGCATACAGGATGCCGCGCCGTTCCAGTTGATCGGCGACGTCCAGGTGCGTCAGCTGATTGTTGGCCGAGCCCGCCACCGCCGAGCAGCGCAACTGGGTGACCGTGTGGCTGTTGAGCACACCGCCCAGGCCGCACGGCGCGAGAATGTCGCACGGCGTACTGAGCAATGCGTCGTTGGCAATCGGGTGTGCGTTGAGCTGTTCCATCGCCAGTTGCACCTTGCCGTGGTCGATGTCACTGACCAGCAGTTCGGCACCGGCAGCGTGCAGCTGTTCAGCGAGGGCATAACCAACATTGCCCAGCCCCTGGATCGCCACGCGCAACCCTTCTAGGTTGTCGCTGCCCAGCCGCGCCATGGCCGTGGCGCGAATTCCGGTGAACACGCCCATCGCCGCATGCGGCGCCGGGTCGCCGGCGGAGGTGGTGCTGGTGACATGCTGGGTCTGCTGGGCAATGCAGTCCATGTCCGCCACCGAAGTGCCGCTGTCGATGGCGGTGATGTAGCGCCCGTCGAGCTGATCGATGCAACGACCGAACGCCTCGAACAGTGCGGCGCGGTTTTCCACATGGGCCGGCCGCACGATCACGGCCACCCCGCCACCCTGGGCGAGACCGGCCAGTGCAGCCTTGTAGCTCATGCCCTGGGCCAGGCGTATGGCGTCCTCGACTGCGGATTCGTCGTTCGGGTAGGCAAGATAACGACACCCGCCCAGGGCTGGCCCGAGGCGACTGTTATGAATGGCAATGACCGCCTTCAATCCGGACACCGGATCAACGCTAAGGTGCAGCGATTCCAGGCGAGTGCTTTGCATGAGAGCGAACATCGGCAGGCTCCCGAATCACTTCTGGTAGACGCCAGTATAGGCTTGCGCCTGAAAATTGCTGAAGCGCGCCGGAATAAGCGCCGCCACTGATCACCGGGTTGTGGCATAACCCGATGGCAGAGCGGCCTGGCACTGGACGAATGGCAAAGACGGGGCTAAAACGAGGCATGCCCCGGAGATTGAGATGAGTCCGCGCCAACGTTTTTTCGAATGTCTGCACCGTTCACCGCCCGCGCTGTTCGAAGCCGCGTTGTGGATGGCCGCCGAACACGACAAACAAGTCGATCCCGAAGCGCTGTTGCAGGAATTCAAGGAACTGCAACAGCGGGTCAGCTATGGCTTGCCGTTGCTGCCGGTCAGCGAACTGGCGCAACCTTTGTTGCGGCGGATGACCGATCTGGGCTTCGCGCAAGATGATTTCATACCGCTGCGTCCACAGGCCGCAATGGTGCACAAAGTCATGCAGACCAAACGCGGCCAGCCGCTGGCGCTGGCATTGATCGCTCTGGAACTGGCCCGTGGCCTGGAGATTCCGCTGGTCGGGGTGAACTTCCCCGGACATTTCCTGCTTAAGGTTCCCGGGGCCGATCACCTGCTCGATCCCTGCGGCGGACGGCGCCTGTATCCGAACGATTGCCGCGAACTGCTGCACCGCCAGTACGGCCACCAGATGAAACTCAGCGCCGACCATCTGCTGACTGCCGAACCGGTGCAGATGCTTCAGCGTCTGTCACGCAACCTGCGCCAGCTGCACCTGACCCACGACGACTTCATCGCGGCACTGATCGATGCCGAGCGCGTGCTCGAACTGGGCAATGCCAGCGCCGCCGACTACCTGGCCCGGGCCAGTCTGTACCAGCGCCTCGATTGCCCGAACGCCGAGCGTTTCGATCTGGAGCACGCGCTATTGCTCAGTGACGACCCGATTCAGCGACTTCGCCTGACGGAACGGCTGGGGCATCTGCCGCCGAACTCAGTCGTCCACTGAGCAGGGTAGTGGCTGGCGAACGCACCTGAATGATCAGCAACGCCGCAATCACCGCCGGAATCGCGCAGAAGAAGAAAATCTGCTCCACCGGAATGTGCATCGCCAACAACAGGCTGCCGAACAGCGGCCCGAGAATCGAGCCGAAGCGCCCTACCCCCAGCGCCCAACCGGTGCCGGTGGCGCGCACGTGTGCCGGATAGAAATTGCTGGCGAACGCATTGAGCGTCAGTTGCCCGCCGATGATGCAGAACCCTGCCGCGAACACACAGGCCACCAGATAGCGCGGGTTATCGTGATTCAGGCCCAGCAGGATCGTGCACACCGCCGCGCCAGCCAGCACACCGGACAGCAGCCTCACCTTGCTTTTCAACCGGTCGGCGAACCACGCCATGCAGATCGCCCCCAGCGTGCCGGCGAACAGGAACATCGACGTCACCAGATTCGCTTCGTTGAGCTTCAGGCCACTTTCCAGCAGCAGCGACGGCAGCCAGCTGATCATGAAATACAACAGGATCAGGCTGACGAAAAACGTGGCCCAGATCAGCAAGGTCGGGCGGGCGTAACCGTTGCGGAACAACTCCACCACGGTCAGTTTGCTGCCCTGCTCGCGTTCGTTCTGCTCAGCCGATGCGGCGGGCGGTTGCCAGTCCGGCAGCATCCGCGCGGTGACCTTGCGCAGGCGCGCATACGGTGGAGCGTCACGCAGCAGCCGAGGCAAGGATTCCGGCAGCATCCACCAGAGAAACGGAAACAACAGCAGCGGCGTGACACCACCGGCAAGGAACACCGCTTGCCAGCCGAAGCGGTCGATAAAACCCGCCGCGACAAAACCACCCGCCGCACCGCCGAATGAAAAGCCGCACGCCGCCAGCGTGACCATCAACGTGCGCAGGCGAGGCGGTGAATATTCCGACATCAAGGCCATGGCGCTGGGCATCGCGCCGCCCATGCCGATGCCGCAGATGAAGCGCGCGATCATCAGGGTATTCAGGGAATCGGCGAACACCATCAGCACGGTGAGGCTGGCGTAGATCAGCACACAGGCGAGCAGAATCCGTCGAACGCCAAAGCGGTCGGCCAGTGGCGTCACAGCAAGGGAGCCGAGGGTCAGCCCCAGCAGGTTGGCACTGAACACCGGGCCGAATGCGGATTTCTCCAGGCCCCAGTCCTGCGCCAGCGCCGGCACCACGTAACCGAGCACCTGGGCGTCATAGCCGTCGGTGACCAGCAGCAAGGCGAGAAGCATCAGGAGCAACCACTGAAAGCGGGACACAGGACGGGCGTCGAGTGCCGCCCGGAAGCTGGCAATCTGGTTGTGCATCGCAAGGTACCTGTTTTGTTTTTATGATTTTTTGGTCACAGCGCATATCGAGAGATCGTTCCCACGCTCCGCGTGGGAATGCATCCCGTGACGCTCCGCGTCACACTGGGCACAGAGCATCCTTGGCAGCACACCCACGCAGAGCGTGGGTGTGCTCAGTTATTTCGGCGTGTCCGGCTGATTCGCCGGATGCGCGACAATGAACGCTGGATGTTCCGCGGCCAGCGCCGCCACCCGACGAATCCGTGGATACGCCTCCAGCGAAACGTTGAACCGCTCGGCCGCGTACAACTGCGGAATCAGGTACACGTCCGCCACGCACGGCCACTCGCCGAAACAGAAGCCGCTGTCGCCGATCAACTGCTCGACCGTCGCCAGCCCCTGACTGATCCAGTGGCCGATCCACTCGGTCACCTGCGGCTCGTCATGCCCCAACCCGCGCAGGCGATTGAGCACGCTGACGTTGTGCAGCGGATGCACGTCGCAGCCGATCACCGCCGCCACGCCGCGCACCTGGGCGCGGGCAACGAGGTCTTCGGGCAGCAACGGCACCTGTGGATAACGTTCTTCCAGGTACTCGATGATCGCCGGCGACTGAATCAGCAGCTTGTCGTCATCAGTGCGCAAGGCCGGCACCCGGCCCTGGGGATTGATCGCCAGGTACGCCGGTTGCCGATGCTCGCCACCGGGCGGTGCGATCAGGTTGACCGGCAACGCCTGATAGTCGAGGCCCTTGAGTGCCAGCGCGATCCGCACCCGGTACGACGAGGTGGAGCGGTAATAGGTGTAGAGATCCATGAGCCGCTCCTGTCAGCGCGCCGCCAGCACGGTGCCACGGCATTCGCCGAAACCGATCGAGGCAAAACCTTCGCGGGCGCAGCGGGCGCGCAGGATGATTTCGTCGCCGTCTTCAAGGAATTTGCGCACTTCACCGGACGCCAGTTCAATCGGCTTTTTGCCGCCCTCGGTGATTTCCAGCAGGCTGCCGAACTGACCGTTTTCCGGGCCGGACAAGGTGCCCGAACCGAACAGGTCACCGGCTTGCAACTGGCAGCCGTTGACGCTGTGGTGCGCGACCATTTGCGCGACGGTCCAGTACATGTAGCGGGTGTTGCTCAGGGTCAGGCGATGGGCCGGCAGGTTCTGCTCGCGCATTTTTTCGGTGAGCAGCAGCACTTCCAGCTCAATGTCGAAACCACCGCCCTCCTGATCGCGTTTGTCGAGCAGGTACGGCAGCGGCTGCGGATCGCCTTGCGGACGCGCCGGTTGCGCGGTGCGGAATGGTGCCAGCGCTTCGGCGGTCACCACCCATGGCGAGACGCTGGTGATGAAGCTCTTGGACAGGAACGGGCCGAGCGGCTGGTATTCCCAGGCCTGGATATCACGGGCCGACCAGTCGTTGAGCAGACAGAAACCGGCGATGTGTTCAGCGGCGTCACCAATGGCGATCGGCTCGCCCATCTCGTTGCCCTGACCGATCCAGATCCCCAGTTCCAGCTCATAGTCCAGCCGTGCGCACGGGCCGAAGGTCGGCTCGGTCGCACCGGCTGGCAGGGTCTGGCCTTTCGGGCGGCGCACGTCGGCACCGGAGGCGCGCACGGTGGAGGCACGACCGTGGTAGCCGATCGGCACGTGTTTGTAGTTCGGCAGCAACGGGTTGTCCGGACGGAACAGTTTGCCGACGTTCTGCGCGTGTTCGATGCCGACGTAGAAGTCGGTGTAGTCGCTGATGCGCGCCGGCAGGTGCAGCTGGCAATCGGCAGCCAGCGGCAGCAGTTTTGCGCCCTGAGCTTCAATGTTGCCGCGGTGAGTGCTGCCTTCGCTGAACAGTTCCAGCAGACGTTCGCGCAGGGCAACGCGGGCATCGCGTCCGAGCTCGAAGAAGGCGTTCAGCTGACCGCCGTGCATGGCTTCGACTGCACTGCGCGCGGCGCCGTCGAACAGACCGGCCTCCAGCGCCACTTGCAGATCGAAGATATGTTCACCAATCGCCACGCCGGCGCGCGGTGCCGAGCCATTGGTGCTGAACACGCCCAGCGGCAGGTTCTGCAGCGGGAATTCGGTGTGGCCGTTGGCCGAAGCGACCCAACTGCGGGTGATGGAATTCTGAGTCATGGGTTATCTCCGGGTCGGGTCGAACGTGGCGGGCAGCGTGGCCCAGCAGGCGTCGTAAGTGGATTGCAATTGCGGGCAGTCGAGGGCGAAACGGCTTGGGCGCAGCACCTGGCTGGTCTCGAACATGAAGGCCATGGTGTTGTCGATCTTCGCCGGTTTGAGGTCCGCGTTGATGGCTTTGGTGCAGGTCTCGCCGTCCGGGCCGTGGGCGCTCATGCAGCTGTGCAGCGATGCACCGCCGGGCAGGAAGCCTTCGGCTTTGGCGTCGTACTCGCCCTGGATCAGGCCCATGAATTCGTTCATCAGGTTGCGGTGGAACCACGGCGGACGGAAGGTGTTCTCGGCCACCATCCAGCGCGGCGGGAAGATCACGAAGTCGAGGTTGGCCAGACCGTGGACGCTGGTCGGCGAGGTCAGCACGGTGAAGATCGACGGATCCGGGTGATCGAAACTGACGGTGCCGATGGTGTTGAAGCGGCGCAGGTCATATTTGTACGGCACGTTGTTGCCGTGCCAGGCGACCACGTTCAGCGGCGAGTGATTGAGTTCGGTGCCCCACAACTGGCCGAGGAATTTCTGCACCAGGGTGGTTGGTTTTTGCAGGTTTTCGTAGGCGGCGACCGGGGTCAGGAAATCCCGCGGATTGGCCAGACCGTTGCTGCCGATCGGTCCCAGATCCGGAAGACGCAACGGCGCGCCATGGTTCTCGGCGACATAACCGCGCGCTTGCGGATCGAGCAGTTCGACACGGAATTTCAGGCCCCGTGGCAGCACGACGATTTCCAATGGCGCCACTTCCAGCACACCCAGTTCAGTGGCGATGCGCAGGCGCCCCAGTTGCGGCACCAGCAGCAGCTCGCCGTCGGCGTTGAAGAAAACACGCTCCATCGAGCGGTTGGCGCAGTAGTGATAGATGCTGATGCCGGCCGGTTTTTCGGCCGCGGAATTGGCCGCCATGCTGACCAGACCGTCGATGAAATCGGTCGGTTCGGCCGGGATCTCCAGCGGGTTCCAGCGCAGGCGATTGGGGGTCACTTCACCCAACGGGCCGCCCGCCAGTTGCCGCTCCAGTTTGACGAATGCCGGGTGATTGGCCGACGGCTGGATCCGGTACATCCAGGTGCGCCGCGCTTCGCTGCGAGTCATGGTGAACGCGGTGCCGGAGAACAGTTCGGTGTACAGACCGTACGGGGCTTTCTGCGGGGAGTTCTGGCCGACGGGCAGTGCGCCGGGCAACGCTTCGGAGCTGAATTCGTTGCCGAAACCGGACTGGTAAGCCAGGGCTGAATCGAGGTTCATGGAGCCTCCTGAACAGGGAGTCGGCATGGCCGGACGCTCTGGATCGGAGGTCTTGGCACGCCGGGGTTATTTTTATCGTAATTCAATTACGCATAACGTAATTTGCTCGCTATCGAGCGTCAAGCTATAAAGACGCCCATTCGTTCCGGGACACGGCAGCACCATGGAAAAAACCAGCGACAGCAACGGCAAACAGAAAGTCCGCTCCGCCGAAGTCGGCACCGACATCCTCAAGGCTCTGGCCGAGTTGTCGCCGTCCACTTCGCTGTCGCGTCTGGCCGAACATGTGCAGATGCCGGCGAGCAAGGTCCACCGTTATCTGCAGGCCTTGATTGCCTCGGGCTTTGCCGAACAGAACACCGCCACCAACCACTACGGTCTCGGCCGTGAAGCGTTGCGGGTGGGTCTGGCCGCTCTCAACAGTATGGACGTGCTGAAAGTCGCCGCCCTGCCGCTGGCCGAGTTGCGCGACGAACTCAACGAAACCTGTTTCCTGGCGGTGTGGGGCAATCAGGGCGCGACCGTGGTGCACATCGAACCGGCGGTGCGCGCGGTGACGGTGGTGACGCAACTGGGCTCGGTGTTGCCGCTACTCAGTTCCTCCACCGGCCTGGTGTTCGGCGCTTACCTGCCGCACCGGGAAACCGACGAATTGCGAGAGCAGGAAATCGCCGTCGGCGGCCATCCGCTGGCGGACGAAAAAGCTTATGAGGCATTGTGCGAACAGATCCGCGAACGCGGTCTGCATCATGTCCACGGCTTGCTGATGCCCGGCGTCGATGCCCTGTCGGCTCCGGTGTTCAACGCCCCCGGCCAGGTCGCTGCGGTATTGACCATCGTCGGCCCGACATCGTTGTTCCACGCCGACGAAAACGGCCCGGCGGCGCAGCGGTTATTGGCTGCGACGCGGGCCGTGAGTTGGCGGATGGGTTATCAGCCAGATTGACGAGGCAAGGGGTCAGCCGATGATTCGGGTTTTACTGTCCGCGATCACGTAGGGAGAAGCCACGGCGGTGACATATCCAATCCCCACCGGCACCCCGGTCACGGTCGACACGATCTCGGAAACATCCTTGACTCGCGACAGCAGCCCCACCGCCGAAACAGATCCGCCAACGCCTGCCACAATTCCCACATACAAGAGAATGGAGCTTCTCCACGCCGAGGCGAGATGGTTCTTGCCGGCTTTGTCATCTCCCAGACTGTAGGCAACGATGCCCTGGACGATCGAACGTGTGATGCGCACGATGCTGCTCACCAATCCCACCGGCGGGACAAACAGCGAGACGATATCCACCGCAAGCTCGGTGATCACCATGACCGTGTTCCAGAATCGCTCGGCAGGTGTGGTGGTTTGATAGTCAACGTCGCTGAGCACACGGGAAATCATGCTGTCGAATTCGAACTTGAAATGGGTCACGGCATAACTGTTGTCCAACGCAGGGACAGGGAGAGCGCCTGAAGCATTTTGGCAGCGAATGACAAAGTTCTGTACGACACCCCTGTGTTCGAGCCTGGTCAGTGCAATGACGTGATTTCCCAGGTCGGCGTCCTTGAGCCCCAGTGTCAAGGATTCGAGCGGGCGGAAACTCAGCCCGTCCGGAGCCTTCGGAATATAGGCCAGCAGCTGCAGCTTCCCTGCCACCCGGCGTCCAAACGTATAAGCGCCCTCGATGCGTCGCCCTTCAAGAACCAGCGTGTAGATACCCTCCTGCGGGGTAGTGCCCGGCTTGAACGGTTCCACTTGATGAGGACGGTCATGATCGAGCCCGTCGACCAGTCCCGCCAGCCAATTGAACTGTTCGGAGGACAGAGAGCCCTGCATCTTCTGAGTCAATGCGGCCCTGAGCATTTCGTTCTGCTTGAGCTTGCAGAACAGTTTCGCCTTGAGATCCAGCGACGGGCCGTTGGCAAAGCGGTCGACCAGATGCCACTCATACATCATGCCCGGCCGCAAGCCGATCAACGATTTGACGACCGTCGCATTCAGATTTCCCAGTGAAGAACCATCCCTGGAGACGAATGCCACCTGATCATCACCAGGCCAAAGCTGCCATTGAATGAAGAGCTGGGTAAGCGTCATCCAGTCCTGCCCTTTCACCTTGACATTAACGCGATCAGGATCGATCAAGGGGTGGTTCGGGTCAGAACGACGCAGGTGACTGTTCAACCGTTCCATCACCTGGTCTCGCGAATAAGAAACCAGCGTGGGGATATTCAGCTCGTCTTTCGACAGTTCGTAGAGCGCCTTGAAATCCGTGTTCACTCGGGTAAGCATCTCGCGATCCCGCGACGCCGCATTCCTGTACCAGACGGGCGTGGCCACCTGTTCCTCAGCGATTTCCCAATCGATGATTTCATGGATGGCCCCCATCAGTGGCCCTTCACCGTGCCCCCGAGTCCACTCGACCAGGGTGACTCCACCCCACCACCTCGGTTCAAACACAGGGCCTGGCTCGACATAAGAAAGCTCGTCTTTCACGAAAGCTGCGCGATCCTTGCTGAAAGCCTGAGCGGTCAGGAATTCACGATCACGTGGCTCGAACCCCCAGGAGATGAACTGTCGTTTCAATCCGGTCAGATCGGAGAATTCGTACCATTGCTGCCCGGTCGGGGCACCCGGCGCATACAGCACATGTAGCTGGAGGTCTGGCGCAGCCCCCCTTGCACGAAACGCAATCATGTCCTTGAACGGCTTGTAGTATTGACGAAACGCAACGCCAAACGCTTCGACTCCCGGATCGCCATGCAGATACCGCTGCACCATATTCTGCCCTTGCGGGCCGATGTGTTTTTGCAGGACGGCGGCGAAGTGGCTGAGCGCAATTTCCTGCCCCAGGACTTCGCGCATGGCTTCGCGAATCCGTGCCTGTGCGAAACGCTGATTGCGTTGATTGGCATATTGCAAACGCAGATCAAACTGGCGGATGGCGAGTTCGATACTCGAAGCCGTCAGTCGAGGATTGGTGTGAAAGGCTTCGAGCTTGATCGTGTAGGGAGCCGCCGTGTCATGCACGCCGTACATGAACAACTGAGTCAGGGTTTTACGCTCGACATGTTCAATACGCCGAGTGCCCATACGCAAAGAATATTCCACTGTTACCCAGACAGTATCAGGGTCCACTCGCCGGGTATCGCCCGCGCTGATGTGGGTTTCGACAACTCCGCGCACGTAGTCCTGAAAAGAAGATACTCCCCCCAGGGCCTCATGCAGGCTCACCTGCCCCCTGAGCAGTTCCTTTTCCAGAGAAGCGAATACTTCCTGATGGTTGGCGGTGGCATCTTTCAACCATTGCGGCCGGGCGTTTCGGTTCATCAGGGCCAGTAGTCTCGCGACCCGCCCCCGGGCAGCGTCGATGACTGCCTGCTGCTGAAGGGTGCTCTCGACCGAACGCACGAGAGCAGGCCGATCCCCGCCCGGCGCCTGTAACCGGCGAAGATGGTAAGCAACGTCGCGCTGTTGTTTTTCAAGAAGCTGGGCGGTGAGAGTCTGGAAGATTTCGCCTTGAATGTTCAGGTAACGGATATCCGGAACGCTGCCGAGCTGCTCGGCATCTTCCTGTGAAAGGCTCCCGAGCAGTTGTGCCCGGGTTTCTGCATTGCCCAGGCGTTGCTGCAACGCTTGATGCATCAAGGTGGGTGTGCGGAATGTTTCCAGGCCGTTCACGGAAGTGTAGAGGACAACCCATTCGTCATCGTCCAGAACCAGTTCGGGGATAGAGCGCCCCGAAAGGTACGTGACAAAGCAGCCGGCGAGCGTTGCGAATCGACCGTTTTCCAGTTGCAGTGAAAGACTGTAGGCCGGAGTCAAAGATGTGCCCTTGATGAAAACGGCATAGCTTTCCTCTACCTCCGGCCGAACGCCTTGCATCTGCACCGTCGCGCCCAATTCCTGCCAGAACAGCGCTGCATAGGCATCCTGCAACTGACGACTGCGCGAAGCCAGCTCACGCCCCAGACCGTCCTTCCCCGAAGATGCAGCCCAGTATTGCGCCAGCAAAGGCGTGTACTTCTGCGCCAGCGATCCGAGCACATTACCGATCAACGAACCGACGGCTACTACATCCAGCCCTTCAATCCGGTCCTCTTCATCCGTGGAGTCAGGCCAATCGTAGACGCCGTACAGACTGGCGTCATAGACGGGCGCATTGCCGGACACCAGGCACTGCATGAACACGTCCATCAACAACCCGGTCGGTTGTGGATTCGCAATCTCTGAATGCTGGGCGGTAATGTAAGTTTTGCTGATATAAATATTCGGTGATAACTGTTGAAGTTCCTTTAACACCAAATCCTGCAAAAGCGATTTGAACGACGGTAGTGCACCCAGCAAACCTTCCAGGTCGTACCTGCGCTTATTGATTTCACTCAGATGTTTTTCCGCCGACAACCTTCCAACTGCATTCATGACAAAACTCCGTTATTACACAGGATAACCAGACGACAAAACATCGTCCAAGCCGTGCAAACAACTTAACCGGAGCAAAACCAATAAAAAACCCACCGTCCTTTGCAAGACATTTAAAAGATTAAACTTAAAAAAAACCAACATACTGATTAACTGACAATTAACAACACAAACCCAGCATTCTCGCGCGCGCCACGGCATGCGTCCGGCGTTCGACGCCCAACTTTGCATGAATTCGCCGGACATGAGTTTTAACGGTATGCAACGAGATGAACAACTTATCCGCTATTTGTTGATTGGAACTTCCCGCCGCAATCAACCCCAACACTTGCGATTCTCTCAGGCTTAATGAATTTTCATTGTCACTGCCATCAAGAAATGGATGTTCGGGTGACTCAGGGCGAATATCCGAAGCAGCTTCGTCAAACTTCATGACCAGACGCTGCAAGTTGAACTGACAGGCCAGCTTGCGGCCCCTGTCGAAATACTGTCGGGCAGATTCCCGATCATTGAGAATCGACGCCACCTCGCTCATTGCCAGCCACTGCTCGGCTTCCAGAACGATCATCCGGCAAGACTGAGCCTGCTCGAGCAAGGACTGCAGCCGCGCCTGCGGCTGGTGCGCCTGCTTCAAGCGGGTCTCGGCCAGAATCAGCAAATACTCGATACGCGGGATCAGCTCCAGCGTCGCCGGCGGCGCCTGCCGTCCACGCGGGCCACGATAGTGCCTGAGCACTCGACTCAACGCTTCACGAGCCAGTTCGGGTCGTCCCTGTTGCAGCCAGAACTCACTGCTGACCTGCAACAGAACACCGCGATAAACCGTGTCTGGAATCTGCCGCTGCTGCATCAAACGTTCGGCATCGCGCAGGTGCATGAATGCTTGCGAATAATCACCCTGATCAGCGGCCAGTTGCGCCTGACCGAGAAAACCGTACAGCACGCGCTTGTCAAAGCTGCGCAAGCAGTCGTCGAGCCCCTGCTGAAAGAGCTCGGCAGCCCGTATTGATTGCCCCATGCTCAGCGCCAGTCGCCCCCGGCGCAAGGCGATACGGCCCAACAACGGCGTCGGTCGCTCGATGGAGGACTCAAGCATTTCGCAAAGATTCGCCAGCAACTCTTCGGCGCGAGCCGACGCGCCCCGTTGCTCCAGCAGTTGGGCGTGATCAAGCTCCAGCAACGCCTCGAACAGCAATGAGCCCTCGGCCCGTGCCAGGCACAGCGCTTCACGATTGATCGAATGAGCCAGCTCCAGATCACCGCACAGCAACGCTTGCTGAGTGCGGCCCGACAGGCACAGCAGACGGGCCGTCCAGGCCTGCGGCGAAAGATCGTTCAAGGCTTGCTCGAAATGCTCGCGCGCCTCGTCCATATGCCCCTGCAAATGCAACAGCCATCCTTGCTGAGCCTGCCAGCGCGCGATCAATTGCCGTTGCTGACCCGCCGACGGTGGCGGTAGAAAACGCGACAGTTGTCCGATGCATTCCGCCGCCTGGGTAAATCGTCCGGCGAACAGCAACGCCGCCGTGATCAGACCGACCAGTTGCGCCGAGCCCAGCAGCAGTTCCTCGCCGCGTTGCTCGTACAGGCGCAGTAACAACACGACTGTCTGTTCCTCGAACAAATGCTCGAAACTGAAGTGTTGCAGCAGGCTCACCGCCACCTCGTATTCTTCGGCCAGCAGCGCCTGTTCAAAGGCGCATTTCCAATGCTGTCCGGCAGCGAACCACTGACAGGCCCGACGATGCCAGGAACGTCCGGCGGGCCAGGGCTCATCGCGCATCAAGCGCGACAGCGCAGCGCACACCTGCAACCAGTCCGGCGACCCTTGCCAGGGTTCGATAAAACACCCAAGCGTTTGCAGCGTGCGCATCCACTGCGCGCCTTCGCCTGCACCGAACAGGTGATCGCACAGGCTGGCGTTGAACCGCGGCAGATGCGCCAACACCCGCCAGGCCTCGGCCAGTTCCGGGCTCAATCCACTGAACAGTTCGTGTTGCAGATAATCCAGCAGAGTGTCCATGCGTTGCTGCGGCAAGGTCTTTTGCGACCAGTCGCATTTTTGCATCAACAGCATTCGCACCCCGGCGCACCAGCCGCCGCTGCGCTGATGAATGCGAGCAGCCACTTGATCGGCCTGGACGGACGGCAGGTGCCGCAACAATTGCGCGATCTCGCCGCGACTCAACGCCAGCGCCGCGCATTCGCACTCGTACAAGGCGTCATCGAGCAACAGGCGCGGCCAGTTGCATTGCGGGCGTCGACGCGTGCCGATCCACCAGGTGACGGCGGGGCCGGCAAGCGCCAGCATCCGGTCGAGCAGTGCATCCAGCGCCGGCTCTTCAACACGACAGTAATCGTCGAGAAACACCCAGACCGGCGAGGATCGGCGCGCCAGCTCATGCAGCAGCGACGACTCATCCGCCTTGGCCAGCCCCAATGCCTGCGCCAGTCGCTCGCAAAATGCCGCAACACTCATCGACATGCCCGCCAACGGCAGCCAGCACACCGTACATTCGACGGGCGCCTGCAACAGGCATTCGGTGAATAACGTGCTCTTGCCACTGCCGGCCGGTGCGCAGATCAGCCGGACCCTTGCCGCAGATTCGAGCAGTGATGCAGTCAGACGCGGACGTGGAAGATGATGAGCCGAGAGTCTGGGCAAGAATCCCGGACGATCCGGAGCGTGGGTCATGGCGGTCATCGGGTACGCCTTTTTATCGTTGTACGCTCACCCTAGCCCTCTCCCTGCTGCTTGTTGACGAGTATTCAGTACGCTGATTGGCGCCCATAAAAAAGGCGACCGTGCGGTCGCCTTTTTGTCTGCCCCTGTATCGAGACCCTTACCGTACGCCCTCCGAACGCAAGGCCGACGGGGTGTAATCGGCGGCCTTGGCTTCGAAGCCGAATTCGAAGCTGTGCTTCTCTTCGTTCTTCATCCCCAGGGCAATGTAGCGGCCGGCGATGATGTCGTAGAGCGCTTCGAGGGTGTAGGCCTGGGCCTGGTGATCGTAGTAGTACTGCGCGTGTCCTTCAGCCACTCGCCACAGTTGCCCGCGACCGTCGTAGTGATCGGCCAGCGCCACTTGCCAGCTGTCCTCGTCGATGTACATGTGGCGCTTGGCGTAGATGTGCCGTTCGTTCGGTTTGACTGTGCCGACCACTTCCCAGACCCGGTGCAGTTCATAGCGGGTCAGGTCCTGGTTGATGTGCCCGGCCTTGACGATGTCGTCGTACTTGAGGCTCGGCGAGTCGAGCTTGTAGCTGTTGTACGGAATGTACATTTCCTTCTTGCCGATCAGTTTCCAGTCGTAGCGGTCCGGCGCGCCGGAGAACATGTCGAAGTTGTCCGAGGTGCGCAGGCCGTCGGCAGCGGTGCCCGGCCCGTCATAGGCAACCTGCGGCGCACGACGGACCCGGCGCTGACCGGCGTTGTAGATCCACGCCAGACGCGGTTCCTTCACCTGATCGAGGGTTTCGTGCACCAGCAGCACGTTACCGGCCAGGCGCGCCGGGGCCGTCACCGACTGCTTGAAGAAGGTCAGGACGTTGGCGGCTTTTTCCGGATCGAGATCCTTCATCAGTTGCGGCACGGCGATCTCTTCTTCGAAGCGGATCGGCGTGTAGCTGCCGTTGGTTTGCGGCGTCACCTGCGTGATGATCCGCCGCAGGTTGCCGCCGTGATAACGGGTGATGTGGTTCCACAACACCTCGACGCCATTTTTGGGAATGGGGAACGCGTAGTAGCGGTTACCGGTGAAATTGGCCAGGCCGTTGCCGTCGTTGATGCTGGTGACGTTGAGTGCGCTGCGTTTGGCCGACTCGTAGATTTCCGGCGGTGCGGCCACGGTGCGATGGGTCGGGTAGACCGGGATCCTGTAGGTTTCCGGGTAGCGCTTGAACATCGCCACCTGGCCGTCGGACAGCTTGTCCTTGTACTTGTCGACGTTGGCGGCAGTAATCGTGAACAACGGTTTTTCGCTGGCAAACGGGTCAGCCAGAAAACCCTTGCTGTCGACTGCTCCGGCGTTTTTCGGGATACCGCCGGTCCAGGCCGGAATCGAGCCGTCGGCGTTGCCGGCCTTCTCGGCGCCCAGCGGTGTCAGGCTGGTGCCGAGCTTGTTGGCTTCCTCCGGCGACACCGCCGCGATCACGTTGGCGGCCAGCAGGCTCAAGGCCAGGACACCGCATTGCAGAATCATCTTGCGCATTGCATTCATCCTTCTCGGGCAGATCAGAAGTTCACACCGAAGCTCAGGGCCACGAAGTCACGGTCTTCGAGGGTGTTGTAGTCACCACCGAAAAAGTCGGTGTAACTGAGGCTCGCGGTATAGGTGTTGCGATAGTCGGCATCGACTCCGACGCTGACAGCCTTGGCGCCTTCGTTGAACAGACCATTAGGGCCATAACCGGCGACGTCGTGGGACCAGGACAGGTTGGGCTTGAGGTTGATCCCGCCGATCACGTTGGCGTAATCGAGGATCGCCCGGGCGCGATAGCCCCAGGAGGTGGAAGTAACGAAACCGTCGGTATCCCCCCCGAAACCATACTGGCCGTAGACCGAGTCACGCCCATAACGCAGCTTGCTGCGCGACTCCAGTCCGCCAACCCGCACCACCGCCGCCTCGCCGACCAGGGTCAGGCGCTGCGCCCCCCAGATCTGATCGATAAAGTGCGTCAGCGTGCTCTGGATCTGCGTAACCTCCTTGCGTCGGTAACCCTTGTTGTCGGCCCCCGGCGAGGTGACCAGCGGCGACGCGGCCCCGCCGGCAATCGGATTGACCAGCGCCAGGGTCAGGTCGTTGGTGTTGACCTGCACCGGCGCATTGGGCCGATAGCTGATCTCGCCGGTCCAGGCGGTGCCGGTCGGCAACGTGGTGGAGAAACTCGCGCCGTACAGGCGAATGTCTTCCGGGTATTCGAGGTAGTACTGGCCGCGCCCGAGCATCACGCTTTGCGCCAGTCCCGAACCGCTGCCGGGCGCCAGGCGGTTGGCGATCCCGACCATGCCCGGCAATGACGCCAGGGTCGACAGGCCGGCGGTGCTGGTGCCAACGGTCGGCGTGCGGCTGTGGTAGTTCATGAAGTAGAGGCCGTATTCGGTGTCGTCGCCGAGCCAGCGCAACGCCGTGCCCCATTGCCCGGAGTCCCGCGCATCGCGGTCGCCGCCACGGGGCACGATCACACCCTCGCGGGTCACCTGGATCGGCTGGCCGAAGGCTGCCGCCAGCGGCGCCAACGGGGCAATCGCCGGGCTGCCGACGGTGTAGCCGTTGTTGCAACCGTCCGCTGCCACATCGACGCCGAAAAACGTCCCGCAGTTGTCGAGGACGGTCTGATCCCATTCCAGTTGATAGAAGCCCTCGACCGTCAGTTGGTCGGTGAGCCCCTGAGAGGCGAACAGCATGTTCACCGGAATCAGCCCCTCCTTGATCTCCGCACCCGGCCGGCGGAACGCCGAGACGTCGATCGGGTTGATGCTGTTGATCGAGTTGCCGATGAAGGTACTTTCGCCCCAGCTCACCACCTGTTTGCCGGCGCGCACGGTGCCCGGCAAATCGGCGATGGAGTAGTTGTGATAAACGAACGCGTCGAGAATCTGCGCGCCGGACGACTTCGCGCCTTCCTTGCGTCCCTTGTCACTGATCTGTTTGAACTCGCGGTCTTCGTCCTTGAGTTCGAAGTCGTACCAGTACTTGCCGCGCACAAACACACCGGTGTCGCCGTACTTCAGTTCGAGGTCGTGGATGCCTTTGAAGATCTTGGAAAAGGTCTCACCCTTCTTGAAGTTCAAACGCCCGTCATCACCGGTGGAAGACTGGCCCGTGCCGCCGTTGACCGTACCGACCAGCGACTTGTCGGCATCGCGCATGCCCCAACTCGCTCCGACCGACAGCGACGAATCGAAGGTGCCTTCGATTTCCCCGATATTGAAAGCGACCGCGTGCGCCTGGGCACAGCAACCCAATGCCACCGCAGCGGCGAGCGCGTGCGGCGTGAAGATGGCGCGCATTGTTGTTTTTGTCATGCGTCTTCCCCGGTGAGTGACAGAAGGCCCCACCCTACTGCCGCGCCACGGCGAGGATAAGCGCACCAAGGAGGTATTCACGCTGTCGCTCGAAAGGATGAATCCCCGCCTGCGACAAGGGTTTGCGCCCGCCATGAACAGGCTGGATGGACCACTATCAACGCAGCGGATAATGACCACCCCAGTGCGCGCCACTGTTACACGCCCCGCAACAGTGCATGTCCGGAATCGCTATTTTTCCCTGAGGCGCCAGCCCTTATTCTGTGCCGGCTTTCACCGCAGACCGCGAGAAAGCACGAAGTCCGCGACCGAGTCGTCGGCAACCGATTTCTGATGGCGCGAAGCGTTTTTCGATCCATCGCCCCGGTGTTCACTGACGTTGATTTGTAGCTCCTTGATCCAACGTCTTACCTTGGCCGCTGCGTTTGCAGCGGCCTTTTTTATGGGCGTTTAAAAAAATGTGGATGGCGGATTGCAAAGATCCTCCGATTACCGCGTCAGACATTTCCTTGAGTCCCGAACGAATCCCTTCTGCATTAACAGCAACCCGCGAAAACCCTTTCCACACAACGCCCTGTTACTTACGGGCTTCTCGGATTTGATCACCGCCGTTGCGAGGTAACCTGAAACACCTCAACCATTCGCCGGTGACACGGATGTCATCGCCCCCCTGGGCATTTTTCGGGCGAATGAAAACGCACATTCAAAAGGACATGAATATGCCAAAACCTCCACCGTTAGAGCTGGACGCATTACATATCCGGGAGTTCGCCCCGGATGATTACGAGCCATTCAAAGAAACCAATGTGGGTTATTCCTACAGCGGCACATTCGGCCCTGCCGGTGCCAATTCGCAAACGCGTCAATTGATGCATGAAACACAACTTGCCGTTGAACAGGAATTCAACGCAAAAGCCGCCTCGATCCCACAATCCATCGAAGTGGAACTGGCGGCCATCAGACTGGAAGGCCCGACGAATCCTCTGCCGCCCGCAGCGGCATTGGCTCGCGAAGTGGGCGTCAGGAACACGCTGATTCAACGCAAGAGCGCAGAGTTTCAAAGACAGACCGCCATCGCCAACCGCTTTTATGGCAGCGATCCGCTGGGGAAAACCTTCAAGGATTACCTGGATCAGGCATCTGCCCTTCGACGAGCGCACGGCGCGGGGGTCAAGAGCAGAGCGTTATGGAGTGAATCGTTGCGGGCCGCCCACGAAGCCCGGCTGCTGGGCCAGACATTGGCGCTTCTCAACCAGCAACAGGTCGGCGTGCTCAACTGGCTGGCCACCGTGCAAGCACAGGATCAGGCGGCTGCGGCAGAGGCGCAGCGGCAGGCCGCGGAACGTGCCCGAATTGCAGCGGAGCAACAACGCCAGCGAGACATTGCCGAAGCAGCGCGCCGGGAGCAGGAGGAAATACGTGCACGCGAACAGGCTCGACTGGCCGCATTGGCGGAGAAACAACGTCGGGATGCCGAACAGGCTCGACTGGCGGCCGAGACCGCGCGCCTGAACGCTGAGGCTGAAGCTCGGGAGAAAGAGCGGGTGGCTGCGTTGAAGATCGCCCAGGCCGAAGCACAAGCCAAAGCTGAAACAGCGGCGCTGGCGCTTGCGGCAGAACAGGCTCGGTTACAGGAGGAAAGGAAGCATGTCTTCCCGGCTTCCGGAGCAATGGCCAGCAACGGCCCTGCCGTTTCTTTCGCTTCGACAGCGGTCAACCTCAGCCCGGCCAACTCGGCGGGAATACTCAATGCACTACGTACCGCAACAGCGACCCTGACAGCGACGGGCACGGCGCTGTTCGGCAGTCCGGTATTGATGGGGTTCGCGGCGCTGTTGATGCCTTCAAATCTGGGCAACGGCGAGCGTTTTTCCATGAGTGTTCCTTTCGCCGAGTTGTCGTCCGAGCCAGCAGAGACGCTCCGGGAAATCGCCGATCGACAGGGTACGCTGGAGATGCAAGCCGGGCTCGGCGTCAGGCGACTCGGTGCAGGTATGCAAGTGTTCGTCGCTACGAGCGATGACTTCCATATTCGCTCAAGTGTGCTGGTCCTGAATGCCGCCTACGATCTGCTCAACGACGTATACAAGGTCGCGCTATCGGACTCGCCCACCGACTACTTGACCTGGACACCCGCTATCTCGCCGGGTGACGCCTCGACCGCCTCGCCAATAGTGGATACCGATTCTCCCGCTTACTCCGGGGTATCCATCGTGCCGGTTGAAGGACGGCTGGATTTGAATCCGATACTGGTGGAAGGCTGGGATCGATTCATCATCGTGTTTCCGGCTGATTCGGGGATTGAACCGCTGTATGTGGTTTTCAGCAGTCCTTATGAGGGGGCCTCAGTCAAAGGTAAATACAGTGGCCGCAAATTCAATCCAGAGCAGGCTGGCGGGCCGATACTTAATCTGGATTGGAGATCGGCCATCATCACCCGAGAGGGGATTGAAGCGGTAAAGCTACACATCGCAAGGCTCAATCAATCGGACGCTAACGACATTATGATTCAACGCCTGGAAGATATTCTCAGCGGACACCGGACGCACTCAGACACGGACTTGCGCTACTACACTCATGAAATAAGAGAGCTTGAGCGGTATAGGGCCTTCGGCTATAGCGACAATACCTCGCCATCGGATGAGTCCCCGATATGGAACAATGCTCATACAGCGGCCCTTGAAGACTACAAACTCGGCAGTGAATTAACCCTCCTATATACCGAACAGGCAATCAATGCGATGTATGCGCAGGATCAGAGAGAGTACGAAAAGGACATGAGGAGTTTCGAACAATGAAC
The DNA here is from genome assembly GCF_949767575.1 of Pseudomonas sp. IT-P2. NCBI lineage: Bacteria > Pseudomonadati > Pseudomonadota > Gammaproteobacteria > Pseudomonadales > Pseudomonadaceae > Pseudomonas > Pseudomonas sp. IT-P2. The sequence goes on along the minus strand of NZ_CATKQA010000033.1, from coordinate 46,746 downwards.
ACGGTCGAAAGAATCATCAAAAATGAGCCGGTTGCCGATGTGGTCTCCTTATTTGCACTGCTTTGGCCAGCAATGCGTATTGACAGGATGTATGGGCTATATCGTAGCGAGGTAATTCGAGACGGTATTTTGGTCGCCACTTACAATTCACTATTCAATGACGGGGTGCTCTCCAGCGATAAGAGCGGCAAGACAGTCAAAGGGCCCAACTGGAAGGCGCCTAAGTTCCTAGTAGAAAAACGTTACGATTAATTATTAAAAAACCACCTGACTATCCCTGAATAGTCGGGTGGTTTTCAGAGTTCAAATCGAATACTTCTGCAAATTCCCCATCATCTCCTTCAGCGCCTCAATGTTGTCCTTCGGATGCGCCGCCCCTTCGAAATCACAGATCTGCTGCCAGTGCGCCGCGACATCTTCCGGGGAAAATCCGACGCGAGGATCGAACCCGGCACCAAGGCTGCGTTCCCAACGCACCTTGCCCATCCAGCCGCCGCCGACTTCGAACAGGCCCGAGGTTTCCTGGCACTGCTCGCTGGCCAGGTACACCACCAACGGGCTGACCAGCTCCGGCTTGAGTTGTTCGAACACTTGCGGCGGGATCAGGCCTTCAGTCATGCGCGTACCGCCGGTGGGGGCAATGGCGTTGACCAGGATGTTGTTCTTGCGACCTTCGATGGCCAGGGTGCGGGTCAGGCCGTAGAGACCGAGTTTGGCCATGCCGTAGTTGGACTGGCCGAAGTTGCCGTAGATGCCCGAAGTCGATGCGGTGAAAATCACTCGCCCATAGTTCTGCTCACGCATGTGTGGCCACGCGGCGCGGGTCACCTTGTAGGCGCCTTCGACGTGGACGCGGTAGACCAGATCCCAGTCGGCGTCTTCCATTTTGTGGAAGGATTTGTCGCGCAAGATCCCGGCATTGTTGACCACCACATCGACACGGCCAAACACATCGAGCGCGTTCTGTACCAGTTTGTCGCCGTCGGTGACCGAGTCATGGTTGGCTTCGGCGATGCCGCCGGCCTCGCGGATTTCCGCCACCACGCGATCAGCGGCCGAAGCGTTGGCGCCTTCACCCTGGGTCGAGCCGCCGAGGTCGTTGACCAGCACTTTGGCGCCCTGTCTGGCGAACAGCAAAGCATGAGCGCGTCCCAGGCCACCACCGGCTCCGGTGACGATCACGACTTTATCTTCGAAACGCACAGAATCATTCATCGGGGCAACTCCAGCAGGCCTGAGGGACAAGTGTCCCCGAGTGTCAGGCACAGGGCGTGCGGTCACAACGAACACGGCAGGGGCTGAATGGTGCGCGATAAGGCTGGGGGATGATGAAACGTGCCGAGGCGTCAGGCGCCTCGGGCACCAAGTCAGGAGCACGCCACCTTGCGCGGCGGCAACACGAAGTGATCGCGAAATTCGAGGTAGTGTTTGAGCACCTGCACCGGCGCTTCGCTTTGCGGGTAATGGCCGATGCCTGGCAACAACACGGTGTCGGCGTCGGGGATCAGCTCGCGATAACGCTCGACCATGTGCGCCCCGGAGATCGGATCGACTTCGCCATCGATCACCCGCAGCGGCACCTCGCCACGCTGCATCGCCGCGACCCAGCGATCACGCTGAACCCGGCGCTCGGGAATGTAGTGAATCAGCTTGTGCATGACGCGTTGCCCGCGATTGCATTCGATCAGGCTCCAGAAATCATCCATTTCGCTTTCGCTGGGCCGGGTGTCCGGGCCGAAAATCTGCTGGAAGCTCTTGACCAGCGCATCACGGGAGAAGGCCCGGCCGATCATCCAGCCCAATGGGCTGAGCAGCAGTTTTTGCGCCAGCAGCGGTCGATGGGTTTCCGGGAACAGACCGCCGTTGAGGAACACGCAACTGGCGACCTGGATCAGATCTTCGTAATGCCGGGCCAGCAACTCCTGGGCAACACTGTCACCGTAGTCGTGTGCCAGAATGTGCACTGGTTGTTCGATCTGCAGATGCGCCAGCAAGGCCTGTTGCAGATCGGCCTGCTCCAGCAGGCTGTAGGTGTGATTCAGGGGTTTGGCCGAGTCGCCGAAGCCGAGCATGTCGCAGGCAATCACCCGGTAGCGCTGGGACAGCGGCTGCCACAGGTAATGCCAGTCCCAACTGGCCGTCGGAAAGCCATGGATCAGCAGCAGCGGATCACCCTGCCCGGCCGTCCAGTAACGGATCGGCTGACCACGGAAGACAAACGTCTGGCCGCGTTTGCGCCAGACACTCAGAGGGATCTCGGCGAGAGGCATTAGAGTCTATATCCCGGGTCTTGTTTATCGAGTTTGCGCAGCAGCGCCGGCCAGGCCAGCGCGCCACCCATGCCTTGAGCACTTTTGGTGACGCCGGCAATCATCGCTTTGGCGCCTGCCAGAATCTGCGGTTCGATGGCGATCAGTTCGGCACCGCCGGTCTGCGCCATGACCTGAATGTCGCACGCACGCTGAAAGGTGAACATCATCAGGAACGTGTCGGCGATGGTGCCGCCACAGGTCAGCAGACCGTGGTTGTGCAGCATCAGGAAATTGCTGTCGCCCAGATCCGCCTGCAACCGCGCTTTCTCTTCATGGTTGAGCGCCACACCTTCGTAGGCGTGAAAGGCCAGGCTCGACAACACGAACAGCGATTGCTGACTGATCGGCAACACGCCCTGCTTCTGCGCCGACACCGCAACACCGGAGGCGGTGTGGGTGTGCAGCACGCAGGCCACGTCGTGCCGCACTTCGTGCACGGCACTGTGGATGGTGTAGCCGGCGGGATTGATTTCGTAGGGGCTGTCCATGAGCTTGTTACCGGCCTGGTCGACCTTCACCAGACTGGACGCGGTGATCTCATGGAACATCAGGCCGAACGGGTTGATCAGGAAATCTTCGGTGCCGGGCACCTTGGCGGAAATGTGGGTGAAGATCAGATCGTCCCAGCCATGCAGCGCGACCAGACGATAACAGGCGGCCAGATCGACCCGGGTCTGCCATTCCGCGGCACTGACCTGATCTTTGACGTTCACGGACGAAGGGACGGGGGCTACGCTCACTGTATGCACCTCTGCGTTCTTATTGTTTTTGCGTGTGTCAGCAGTCTAGTCAGCCCCGGACGGTCGCGTAGTTGCATTGGCAGCCAGCTTGATGACTGAACGAGTCAGCGACGCAAACAGCTTGGATCCATGTCAAAGCAACGACGCCAACAAAGGCGCGGCGAACAGATTGAGCAGCCCCGTCAGCACCATCACCAGCCCCGCCACCGAGCCCTCTTCACCACCCACTTCATGGGCGCGACTGACACCCGCGCCATGAGCCCCCACGGCAAACAACGCTCCACGAGCCAAGGCACTGCGCAACGGCAGCCACTTGAGCAGCACACCGCCGAGCATGGCGCCGATCACCCCGGTGAACATCACGAACACCGCTGTCAGCTCAGGCACGCCACCGAGGTCCTGCGCCAGCGGCATGGCGAACGGTGTGGTGATCGAGCGCGGCACCAGCGACAGCGTCACCGAACTGTCCAGCGCCAGCGCTTTCGCCAGGCCGAACGAGGTGGCGATCGACGCAGCGCTGCCGGCCAGAATGCCCAGCAGCAACGCCGACCAATGCCGCACCAGCAGGCGTCGCTGTTGCCAGATCGGCACCGCAAACGCCACGGTGACCGGCCCGAGCACCAGCATCAGCCAATGGGTGTTGCTCGAATATTCGGCATAAGCGGTGTGCAGCGGCACGGCAAGCGCCAGCAGCAACGCGGGGACCAGAATCAGTGGCGACAGCACGTAACGTCCGGTCCGCCGATACAGCCAGCGACTGAACAGATAAGCCAGCAAGGTGAACGCCAGCCAGAACATCGGCATCAGCTCAAGCTTCATGGGACCGCCTCAGGCGCACGGCCAGCTCCACGGTGAACGCGGTCACCAGCATCACCATCAGCGTACTGGCTGCGATCACCAACAAAATCCGCCAGCCGTCATCGCGCAGCAACGCGCCGTAATCCAGCAGGCTCATCAGCGCCGGAATGAAGAACAGCAGCATCTCGGCCATCAACAAGCCTGCGCCCGTTTGCAGCGCCGCCGGTTTGACCCAGCCGAACGCAAAACCCAGCAGCAACAGCGCCATGCCAATCACGCCGCCAGGAATCGGCCAGGCCAGCCACGCTGCGATCTGGCAGCCGAGCAGGTATAGAGCGAGCAGCACGGCCAGTTCGGCCAGCAGGCGAGAGAGGTATTTAAGGGTCGAGACTTTCATCGGTGAGCTCCTTTCGGATGCCCTATCTTACGAAGCTGACTGCCATCTCCGAAGCGAATTGTTAGACTCAAAGCCATTCCAATCTGGAATCAGGCCATGGAATTCAAACAGCTCAAAAGCTTTGTCGAAGTCATGCATCAGGGCGGCTTCACTCAAGCCGCGAAGACCCTGCACATCAGTCAGTCCGCCGTGAGCAAGCAAATCGCCCAGCTCGAACAGAGCCTCGGCACGCCTTTGCTTGAACGACTCGGCTCGCAGATACGCCTGACCGCCGCCGGCAGCGTGGTGCTGCACCGGGCCGAAGGCATGCTGCGGTTGCGCGATGAATTGCTCAGCGAACTGGATGACCTCAGTCATCTCGCGCGCGGCGAGTTACGTCTCGGGTTGCCATTGCTCGGTAGCGATGCGTTGTTTGCCGGGCTGTTCGCCGAGTACCGACGGCGCTACCCGAACATCAGCGTGCAGTTGCTTGAAGGCGGCAGTCGCAACATCGAACAGGCGGTGCTCAGCGGGGAGCTGGAGTTGGGTGGCAGTCTGCTGCCGAAGGATCCGCAATTCGACTTTCAGCCATTCTGCGATGAACCGCTGGATGCGCTGCTGCCTGTGGATCACCCACTGGCGGCAAAAGGTGAAATCGGTCTGGAGGAGCTGGCAGATACGCCGTTTCTTTTGTATCAGCGCAGTTTCGTGCTCAACGATCGTTTGCTCCAGGCGTGCCAGCAAATGGGCTTCACCCCGAAGGAAGGCGGGCGCAGCGGGCAGGCGGATTTTCTCGCGGCGCTGGTCGCCGCCGGACAAGGCGTGGTGTTGCTGCCCAGCGTGGTGGCGCGCGGTCTGGTGCGGCCAGGCGTGGTGCGCCTGGCCCTGAATGCGCCAGACTACTTGCGCTGGGATATCGCTTTCATCTGGCGCCGGGGTGCCTACCTGTCGAAGGCTGCACAGGCCTGGCTGGCGCTGCTGCGTGAGCGCGGGATCACCCCTTGAGGATGGCGATCAACTGTTCCAGCCAAGGCTCGGCGTCGGATTCCGGGGTAACGCTTTCGCTGGCGTCAATGCGCAGCATGTCCTGCACTTCGCGCACACCCAGCTCGCCGAACAATTCGCGCAATTGCTCGCCGCCGCCGCAGAAAGTGTCGCCGTAGCTGGCGTCGCCCAGTGCGATTACCCCGCCGGGCAAACCACGCCAGGCTGCCGGCAGTTGATCACGAATGGCCGAATACAACGGTTGCAGGTTGTCCGGCAGTTCGCCCATGCCGGTGGTCGAGGTCACGCCGAGCAAGGCTTCAGGGCCAAACGCCTGGAGATCGGCGAGGCTGGCGCGCGAGTTGTAGAAGGTTTCAAAACCGGCGGCGTTCAACAGGCTCTGAGCGTGGCGAGCGACTTCTTCGGCCGTGCCGTACACCGAGCCGGAGAGGATGGCGACTTTCATCAATCTGATCCTGAAACTGAAAAAAGAGCGGCGATAGTAACAGCCAGCGACGCCATGATGCGATTGGCTCTCGATAAGGGCTGCCGGCCAGTAGACAGCACTGGACGATCTTCTAGAATGCCAGCCACTGACAACCTTGAAAGGATTCAAAGATGATCAATGCCAGCCTGCTGCAAATGGTGATCAACGCGTCGAACGACGGGATTGTGGTAGCAGAAAAAGAAGGCGATCAGGACAACATCCTGATCTACGTGAATCCGGCTTTCGAAAAACTGACCGGCTACACCAGCGAAGAAATTCTCTATCAGGACTGCCGTTTCCTGCAGGCCGGGGATCGCGACCAGGCCAGTCTGGAACTGATTCGCGATGTTTTGAAAAACGGTGGCTCATGCCGGGAAATCCTGCGCAATTACCGCAAGGACGGCACTCCCTTCTGGAACGAACTGTCTCTTTCGACGGTAAAAAATGCCGACGACGGGCAGACCTACTTCGTAGGCGTACAAAAGGACGTTACGGTTCAGGTCAAGGCGCAGCAGCGGGTGGCGCAACTGGAAGCCCAGGTTGCGGCACTGGAAGCAGAAATTGCTGCCTTGAAAGCGACGAACGGCGTAAACAAAACAGCGAACTAATTGTCATTAACTACAATCACCAATGACTTTGTAATTATTCATTTCGAGTTAGCCATGCAGCGTGACGCCCTCCTGACCCAGGATGAGCTGGATTTCATCCAGACCATGCAACACAACCCGCAACTCAATGTGCGGGATGCGACGTCGAGCCTGCTGGTCAACGGTGGTTCGCAGATCCGTGATCTGCTCACGCGCCTGGCGGCCCATGAGCAAGTCACCATCCAGGCCAACTTCGAAAATCAGCAGATGACCTTCCCGCTGCATCTGGTGGAAGACGAGTTCCACGCCCTGCATCTGCGTCTTGGGGTGCCGAGCATCTATGAAGACGGGCCGATGGTGCGTCCATGGCGCCTGACCCTGGAAGAGCCGGTGGCACTGGAAAATGCCAAGGGCCAACCGGGCACGCTGTGGGTTCACGAGGTTTCGCACAAGGGTGTGCTGCTGGAAGTGCGCAACAAGACCAAGCCGCCGAAGCATTTTGCGTTGTGGTTCAGCCCGTCGGGCTACGAGCGGATTGCCCTGCGCGGGACCTTCGAGCGGGAAACCGAAAGCGGCTTTTATGCTTACGAGCTAAGCCAGAGCGATGCCGACGAAACCGAGCGCCTGCGCCAGTTCATCCTGCAACAGCATCGTTTAACCCACCCTGCCCTGCACACCTGATTCTCAGGTATCCAGCGTCCCTGCGAGGAACTGATTCATGCGCTGGCGCATGGTCGATCCTTCATTGCCCAGACAGCCGACCGATGATCCCGCCAGGCTGTCCTGCGCCAGGTCGGCAGCATCCCCCGCCAGCATCAACTGACAATCAAGACTCAACGCCAGACGATTCAGCCGACGCGGCAACTCGGGTGCCGGGGCGTGATTGGAAAACAGCACCAGCGCCTCGGGCTTGATCTTCTCGCACACCAGCGTCAGCTCATCGAACGGTTGACCGGTGGTTAGCACACGAACCCCCGCGTCATTGCCGCTGAGAAACAGCGCTGCCACCAACAACTCAAGCTCGCGGCACTGACCGGCCAGCGCGCTGACGATCACCTTGCGCGGCTGCGTGCCCCGCAGCACGACGATGCGCTGCAGCACCTTCGCCCGTAGAAAACCATCGAAGAACAGCCACTCACTGGTTTGTCCGAACGCATCCTGACGCTGCAGCATTTGCAGCCACAGCGGCATCAGGATGTCCTGAAACACCACGGGCAGAGCATAGGAGGAGAAAATCTGACCGTAGACGCGATCAAGCAACTGATCGTCGAACGAACTGACTGCCTGCCGGACCTGTTCCTGCCACTGGAGATAGTCCGCCTGCACCAGATCATCGGGAATGAAGTGGGCCAGCACTTTCATTGGCTCGGTCTTGGCCAGGATCTTGCCGACCTTGCTCACCGAAACGCCCCGATCGATCCAGTCGACGATGCTGCGAACGCGCTCGATATCGGTCATCGAATACAGACGATGCCCACTTTCGGTGCGTGTCGGCTGGATCAAACCATAGCGGCGCTCCCACGCGCGCAGCGTGACCGGGTTCACGCCGGTCAGACGCGCCACCTCGCGGATCGGGAACAACTCCTCGCGCTCCAGCGCAACAGGCGCCTGCAAAGCAGGGCGAACGTCTGTGATCACAGGCATTGGTGCGGACACGTCCTTGTTGGCAAAGTTGGATCCATTCTACTCCTGATGCCCTATGAGGGTTCAAGCAATCAAATGGGACGAAAGTCTCTGGTTCGACACGAAAATGAGGAATAATCCTTGCTTGTCAAAAAACGCAGCCCTCTACCCCGGCGCTGCGTCAGGCGAAACTCCTACCCGGAGCGACGCACCTGCAATACGGAGATACACAATGTCTACTTCCCCCGTGACGCTGATGGTAGCGCGTCGTGTCGCCAATGGTCGTTATCAGGACCTGATCGCCTGGTTGCGAGAAGGCGAACAACTGGCCACCGACTTCCCCGGTTATCTCGGCTCCGGCGTACTGGCACCGCCTCCCGGCGACGATGAATTCCAGATCATTTTCCGCTTCGTCGACGAACAGACCCTGCACGCCTGGGAACACTCGGCATCGCGCACTGCATGGCTGGCCCGTGGCAGCGATCTGTTTGCCCACCCGACGGAACATCGGGTCAGCGGGATCGAAGGCTGGTTCGGTGCTGCCGGTCATCGCCCGCCGCGCTGGAAACAGGCCGTGGCGATCTGGCTGGCGTTCTTCCCGGTGTCGCTGCTGTTCAACTTCGTGCTGGGCCCGCTGCTCGCTGAAATGAGCCTGTTGCCGAGAGTCTTCATCAGCACGCTGTGCCTGACCCCGTTGATGGTCTATTTCTTCATTCCGCTGTCGACCCGCCTGCTGGCCGGCTGGCTCAACCCGGCGCCTGCACGCCCGCTGCCTGCCGCCCCCTCCACGCAAAATCGCTGAAGCCGTCGCTCGCGTCGCTGTTATAGTTTTTGCTCTGACTTCGACGCGAGCCGTACATGACTTCTCCCACCGCTCCCATCCTCATCACCGGCGCCGGCCAGCGGGTTGGCCTGCATTGTGCGCAGCGTCTGCTGGAAGACGGCCATCGGGTGATCTTTACCTACCGCAGCGAACGACCGGGGGTGAAGACGTTGCGGGATCTGGGCGCCCTCGGGTTGCATGCGGATTTTTCCAGTGAAGCTTCGATCCTCGCGTTCATCACCGAACTGAAGACTCACACCGACAGCCTGCGCGCCATCGTGCACAACGCCTCGGAGTGGCTGGCGGAAACCGACGACGGCGAAGCCGAAGCCTTCAGCCGCATGTTCAACATTCATATGCTGGCGCCCTACCTGATCAACCTGCATTGCGCCGAACTGCTGCAACGTTCGAGCCCTGCCGACATCATCCACATCAGCGATGACGTCACGCGCAAGGGCAGCAGCAAACACATCGGCTATTGCGCCAGCAAGGCCGGACTCGACAGTCTCACGTTGTCCTTCGCTGCGCGCTACGCGCCGTCAATCAAGGTCAACGGCATCGCGCCAGCCCTGCTATTGTTCAATCCCGACGACGACGCGGCGTACCGCGCCAAGGCGCTGGCCAAGTCCGCGCTGGGCATCGAACCCGGCAGCGAAGTGATTTATCAGAGCCTGCGTTATCTGCTCGACAACCCGTATGTCACCGGCACGACCCTGACCGTCAACGGCGGGCGGCACATCAAGTAATACGCCCCCCGCGAGGATGCTCCATGACCCGTTCCCTGCCCGAGAATTACCGCGAGATCCTGATCGGCCTGGGTGAAAACCCTGACCGCGAAGGACTGCTCGACACACCGGTGCGGGCGGCCAAGGCCATGCAGTATCTGTGTCACGGCTACGAACAGAGCGTTGAAGAGATCGTCAATGGCGCGTTGTTTGCCTCCGACACCGACGAAATGATTATCGTCGCCGACATCGAGCTCTATTCGTTGTGCGAACATCACCTGCTGCCCTTCATCGGTAAGGCCCATGTGGCTTATATTCCGACGGGCAAGGTGCTGGGGCTGTCGAAGATCGCACGGCTGGTGGACATGTTCGCCCGCCGCCTGCAGATCCAGGAAAACCTCACCCGCCAGATCGCCGAGGCGGTCCGGCAAGTCACCGATGCCGCCGGTGTCGCGGTGGTCATCGAAGCCCGGCACATGTGCATGATGATGCGCGGTGTCGAGAAACAGAATTCGACCATGAACACCTCGGTGATGCTCGGCGCCTTCCGCGAGTCGAGCAACACCCGCCAGGAGTTCCTGCAATTGATTGGACGGAGCAAGTAAATGCCACAACTTCAACCGGGAATGGCGCGCATCCGGGTCAAGGATCTGCGCCTGCGCACCTTTATCGGGATCAACGAGGACGAAATCCTCAACAAGCAGGATGTGCTGATCAACCTGACCATCTTGTATGCCGCGCAGGAAGCGGTGCGTGACAACGACATCGACCACGCGCTGAACTACCGCACCATCACCAAGGCGATCATCGCCCACGTGGAAGGCAACCGCTTCGCGCTGCTCGAACGCCTGACCCAAGAGCTGCTGGATCTGGTGATGGCCAACGAGTCGGTGCTGTATGCCGAGGTTGAAGTCGACAAGCCGCATGCCTTGCGTTTTGCCGAGTCGGTGTCGATCACCCTCGCCGCCAGCCGCTAAGCTTCAAGCCTCGAGCTTCAAGCGGTAAGCTAGGGGCACCCACCATCCAGAATCTTGCAGCTTGGAGCTTGCCGCTCTCAGCTGTCTCGAAGAGACTTCCATGACCGAACAACAACGCCTCGAACTCGAAGCCGCCGCCTTCCGCCGGCTGGTCGCCCACCTGGACAGCCGCAAGGACGTGCAGAACATTGACCTGATGAACCTCGCCGGGTTCTGCCGCAACTGCCTGTCCAAGTGGTACAAGGCCGAGGCCGACGAGCGCCGGATCGAGGTCAGCCTCGACGATGCCCGTGAAGTGGTTTACGGCATGCCGTACGCCGACTGGAAAGCCCAATATCAGCAAGAAGCCAGCGCCGAACAGCAAGCGGCGTTTGCCAAAGGAAAACCCAATGAGTGATCTGAACACCCTGCGCGCCAGCCTCAAGAGCGGCGAACACGTTTTTGCCGACACCCTGTCCTTCATCGCCGCCGGTTACGACTACCAGCCGCAGGCGTTCAACAACGGTGGCGTGGAAAACGCCGCCGGGCAGAACGAAGGTTCGTGCAAGACCCTGGGTCTGGCGTTGCTGGAAGGCTTGAGCGATGAAGAAGCACTGCTGGCGTTCGGCGAACACTACCGTTCGGTCGTGGCAACCCCTGAAGGCAGCGATCACGGCAATATCCGTGCGCTGATCCAGCACGGTCTGGCGGGCGTGAAATTCGAAGCGCAACCGCTGACCCGCCGCTGATTCCGAGCGAATCGCAGGCATGAAAAAACCGGCCAATTGGCCGGTTTTTTTCGTCAGATCGTTCCCACGCTCTGCGTGGGAATGCAGCCGGGGACGCTCCGCGTCCCAAGGACGCAGAGCGTCCAGATGAGGCATTCCCACGCAGAGCGTGGGAACGATCATTGTCGTGTTGTCTGCGATCTTAGAACGAAGCGTTCTGCAGACCGTCCAGGTAACGCTCGGTGTCCAGTGCCGCCATACAGCCAGCGCCGGCCGAGGTGATGGCCTGACGGTAAACGTGGTCGGCCACGTCGCCGGCAGCGAAGATGCCTTCGACGCTGGTCGCGGTGGCGTTGCCTTCACGGCCGCCCTGAACGACGAGGTAACCGTCCTTCAGCTCCAGCTGACCTTCGAACAGCGAGGTGTTCGGGGTGTGGCCGATCGCGATGAACACGCCGTCGACCTTGATTTCGTCGAAGCTGCCGTCGTTGTTCTTCAGACGTGCACCGGTCACGCCCATGTTGTCGCCCAGCACTTCGTCCAGGGTCGCGTTCAGTTTCAGCTCGATCTTGCCTTCGGCCACACGGGCGTTGAGCTTGTCGATCAGGATCTTCTCGGCGCGGAAGGTTTCGCGACGGTGGATCAGGGTGACCTTGCTGGCGATGTTGGCCAGGTACAGGGCTTCTTCGACAGCGGTGTTGCCGCCACCGACAACGGCCACCGGCTTGTTGCGATAGAAGAAACCGTCGCAGGTCGCGCAGGCCGAAACGCCTTTACCCATGAACGCCTCTTCCGACGGCAGGCCCAGGTAACGAGCGCTGGCGCCGGTAGCAATGATCAGCGCGTCGCAGGTGTAGGTGCCGCTGTCGCCGGTCAGGCTGTATGGCTTGGAAGCGAAGTCCACAGCATTGATGTGATCGAAGACGATCTCGGTTTCAAAACGCTCGGCGTGCTCACGCATGCGCTCCATCAGCACCGGGCCGGTCAGACCATGGACGTCGCCCGGCCAGTTGTCGACTTCGGTGGTGGTGGTCAGTTGACCGCCGGCCTGCATGCCGGTGATCAGCAGCGGCTTGAGGTTGGCGCGGGCAGCGTAGACGGCAGCGCTGTAACCGGCAGGGCCGGAACCGAGGATGATCACTCGCGAATGACGGACTTCAGACATGAACCTGCTCCTGTTGACCGGCCAAGACACCTGGCCGGACGCCGGACTGCCGGCGGGAATAAAAAAGGACTGTGGATAACCTTGGGGAAGGCGTGAGCTCGACAGTCCTGTAAAAAGTTGGGTGCAGCGTATCGAGGGGGGCAAGATTAAGGAAATACGGTTTAACAATCCAGCTCATAGGTGGTCTCTATGCCGACACACTGACGAGATGGACGTCTTTGTTACAGTGAATGTCGATCCCGCTGCCGCGCTTTCACAGGTTCTGCAAAGTCGGTAAGGTCGGCGCGTTTTCCCTTGCTCGGAGCACCTTATGCCCGCCCCTGTTCTGTCCGGCCCGCAATACCTGCGCGAAGGCCTCAAACTGGTCTTGAGCCCGGGCCTGCGCCTGTTCGTGCTGCTGCCGCTGGCCATCAATCTGGTGCTGTTCGTCGGATTGATCTATCTGGCCGGTCACCAGTTCAGCCTCTGGGTCGACACGCTGATGCCGTCGCTGCCCGAATGGCTGAGCTTTCTCAGTTACATCCTGTGGCCGCTGTTCGTGGTGCTGGTGGCGTTGATGGTGTTCTTCACCTTCACCATGCTGGCCAACGTGATCGCCGCCCCATTCAACGGTTTCCTCGCGGAAAAGGTTGAAGTGGTGGTACGCGGCACCGACGACTTCCCGGCCTTCAGCTGGGGTGAACTGATCGCCATGATCCCGCGCACCCTGGCCCGGGAAATGCGCAAGCTCGGTTACTTCCTGCCCCGGGCGATCGGCCTGTTCATCCTCTCGTTCATCCCGGTGGTGAACATCGTCGCCGCACCGCTGTGGCTGTTGTTCGGGGTGTGGATGATGGCGATCCAGTACATCGACTACCCGGCGGATAACCACAAGCTCGGCTGGAACGAAATGCTCGCCTGGCTGCGCCAGAAACGCTGGCAGAGCATGAGCTTCGGCGGGATCGTTTATCTGGTGTTGCTGATTCCGGTGGTCAATATCCTGATGATGCCGGCCGCCGTGGCTGGCGCGACGCTGTTCTGGGTGCGTGAGCGCGGAGCCGAGAATCTGGTGACTCAACGCTAAGTCACAAATCCATCATCCGAACGTCACAACCACGACATGGCCTCAGCCGACACTGAGGTCATGACGACAGCTCTACATATCACCCTCATCAGCGAAACCTTCCCACCGGAAATCAACGGCGTGGCCAATACCCTTGGCCGCTTGTGCGACGGCTTGCGCGCACGCGGGCATCGGGTGGAACTGGTGCGACCGCGTCAGGCCGACGATCCGCAGCGAAGTGAAGATGACTCGCTGCTGCTGTGCCGAGGCTGGCCGTTGCCGGGTTATCCGGGGCTGCAATGGGGGCAGTCGTCGATGCACAAGTTGCTGCGGCGCTGGACGCGCCAGCGCCCGGACGTGCTCTATATCGCCACCGAAGGCCCGCTCGGGTTGTCGGCATTGCGCGCGGCACGGCGTCTGGGGATTGCCGTGGTCAGCGGCTTTCATACCAATTTCCAGCAGTACACCCACCAATATGGGCTGGGTTTGCTGACGCGCTTGCTCACCCACTATCTGCGCTGGTTTCACAATCGTTCGGCCCTGACCCTGGTGCCGAGCGTCAGCCAGCGCCTGGAACTGGAGCGCCGGCACTTCGAGCGCCTGGCGCTGCTGTCGCGAGGTGTCGACAGTCAGTTGTTTCACCCGGCCAAGCGCCTGAATGCCTTGCGTGAGCAATGGGGTCTTGGCGAGCAGGACATTGCGGTCATTCACGTAGGACGCCTGGCACCAGAGAAGAATCTGGGCCTGCTCAAGCGCAGTTTCGAAAAGCTCGCCGGCACTTATCCACAACGCAATCTGAAGCTGATCGTGGTCGGCGACGGGCCGCAACGAATGGCACTGGAAAATGAACTGCCCGAGGCAATTTTCTGCGGCTCGCAACGGGGCGAAGCGCTGGCGGCGCACTATGCATCGGGGGATGTGTTTTTGTTTCCGAGCCTGACCGAAACCTTCGGCAACGTCGTGCTGGAAGCGCTGGCCTCGGGCCTCGGGGTGGTGGCTTACGATCAGGCTGCGGCGGCCCAGCATATTCGCCATGGCTACAACGGCGTGCTGGCGATGCCCGGGGATGAAGAGGCGTTCTGCGAGGCAGCGGCGTGGCTGCTGGAAGAGGATGAACGGTTGCGCTGCGTACGCCTGAACGCACGCCAACACGCCAGCCGCCAGGGTTGGGCGGCTATCGTCGAACAGTTTGAAAACCATTTGTTGGGGGCTTGCCGCGACCTGCGCGACAAGCCTCCCACAACGATCAAACCAGCGTCATCAACGCCTCACGGCTGAACGGCAGAATGTCCTGCTCGCGGCCTTCGCGCACTTTCAGCGCCCAGTCCGGATCCACCAGCAGCGCACGCCCCACTGCCACCAGATCGAACTCGTCGTTGTTCAGACGCTCCAGCAGTTTTTCCAGACTGGCCGGTTGCGCGACCTTGTCGGTGTTGACCATGAACTGCAGGAACTCGCCGTCGAGGCCGACGCTGCCGACGGTGATGGTCGGTTTGCCGGTCAGCTTGCGTGTCCAGCCAGCCAGGTTCAGGTCGGAACCGTCGAATTCCGGCTCCCAGAAACGGCGCGTCGAGCAGTGGAAAATGTCCACGCCGGCGTCGGACAACGGCTTGAGGAACTCGCCCAGCGCTTCGGCGGTTTGCACCAGACGCGCGGTGTAGTCCTGCTGTTTCCACTGCGAGAAGCGGAAGATGATCGGGAAGCCTTCGCCCACCGCCTCACGTACGGCCTGAATCAGCTCGATGGCGAAACGCGAACGGTTGGCCAGGCTGCCACCGTATTCGTCGGTGCGCTGGTTGCTGCCCTCCCAGAAGAACTGGTCGATCAGGTAACCGTGGGCGCCGTGGATTTCCACGCCGTCCATGCCGATGCTCTGGGCATCTTTCGCCGCTTGGGCGAAGGCGGCGATCACGTCCTGAATGTCCTGTTTGGTCATGCCGTGTACGACGACCTGACCGTCCTTGAGTTTTTCCGACGGGCCATAACCCGGCACGCTCGCGTCCGGCTCGGTGCCCAGACGGCGCACATTGCCGACGTGCCACAGTTGCGGAACGATTTTGCCGCCTTCGGCGTGTACCGCTTCCACGACTTTTTTCCAACCGGCCAGCGCGGCTTCACCGTAGAAGTGCGGCACGTTCGGGTAACCGTTGGAAGCCTGATGGCCGACGGTAGTGCCTTCGGTGATGATCAGACCGACGCCGGCCGCCGCGCGGCGACGGTAGTACTCGATCACTTTGGAATTGGGGACGCCACCCGGGGAAAACGAACGGGTCATCGGTGCCATGACCACGCGGGTCGGCAGTTCGAGGGCACCGAGCTGGAACGGTTTGAACAGGGCTTGCACGGGCATGGGAGGCTCCACGAAAAGTTGATCGACGGGCATGCGATTCATATGACGGCGATAATATGTTTAGTTCCACCCAGCCGATAGCACTATTGATCTGAATGATTAAGGGTCAAAAGGCAGGCGAAAAAAATCGCAGCTCGATGGCTGCGATTTTTGTGCTTCAGCTCAGGGCTTTTTCAATCGCCGTGATCACCGAAGGATCATCCGGCGCCGTGCGCGGCGAGAATCGCGCCAGCACCCGACCGTCCTTGCCGAGCAGGAATTTCTCGAAATTCCAGGTGATGTCACCGGGAAACTCCGCGCCCTCGCCCGCCAGCAGACGGTACAGCTGATGGCGGTCGTGACCGTTGACTTCGAGCTTTTTCGACAATGGAAAACTCACGCCATAGTTGAGGCTGCAGAATTCCTGGATCTCCTGCTCACTGCCCGGTTCCTGGCCGGCAAACTGGTTGCACGGCAGGCCCAGCACACTGAAGCCTTTGCCTTTGTATTGCTGATAAAGGTTTTCCAGTGCCGCGTACTGTGGGGTCAAGCCGCATTTGGAGGCGACGTTGACCACCAGCACGACTTGGCCCTTGAAGGGTGCCAGCGGTAGCTCCTGGCCATCCAGGGCTGTCAACTTAAGGTCGTGAAAAGCACTCATGACGAACTCCAGATTCCCGTTTTCTACTCGAAACAGCCACTTGGCGAGACCACCAAGGACAGCCGCGGACTAAAAAGGCGCCCTCGGGCGCCTCTCCAGTACTCGAAAGCTTAGCGCAGAAAATCAGTGGTGATGGCCACCTTCGCCATGGACGTGACCATGAGCGATTTCTTCCTGGCTGGCATCACGGATGGCAACGACCTTCACTTTGAAGTTCAGGCGCTGACCGGCCAGCGGGTGGTTGCCGTCGACAGTGACGTCGTCGCCGTCCAGGTCACGAATGGTGACGATCTGCATCTGGCCGTCCGGCGCCGAAGCGTGGAACTGCATGCCGACTTCCAGCTCGTCAACGCCTTCGAACATGCTGCGGCTCAGGGTGCTGACCAGTTCGGCGGCGTATTCGCCGTAGGCATCTTCCGGCTCGACGGAAACGTCCAGCTCGTTGCCGACTTCTTTACCTTCCAGGGCTTTTTCCAGGCCCGGGATGATGTTGCCTGCGCCATGCAGGTAGACCAGCGGAGCGCCGCCGGCGGAGCTGTCGATGACCTCACCAGCGTCGTTGGTCAGGGTATAGTCGATGGAGACAGCCTTATTGGCGGCGATCAGCATGGGGCGAGACCTTTTGCATAAGAATGAAGAACGGACAAGTCTAAACAAGGATTTGCCCGAAAGCGAACAGAACCCGGACAGACGGGACGGATTGGCGCCCGTGACGGTCAGCGGATTCCATCAGGATGAGGACGGCCACTGGGTCGCCGAGCTCTCCTGCGGCCACACCCAGCACCTGCGCCACCTCCCGCCCTGGCAGTCCCGGGCGTGGGTGCTGGACGCCGCTCAACGTATTGAAAAAATAGGCCAACCCTTTGCTTGCGGTTGGTGCGCACAAGGCTCGGTTAGCGATAACCTTGGCGACTGAATTGCGGCAGATCGGCACACAGAGACGATCGCCATTGCCATGCACCCTTAGAGAATCCGCATGCAAACTTTTTTTATCGCGCCCACCGACTTTGGTGTGGGTCTGACCTCCATCAGCCTCGGGCTGGTGCGTACGCTGGAGCGGGCCGGGCTGAAAGTCGGCTTCTTCAAACCGATTGCCCAGCCGCATCCGGGCGACACCGGCCCTGAGCGCTCCACCGAGCTGGTGGCCCGCACCCACGGCCTGAAACCGCCGCAGCCACTGGGCCTGGCCCACGTCGAGCGGATGCTCGGCGACGGCCAGCTCGACGAGTTGCTCGAAGAAATCATCACCCTCTACCAGCAGGCCGCCATCGGCAAAGACGTGCTGGTCGTCGAAGGCATGGTGCCGACCCGCAGCGCCAGCTACGCCGCGCGGGTCAACCTGCACCTGGCCAAGAGCCTCGATGCCGAGGTGATTCTGGTCTCGGCCCCGGAAAACGAAGTGCTGACCGAGCTGTCCGGCCGCGTCGAGTTGCAGGCGCAGTTGTTCGGTGGGCCGAAAGACCCGAAAGTCCTCGGCGTGATCCTCAACAAGGTCAAGACCGACGAAAGCATGGACGCCTTCGCCGCGCGTCTGAAAGAGCATTCGCCATTGCTGCGCACGGGGGATTTCCGTCTGCTCGGCTGCATTCCGTTCCAGCCTGAACTCAACGCCCCGCGCACCCGCGACGTCGCCGACCTGATGGGCGCCCAGGTGCTCAACGCCGGCGACTACGAAACCCGGCGCATGACCAAGACCATCATTTGCGCGCGCACCATGCGCAACACCGTGGATCTGCTCAAGCCCGGCGTGCTGGTGGTAACCCCTGGCGATCGCGACGACATCATCCTCGCCGTCAGCCTCGCGGCCATCAACGGCGTACCGCTGGCCGGCCTGCTGCTGACCAGCGACACCCTGCCCGATCCGCGCATCATGGACCTGTGCCGTGGCGCGTTGCAGGCTGGCTTGCCGGTGCTGTCGGTGAGCACCGGCTCCTACGACACCGCCAACCTGCTCAACGGCCTGAACAAGGAAATCCCCGTCGATGACCGCGAACGTGCGGAGATCATTACCGACTTCGTCGCCAGTCACCTCGATGCCAACTGGCTGCACCAGCGCTGTGGCACGCCACGGGAAATGCGCCTGTCGCCGGCGGTGTTCCGCTATCAATTGATTCAACGCGCGCAGGCCGCCAACAAACGCATCGTCCTGCCCGAAGGCAGCGAGCCGTTCACCGTGCAGGCGGCGGCGATCTGTCAGGAGCGCGGGATTGCCCGTTGCGTGCTGCTGGCCAAACCGGCGGACGTCGAAGCCGTCGCCCGGGCCCAGGGCATCGTGTTGCCGCCGGGGCTGGAAATTCTCGATCCGGACCTGATCCGTGAGCGCTACGTCGAACCGATGGTCGCCCTGCGCAAGAGCAAAAGCCTCAACGCGCCGATGGCCGAGCAGCAATTGGAAGACACCGTGGTGATCGGCACCATGATGCTGGCGCTGGATGAAGTCGACGGGCTGGTTTCCGGCGTCATCAACACCACCGCCAACACCATCCGCCCGGCCTTGCAGTTGATCAAGACGGCGCCGGGCTGCACGCTGGTGTCGTCGGTGTTCTTCATGCTGTTTCCCGAAGAAGTACTGGTCTACGGCGACTGCGTGATGAACCCGCACCCGAGCGCCAGCGAACTGGCGGAGATCGCCCTGCAAAGCGCCGACTCGGCCGCCGCCTTCGGCATCACCCCGCGCGTGGCGATGATCAGCTACTCCAGCGGCGAATCCGCCACCGGCGAAGAAGTCGAGAAAGTCCGCGAAGCCACCCTGCTCGCCCACGAACAACAGCACTCGCTGCTGATCGACGGGCCGTTGCAGTACGACGCCGCCGCCAACGAAACCGTGGCCCGGCAACTGGCGCCGAACAGCCAGGTGGCCGGTCGCGCCACGGTGTTCGTGTTCCCCGACCTGAACACCGGCAACACCACCCACAAAGCCGTGCAGCGCAGCGCCGATTGCGTGAGCCTCGGCCCGATGCTGCAAGGCCTGCGCAAACCGGTGAACGATCTGCCGCGCGGCGCGCAGGTCGATGACATCGTCTACACCATCGCCCTGACCGCGATTCAGGCTGCCAACCGACCTCTGGATATCTGACCCGATGCTGGCTTTTCTCCCTGCCACCCTGCGCGGCGTAATCGCCGCGCTGCTGCTGGCGCTGAACACGATTCTGCTGTGCTCGTTCCTGTTTCTCGTGGCACTGATCAAAGTGCTGCCGTTCGACCTCGCACGCCGCGCCTCACGCTGGCTGATGAGCCACACCCACGAAGCCTGGATCAGCAACAACAAAGGCTGGATGAACCTGGTGCGCCGCACCCGCTGGCACCTCAGCGGTCTGCAAGGTCTGGACTACCAGCACTCGTACCTGATCACCAGCAACCACCAGAGCTGGGTCGACATCCTGGTGCTGCAATACGTGCTCAACCGACGCATCCAGCCGTTGAAGTTCTTTCTCAAGCAGGAACTGATCTGGGTCCCGGTCATCGGCCTGGCGTGGTGGACACTGGGCTTCCCGTTCATGAAGCGCTATTCAAAAGCCTATCTGGAAAAACACCCGGAAAAGAAAGGCAAAGACCTCGAAACCACCCGCAAGACCTGCGCGAAATTCCGCGACAATCCGGTAGGCATCTTCAACTTCGTCGAGGGCACACGCTTTACCGAAGGCAAGCATGCGCAGCAGCAATCACCGTTCAAATACCTGCTCAAGCCCAAGGCCGGCGGCATCGCATTCGTGCTGGATGCGATGGGCGAACAGCTGGAATCGATCGTCAACGTCACCATCCACTACCCGGGCGGACGCCCTGGCTTCTGGGATCTGTTGTGCGGCAACGTCCGAGACGTAGTGGTGCACTTCGAAGAACTGAAAATCCCACCGCAGTTCATCGGCAAAAACTACGACCAGGACGGCGAATACCGCCTGCAATTCCAGGGCTGGATCAACCAGCTTTGGCAAGACAAGGATGCGTTGCTCGAACAGATGCACCGCGAATATCCGGATCGCCGCTAATCGATCGTTCGCACCTTGAGGCACTGATCGTTCCCACGCTCTGCGTCCCTGTCGAAGCGGACGCGGAGCGTCCAATGAGGCATTCCCACGCAGAGCGTGGGAACGATCTATAAAAAACCCGCAGACAATCACTTGTCTGCGGGTTTTCTTTTTGCAGCGAACGCTTAAATCGCGCCACGCTTGCGCAGCAGATCCAGCACCTGCTTGACGCTTTCATCCAGCGACAGCGACTGGGTGTCGATCACCAGATCAGCATCCAGCGGCACATCATACGGGAAGGATTCGCCCGGAATGTTGTCGCCACCCGCAGCATACAGACCTTGCGGATCACGCTCGGCGCAAACAGTCGGCGAGGCCTGGACATAGACCGTCAGCAGACGCTCCTTGCCAATCAGATCCTTCGCCTGTTCACGGCCTTCGGCACTCGGCGCGACGAACGCCGCAAGCGTCAGCAGACCCGCTTCGTTGAACTGACGCGCCACATGCGCGGCACGACGCCAGTTCTCGGTGCGACCGGCGCGATCCTGCGGCAGACCCTTGTTGAGATCGTGACGCAGGTTCTGGCCATCCAGCACAAACACCGCACGCCCCAGATCGAACAGCTTGCGCTCGACCGCGTATGCCAAGGTGCTCTTGCCAGCACCGGACAGGCCGCTGAACAGCACGGTAGCCGGTTGCTGACCGAAACGCTGAGCGCGTTCTTCGGTCGCTACATGGGCCAGTTTGCCGTGATGCGTAGCCGTACCGTGGGTCACCGGCTGGGCGACGATCATGCCGGCGCCGACGGTGCCGTTGGTCAAACGGTCGATGACGATGAACGCGCCGGTGGTGCGGTTGCTGTCGTAACCGTCGAGGGCGATCGGCGCGTCGAGCGCGATCTTCACCTTGCCGATTTCGTTGAGCTGCAACGCGCTCGCCGGGCCCTCTTCGAGGGTGTTGACGTCGACCTTGTTGACGATGCTGGCGATGGAGCCCGGCACGTAACTGGTGGCGCGCTTGATGTCGTATTTCTTGCCCGGCAGCATCGGCTCTTCAGCCATCCATACCAGCATCGCTTCGAAGCTGTCGGTCACTGGCGGAACGTTGTCGGCGTGTACCAGCAGGTCGCCACGGGAGATGTCGATCTCGTCTTCCATGGTCAGCGTCACGGCCTGGCCAGGGCCGGCGTGTTCCAGTTCACCTTCGAAAGTGACGATGGATTTCACGCGGCTGCTCTTGCCCGACGGCAGCACCACGACCTCGTCGCCCTTCTTGACGATGCCGCTGGCCAGGGTGCCGGCGAAACCGCGGAAGTTCAGGTTCGGACGGTTGACGTACTGCACCGGGAAACGCAGATCGGTGAAGTTGCGGTCGCCCGCCACTTCCACGGTCTCGAGGATTTCCATCAGCGACTGGCCGGTGTACCACGGCGAGCGCTCGGACTTGTTCACCACGTTGTCGCCCTTCAGAGCGGACATCGGCACGAAGTGCATGCTGGTCGGCTTCATCTTCAAGCCTTCGGCGAACTTCAGGTAGTCGGCCTTGATCGACTCGAACACGCCCTGATCGAAGCCCTTGAGGTCCATCTTGTTGATGGCAACAACGATGTGCTTGATGCCCAACAGGGATGCGATAAAGCTGTGGCGGCGGGTCTGGGTCTGCACGCCGTAACGGGCGTCGACCAGGATGATCGCCAGGTCACAGGTGGACGCACCGGTGGCCATGTTGCGGGTGTACTGCTCATGGCCGGGGGTGTCGGCGATGATGAATTTGCGCTTGGCGGTGGAGAAATAGCGGTAGGCGACATCGATGGTGATGCCCTGCTCGCGCTCGGCCTGCAGGCCGTCGACCAGCAATGCCAGGTCGATGTCGTCACCGGTGGTGCCGACTTTCTTCGAGTCGCGGGTGATGGCTTCGAGGTGATCTTCGTAGATCATCTTCGAGTCGTGCAGCAGGCGCCCGATCAGGGTGCTCTTGCCGTCATCGACGTTACCGCAGGTCAAAAAGCGCAGCAGCTCTTTACGTTCGTGCTGGCCCAGGTAGGCGAGGATGTCCTCGCTGATCAAATCAGATGCGTGGCTCATTGCATTCAAGCTCCGAGCTGTAAGCTTCAAGCGGCAAGCTTGTCGGCGTACAGCTAGTCAGAAATTTTGTTAATCAACCCGCCCAGCATTCGAGAAAGCTCGCGAGTTTCCATAATCCAGTTTTCAGCCAGCGGGTCTGCGATATATGCAATGTCTCGAGCAATAAGGACCTGGGTTCGCAACTCCCCACAAGAGCCTTTCGCAACCCAAAGAAAATGAATTTTTTCTCTGGTACTACGACGCTCCATGCCCTCGGCGATATTGGAAGGCACTGAAAGTGCTGAGCGGGTGATTTGGTCCTTGAATCCAAAATCCCCACATCGTGCGAACTCTCTGTAGATCCCCACTGCCAGACACTTGCTTCGCTGCCAAACAACCAGCTTCTCGAAATCCATTACGAGCCATCCGATTCCGGCTCACAGCAACCGTCTGCAAGCACCAAACTGCAAAGTTACGCATACCGCCTTTAACTTGCAGCTTGCGGCTTGTAACTCGAAGCTTAAAAGTACCCCTGACGTTTCTTGTCTTCCATCGAGCCTGCGCCATCGTGGTCGATGACCCGGCCCTGGCGCTCGGAAGTTCGCGTCAGGAGCATTTCCTGAATGATGTCCGTCAGGCTTTCGGCCTCGGACTCCACCGCGCCCGTCAACGGGTAGCAGCCAAGGGTACGGAAACGCACTTTCTTTTTGACGATGCGCGCCTTGTCCTCATCGGACAGGTGCTCGAGGATGCGCTCGTCGTCGATCATGATCAGCGTGCCGTTCTTTTCGATCACTTCGCGTTCGGCGGCGAAGTACAAAGGTACGATCGGGATGCCTTCGAGGTAGATGTACTGCCAGATGTCCAGCTCGGTCCAGTTCGACAGCGGGAACACACGAATGGATTCGCCCTTGTTGACCTTGCCGTTGTAGACGTTCCACAGCTCGGGACGCTGGTTCTTCGGGTCCCAGCGGTGTTTGCTGTCACGGAACGAGTAGACGCGCTCCTTGGCGCGGGACTTCTCTTCATCGCGACGGGCACCGCCGAAAGCGGCGTCGAAACCATGCTTGTCGAGTGCCTGCTTCAGGCCCTCGGTCTTCATGATGTCGGTGTGCTTGGCGCTGCCGTGGGTGAACGGGTTGATGTTCTGCGCCACGCCATCGGGGTTGATGTGAGTGATGAGGTCCAGGCCAAGCTCTTCGACCATCTTGTCGCGGAACTTGTACATTTCCTGGAATTTCCAGCGGGTGTCGACGTGCATCACCGGAAACGGCAGTTTGCCCGGGAAGAACGCCTTGCGTGCCAGATGCAGCATCACGGCGGAGTCTTTACCGATGGAGTACAGCATCACCGGGTTGTCGAACTCGGCGGCCACCTCGCGGATGATGTGGATGCTTTCCGCCTCCAGCTGTTTCAGATGCGTCAGTTTGTCGACCATGGCTACTCACGAAAGCTTTCTTATGAACGGCCAGCGGGCCGTGTTCGAGCGGGGAATCCTAGCACAGCGACCCCTTCTAATCAGGACGCCAACTAGATCGAAAGGGTATATGAATATGCCTGCCTGTTCGGGCGCTCAGATCGGATTCGGGCAATCGATAAAGATGTGCTCCAGCGCAAAACGTTTCGCCAGATAATCGCCCAGCGCCTGCACGCCATAGCGTTCGGTGGCGTGGTGGCCGGCGGCGATGAAGCTGATGTCGTTTTCCCGGGCGCTGTGGAACGTCTGCTCGGAGGCTTCGCCGCTGAGGAACAGATCGACGCCGGCAGCGATGGCGTTGTCGATGTAGCCCTGACCGCCGCCGGTGCACCAGCCAACACGGCGGATCATCGCACTGCCTTCGACCAGCAGCGGCTCACGGCCCATGACTTCCTGCACTTTGCGAGCGAAGTCACGCGGAGTCATCGGCTCGCTCAGTGAACCGACCAGACCGACGATCTTCAGATTGTCCGGATCCAGCGGCCCTTCGACGGTGATGTCCAGCTGACGGGCCAGTTGCACGTTATTGCCGACGTCCGGGTGCAGATCCAGCGGCAGGTGATAACCGAGCAGACTGATGTCGTGCTTGAGCAGCGTCTTCAAACGGCGCTGCTTCATGCCGGTAATGCACGGGTTCTCGCCCTTCCAGAAATAACCGTGATGCACCAGCACCAGATCGGCTTCGGCTTCGACGGCGGCATCGAGCAACGCCTGGCTGGCGGTGACACCACTGACGATGCGCATCACCTGCGGACGGCCCTCGACCTGCAGACCATTGGGGCAATAATCGGCAATTTTCGCACTGCCAAGGTAACGGTCGGCTTCTTCGACCAGGGTGCTCAGGGCGACGGCCATGAAAGACTCCTAAATATCCCGTTCAGAGGCACGCGCGGCCTCGTATAATGCGCGACATTACGGGCGGTCTGACCCCGCCTGCAACTTTTCCAGGACGTGCTTAATGCTCAAGGCGCTGCGTTTTTTCGGCTGGCCGCTGTTGGCCGGCGTGCTTATCGCTCTGTTGATTATTCAGCGTTACCCGCAGTGGGTCGGGCTTCCGAGCCTCGACGTCAACCTGCAACAGGCCCCGCAGACCACCAGCGTGCAGCAGGGGCCGGTGTCCTATGCCGACGCGGTGAGCATCGCCGCGCCGTCGGTGGTTAACCTGTACACCACCAAAGTCATCAACAAACCAAGCCATCCGCTGTTCGAAGACCCGCAGTTCCGCCGCTTCTTCGGTGACAACTCGCCGAAGCAGAAGCGCATGGAATCGAGCCTCGGCTCCGGGGTGATCATGAGCCCGGAAGGCTACATCCTGACCAACAACCACGTCACCAGCGGTGCCGACCAGATCGTCGTGGCGCTCAAGGACGGTCGCGAAACCCTGGCCCGAGTGATCGGCAGCGACCCGGAAACCGACCTCGCAGTCCTGAAGATCGACCTGAAAACCCTGCCGTCGATCACCGTCGGCCGCTCCGACAACATCCGCATCGGCGACGTCGCACTGGCCATCGGCAACCCGTTCGGCGTCGGCCAGACCGTGACCATGGGCATCATCAGCGCCACCGGCCGTAATCAGCTGGGCCTGAACAACTACGAAGACTTCATCCAGACCGACGCGGCGATCAACCCGGGCAACTCCGGCGGCGCACTGGTCGACGCCAACGGCAACCTCACCGGCATCAACACCGCGATTTTCTCCAAGTCCGGCGGCTCCCAGGGCATCGGTTTTGCGATCCCGGTGAAACTGGCGATGGAAGTGATGAAATCGATCATCGAGCACGGCCAGGTGATTCGCGGCTGGCTCGGCATCGAAGTACAACCGCTGACTCAGGAACTGGCCGAGTCGTTTGGCCTGTCCGGGCGTCCGGGAATCGTCGTGGCGGGGATTTTCCGCGACGGCCCGGCCCAGAAGGCCGGCCTGCAACTGGGTGACGTGATCCTGAGCATCGACGGCGAACCGGCCGGTGATGGCCGCAAGTCGATGAATCAGGTTGCACGGATCAAGCCGACCGACAAGGTCACGATTCAGGTGATGCGCAATGGCAAGGAGTTGAAGCTGACCGCCGAGATCGGTCTGCGTCCGCCGCCGGCACCGATGAAGGAAAAAGAAGAGTAAGACTCGCCCCAAATGGCTATGAAAGCGGGGGCGTTCGCGCCGCCCCCTCACCCAGACATGCAATGTGTCTGAATGTCCTTTGATTGCGTTCGCGATAACTTTCCAAACCAATGAATCTAGCTCACCTGTCAGATATGACAGGTGAGCTCAGTTCGTCTGTCTATTAATGTTGAGCTTCCGCAACTCGGCCACAGAGAGTTGAGTTTGATCCCATCAACTTCGTTTCTGAAAGGAAGAACCATGACAACTCAACAACCGTACGATTTCAAAAAACTACCAGACAGCAAGGATGAACCAAGCTTCGACATCGGAGAGGCCAACATCGAATGGCAGGGTAAAAGGCTTACGTCGAAAATTGTTTTCTTCAATAACGGCTTGATGACCGCAAACTACATAAAACCGGCTGACGGCTCACCCGAGGGGGGGGGGGGCAGACAATGATGTCTTTGTCGTTAGCCTGCTTGCCAACACACAATATAACTTTCAACAGCTTTACGAACGCGGCGTTACAGACCATCATTTTGGCTGGGCTTTAAAGTACGAAAATAAACTGCACTATCCTAGAACCGGCTCGACCACCGGAACATTCTCAACTGGTTACAGAAGTATTGACGCAACCATTGAAATGATTTCCGAGAGCGGCGATGTTGCAAAAATTACATTCAAAGCCCAAAAACGTCTCGAATAAGTCTGTTCAAGAACAGAGCTATGACCGCTGATCCGCACAGTCCCCGCCGACAAAGCGGGAACTGTGCTTATTCAACAATCATAAATCGCCGAGCCCATCGATCAACGCCTGATTCTGCTCCGGCGTACCGATCGAGATCCGCAGGAACTGGGCAATCCGCTCCTGCTTGAAGTGGCGCACGACTCCCTCTGATTGAGTGCAGAATTATCGCAAAAAGTTCTAAAAACCTATCATTTATGACAGTAGCTAACCGAATCACATGAAACTAGCATCACCAGTGCAACAAGTTTATTAAACGCCTCTTAAAAAACAGCTCCTTACAAAGGAATGAAAATCATGGCTTCGGTTAAACAAGTCGGCCACTTTACTGTGCGAATTGAGGGCGGCTCGCCCATAGATTTCAACAATGTAGAGCGGCATGAATTTTCGGAAAACAACGGCGGTTATCTAGCAGGAACAAACAACGGAGAAGCTATTTTCATCGGGTATGCCCAAAGCGCGAAGCCGAATACAGAGTCCACCTACCTCTACACGGATGATTTCGAGAACAAACCCCACATCAATTGGACTTTGGACTATGGCAGCAAGCGTTATAGTGCAGTAACAGGACGAGTGACCGTAAAGTTCTCCCACAACCTGGAGGCCTCCGGATCATTTGATTTTACCGATGGGAGTGGCAAAAAAATCGAAGGAAAATTTGAAATCAAGTGGAATTAGCGCAGTAAATCAGAAAGAGACTTTGCATCAATCTGATTGATACAACGCCTACCCTTCAGATCTAATCAGTACCCGCAAAGCACTGACAAAAAAAAGAAAATATAATTCTTAAAGAGGATTCCATGTTTATCCCTGCAACACGGAATCCTCTGCATTTTCTATAAAAATTTAGAGGTCGCCCAGACCGTCGATCAACGCCTGATTCTGCTCCGGCGTGCCGATCGAGATCCGCAGGAACTGGGCAATCCGTTCCTGCTTGAAGTGACGCACGATCACGCCCTGCTCACGCAGTTTGGCCGCCAGCCCTGCCGCATCGTGTTGCGGATGCCGGGCGAAGATGAAGTTGGCCGCTGACGGCAGCACTTCAAAGCCCTTGGCCTGCAACTGGGTAACCATCCATTCGCGACTCTCGATGACCAGTGCGCAGGTCTTGTCGAAGTATTCGCGATCCTCGAACGCCGCCGCCGCGCCGACGTTGGCCATACGATCGATCGGATAGGAGTTGAAGCTGTTCTTGATCCGCTCCAGCGCCTCGATCAGGTCCGGATGGCCGACCGCCAGACCGACCCGCAGGCCCGCCAGCGAACGGGACTTGGACAGGGTCTGGGTCACCAGCAGGTTCGGGTAACGATCCACCAGGCTGATCGCGGTTTCGCCACCGAAGTCGATATAGGCCTCGTCGACCACCACCACCGAATCCGGGCTGGCCTTGAGAATCTGCTCGACCGCTTCCAGTGCCAGCAGGCAACCGGTTGGTGCGTTCGGATTGGGGAAGATGATCCCGCCGTTCGGCTTGGCGTAGTCCGCCGGGTTGATCTGGAACTGCGCATCCAGCGGCACCGCGTCGAACGTGATGCCGTAAAGGCCGCAGTAAACCGGATAGAAGCTGTAGCTGATGTCCGGGAACAGGATCGGCTGATCGTGTTGCAGCAGACCGTGGAAGATGTGCGCCAGCACTTCGTCCGAACCGTTGCCGAGGAACACTTGATTGCTTTGTACGCCGTAGTACTTGGCGACGGCGTTTTTCAGCAGATCGCTGTTCGGGTCCGGGTACAGGCGCAGGTTGTCGTTGAGTTCGGTCTGCATCGCCGCCAGGGCTTTTGGTGACGGGCCGTACGGGTTTTCGTTGGTGTTGAGCTTGACCAGACGGGTCAGCTTCGGCTGCTCGCCCGGCACGTAAGGCACCAGATTCTTGACGAACGGGCTCCAGAATTTACTCATGTTCAGTTCCCCTTCACTTCGTCTTTGATGCGGTATTCGGCGCTGCGCGCGTGGGCGCTCAGCGATTCGCCACGGGCCAGAATCGATGCAGTCTTGCCAAGCTCGGAAGCGCCGGCCTCGGAGCAGAAGATGATCGACGAGCGTTTCTGAAAGTCGTACACGCCCAGCGGCGAGGAAAAACGCGCAGTGCCGGAGGTCGGCAGCACGTGATTCGGACCCGCGCAGTAGTCGCCCAGCGCTTCGGAGGTGTGACGGCCCATGAAGATCGCGCCGGCGTGGCGAATCTGCGGCAGCCAGGCCTGCGGGTCGGCGACCGACAGCTCAAGGTGTTCCGGGGCGATGCGGTTGGCGACTTCAATGGCCTGGGCCATGTCGCGCACGTGAATCAGCGCACCACGACCATTGATCGAAGTTTCGATGATGGTCGCGCGATCCATGGTCGGCAGCAGTTTGTCGATGCTGGCGGCGACCTTGTCGAGGAACTCGGCGTCCGGGCTGACCAGGATCGCCTGGGCATCTTCGTCGTGCTCGGCCTGGGAGAACAGGTCCATGGCGATCCAGTCCGGATCGGTCTGGCCGTCGCACACCACGAGGATCTCCGACGGGCCGGCGATCATGTCGATGCCGACCTGACCAAACACGTGACGCTTGGCAGTGGCGACGTAGATGTTGCCCGGACCAACGACCTTGTCCACCTGCGGCACGCTTTCGGTGCCATAGGCCAATGCGGCAACGGCTTGCGCACCACCGATGGTGAACACGCGGTCGACGCCAGCGATGCACGCCGCCGCCAGCACCAGTTCGTTGACTTCACCGCGCGGGGTCGGCACCACCATGACCACTTCGGTCACGCCGGCGACCTTGGCCGGAATCGCGTTCATCAACACCGAGGACGGGTACGACGCCTTGCCGCCCGGCACGTACAGACCGGCGCGATCCAGTGGCGTGACCTTCTGACCCAGCACGGTGCCGTCGGCTTCGGTGTAGCTCCAGGAGTCCTGCTTCTGTTTTTCGTGATAGCTGCGCACGCGGGCGGCGGCTTTTTCCAGCGCTTCGCGTTGCGGCACGGTGATGCGGGTCAGGGCCAGTTCCAGACGCTCGCGCGGCAGGATCAGATCCGCCATCGAGGCGACTTCGAGGCCGTCGAATTTCTGGGTGAACTCGACCAGTGCCGCGTCACCGCGCTCGCGCACAGCCTTGATGATGTCCAGCACTCGCTGATTGACCGAGTCGTCAGACACACTTTCCCAGCTCAGCAGATGATCCAGATGATGCGCGAAATCCGGGTCAGCAGCGTTGAGTCGGCGAATTGCAGTCGGTGCGGTCATAGCGAGAGCCTCATAGGAATGGCAAAAACTCAGGCGCCCTAACTTAGCAGTCGTTTCCGCTTGGGCACCTGAGATTCTGGCTATGAGGCGGATAGACGGGCGCGACTTAACGTCGCGCAGGTACATCAGCCGCGGTGTCGAGACTCCACTGCCTTGCGCAGGGTGTCGATCAACGCCTGGATTCGGGCGTGTTGCATTTTCATCGAAGCTTTATTGACTACCAGACGCGAGCTGATCGTGGCGATCAGTTCCTGGGGTTCCAGGCCGTTGGCGCGCAGGGTGTTGCCGGTGTCGACCACGTCGATGATCTTGTCGGCCAGACCGATCAGTGGCGCCAGCTCCATCGAGCCATACAGCTTGATGATGTCGACCTGACGGCCCTGCTCGGCGTAGTAACGCTTGGCGACGTTGACGAATTTGGTGGCGACGCGCAGGCGCCCCTTGGGCTCGACCGCGCCGACCTTGCCGGCGGTCATCAGCTTGCACTGGGCAATCTGCAGATCCAGCGGCTCGTACAGGCCCTGACCGGTGTATTCCATCAGCACGTCTTTACCGGCAACGCCGAGGTCGGCCGCGCCATGCTCGACATAGGTCGGCACGTCGGTGGCCCGCACGATCAACAGGCGAACGTCTTCCTGGGTCGTGGGGATGATCAGCTTGCGGCTCTTGTCCGGATTCTCGGTCGGCACGATGCCCGCTTCGGCGAGAAGCGGCAGGGTGTCGTCAAGGATGCGGCCCTTGGACAGTGCGATGGTCAACATGGGAAACGTCAGTCCTTATCAAGGTACTCATGCCCGGTCGCAATCGGCGCCGGACATACATCGAGGGCGTTGCCACCCCCGATCAAAACGAATTCAACGGACACTTCCCTGTGTCCAGATGCAGCGACTAGCCCGGAACGCGACGGATCCTGGCGCCCAGCATCTGCAGTTTTTCCTCGATGCACTCATAACCACGGTCGATGTGGTAGATGCGGTCGATCAGGGTATCGCCTTCAGCCATCAGGGCCGAGATCACGAGGCTTGCCGAAGCCCGTAGGTCGGTAGCCATGACCGGCGCGCCCTTGAGGATTTCGGTGCCGGTGACGATGGCCGTGTTGCCTTCGACCTGGATCTTGGCGCCCATGCGGTGCAGTTCGTACACGTGCATGAAGCGGTTTTCGAAAATCGTCTCGATCACGGCACCGGTGCCTTCGGCAATGGCGTTGAGCGAAATGAACTGCGCCTGCATGTCGGTCGGGAACGCCGGGTACGGCGCAGTGCGCACGTTGACCGCTTTCGGGCGCTTGCCGTGCATGTTCAGCTCGATCCAGTCTTCACCACAGGTGATTTCTGCGCCGGCTTCACGGAGTTTTTCCAGAACGGCTTCGAGGATGGTCGGATCGGTGTCCTTGACCTTCACACGGCCACCGGTAACCGCAGCGGCCACCAGGTAGGTGCCGGTTTCGATTCGGTCAGGCATGACCTTGTAGAAAGCCGACCCCAGACGCTCGACGCCGTCGATGGTGATGGTGTCGGTGCCGGCACCGGATACCTTGGCGCCCATGGCGTTGAGGAAGTTCGCCAGGTCGACCACTTCAGGTTCGCGAGCGGCGTTCTGCAACACGCTGCGGCCCTTGGCCAGAGCGGCAGCCATCATGATGTTTTCGGTACCGGTCACACTGACGGTATCGAAGAAGAAATGCGCGCCGCGCAGGCCGCCCTCAGGCGCCTTGGCCTTGATGTAGCCGCCTTCGACGTCGATGACCGCGCCCATGGCTTCCAGACCACGGATGTGCAGGTCGACCGGACGCGAACCGATGGCGCAACCGCCAGGCAGTGCAACTTCGGCTTCACCGAAGCGCGCAACCATCGGGCCAAGCACCAGGATCGACGCACGCATGGTTTTCACCAGTTCGTACGGAGCGATCAGGGTCTTGATGGTGCGCGGGTCGATTTCGACGCTGAGCTTCTCGTCGATCACAGGCTCGATGCCCATGCGACCGAACAGCTCGATCATGGTGGTGATGTCGTGCAGGTGCGGCAGGTTGCCGACGGTAACCGGGCCATCGCACAGCAGGGTGGCGGCCAGGATCGGCAGGGCGGAGTTCTTCGCCCCGGAGATGCGGATCTCGCCATCAAGACGAGCGCCACCGGTAATAATCAATTTATCCATAAGAATCTCGACGCCCTAGGGCTCAGGTGCGCTCGGCCCAGGCCGCGCTGCTGAAAAATTTCATAGTGACCGCGTGGATGCTGCCATCGGCGATCCAAGGGTTCAAATGGGCATAGATGCTTTGCTGACGCTTGACCGGGCTCAACGCCGCCAGTTCATCACTAATCACGTTCAGCTGAAAGTTGCAGCCTTCGCCTTCAACTTCCACCAGCGTTCCTGGCAGCTTTCCTTCAAGGAAGCTCTTCACTTCTATGGCCTGCATGCTCAACCTCAATCGGCGCCCTGTGCGCACGGGTCGGACATCATACAAAAAAGCCCCGCGCCTGCGAACCCCGCTGCGCAGGACTCTGACGGGGGGCTTCTCTATAGATGCGGGTTCAGGGTTGCGCCAACAGCTCGGTCAGTTCGCTGACCTGAGCAATTTCGCGCATGTCTTCAGGCATCCCGCGGATGCTGACCGCCTTGCCGGCAGCCTTTGCATCGCGAATGAAGCACAGCAGCAGCGACAGACCGACGCTGCTGGACTTCTCCACCGCCGAGCAATCGATCACCAATGCTGGCGCGGTGCACGACTTGATCAGCGCCCGGCCCTGCTCGCGCAGGTCAGGGCCGGTGCGGTAATCCAGCACACCGCTGAGCTGCAGCTCGCTGGCTTCGTCCAGACGAATGGCCGACTCGGTCATTGGGCAGGCTTCTCGTTCTGCTCGGCCGACTGCTTGGCCTTGGCGACTTCACCGGCCCAGCCGTTGATGGTCTTGTCCAGATCGTTGCCATTGCGTTGCATCGCGTCGGCGAACTGGTCACGGAACAGCTTGCCGATGTTGATGCCGTTGATGATCACATTGCGCAGTTTCCACTCGCCGTTGATCTTCTCCAGGGTGTACTGCACAGGGTAGATCGCGCCATTGTTGCCTTTGACGGTCATGCCGACACTGGTGCGGTCACCCGATTCATCCTTGGGCGCATCGACGGTAATGCCCTGATTGTTGTACTCGAGCAAGGCGTTGCCGTAGAACTGGAACAGACCGCGCTTGAAGTTTTCCTCGAAGGTCTTCATCTGCGCCGGGGTTGCCTTGCGCGAATACTTGACCGTCATGATGCTCTTGGAAATACCTTCGGCATCGACCACAGGGCCGACGATGGTGTTCAGCGCCGTATAGAAATCCTGCGGATCCTGCTTGTACTTCTCTTTATTGGCCGCCAGGTCGGCGAGCATCCGGTTCGTGGTGTCCTGAACCAGATCGTGCGCCGATTGTGCCGCCACGGCGTTAGCCACCAGCGGCAGTGCCGCAAGCAACACCAACAGGCCACGTCGCAAGGTAGAGATCATTCAAAAGCTCCTCATTTGGCGTCTTTGCTAACGGTATTGAGCAGGAATTTACCGATCAGGTCTTCCAGTACCAGAGACGACTGCGTGTCGTGGATGGTTCCACCATCCTTGAGGCGGGTGTCTTCGCCGCCCACGCTGATACCGATGTACTTCTCGCCCAGCAGACCCGCTGTCAGGATAGATGCTGTGGAGTCGGTCGGCAGATTGTCGACGCTTTTGTCCACTTGCAGGGTTACCCGACCGGTGAAGCTGTCGCGGTCCAGATCGATCGCGGTGACCTTGCCGATGGTCACACCCGCCATGGTCACTTTGGCTCTGACCGTCAAACCGGCGATATTGTCGAAATACGCGTAAAGCTTGTAGGTATCGGTGGTCGAAGTCGGAGACAGGCCACTGACCCGCAGGGCCAGCAGCAACAAAGCCAGGATCCCTGCCAGCAGGAACAGGCCGACACCGATTTCCAGGGTGCGGTTTTGCATCAGAAATCTCCAAACATCAAAGCAGTCAGAATAAAGTCCAGGCCGAGTACTGCCAGCGAGGCGTAAACCACGGTCTTGGTGGTGGCACGGCTGATCCCCTCGGAAGTGGGTTCGCAGTCATAGCCTTGAAATACGGCGATCCAGGTGACGACAAAAGCGAATACTGCACTTTTGATGATGCCGTTGAGCACATCGTCACCGAAGCTCACGCTGTTCTGCATGTTCGACCAGTAGGAACCTTCGTAGACACCCAGCCAGTCAACGGCGACCCACGAACCGCCCCAGATGCCGACCACGCTGAAGATCATCGCCAGCACCGGCAGGGAAATGAAGCCGGCCCACAGACGCGGGGCAATGATGTACTTGAGCGGGTCGACCCCGATCATTTCCAGGCTGGACAGCTGTTCGGTGGATTTCATGTTGCCGATTTCCGCCGTCAGCGCCGAACCGGCACGACCGGCGAACAACAGCGCGGTCACCACCGGCCCCAGCTCACGCAGCAGGGTCAGCGCCACCATCTGGCCGACGGCCTGCTCCGAACCGTAACTCGACAGAATGTTGAAGCCCTGCAGCGCCAGTACCATGCCGATGAAAATCCCGGACACCACGATGATCACCAGCGACATCACGCCGACGGAATGCAGCTGCTTGACCAGCAGGCCAAACCCGCCGCCGATGCCGCCTCGCCCGAGCAGGGCATGAAACAGGAACAGGGTCGAACGCCCGAACACTGCGACGCTGTCGATTCCGGCGAGGCCGAAACGACGCACACGCTCCATTAATGTAATTCTGCGCATCAGCGGCGCTTCCCCAGAAGATCTGCGCGGTAATCCGGCGCTGGAAAGTGATACGGCACCGGGCCGTCGGGTTCACCGGTCATGAACTGGCGGATACGCGGATCGTCCGAGCCCATCAGTTCGTCCGGCGTGCCCTGCCCCAATACCTGGCCATCACCGACCACATAGATGTAGTCAGCAATGCTCGCGGTTTCGGCGAGGTCGTGGGACACCACGATGCTGGTGATTCCCAGCGCATCGTTGAGCAGACGGATCAGGCGAACCAGCACACCCATGGCGATCGGATCCTGGCCGACGAACGGTTCGTCGTACATGAGGATCTGCGGATCGAGGGCGATGGCCCGGGCCAGGGCGACCCGGCGCTTCATGCCGCCGGAAAGCTCGTCAGGCATCAGCTCGATCGCACCGCGCAACCCCACTGCCTGCAATTTGAGCAGCACGATGTCGCGGATCATCTCGTCCGGCAGATCGGTATGAACGCGCAGCGGGAAGGCGACGTTCTCGAACACGTCGAGATCGGTGAACAGCGCACCGCTCTGAAACAGCACGCCCATGTGCTTGCGCGCATCGAACAGATCGCTGCGCGACAGCTTCGGCAGGTTCTGGCCGTTGACCCAGACCTCGCCCTTGGATGGCCGCAACTGGGCGCCCATCAGGCGCAACAGTGTGGTCTTGCCACACCCGGAAGGCCCCATGATGCCGGTGACCTTGCCGCGCGGGATGCGGATATCGACGTTATTGAAAATGCTCCGCGCACCGCGCTTGAAGGAGACTCCCTTCAGCTCGACCGCGTAGGCGTTATCGGCACTCATCTAAACTCCTTGCGATGCAGCCTCTCACTCGGACGCCTGGCTTTCTGAGGAAAGCCCCTACATCCCGGGCAGGCCGAACTGGCGGCGAACTATATCACTGCAAAGGGCAAGCGCCCAAGGCCTGCACCGGCCCGCATTCTGCGAGTTGAAGGGCTTGACGCCTTATTTGCAGAGATTTGGTAACGAGGAATGACAAAGCACGACGAACTTGCGTGAGGCTTTTCAACATAACCGCTATAATCGCCGCCTTTTCATCGGGCTATACGATTTCTGACATGAGCCAAACCAGCGACCTGATTCAATCGGCACAACGCACCATCCGCCTCGAAGTGGAAGCCGTACAAGGCTTGTTGCCCCATATCGACGCCGATTTCGTACGCGCTTGCGAGATGATTCTGGCCAGCAAGGGCCGTGTTGTCGTGGTCGGCATGGGCAAGTCCGGGCACATCGGCAACAAGATTGCCGCGACCCTGGCCAGCACCGGCACCCCGGCGTTTTTCGTACACCCG
Source organism: Pseudomonas sp. IT-P2 (assembly GCF_949767575.1). NCBI lineage: Bacteria > Pseudomonadati > Pseudomonadota > Gammaproteobacteria > Pseudomonadales > Pseudomonadaceae > Pseudomonas > Pseudomonas sp. IT-P2. The sequence goes on along the minus strand of NZ_CATKQA010000033.1, from coordinate 10,754 downwards.
GCCGAGGCCAGTCACGGCGATATGGGCATGATCACCCGTGACGACGTGATCCTGGCCCTGTCGAACTCCGGCTCCACCAACGAAATCGTCACCCTGCTGCCACTGATCAAGCGCCTGGGCATCCAGCTGATCAGCGTCACCGGCAACCCACAGTCGCCGCTGGCCAAAGCGGCAGAGGTCAATCTCAACGTGCACGTCGAGCACGAAGCCTGCCCGCTGAACCTGGCGCCGACCTCCTCGACCACCGCCGCATTGGTCATGGGCGACGCCCTGGCCGTGGCACTGCTGGAAGCGCGCGGTTTCACCGCCGAAGACTTCGCCTTTTCCCACCCGGGCGGTGCATTGGGCCGACGCCTGCTGCTGAAAGTGGAAAATGTCATGCACGCCGGTCATGAGCTGCCACAGGTACAGCGCGGCACCCTGCTCAAGGACGCGCTGATGGAAATGACTCGCAAGGGTCTGGGCATGACCGTCATTCTTGAAGCGGACGGCAAACTGGCCGGGATCTTCACTGACGGCGACCTTCGTCGCACCCTGGATCGCAGCATCGATATCCACAGCGCCACCATCGACCAGGTGATGACCGTGCACGGCAAGACCGCCCGCGCCGAGATGCTCGCGGCCGAAGCCCTGAAAATCATGGAAGACCACCGAATCAACGCGCTGGTTGTCGTAGATGAAGAGGATCGCCCGATCGGCGCCTTCAACCTCTCCGATCTGCTGCGCGCAGGAGTGATGTAAATGAGCACCGATCTGCTGCAACGCGGCAAGGCCATCAAACTGGCGGTTTTCGACGTCGACGGCGTCCTCACCGACGGGCGCCTGTACTTCCTTGAAGACGGAAGTGAATTCAAGACCTTCAACACGCTCGATGGCCAGGGCATCAAGATGCTGATGAACGCGGGCGTACAGACTGCCATCATCAGCGGTCGCAAGACTCCGGTGGTCGAGCGTCGAGCAAAAAATCTGGGCATCCCGCACCTGTTTCAGGGTCGCGAAGACAAACTGGTCGTTCTCGACGGTCTTCTGGAGCGACTGGGCCTAAGCTATGAACAAGTCGCCTATCTCGGTGACGACCTGCCCGACCTGCCGGTGATCCGTCGCGTGGGGCTGGGCATGGCCGTGGCCAACGCCGCCCCCTTTGTGCGCGAGCACGCCCATGGCGTCACCCAGGCCCGTGGCGGCGAAGGTGCCGCCCGCGAATTCTGCGAACTGATCCTGCGCGCCCAAGGCAGCCTCGACGCTGCCAACAACGCGTACCTGTGAGTCCAACCATGTTTAGCAAAAAGTTTCGCAACATCCTGCTGTTCGGTTGCATCGCGGCGATTTTCGGTGCGGTCGGCTACTGGAACATCAGCCCGGAACGCTTCCTCGACAAACCGCCGGTTTCGGCAGAGGAAAGCCCGATCGACTGGTACGCGACCAATACGCACACGATCCAGTACCTCGAAGACGGCAAAGTGCAGTACGAAATGACGTCCGACAAGGCCGAGCACGTCAAGGCAACCGACATTACACTGGTCACCAAGCCCGATCTGAACATGTTCCGTGGCACCGACTTCCCGTGGCACGTGACCAGCGAACGCGGTGAAGTGAACTCCGGTGGCACCGAGGTCGAGCTGATCGACTCGGTACGCGTCAAGCGCACCGACGAAAAGAACCGCGACACCCTGATCACCTCCACTCGCATGACGGTGTTCCCGCAGCAGCAATATGCGCAGACCCAGCAACCCGTTAGAATCGACGGCGCTGGCGGTGTATCGACTGGCGTAGGAATGAAAGCGTATTTGAAGGAAAGCAGGATACACCTGCTATCGAACGTAAGAGGACAGTATGAGGCTCGTTAAAACCCTCCCTATTTTGCTCAGTCTGGGCGCAGCACTGGGAAGCGTGAGCGCCTGGGCTCTGCCGAACGATCAAGAGCAGCCAATCCGTATTCAGGCCGACGATGCCCAGCTGGACGACAAGAACGGCGTTGCCACCTACAAAGGCGACGTGATCATCACCCAGGGTTCGATGATCGTCAAAGGCAACACCGTGACCATGACCCGTGCGCCTAACGGCGACATCGACGTCGTGACTTCGGTGGGCAACCTCGCCTACTTCGAACAGTTGCAGACTGCTGGCGACACCAAACCCGTTCAGGGCTGGGGTGTGACCATTCAGTATCACGCTGCGCAAAACCGCGTTGTATTGATCGACAAGGCAAAAGTCGTCGACAAGGACAACAACACCACTCAGGGCGAGAAAATCGTCTATGACACGGTGAAGAAACTGGCCAGCGCCGGTCGAGCCACTGGCAGCAAGGTCACCGAAGCGCGTCCGCGCATCGACATGGTGATCCAGCCGAAGAAGAAAACCGACGAGAAAACCCAGTAATGGCAACTCTGAAAGCTCAGCACCTGGCCAAGGCCTATAAAAGCCGCCAGGTCGTGCGCGACGTCAGCCTGTCGATCGACAGCGGTCAGATCGTCGGCCTGCTCGGCCCGAACGGCGCCGGCAAGACCACCTGCTTCTACATGATCGTCGGCCTGGTCCAGGCCGATCAGGGTCGCGTATTGATCGACGATCTGGACGTCAGCCATCAGCCGATGCACGGTCGCGCCAAGGCCGGTATCGGCTATCTGCCGCAAGAAGCGTCGATCTTCCGCAAACTGTCGGTAGCCGACAACATCATGGCCATCCTTGAGACCCGTCAGGAGCTCGACAAGGCCGGTCGTCGCAAGGAGTTGGAAAGCCTGCTGCAGGAATTCCATATCAGCCACATCCGCGACAACCTCGGCATGAGCCTGTCCGGTGGCGAACGCCGCCGCGTGGAGATCGCCCGCGCACTGGCTACGGCACCGAAGTTCATCCTGCTCGACGAACCGTTCGCCGGTGTCGACCCGATCTCGGTCGGCGACATCAAGCAGATCATCCACCACCTCAAGGCCAAGGGTATCGGTGTATTGATCACCGACCACAACGTCCGTGAGACGCTGGATATCTGCGAAACCGCCTACATCGTCAATGACGGCCAGTTGATCGCCGAGGGCGACTCCGCGACCATCCTCGCCAATGATCTGGTCAAGGAAGTGTATCTGGGTCACGAGTTCCGCCTGTAAGCGCGACAGCATCCGACCAGCCGTCCGGGTGCTGTAACGTTGAAGCGCCTTTTTTCTACGCTTTTATTGTTACAGCGCTCTAGGCAAACACGACAGTTTCAGGCATATAATTTGCTTAAGTTTGGCGCTCCGGCGCCCTGTAGTGGATGGCGCATAGCGCCGGCGAATAAGGTGTTAAGCCCCTGCCATGAAACCATCGCTAGTCTTGAGAATGGGCCAGCAGCTGACGATGACACCGCAGCTGCAACAGGCCATCCGCCTGCTCCAATTGTCGACCCTGGATCTGCAACAGGAAATCCAGGAGGCTCTGGAATCCAATCCGATGCTCGAACGCCAGGAAGACGGCGACGACTTCGACAACTCCGATCCCATGGCCGACAACGCCGAACAGAAGCCCAACACCGAGATCCAGGAACCCTCCTATCAGGAGACCGCGCCGACAGTCGATAACCTCGAAGACGGCGAATGGAACGAGCGAATCCCCAACGAACTGCCCGTCGACACCGCCTGGGAAGACGTCTACCAGACCAGCGCCAGCAGCCTGCCGAGCAGCGACGATGACGAGTGGGACTTCACCACCCGCACCTCCGCCGGCGAGAGCCTGCAAAGCCACCTGCTGTGGCAGTTGAACCTGGCACCGATGTCCGACACCGATCGCCTGATCGCCGTCACCCTGATCGATTGCATCAACAATCAGGGCTACCTGGACGAAACCCTCGAAGAAATCCTCGACGCCTTTGATCCGGAACTCGACATCGAGCTGGACGAGATCGAAGCCGTCCTGCACCGCATCCAGCAATTCGAACCGGCCGGCATCGGCGCACGCAACCTGGGCGAATGCCTGCTGCTGCAATTGCGCCAGCTGTCGGCCAAGACCCCTTGGCTGGCCGAAGCCAAGCGCCTGGTCACCGATTACATCGACTTGCTCGGCAGCCGCGACTACAGCCAGTTGATGCGCCGCATGAAGCTCAAGGAAGACGAGCTGCGTCAGGTCATCGAACTGGTGCAGAGCCTCAACCCGCGCCCCGGTTCGCAGATCGAGTCCACCGAAGCCGAATACGTGGTGCCTGACGTCATCGTGCGCAAGGACAACGAGCGCTGGCTGGTCGAGCTCAACCAGGAGTCGGTGCCGCGCCTGCGGGTCAACGCCCAGTACGCCGGTTTCGTGCGCCGCGCCGACACCAGCGCCGACAACACCTTCATGCGCAATCAGTTGCAGGAAGCCCGCTGGTTCATCAAGAGCCTGCAAAGCCGCAACGAAACCCTGATGAAAGTGGCCACCCAGATCGTCGAGCATCAGCGCGGTTTTCTGGAGTACGGCGACGAAGCCATGAAGCCGCTGGTCCTGCACGACATTGCAGAAGCGGTTGGCATGCACGAGTCGACGATTTCCCGCGTAACCACGCAAAAATTCATGCATACCCCACGGGGCATATATGAGCTGAAATACTTTTTCTCCAGCCATGTGAGCACCTCCGAGGGCGGTGAATGCTCGTCCACGGCGATCCGCGCGATCATCAAGAAACTGGTTGCCGCGGAAAATCAGAAAAAGCCGTTGAGTGACAGCAAGATCGCTGGTTTACTGGAGGCACAAGGCATTCAGGTGGCTCGCCGCACGGTCGCCAAGTACCGCGAATCCCTCGGGATCGCGCCTTCGAGCGAACGCAAGCGGTTGATGTAAGCCACGTTACAGCGTTCCAGTGGCAGGCTCTTCGGCCTGCCGCTTTATGCACTGGCAACGAAGGAGAAGCTGTATGCAAGTCAACATCAGTGGACACCAACTGGAAGTTACCCAGCCTCTGCGCGAGTACATCGAGCTCAAGCTCAAGAAGCTCGAAGGGCATTTCGACAAGATCACCAACGTGCAAGTCACGATGTGCGTCGAAAAACTGAAGCAGAAAATCGAAGCCACGCTGCATATTCCCGGCAATGAGGTCGTCGCAAACGCGGAACATACCGATATGTACGCTGCGATCGACGCGCTGACCGACAAGCTTGATAAACAACTCAAAAAGCATAAGGAAAAGACCCAGAGCCTGCTTCAGGGCGCTACCGGTCGATAACCCCCACCCCCATGATCCGACTTGAAAGTATCCTGACCCCCGGCCGTTCCCTGGTGAACGTGCCGGGCGGCAGTAAAAAGAAAGCCCTGGAACAAATTGCCAACCTGATCGCCCGGGAAGTTCCGGATCTGGAGATGCAAGATGTATTCGAGGCATTGATTGCCCGTGAAAAACTGGGCTCCACCGGTTTTGGCAACGGCATCGCCATTCCCCACTGCCGCCTCAAGGGCTGCGAAGCGCCGATCAGTGCGCTGATGCACCTTGATGCCCCTATCGATTTCGACGCTATCGACGGCGCGCCCGTGGACCTGCTCTTCGTCCTGCTGGTGCCGGAAGCCGCCACCGATGCGCACCTGGAGCTGTTACGCCAGATCGCCAGCATGCTCGACCGCAAGGACGTGCGCGACAGACTGCGTAGCGCGCCTAGCAACGAAGCCTTGTACCAGGTTGTACTGGAAGAACAGAACAGGCCGTAACCATGCGCTTGATCATTGTCAGTGGCCGTTCCGGCTCGGGTAAAAGTACCGCCCTGGATGTCCTTGAGGACAACGGTTACTACTGCATCGATAACCTGCCGGCAGGTCTTCTGCCGGATCTGGCCGAACGTGCGCTGGTTCATACCGAAATGCTCCAGCCGCTGGTGGCCGTCTCGATCGACGCCCGCAACCTGCCGAGTCATCTGTCACGTTTTCCAGAGTTGCTCGAGGAAGTGCGCAGCCGGCATATCCAGTGCGATGTCCTGTACCTCGACGCCGATGACGAAACGTTGCTCAAACGCTTTTCGGAAACTCGTCGTCGTCACCCGCTCAGCAACGCCAACCGCTCGCTGGCCGAAGCCATCGACGACGAAACCGCCCTGCTGGGCCCGATTGCCGATCTGGCCGATCTGAAGGTCAATACCACCAATCTGAACCTCTACCAACTGCGCGATACCATCAAGCTGCGACTGTTGAACCAGCCGGAGCCGGGGACCGCGTTTCTGGTGGAGTCCTTCGGTTTCAAACGCGGCATGCCGGTGGATGCGGATCTGGTGTTCGATGTTCGCTGCCTGCCGAACCCGTACTGGAAACCGGAACTGCGAGCGCAATCCGGTCTCGATCAGCCGGTCGCCGAGTATCTGGCGGCGCAGCCGGAGGTCGAGGAGATGTACCAGGACATTTATACGTATCTGAACAAATGGTTGCCGCGCTTTGCGGCGAGCAACCGCGCTTACGTCACCATTGCCATCGGCTGCACCGGCGGGCATCACCGTTCCGTTTACCTGACCGAACGTCTTGGCCAGGCGCTGCAGAAGACCCTGAAGAACGTCCAGGTTCGCCACCGCGACCTCAGCTAAAGGATTCACAACGCGATGCCTGCTCGGGAAATAGAAATCATCAACAAGCTGGGCCTGCACGCCCGCGCATCGGCAAAATTCGTCGGAGTGGCGGGCCAGTTTCCCGATTGCACGATCAGAGTGGGCCGCACACCGGACACCACGGTTGACGGTAAAAGCATCATGGCGATGATGATGCTCGCTGCGGGCAAGGGCACCAAAATCCACCTGAGTACCGAAGGTCACCAGGAACAGGAAGCCATGGACGCGCTGGTGACACTGATCAACAACTACTTCGACGAAGGCGGTTGAAACGCCTGAGGCGAAGTAGCCCGCTCCCTCCCCCGGTTCATCCCAACGCCGTATCCATCACCATCATCAGACAGAAGCCGATCAGCAATCCCAGACTGGCCAGCTTCTCGTGACCATTGCGTCGCGACTCGGGGATGACCTCGTGAGTCACCACCAGCAGCATGGCACCAGCCGCCAGCGCCAACCCCAAGGGCAGCAACAGTTCGGCAAGACTGACCAGCCACGCACAGAGCAGCGCAAATACCGGTTCGACCAGACCTGACGCTGCGCCAATCAAAAACGCCTTGACCCGCGACATCCCGGCGCCGGCCAGCACCAGTGCAATCACCAGCCCTTCCGGCACATCCTGCAAGGCAATGCCCATCGCCAGACTTTCTGCGTCAGGCATTCCACCGCCCGCCGAGACACCGACCGCCATGCCTTCCGGGATGTTATGGGCAATGATGGCGAACACGAACAACCAGATCCGTGGCGGAATCACCGGATGCTCGACGGTGCCGATGAGCATTTCCGGCGAGGCCCCCGACACACGGCGATCAACCAGATACAGACCGAACGCCCCGAGCATGATGCCGAAGCAAATCAGGCCGCTGGCGCCCCATGGGCTCAGTCCCAGACTTTCGGCGGCGGCGATTCCCGGCACGATCAGTGAAAACGCGGTCGCCGCCAGCATTACACCGGCGCCAAAACCCAACAGCGTATCGCCCAGCGCCTGGGGCATGTTGCGGATTACCAGCACCGGAACAGCCCCCAGCGCGGTGCCGAGGGCGCAAATCGCGCCGCCCTGCAATGCCCGCGACAACCTCGGCTCCAGATTCAGCCAATCGAGTCCGTGTGCGACCAACAGGGACATGCCCGCCAACAGCAGCAGCGAACCGATTGCGTAACGAAACATACGCCCACTTCCGATCGCCAGTGTTTCAGTGCCCATAGTCAGCCTTGGATTGTTTTTATAGGGACTTAAACCATCGCGGCCTGATAGCGCGCAGCAACTTGCGGCCAGTTGATCACGTTGTAGAACGCGCTGATGTATTCCGGCCGACGGTTCTGATAACGCAGGTAGTACGCGTGTTCCCACACGTCGAGCCCGAGAATCGGCGTGTTGCCGTTCATCAGCGGGCTGTCCTGGTTGCCGCTGCTTTCCACCACCAGTTTCTTGTCGGGCGTGACGCTGAGCCACGCCCAGCCACTGCCGAAACGGGTCAACGCGGCTTTGGTGAAGGCGTCCTTGAAGCTGTCGAGGCCACCCAGCTGCTCATCGATCGCCCTGGCCAGCGCACCGTCCGGTTTGCCACCGCCGTTGGGCACCATCACTTCCCAGAACAGCGAATGGTTGGCATGACCGCCGCCCTGGTTGATCACCGCCGCGCGGAGCTTTTCCGGCAGTTGCTGGACGCTGGCGACCAGCTTCTCCACCGGCCATTCCGCGAATTCGGTGCCCTCGACCGCAGCGTTCAGGTTGTTGATGTAAGTCTGATGATGCTTGGTGTAGTGGATCTCCATGGTTTGCGCATCGATGTGCGGTTCCAGTGCGTCGTAGGCGTAAGGCAAGGCTGGCAGGGTAAAAGCCATTTCAGTGGACTCCATGGTGATGTGGGGCAGGCACTCGGCGCGCGTTGCCGGTATCCGAGTGCAGCAAACGCTGGGTGCGCGGGTATTCGCCGTGTTCGCTGATGAAATTGAGCAGCTCGACGTAGGTTTTGCTGCTCTGGCGAAGGGCCGCTTCACGCAGGGCCGGACGCAGGCGCTCGTCCTGCATGGTCTGCAACAGCCGTTGATGAATCGCGCACAGATACTCGGCGCTCTCCTCCGGCTGATTCAGGCGCAGGTGCAGATCGGCAAGGTTGTGATGGGAGATGACGCAAGCCGCCACCGCTTCGTCGGCATCGGCCCAGCGCTCGAACAACACCTGCGCCAGGGCCAATGCTTGCAGGTAGGCCTCGCGGGCATCGATCAGCTCGCCCAGGATGAAGCAGCGATTGGCCCGTTCGATCGTGCGTTTCCAGTGCTCCATGGTGAACCTCCAAAGCGGTTGCGGTGCTTACACGCCACCGGCGGTGAGTTTCTCGGGATTGAGCAACTCTTCCAGCTGGCTGCGCGACAGGTCGGTGTGTTCCAGCGCAACGTCGATCACCGCGCGACCCTGCTTGTAGGCCTGCTTGGCAATCTCGGCAGCTTTCTGGTAACCGATGATCGGGTTGAGCGCGGTCACCAGAATCGGGTTGCGCGACAGCGCTTCCTTGAGGCGCGACTCGTTGACCTTGAAGGTGGCGATGGCCTTGTCACCCAGCAAACGGCTGGAGTTGGCCAGCAACTCAATGCTGCTCAGCAGATTCTGGGCAATGATAGGCAGCATCACGTTCAGCTCGAAATTGCCTGATTGACCGGCGATGGTGATCACCGAGTCATTGCCGATCACTTGCGCAGCTACCATGGCGGTGGCTTCCGGAATCACCGGATTGACCTTGCCTGGCATGATCGATGAGCCCGGCTGCAGGCCCTCAAGCTCGATTTCACCGAGCCCGGCGAGCGGGCCGGAGTTCATCCAGCGCAGGTCGTTGGCGACTTTCATCAGGGACACGGCGGTGGCCTTGAGCTGGCCCGAGACGGCCACGGCAGTGTCCTGCGAGCCGATCAGGGCGAACAGATTCTTGCCAGGGGTGAACTGGACATTGGTCAACTGGCTGAGCTGGCGGCTGAACCGCGCAGCAAATTCCGGATGCGCATTGATCCCGGTACCGACCGCTGTACCGCCCTGAGCCAAGGATTGCAGGCTTGGCAGCAAATCCTGCAGGTGACCGATATTAGCCTTGAGCTGCTGCGCCCAACCGTTCAACGCCTGACTCATACGCACCGGCATGGCATCCATCAAGTGGGTGCGGCCAGTCTTGACGTGGTGATGGACTTGCTCGGCCTTGCGTTCGATCACTTGCACCAGGTGCAGCAGTGCCGGCAGCAGTTGTTCGTGCAGGGCCAGCGCGGCGCTGACGTGGATAGTGGTAGGAATGATGTCGTTGCTGCTCTGCCCACAGTTGACGTGGTCGTTGGCGTTCACCGGTTCGTCGAGCAAGCGGCTGGCCAGGGTGGCAATCACTTCATTGGCGTTCATGTTGGAGCTGGTGCCGGAACCGGTCTGGAAGATGTCCACCGGGAAATGCCGCATGAAGTCGCCTTCCAGCAACCCTTGGGCGGCATCGCTGATTGCCTTGCCCTGGGCGGCGCTGAGCTGGTTGAGTTCAACGTTGGCGCGCGCGGCGGCCGCTTTCGCCAGAATCAGGGCGCGGATGAACTGGGTCGGCATCGGCTTGCCGCTGATCGGGAAGTTATCCACTGCGCGCTGGGTCTGCGCGCCGTAGAGAGCGTCCACCGGCACCTGCAGTTCGCCCATGCTGTCGCGCTCAATACGTGTCTTGGTCATCTGAAAATCCTTGCACCAGTTCTATGAGAGGAATCGAGGGAAGCAACTCGCAGGTCGCCAATTGCCAGGTGTAGCTTTGCCAGCGCTTGAGCCGGCACTTGCACAGCGAGAGGCGCTCCATTTCACGCAAGGGGCGCCAGGCTTGATCGAGACACAGGCTGCGCCAGTGCCACGGCAGCGCGATATCGGTGGCCGTGTCGAGCAGCAGACGGAAGGAGGTTTCAGCGATCATCCAGGGCGAAGTCGCCGTGCAGCAGGCCAGATACCGGCCTTCGGCCAGGTAGTGTTCGATCAGTCGTGGCTCGTCGGGATCCATCGCGCAACGGATCCGGCGACTCATCCAGCGCCAGCTTTCGAGATACGGCTGCTCGTGCAAGGCAGAACTCATGATCCTGGGCTCATCCGATAATGAGATTTATTATTAGATGATAATGATAAACAACACAAGGGTGGCTTTTCAGCTGCCCTGAGCAGCTGAAAAGATTTGCAGGCATAAAAAAGGCGCGCCACCCAATCGGGTGGCGCGCCTTTTTTTGTACCTG
>NZ_CATKQA010000032.1:0-628 GCF_949767575.1 Pseudomonas sp. IT-P2 | reverse complement strand
CTTCGGGTTTTCCTCCTCGAATCAATTCCCAGAGCAATTTGATGGCTGTTCCGCGCCGTTTTACGAGAAACGCGGGAGCAAGTTTAAAGTTGGCGCGCTTGTTCTGGTTGAGTGTCAGTATTGGAAAGGGTTCTGCGCCGGGTAACGGGTTAACTTCCAGCAACCGAGCCTGGTCACCCGGCAATGCTGACAGGTGCTCGACGCGCACGGTGACTCCGTTTTCGTAGGCCAGCACATCAATGGGGTTGGTCCCTGGTGGCACCAGTGTTGGTGGATTCAGATTGACCGGGGCAGTCCCTGTCACCGTTGCGGTAGCCATGTTGGAAATCCCCACCAAACCAACTGTGGGCCTGTGCAATTCATAATTCGCAGTCACCTTGCTGCCAGCGAAGACCTTGTCATTGGGCACTTCAAGGAAACAGGGCAGTTTCCCAGTGAAGGGATCCTCTTCGACTTTGCCCCGGACTACCACGGGGTCGGATTGCCCTGTAGTGGTATAGGTCGCCACAATCTCGTCACCTACCACAAAGCGGTTGTCTTTGGTGATCACGACCAGCAGCAATGGATTACCCGCCAGTTTTTCCAGATCAATGATGCTCGCGTCATCACCGGGATAGTCCTCTTTACG
>NZ_CATKQA010000031.1:0-663 GCF_949767575.1 Pseudomonas sp. IT-P2 | reverse complement strand
CTTGGCGGCGGCGCCGGTCAGGGTCACGCTGGTTTCGGTGGTGACGCCGCCGTTGACGATTTCCACATTGCTTGGCGAGCCCTTGACCGAAGTGAGGGTCGGCGCCGTGGCGGGGGTCACGGTGAAGGTCCGCGCTGCCGAAGTCGCACCCGGCGCGTACAACGCCTTGGCGGTGAAGCTCTGGGGCGCAGTCGTCAGGCCGGTCACCGTCAGAGTCCAGATACCGGTCGTTGGATCGGCAACGGGCTGACCTTTTGACACGTTACCCAGCAGCACATCGACCTTCTGGCCTTTGGCGGCGGCGCCGGTCAGGGTCACGCTGGTTTCGACGGTGGTTTGACCTTCGGGGATTTCCACATTGCTTGGCGAGCCCTTGACCGAGGTGAGGGTCGGTGGATCGGCAACGACTACCGTTAACAACCAATCATTGCTCCAGAGAGGAGCGCCCGTGTACAAGCGTTTCGCAACCAAACGGCGAGGGCCCAATGCCAGCGGGAACGTTTCTTCCCAGATGCCGGTTATCACGTCCGCAATCGCCCTACCCAAGACCACGGCGGTGGTTCCGCTTCCCTCCCAGATCTCCACACTCTGCCCTTTGCTTGCCTTGCCGCTCACCGTCACGGTGGGGCTGACGGTTGTTTCGCCTTGCAGGATTTCCTTGCC
>NZ_CATKQA010000030.1:0-742 GCF_949767575.1 Pseudomonas sp. IT-P2 | reverse complement strand
CCCATCGACTTCATCAAAGCTTGGCAACTACGGTTGTCTTGCTGCTTGGCCTCAAGCTTCGCCAGTGCCGCCTTGATCGCAGTGCGATCGACCACTTGCTCGCCCTCTGCTTTATCAGCGGCATCCAGGTCAGCCAAGTATTGGGCAATCCGCTTATCCAGCTTCTCCTCCTGACGCTTGAGCTGATTCAAATTCAGGTGGCGTCGCGAGGAAGCGACTGCCTGAAACTTGCTGCCGTCGATCGCAACCAGATCACCCGCAATCAAGCCGACGGATCGGCAGAACTGCACAAAAGCTCGGCACGTTGTAACGAAAGCTACTTTGTTGTTCTTGCGAAAGTCGGCGATGGTCTTGAAGTCGGGTTTAAGCCGGTTGATCAACCACATCACTTCGATGTTGCGTTGGCACTCAGCTTCTAGGCGCCGCGACGAGCGAATGCGCTGAAAGTAGCCATAGAGATAGAGCTTGAGCTGATCGGCGGGGTCGTAAGCAGGGCGCCCAATGGCCTTGGGCTGAGCTTTCTCAAAACCGAGCTGGCCCAGATCGAGCTTGGCGACATACAGGTCGATGACTCGTACGAGGTGATCTTCAGGGATCAGTTCCTCCAGCGAGACCGGGAACAGGCTGGTCTGGCTACGGGACTCTCCTTGTATGTAGGCCATAACGAAAAATGCTCCGTATCTTTCGATACGGAGCATTTTCTTAAAGGGCCGGACAGATTGCTAGGTTTTCACACAGTCTG
>NZ_CATKQA010000029.1:0-800 GCF_949767575.1 Pseudomonas sp. IT-P2 | reverse complement strand
CCAGAAGAAAAAGCTCGCGGTATCACCATCAACACCGCGCACGTTGAGTACAACTCGAACATTCGTCACTACGCTCACGTTGACTGCCCAGGTCACGCTGACTACGTGAAGAACATGATCACTGGTGCTGCGCAGATGGACGGCGCGATCCTGGTTTGCTCGGCCGCTGATGGTCCGATGCCACAAACCCGTGAGCACATCCTGCTGTCCCGTCAGGTAGGCGTTCCGTACATCGTGGTTTTCCTGAACAAGGCTGACCTGGTAGACGACGCTGAGCTGCTGGAACTGGTTGAGATGGAAGTTCGCGACCTGCTGTCCACCTATGACTTCCCAGGCGACGACACTCCGATCATCATCGGTTCTGCTCGTATGGCGCTGGAAGGCAAAGACGACAACGAAATGGGCACCACCGCTGTTAAGAAGCTGGTGGAAACTCTGGACAGCTACATCCCAGAGCCAGAGCGTGCTATCGACAAGCCGTTCCTGATGCCAATCGAAGACGTGTTCTCGATCTCGGGTCGCGGTACTGTTGTAACTGGCCGTATCGAGCGCGGTATCGTTCGCGTTCAGGACGCCCTGGAAATCGTTGGTCTGCGTGACACCACCACCACCACCTGCACCGGTGTTGAGATGTTCCGCAAGCTGCTGGACGAAGGTCGTGCTGGCGAGAACTGCGGCGTTCTGCTGCGTGGTACCAAGCGTGACGACGTTGAGCGTGGTCAGGTTCTGGTTAAGCCGGGTTCGGTTAAGCCGCACACCAAGTTCACCGCAGAAGTTTACGTTCTGAGCAAGGAAGAGGG
>NZ_CATKQA010000028.1:0-844 GCF_949767575.1 Pseudomonas sp. IT-P2 | reverse complement strand
AACAGACTGTGTGAAAACACACTGACAGGCCTTAGACCAAACGCCCCGACTTATTCGGGGCGTTTGTTTTTGTGCTGAAAAAGGCTCTTCAGCCCATCAGTTGCATCATTTTTTTGGCTCCCAGGACACTGATCGCCCGCTTGAAGTTGTACGCGGTCACGGCCAGTGCCATTTCAGCTTTCGTCCCTTCAAGTTGTCGTAGCAAGAACCGCCCGTTCCCAAATAGCCATTGTTTGAGATTGCCAAACGGGTGCTCCACGATGGATCTGCGTCGCTCCATCATCTCTGGATGCAGTTGCATCCGCTGTGCCATACGCTCAAAGGCTTCCTCTTGTGCGTGGCGTGAGACATAGCGGCGCTGAGCCGTTGTACATTGGGCTTTCAGCGCACATCCAGCGCAGTCGCTGACTGCCGCCTGGTAGATCCGGTCGCCTTTGTAACGCTGTTTCAGGGTTAGCCATTGACCTGCCGGGCACTGGTATCGATCCTGTTCAGCGTCATAGGTAAAGTCCTGGCGCTCGAATAATGTCTCTCCGCCTGGGTTCGAAGTTCGATTTGGCGGCACGTACACGGTAATGGAGGCCTCCTCGCACGCCTGGAATTGCTGGCCATTTGAGTAGCCCATATCGGCCGTCACGGTCAGCGTGTCCTGCCCCAGTTCGGCCTTGGCAGCTTTAGCTATGGGTTCAAGCTGTTTGCGGTCGTCACCATCTTGCGTCACCTCATGGTGCAAAATCAGACAGTGCTCTGCGTCCACGGCTGTTTGCACGTTATAGGCAACACGCGCCCCCTTTGGCGTGCGCATCATTCGGGCATCGCTTTCGTGCGTGTTGAATTGCTCCAG
>NZ_CATKQA010000027.1:0-1364 GCF_949767575.1 Pseudomonas sp. IT-P2 | reverse complement strand
AAATCTGTCCCCTTTTGTTTTCAAGGAAATTGGAAGGAAGATGACTACACCAAACAACGGCTCTATAATTTGTGTTCGTGGGGTTTGTAAATAGGTGACTTGTGGATTTAGATAAAATGATTGAGAATATTAAAACAAGAGAGGAGTTTGCAGATTTTATTTGTGGGCTTAAGGAAGACTTGGAGTTGAATTCAGGCGAGTGGGAAAACCCTACGCTGGAAAGGTTTTTGGATGCAATGGAAGCTTGGATTCGAGCAATGAATTTATATGCAATGAACTCTGGAGATGAGGAAGCCTTCACCCCTAGTTGGCAGACATTTGCAAAAATATTGTTTGCATCCAAGATTTACGAATAGTATTAGCGTTTTAATTGGTTCGTTGGTGCAGAAGTAAGCAGTTTTATACCTACATCAGGCGATCTTGACTTCAACGGATCAATTCCAATAAAAAGCCAAAAATAAAAAAAGGCAATAAAAAAAGGAATAAAAAAAGGGGACAGATTTATTTAATTGTAAATCTGTCCCCTTTTTTTACCGAGTTTAAAACGGGAAGTTTGTACAAGGTTGAATTTACCGTGAAGCCGGGAGTGGGGGTTCGCGAGGGAGCTGCAGGTGATATGTGGGACGCAGATCAAAAAGTTAGACTTTCAGGTGGTGCGCATCAAGTTAATTTCATGGATAAAACTCCTCGGACAAATCCTGAATTATATGATGTTGATGTTGATAGCTTGAGGTTATTGAAATGAATGATCTTGTTTTCTGTGTTCGGAATGAGATAGTCCATGCTGATGGAACAGTTTTTGAAGAGTTCTACGACTGGCAGGGATGCAAGACTGATTTTGAAGTTGAAATGAAACACCTTAAGTATGTAAAGGTTAGTCCAGTGGTAGATATGGTGACTTTTATAGTCGTTGAGGATGGTGAAGAGGTCCCATTCCTTGCTGCTGGTATTCCCTACATACTCCCTGATAGAACAGGAGTGTTGGTGGTGTTTGAGCAAAAACCTAACAAATTCAAATGCTCCAAGGCTCCATGGTTTTTTGGGTACCCAAACAATGCCGCGATTTATAATGCTGATGGTTCATTACGTTATCAGTTACGCAATTCGTACGGTGAAGGTAGTTATGTTGGTGCAATCCATTCAGGTGCGATGCCCGAT
The DNA here is from genome assembly GCF_949767575.1 of Pseudomonas sp. IT-P2. Classification (NCBI taxonomy): domain Bacteria; kingdom Pseudomonadati; phylum Pseudomonadota; class Gammaproteobacteria; order Pseudomonadales; family Pseudomonadaceae; genus Pseudomonas; species Pseudomonas sp. IT-P2. Next base: position 206 of record NZ_CATKQA010000027.1, on the reverse strand, counting down.
CATCCTGAAACGTTAGGTGTTTTGATCGGTACGGTTGGTCATGAGCCAGAATGGCTTTATTTGGTTGATCCCGCTGGTCCAGCGTTAATACCTACAGGAAAGTGGATTCGTTATTAGGTCGGAGAGAAAAAAAGAGAAAGAGAAAAGGGGGGCTGATTTATTTAGAGAAAAGGAGACGGATTTATTATATTTAATAAATCTGTCCC
>NZ_CATKQA010000026.1:0-1408 GCF_949767575.1 Pseudomonas sp. IT-P2 | reverse complement strand
GGTTCTGGCTGAAGCAAGGGTTTCGCAGGCATCGACCAGCAGCTCTTCGTTTTTGAAGTCCGCGGTGACGGCGTACATTCTGCGGGTCTTGCGCGGTGGTGGCGTGGAACCGGGCGGGCAGAGATAGTGATCGAGGGCGCGGTCGGCGGCTTCGTGAAGCTTTCTGGAATCGAGGGATTCGTAGGGCGAGGCGGGATCGGTTTCGGGTGGGTTGGGTAAATAAATCCGTCCCGTTTTTCATTCTCCCGTTTTTCATTCCTGATGGTGATGAAGCAAAAAAAAACCGCCATCCGGTTGAATCCGGTGGCGGTTTTTTTATGCCCGATGAGCTGTGTTGTTTGTGAGGTCGCTTTCGCGAGCAGGTCGAATCGTCGCTCCCACATCTGGAATGCATTTCTCTGTGGGAGCGAATTTGCTGGTAAATAAATACGTCCCCTTTTTTATTCAGCTCAATCGGTTAGCTGTTAAGTAAGTGCCATTCAAATACGTCCCCTTTTTTCTTCGTGTCAGGATCAGGCCTCCGGCAGTATTCAAACCCAGAATGTAAAGTAATCCAGATAAGTACCGCCCCGTGTTCGGAATTCAATTGAAGTGATTTTCCTGCCGGAGGGCGCAGAGAAATCAATCCAGCCATGTTGGGGGACACTCCCACTAGTATGAGTGTAGCGTATGAACCCCACTTGTCCAAAATCGTCGCAAAATCTATAGTCCACATCTTGGTATCGATAGGTGTTTGCAAATCTGACTCGAGAGTAGGCTGATTTGAACCTGAAAGTGATCTGTTGATCATCATCCCATGAGGATGGCGCGACAGCGTGGTGGGCTAACATCCCTGGCACGGCGGGAGTCCCAAGCGAATCGTCGTGAGTTCGAATGCCGGCGTAACCATCAATACCAGTTGTGAAATCGTACGTGATGGTCATGCTCGGGAGGTCAATGCTCTCGCCGGCGCGAATTCGTTGGGCGGGTTTGTCATCAAAGTCCTCAGATAGAATGAGGGGGTATGCTTTGATAGAGTAGGTCCGTAATGGAAATTTCACTGCTTCAGCTTCATTTGCAGATCCGTCCAGATTGACCGCACAGGCAATCGTCAGCTCACTTCCATCTTTTAGTGTTTTCAACCACTCAACCGGCGCGAGCACCGACAATCCATCCGGTGAATCATTGGGCTCTCCCGACCTGACGTCTTTGTTGACGGGATCCCCATTCTTGTCAAAGCCTGAACAGGACACCCAGATCGGTTGCCTAGCCTCGAACAGCGGCCATTTTGCTGCGAGAATCCGCGCATCTGTTGTGAGTTCTTGAACCTTCAGTTCTGAACTCGTATTGCTGGCGATATTGGGTGTCGGCAAGCGCGGATCATTCTCGGCGATAGGATGGATGGTCAGCGCCAAATCAGTCGACTCGT
>NZ_CATKQA010000025.1:0-1513 GCF_949767575.1 Pseudomonas sp. IT-P2 | reverse complement strand
GAATGGCACTTACTTAACAGCTAACCGATTGAGCTGAAAGCAAAAAATGAAGAAGGGCTGGCCTTGGTCTACGGTGATAGTTGCGAACACACACCAGAAAACCAAGGACACAGCCCACATGGATCGTAGACGCCAAATTCTCCAGCATCAACAGCAACGTTTTCGCCGCCATGCTTCGAATTGTGATGCCTATGCTTTTTTCAACCTGCTCACGGCTCCCGAGTTGCTGCAGCGCGTTGAGTCAGCACTGCCAGAGCATCGGGAGCGTTTGTATCCGCCAACGGAAACTCTGTCGATGTTCCTGGCTCAAGCGATGAGTGCCGATCGTTCCTGCCAGAATGCCGTCAACGATTTCTCCATCAAGCGATCCTGTAGCGGCATGAAACCCAATAGCACTCGCACGGGCGCTTTCTGTAAGGCCAGGCAACGCTTGCCGGTAGAAATGGTTTCCATGCTGGTTCGACAGACCGGTTCGTCTATCAGTGATCAGGCGCCGCCTTCATGGCGATGGATGGGGCGACCTGTACGTCTTGTCGACGGGACAACCGTCTCGATGCCCGATACGGCTGCGAATCAGGGGGCCTATCCGCAATCTCGCGGGCAGAAAGTTGGCCTTGGTTTTCCGTTGTGTCGAGTGGTGGGCCTCGTTTGCCTCTCCAGTGGCGCTGTTTTAGATGCCGCACTTGGACGTTTCCGAGGTAAGGGCGGCGACGAACAGACGCTGCTCAGATCCATGCTCGGCACGTTGAAAACAGGCGACATCTTGTTGGGCGACGCTTACTACGCGACCTATTTTCTGCTGTGCGAGTTGCAGCGACGAGGTATCGATGGCGTGTTCGAACAATATGGCGCTCGACGGCGCAGCACGGACTTTCGTCTGGGCCAAAGTCTCGGTTCAGAAGACCACTTGATCGAATTGAAAAAGCCCGAAAGAAGGCCGCCCTGGATGAGTCAAACATATTACGAACAGGCCCCTGAAAGGCTGATAGTGCGAGAGTTGAAGACTGGCGGAAAAACGTTGGTGACCACCTTGCATTGCCCGAAGCAGACACCCAAAACAGCTCTCAAATCGCTGTACAAGGGGCGATGGCATGTCGAGTTGGACTTGCGAAATCTCAAGGCCACGCTGGGCCTTGGAAGGTTGAGCTGCAAAACCCCGGGCATGGCCGTCAAGGAGTTATGGGTCTATCTGTTGGCCCACAATCTGATCCGAATGCTCATGGCCCAATCGGCTCTGTTGGCGGACTGCTTGCCTCGCGAACTGAGCTTCAAACACAGCCTTCAGTTATGGCTGGCGCTACGACAATATGGGAGTCCTGAAGACGAGGATGGTCTGGCGAACTTACTGATGCTGATAGCGCAAAGACGCGTTGGAAATCGACCTGGTCGTATCGAACCGCGAGCCATAAAACGAAGACCTCAGGCCTACCCCTTGCTGACCAAGTCACGTCGGTCAGCAAGGGCTGAGGTAAGGAAGAACGGGCATGCTAAACATGTTAAGTAAGTGCCATTC
>NZ_CATKQA010000024.1:0-1630 GCF_949767575.1 Pseudomonas sp. IT-P2 | reverse complement strand
CACCGACGAGGAACCGTGCATCACCAGGTGGGTGTTCGGGAATTTGAATTGCCTTGATGCGATCATTGCCACACGTCTGCGGTAGGCCTACGAAACACCATCTTCCACAACGTTGTGCTAACGTAACATTCATATATTTATGTTCCGGTAGCAGCACATGGATTATTTTTTGTTGATCGCTCGCCTTGGCGACCAGTTGCGCGAAAAGCGTATTCGCCGAGGCCTGACCCAAGCTCAGCTTGCCGACCTCGCCGGGCTGACACGATACAAGGTCATCGCCGTAGAAAAAGGCACCCTTTCTGTTGGCATGATCGCCTATGCGCGCGTGCTCGGTGCACTGGATTGCGAACTCGCTGTCGTCCCGGCCGCCATGCCAACCCTTGAAGAGCTTGGGGATTTATTCGAATGAAAATGACCTCTCTCAAAGTCAGTACGCCTGAGGGGCATAGTGGCAGGCTTTTCAGCGATGGCGAGGACTTCACGTTCCGTTATCACGACGATGCATTGCCAGATGTGGCTATCAGTCTGTCGATGCCAGTGCGGCATGACGAGTTTCGCCGACGCGAGCTCCACCCTGTTTTTCAGATGAACCTGCCGGAAGGCTACGTGCTGGAGCAACTGCGTAATCGCCTGGCCAAGACCGTGAATGTCGACCCGATGCTGTTGCTGGCGCTCTCCGGTAGCACCTCTCCCATTGGCAGGGTTCAAGTGCGCTCTGAAACGGTTGATGCCTTGCTGGAAGAACAACAATTTCCAGGAGAAAAACTTGAGGAGATTCTGACGTGGGACGGCACGGAAGATATTTTCGCCGGCCTGATGGATCGTTACATTCTGCGAGCAGGCATTTCGGGTGTTCAGCCAAAATTGCTGGTTCCGGAACAACAGGAAGCCGCGTTACCCCGCGTGACCTCGAAAACCTCAGACTTGATTATCAAAAGTGGCCGAGACGAATTTCCCGGTCTGGCAGTCAACGAATTCCTTTGTATGTCCATGGCGAAAGAAGCGGGTATTCCCGTTCCGCCGTTTTACATTTCCGATAATGCCAAGCTGTTCGTCATGCGCCGCTTTGACCGCGACGATCAGCTCAACCCGATCGGTTTTGAAGACATGGCAGTGTTGATGGGGTTGTCGGCCAGCCAGAAGTACAGCAAAAGCTATGCGGCAATTGCCAAGGCCATCCGTGTGTACTGCCCGGCCGAGCATGTACGCGCATCACTTGATCAACTTTTCGATGGCGTTGCCTTGAGCTGCATTGTCGGGAATGGCGACGCTCATTTGAAAAACTTTGGATTGCTTTACTCCGAACCCACTCAGCGCGACGCGCGCCTGGCGCCGGCTTATGACATCGTCAACACCACGGCTTATATTCCGGAGGATGTGCTGGCTCTGGATCTGGCGGGCAACAAGTCGATGTTTGCCTCGCGACAGGGATTGCTGGAGTTTGCCCACACCTGTGAGATCGAGCAGCCGAGGGCGCGCATTCAGCGATTGCTTGCCTCGGTTGAAGCGGTACTAGCGCGCTATCCACAATATCGGGAACAGGCGCCTCATGTGGTGAGTGCCATTGAGCAGGCAGCAGCGCCATTCACCCTGACTTTTGGGTGACGCGCACAAAATCGCCACCCACAAA
>NZ_CATKQA010000023.1:0-1737 GCF_949767575.1 Pseudomonas sp. IT-P2 | reverse complement strand
CGGTGTGCCTGACTATCTGGGCGGGATGCATGCGTTGCTGCTGAACGAGTCTGCGACGTTGTTTCGGCGGCGCTACTTCAATAACGGCGCGCATGCGGGGTTTGTGTTTTACACCAACGACCCGAACCTGTCCGAAGAGGACGAGAAGGCCTTGCAGGCCAAGATCGCCGGCAGCAAGGGGGTGGGAAATTTCCGCTCGCTGTTTGTGAACATACCCGGTGGCAGTGATAAGGCGATTCAGATCATCCCCGTGGGAGACATTGCGACGAAGGACGAATTTGAGCGAATCAAGAACATTACCCGAAATGACGTGATTGCGGCGTGGCGTATGAATCCGGCGCTGGCGGGGGTCATGCCGGAAAATGCGGCAGGCTTTGGAGATATCGAGAAGATAGACCGGGTGTATATGAATAACGAAATTAGGCCAATTATGCAGTTATTTTTGCAGGTGAATTGCCAGCTAAGAACGGATCGTAAGGTGTAATGGAGTACCTAGAAAATGATGTTTTTTGTGAGATGTTACTAGTGTGATTGTTTTAATAGCAAAGCGGTATAAGTGACTGTCATTTCTGACAGGTGCTGAGCCTGAGCGTAAGGTTTAGCATCAAATTGCGCTATATAAAAACTTTCACTCTATTCCGTGGATGAAAGTATTTCACAAAGTAATAATTTAAGGAGAAATGTGATGGCTAGTAGAAGTTCTGGAAAGGTTACATTTGTTCCGAACCTAAGTACAGCCGGTGTCGGCTCGATTAGGCCAAATGAGCCAGGTGCTGATTCATGTAAGTTTACAGATGCGGACGTAGTTTATGGCGGTCCGTTGGTAAACGGGCAAGCTGTTTTTTTTGAAATAGAGGGAACTGCTTACGATAGGAAAGCTAGAAATATTAGAACTGATAGTTAGGCAGTGCGGTATTGGCTGGTTTGCCTGATTTGCACAAGCTAGATCCATTGTCGCCACAAGTAGTGGTACGAGTTTAATTTCTATGTGGGAGTTTTGTTATGTCAAGCACAATAGTGAATGATATTCCTGAAGGCCTTAGTGATGACGAATTCCGCAATATGGTTTCTAAAGAACCCGGAGTGCGTATTATTGGTGTTGCGCGAGGGGCTGATAGGTCACAAGCCACTATTACATGGGAATATCAAGAAAGCAGGAAACTGACTCCACAGAATACTCCGCAGGGTATTTTTGTTGGGTCTAAACAGGAGGTTGATTTTCAGTCTCTTAAAGAAGCGCTTCGTTTATTGTCTTAAGTCGGAGGCGGTATATAGACCTTTGGGTCTGCGCGTTAGTTTCTGATGTTTGTCACATATATTGAATGGTGGGTTCTGGTTGAGTTGGGTAAGATAAGCGGTTTTTATCATTCTGAGAACCCGTTATGCGCGTGGTCTGTAAATTTTGTTGTCAGAAGGGTCGCATAGTTTCAAGAGATGAGTTGTCAACAGATTTTGTGCGATTGTACTGTCAGTGTAGTTCTGTGCAATGTGGTCATACTTGGGTGGCTCACCTGACCTTTTCCCACACGCTCAGCCCTTGCGCACAGGCGGTTGATCGATTGTTGTTTGATCGCTTGCGTTCTATGCCTCGTTTTCAACAGCGCGACCTGTTCGATCAATTATGTGCGTTGCAGTAGAGGGCGAGAGTGAACCCTCGCCCTATTGGATTGTTACTCTGTGGGGACTAGTTGATCCAGCACTTGATTCACCGCCAGCTCCGACAGCATCACGATTTGT